>UREV01000007.1 GCA_900546925.1 uncultured Bacteroides sp.
AATTATATAACTTTGACTTCGGAAGTCGTTGCACTTCCATTTAGAATTCAGCAAATATAAAAATGAATTTAGGAATGAAGATATTTGATTTGACCCGAGGAAAGTATCCTCAAATGTATGACGGACCAAAAATGTACGATCTTGATGAGTTCTTACCTTTTGTCCATTCTTTTGTAGACAATCTTGATGTTGTTTCGCTTTTAATCAATATTCCTGTTTTTCTGGTAGAAAGTACAATGGGAGATGAGTATATAAGCGTCCCTGAAACCGGATGTAGTATCCGAGTGCCAAAGGATGTGAATTATTGTCCATTAAACAAAGATCTTGATATTGACGAGTGGGTAAGATCTAAAGAATCTTCATACCGAGAATCTAATGAACCGACATCTGTAGTGATCAGCGATCTTCTAGGCGTATATATTTTCGAAAGCAATAACGCTCTTATGCCACGCAAGATATTTATTTGGATGGATAAGATTCAGAGGATTGTAAATGCTACAACCACAGCCGGACAATCAAAATCAAGTAATGCTGCGGCATTGTTTGATCTGGTTCTTTATCACGAACTATCACATGGACTGATGGATGTAGAATTATATGATAAAGTTCCTGCGTCTAACTTTAATTATTCTGATTATGTATATCAATGTATAGAAGAATCATATGCCAATGCAATCTCATTGACTATACTCAAGAAGAAAGGTCTCATGATGCAAAAGTCAACAGAGCATTTTGTCAAGGATTTTGTGTTGAAGCAAGGAGCTGGTTATAGCGATGGTTGGAACTTGTATTTGAATAATATGTGTTATCGTGAGGTAGAGCAATGGATGTATGCAAAGGTTTTGTTTAATAACGATGTTGCCCATCAGATAGGACTGTTTTGGTTGGGAAATTTTAAAAATCTGTTTTTCGTTGAAACTGTAGGTCACAATGGTTGGCGAGTGGTAAAAGATAGGTATGACAAATGGACAATGACCGATTGGAATACATTGAAGCCTGTCGTTGGGTTTAAACAATATGATTCTTTCTGGAGTTTCGATGAATATGGACTGTGCATGGTGCGCATAGACCAGGAAAAAGGATATCTATATGGTTTCGTTAACGAGTCAGGTGTCGAGCAAGTACCGGTTCAATATGATCATATTTATGGATTTGACAATGGCCTTGCTGTAGCCAAAAAGTGTGGTCAATATGGCGTGATAGATACAGAAAATAATGTCAAGATTCCATTTGGATTGCCGTATGAAGAAGTTCGAGGATTCAGGAAAGGTAGAGCAGCAGTGAAGGATGGGTCAGGATTATGGGGAGTCATTGACATATACGGAAATTTGATAGTTCCGTGCGTGCACGAAAACATACAGTTGTAAACGCGTTAGAGATATTGTATTACCCTGAAAAAAGTTGACTGTTAAAAACACAGTTTATGTTTTATTACAGGTCAACAAAAGTAGAGCAGTTCTATGATACTGCTATGGATCTTTATTTCAACAAAGGGGTCGGTGCAACGCAAATAGTTCGACAAATTCCTATCTCGAGATCCAATCTTTACAGATGGATTCGTAAATTTGCAGTTGAAAACGGATTGAAAGAACCGACCGACATGAGCAAAAACACCGCAAAAGGCCAGCCTGAAAGCACTCTCCCCGAGGGCCATAGCGGTTCTACGGATGACGTTCAGGTTCTTCGGGCACGCATTGATGAGCTGGAAAAGCAGCTCCGCTATGAGAAGATGCGTGCTGAGGCCTACAACACGATGATAGACCTCGCAGAGGATGCCTTCAAGGTGCCCATCAGAAAAAAATCTGGCGCCAAACGGTAGAGACCCTGCATGCGAAGGACTCCAAGCTATATCCGGTGGAGCCCCTGAGCAAACTGTTTGGCAAGTCAAAGCAGGCATATTACAAGTACGATGAGAACGTGGTCCTCCGCAAAGCAGCGCGGGAGGCGTTTGTGATTGAGTACGTCAGAGGCATAAGGGCCATCGACCCCGGAATTGGCGGCCCGAAGCTCTGGTTGATGTATAAGCGTGAGTTCGGGGATAACGATACCGTAGGCCGGGATACCTTCGAAGATATCCTGGACAGGAATAACCTCAAGGTGCGCATCCGCATCCGCAAACCAAAGACGACAGACTCCCGCCACGGTCTTCCTACGTTCCCGAACATTACCAAGGAACTCATCCCGACCAGACCTAACCAACTGTGGGTCAGCGATATCACATACATACCAATATGGGTTGATGACATTACATATATCTTCTGCTACTTATCCATTATTCTCGATGCCTACACCGAGGAAATCATCGGCTGGAGCGTCGGACCTACACTGGAGATCGTTTACCCTTTGGAAGCCCTTGAGATGGCTCTCAAACGCCTTGATGGCCTCGAAAAGATTGACCTTATCCATCATTCAGACCGCGGCGTTCAGTACGCCAGCAGCGAGTATGTGCATCTCTTGCAAAAGAACCATATCAAGATCAGTATGACCGAGACCGGAGACCCCAAAGAAAACGCTCAGGCGGAGCGCATCAACAATACGATGAAGAATGAACTGCTCAAAGGCAAACGCTTCACTGACATTGATCAAGTGCGTGCTGCCGTAGCCAAAGCTGTTGACTTCTATAACTTCCGTCGCCCCCACATGAGCATCAACATGATGACCCCGGCCGAGGCGGCCTTTTGTGAAGGCGTTCTGGAGAAGTGGTGGATCAGCTATCGGGAGAAGGCCGTCCGGGCTATCTTGGAGAGGCATGCTTTGGAAAGTGACGGGAAAACAGTATCTTTGTCTGCCGTTCCTGGGTCTCTTTCCGGCCTACGGCCTCCAGTCAACCCAGGAACGCGATAAGGACCGGATAAGTCAACAAAAAACAGCGATATTGACGACAAGTCAACATAAATCAGCGATAAGTTAAATCCAGGTCAACTTTCTGCAGGGTTAATACGCCAAAAAAGTCAACCTAAATCAGGAAAAGACAAATATTGAAAACCAATAAAATATGAAAGCGATGAAACAAATTGAGACAATTGCGAAAGGTCAGAACTTTGAAGCCGTCAACATCGGCTCATGGGATGAGGTTATCGGTTACGAACTCCCGATGGGACCGAATGTCCTTCATGGGAAAGTGTTCGTCGGGCAAGCCGTTGGTGCGACAGGCAGCGAACTCAGTTTCCAGACGCTTGCCCCCGGTCAGGACAGCGGCTTCCTCCATACTCACAAGACGCATGAGGAGCTTTATATCATTATCAAGGGTGAAGGCCTGTACCAGGTTGACGGCGAAATCTTCCCTGTCCTCGAAGGATCCGTTATCCGTGTATCGCCCGATGGCAAGCGGGCCTTGAAGAACAATGGCAAGGAGAACATGACGATGTTGTGCATCCAATACAAGGCCAATGCTTTCGGAGAGACCGACAGCCCCGGGGCGGACGGCAATATCCTCCGGGAACCTCTTAACTGGTAATCATGGCGACTGTCACAACACTGGCCTATAAGGACGTCAAGACCGTCATGACCAAATCTTCCCTTCCAGTGGGGGGATACTCCGTCAATCCTTATGTAGGCTGCCCGCATGCTTGCCGGTACTGCTACGCCTCATTCATGAAACGCTTTACCGGCCATACGGAAAAATGGGGTACGTTCCTTGACGTGAAGAGTTGGCCCAGAATCACGGATCCTCACAAATACGACGGACAGCGTATCGTCATAGGCTCTGTTACCGATGGTTATAACGAGTACGAGGCTACTTATAAGCGTACCCGGATGCTGCTGGAGCAGCTTCGGGGCTCGTCGGCGGAGATTATGGTCACCACCAAGTCAGACCTGGTCCTGCGGGATATCGACCTTCTGAAGACTTTTCCCAAGGTGACGATTTCCTGGTCGGTCAACACCCTGGACGAGCACTTCAAGGACGATATGGATGATGCCCCCAGCATCGAACGCCGCCTGGCTGCTATGAAAAAGTTCCACGACGAGGGAATCCGCACCGTCTGCTTCGTTTCGCCCATTTTCCCGGGCATCACAGATGTACCGGCCATCATCGGACGCGTAAAGGATCAGGCTGACCTCATCTGGCTGGAGAACCTGAACCTCCGCGGCCAGTTCAAGGGTGAGATCATGCGCTACATTGACGAAAAGTATCTCCATCTGGTTCCGCTGTACGACGAAATCTACAACAAGGGGAAGCGCGGCTATTGGCAGGATCTGGAGGCGCAGGTGAAGCAAATATGCATCGACAATGATTTTCCGTACTTGAGAAACGATCTTCCTTACGGGCGAAGCAAGCCAGGTAAACCGGTCATCGTCAACTATTTCTACCACGAGGAAATCCGCCTGAACAATAAATAGCCGTCCATGTCCGTCTGTATAAAATCCTTGATCAAAAACGTCAACCTGATTGTCGGTTGTGACATCGGTTGTCCTTATTGCTATGCCAGAAACAACTGCCGGCGTTTCCATATGACCGACGACTTCTCCAAGCCCGTATTCTTCAGGAACAAGCTCCATATCCTGGACAACAAGCAGCCTCACGTATGGTTTATGACCGGTCTCAGCGACTTTACTGGATGGCTGCCCGAGTGGCGGGAGGAGATCTTCGAACGGATGAAAGCCAATCCGCAGCATCAGTATGTTTTCCTGACCAAGCGGCCGGAGCGGATCGACTTTGAGACGGACTTCGACAATGCCTGGATTGGCGTTACCGTAACCCATCGAAATGAGTTGCACCGTATTGCAGATCTTCGTGAGCACATCAAATGCAGGCATTACCATGTCACATTCGAGCCGATGTTCTCTCCGATGCCGGAGGACATGGATTTGCAGGGCATCGATTGGGTGGTAGTTGGCACGGAGACCGGGAAGAGAAGAGGGAAATGCGACTCAAAGCCAGCGTGGGTGGAGAACATCCTTCACCAAACATCTATGAGGGGTATTCCGACTTTTATGAAGGAAGATCTTGTCCCGATTATGGGCGAAGATAGAATGATCCAGCAGCTACCAAAGGCGTTTGTCATGTAATTAATACTCAAAGTTATAACTATTCTGGTGGGAAACGGCAATGATATGATGGTTTAGAGGCCATATAACGTCAGGCTTAATTGGAGCGAAGCGAAGGAGGTCCTCAGACCGCACGGCGAAGACCAGATGGACCCCCTCAAAAGCGGAGAAACGAAAGAGGCTGACCTAAGTCAATTTGACTTTTGGGTCAGCCTCCTGTGGGTACGCGGCCCGAGGGACAGACTGGTGCCGGCTTGCCGGACGCTTGGTCGGAGCATGGGTTGAGGTTAGGAAGACACCGAGAAATTCGGATTTAGCAAACTGAATTCTATGCCCGGGCCTATCCTATTGTGCGCTATGCTTTCGTGCCGGTAATCATATCGCCACGGAGATTCAACCACGTTCCCGGTTGATTGGAATAATCCTGTTTTTACCTGAATAATTCTTTGACTTTGGAGAGCAGCCTCTTTAATCTGGACGGTTGGAGATGCAGACTGTCAGCTGCCTTTCTGGCCAGTGCATCGGAATTGCAGATGTATTGCGCAGTCGTTCCCGGATGCAGATGAATCATTAGATTCTGGATGGTGTACAGGCTGTTGCCATTCTCGTGCAGGAGGGTCGCATAGGTGTGTCGGAGGGTGTGGAACGAGACGGGCTTGCTGATTCCGGCATCGGTCACCCATTTCTTGAAAGTGATTGTGGTCATGCTTAAGGTAAGTCCCTTGAAAATCAGCCCGTCTCCCACCGGTCCACACGCATCCATGGCTTCTGCGGAAACTGGATGATGTGAGACAGCCCCGGTCTTCTTCGTCACTATCCTGAACGTCGGCTTTCCGTGGTAGTCTTTCTCGTAGTCCTTCCATTCCAATGCGAGTATATCACCCCTACGCAGTCCCGAAAGCACAGCAAAAATGGACGCTCGCCTCAATACCTCATATTTGCACGGGGTCTTGAACAACCTGTCCAGCTCTTCGTAGTTCAGGCTGGTCATGATTTTCTTTTCCGCCCTGATTCCGGAAACGCATTCAGCAAGGTTGCTGCTGATTGCATTGTCGTTGTACGCAATCTTCAGGATATACAGAAACATGTCATAGTATGACGATGCCGTAGTCTTGCTGAGCGGTTTACGGGTCGTCTTGCTTTGTGCTGCATGCAACAGGTAATGCCTGAACTGCTCGCACATCGTCACGGACAATTGTTCAAACGTGCAGTATCCGTTGCAGAACTGATAAAAGTGCTTGAATACACTATGGTAGGTGTTGTTCTTCAGCATGCAGCGTTCCTCAAAATATTGGAGGAAATCTCCCTTTATCAATGCGGCCTTCTTGGTGATTCCGTAGTATGCAGAACTTATGTCAATCATTCTTTTCGTCCTTATCTGGCGTGCGAGTTCCATCATCTCGTCATTGTGCTGCCTGTCTGCAAGCGTTTCAGGCCGGTCGTAAACATACAGGTAGAGTGTCTCATGTCGGACCATTCTTTTCTTTATCCGGTCAAAAACGCCCGGATAGTAGTCAAGGTAAAGGCTCGAACGTCCATTGGAAATCTGACGCTTGCGGATATTTATTCTTGTGGCTTTCATAATTCTGCGGTTTTGGGTGTTCTGTCGTTGATGTGCGCCGCTTCTTCGAAGCGGTCCCGTTCAAATTTCAGGTCGCCGCTGATGACTTGTGATTGAATCTTCCCCTGCTTGAGGTAATGCCGCACCTGATCGTAACTCATGCCGTAATCATTCATGGCTTCCTGCACTGAGCAGAAATAGCTGCCGCCGGAAGCCCCTTTTACGTTTATGATTTCCTGCCTTGAGTAGTATGTCGTGTTGCCCGACGTCCTCCGAGTAATCTGGTTAACCGCCAGCTGAAGTCGCGCAAAGGACCTGTTCATGTGGAATTCATTGCAGACCTGCTCAATGGTTATCCATCCTTTCTCGGGCAGTGTTACAGAGGTCTGTGCCCATACCTTGTCAAAGAGGATCTTGTCATAGTGCCTGATGCCGGAATGGCAGGTGTGAGTGATTCCGTTCCTCCTGAGAAAATTGAAAGTCCAGGATCTGGAGCGTCCGGTCATCTTCAGGATGTCGTTAAATGTGTAGAAATCGGCAGGGGAGAACAGCCTCTGCGCAATCATGGTGGATTCAATGTCTTCTCGACTGATTCTTGTGGCCCTGGATGACAGCCTCGTGGCCTTCAGGCGCCCGTCGTATATCATCCGATAGACAGACATCCGGGACAGGCCCAAGATTGATGCGGTCTGTGTCACGCTGAAATAGCAGACCTCGGGCATGAGCCCATGGCTTCTCTCCAGTGTCTTGACAGCATCGGATTTCCTCTTCTCCTTAAGCCTCATCTTGTAGGCGGCTCGTACGCAACTCTTGCTGCAGTAGCGGCGCAAATGAATAGGTGTTGTGAACTCTGTCCCGCAGAACTCACAATGTTTCGTGTAAGTGATCTTGTTCATACCTTCTATGCTTGATTGGTTGATGCCTCAAATGATGTCACGCATTGTCACAGTATGTCACACGGTGTATCACGGTGTCACACAATGTCCACAAATTCACCCTCGATGTAACATACGTTCGAAAAGGTATTGTTTAGTCGTTACAATTTTGCATATTTGCAATAGTTGTCTTTTTCTAGATGGCGGGACCTTGCCAAACGTCTCAGATTGCATCACGCGATGAGGTGTAAACTTTTCTGTTCACAGAAAGAACTTGATTGTTTCTGGACATAATTAAAGTATATTTAATATTATGAAAAAAAACATTTTTTTTATCGTGTTTTTCTTGGTTCTGGTATCTTGTAAAGATACTTTAATCGGAGGAGTTGAGGATATTAATTTTGATAAGTCTGAGTTGTATTTCGATTCTAATGGTGGAAAAGCGACGGTTACAACAGATTATGAGTCGAAGATGATTTGGGGGGTGATGCAGTATTCAGATGGTAGCAATGTTGGGATTCGCTATAATTCAGAGATAGATAAATCCACTAAAATGGAAGTCGTTACATTAGATAACGTTATTGTGATACAAAATGGGAGATCTTTCGATATTACGATATTGCCATCAGAGCGTGTGTTTAAATGGGAAATAGATGTGTTAGGTGCACATTCTATAGGTAAGATTCATATTTATCAAAATAGCACGAAGTAAAAACAAAAAAAGCATCAGAATTTCTGATGCTTTTTTTTCGTGCGGATGGTGAGAGTCGAACTCACACGGACCAACGCCCACTACCCCCTCAAAGTAGCGTGTCTACCATTTCACCACATCCGCATGTTCGTGAAACTTTAGTGTTTCTCTTACTTTGGGATTGCAAATATACGGACATTTTTTAAATCTCCAAAACTTTTTGAGACTTTTTTCACTATTTATGCGTTTTTCTTTCGTGTCATGCAAGAAAATAGTATTTTTGCATCTATAAGTAATGAAAAACATATATTATATTCATGAATATTAAGAAGATTTTAAGCGGACTTGCACTGGGAGTTGCTGTCTGTGGTTGTATGGGCGGTTCATTCTCGTCTAACTTTGTTACCCTCTGTAATTTCGAGTATTCTAATGTAGGGGCTTCTCCATGGGTCGACAGTGTCATGTTTGCGCAGGAGTTTGCAGATCAGTCAGGCTCACTCATTTTTCATAATAAGCAGAGCGTCGATAAAGATATCCATACAGGAGGTTTCGCTATTTCGGTTCTTCGTGACACTACATTTAAAGAAGGGTATGTGAAGTCATTTTACAGTGTTGCAGATACTTCCAAGATGACCAAGAAGGGCAATGGCTTTGTAGTTTATTACGATAATCCTCGTACTAGCCTGATGCCTGACCATGCCATGACTTTCCAGTTCTATAAGAACGGAACTTGCACGCCGAACTCCATGTATATATGCAATACGAACTATGTGGCCAATGCTGTTCTCTTCGGCGTTCCCGGATGTCCTAAGTTTCAGGCAGGCGACTATATCAAGCTGAGAATTACCGGAATCAATGAAGGTAAGACTACGGGTTCTACAGAGGTGGATCTTGTTAATTATTCAGACAAGGGTCTGACTCTGGTCAGAGGCTGGAAGAAAGTGGAGTTGGATAAAATCGGAGCTTTCCAGTATTTGGATTTGAATATTTTGTCTAACCGTGAAGATGCTCCACGTTACTGCTGCATTGACAGCTTCATGGCAAGTATCACGATTTCAGATTAATTTGCGCGTATGAAAACTAATCAGGAATTTAAAAGCGAGGCGCGTTCGGCGTTGAACGGAAACTGGGCGCAGGCGGTTATCGCGACTATAATTTTTATGCTTTTGCTGTCAGCATTGTGTGGTCCCCGCTATGCATCAGTGCTGAATATTTCTGCCGGAAGTCCGTTGATTCTTCCTGCCTATGTGACTTATGGAGGAACTCTGTTGATAGTTTTGGTCCTTTATCCTTTGATGGCAGGTTACTTCAACTCTTTCAGGATCCTTTTTGAAACTGGTGACAACAGATTGTCATCCAATATGTTTACTGTGGCATTCGGCGAGGGGCGCGGCTGGCTGCATCTTGTGCTTGGTATGCTCCTGACCTATGTATATATATTCTTGTGGTCTTTGCTTCTCGTTGTTCCTGGTATTATAAAGGCGTTCTCTTATGCGATGACGCCATATATTCTCGTGGAGCATCCGGAGCTGGGTATCGATGAGGCCATAGATAAGAGCCGTGATCTTATGAGAGGACACAAGTTCGATTATTTCTGGTTGTTGCTCAGTTTTATCGGCTGGTGGGTTGTTTCCATCATCACTTTGGGTATCGGTTTTATCTGGCTGATTCCATATGTGCAGACAGCGACAGCAGCGTTCTATAGAGAACTGAAAGAAGGGAAAGGTGATAATGTGCTGGAAGCTGAAAGAGTTTTATAATATAATCTATATCAGGCCTTCAGGAATTTCCATCGTGAGGGTCTGATTTTTTTCATCTATGGACAGGATGAGTTCTTCGTGAAGAGGAATCATTACCTGTCCGTTTTTCGTTTCTACGTACAGGCAAGGGTTTCCCGGAATGTTTTCGTAGTCGGTTATGGTTCCGATTTTTACGCCTTCCGCGTCTTCGAGTGTCCATCCGGCGAGCATGGAGAAGTCGCCTTCTTCGGATGTGTCGAGATCACTGTAATCTTCGGCATTGACATAAACCGCTTGTCCGCAGATTTCTTCGGCATCGTCGAATGAGTTTACGTCGGCGAATTTCACGAGTGCGCGGTTGCGGCCTCTTTGCGCGAACGCGGTAATAAAAAATGGAACCGGGAGTCCATCACAATAGATGAACACCGGTTCCTGTGTGTCGATGTCTTCGGGCGCGATATCACGGAAACTGATAAGAAGTTCCCCATCTGTACCGTTGGATTTGAGAATCCTGGCGACCTGTATGAGATCCACGTCTTCTGACATTGTCCTGAACAATTAAGCCTCAGCGTTTTCAGCTGGTGCCTCAGTTGCTTCCTCAGCAGCCTTTGCAGCGGCAGCCTCTTCAGCAGCTTTTCTTGCAGCTTCCTCAGCCTCAGCTTTCTTCTTGGCGATAGCCTCTGCTCTTGCAGCATTGACTTTAGCCTCAGCCTCTTCAGCAGCTTTAGCCTTATCAGCAGCGTCTTTGCTCAGACCCTGTTTCTTAGCCTCGATCTTAGCGTCTCTCTGTGCTTTCCAGTCAGCAAATTTCTTGTCAGCCTGCTCCTGTGAAAGGGCACCCTTAGCGATACCACCTTCGAGGTGCTTCTTGAGAAGAACTCCTTCGTAAGAAAGGATACGACGAGCTACGAGTGTCGGTTCAGCACCTACGTTAAGCCATGCAAGAGCTCTTTCGCTGTTGAGAACGATAGTTGCAGGGTTTGTGTTAGGGTTGTAAGAGCCGATCTGCTCGATGTAACGACCATCGCGAGGTGCGCGTGCGTCTGCCACTACAATGTGAAAGAATGCGAAATTCTTCTTACCATGGCGCTGTAAACGAATTTTAACAGCCATTGTGAATCTGTTTTAATAATTAATAAATTAACCTGTGCCGCCCATCGCGTGGACAGCGGGTGCAAAGGTAGTAAATTTTCCGGAAAAAACAACTATTTATAACGTCTGCCCACCGATGAATTCACGCATAATCGACGTAGGAGGAATCGCTGCGATTTCATCCGGCGAGAGGGCTATAATGTAATCCAGGAACTTCAGCAGTCTGACGGCTTCGGTGTAGGCCGGTGACGATGGGGCTATACGCCTCAGGAGCGGCTCGGCATAATATTTCAGCATCGGGAGCTCGTAAATCAATGCTGAGTTGAACGATGCGTCGGCATTTTCCTGGAACGGGAAGATACACCTGTCCTCGCCGCGGCGCACACTGCTCCATCGCATGATCGTCTCCTCAGGGGTGATTCCGCGCACACGATTGTCGCGCACCATACGGCGCAGCAACCTGTTGTCCGAAGTCGAAATATTGTTGTTTTCGTCTACGTTCAATGACGTCAAGGCCGATGCGTAAACACGGAAAATCCTCGAATTGTCTACATCCGGAACCATCGCAGGATCCAGAGCATGGATGCCCTCCATTATCAGTATCTCCTTTTCACCCAGGGATATACGCTTGCCGGACGGAACTGACTTGCCCTGCTTGAAATCGAAACGTGGGAGCTCCACCTCCTTACCTGCGAACAAATCATTCAGCTGACTGTTCAGCAGTTTGAGATCCATCGCCTCCAGAGCTTCGAAATCGTAATTACCGTCGCTGTCCTTAGGCGTATGCTCCCTGTCCACGAAATAGTTGTCCAGCTCGATAACCTTAGGCACGAGGCCCAAAACCCGGCATTGGAGAGCTATCCTGAGCGAAGAAGACGTCTTTCCGCTCGACGAAGGACCGGCGATAAACACCGCCTTTATCCTGTCACGCTGTGCATAAATCTGGTCCGCAATCGCCGCATAATTCCTCTCGTGAAGCGACTCCGCCATATTGATCAGATTTATGGCCTGTCCATTGCTTATCGCGCTGTTCAAGGTTCCGATACCATTTACCCTGATCACCGAACACCAGTCCGAATATTTGGCCAGCGTAGCCGCGATCTTGGACTGCGACTTCACCGGAATAACCCTGTCGAAATCACCGGTGCAAGGGAACTGTAGACAAAATCCCTCCGCGAACGGAACGATATCGAATACCTTCAGATAACCCGTCGAAGGAAGCAATGGTCCATGGAATGTATCTATCTGACCGTCAAGGAAATATACGCTGCAGATGAATTCCCCGAGCGATTTGAGCAGCTCCGCCTTGTCCGGCTGGTGATTTGCCAGAAAAAGCCTCTCCGCCTTGTCGCACGCCATCTTTTCCTTCCTGAACGGAAGGTCTCTCTCCACGAGCGAATGCATCTCCTCTTTTATTCGGGTCAATGCCTGTGTATCGATTTTCAAGGCGGTGCGCCTTCCGTCTTCCTTCAGTTCCGGTTCATTTACAGTGCAATACAACCCGCTTGGCAGCGAATGGTCCACAATCAGGACTTTGTCAGGGAAAACTTTCCTGATAGCATTCTGCAGTACAAAACACAATGACCTTAGGTAAGTTCTGCGTCCGTCCGGATGATTGTAACCGATAAATTCCACTTCATGAGCCACTACCATACGATAGTCCAGCTCTTTCAACATGTTGTCTACCAATGCTGCCAATACCGGATATTCGACGCCTGTCTTGGCATCCTTTACTGTCTTGCATGTCTCTTCAGAAAAATCTCCGAGCCTTTTCAGGAACGGGACCTCATGAGTCTTTCCGTCATTGACCAAAAGAACATTGAACTTATCAGTCTCGATCATAGTGTTATCTTTTTAAATTTCAACTAAATACCTGGCTGCGAGAGCGCTTCCTTCAAGTAAGGGCCAGTAACTGAAGCGGGGTTCTCAGCCAACTCTTCAGGAGTACCTGAAGCTACGACATATCCGCCTCTCCGTCCTCCGTCCGGACCCATGTCGAACAAATAGTCGGCACATTTCAGGACGTCCAGATTATGCTCGATGACTATCACGGTGTTGCCGTTGTCCACGAGTTTTTGCAATACTCCCAACAGTACCTTTATATCTTCAAAATGTAGGCCTGTGGTAGGCTCGTCCAATATATAAAGGGTGTTTCCTGTGTCCTTTCGGTATAATTCTGATGCAAGTTTCATTCTCTGGCTCTCTCCGCCTGACAAAGTAACGGCAGACTGTCCCAGATGAATGTATCCCAGTCCGACATCTACGAGAGCTTTAAGTTTCTGAGCGATCTTCGGAATGCCTGAGAAAAACTCGTAAGCCTCGCTTATAGGCATCTCCAGTACATCATTGATACTCTTGCCCTTATACTTTACGGCGAGGGTATCGTCCTTATAACGCTTGCCCCGGCACTCGTCGCAAACGACATTGACAGAAGGGAGAAAATTCATCTCGATTACTTTTATTCCTGCTCCCTTGCAGGCTTCGCAACGGCCTCCGGCGACATTGAACGAGAATCTTCCAGGGCCGAATCCGCGCACTTTGGCGTCAGGAGTCTCTGCGAACAGGTTGCGGATGTCGTTGAAAACGCCGGTGAATGTCGCCGGGTTGCTCCTCGGGGTTCGTCCTATAGCGCTCTGGTCTATTTCGATGAGCTTGTCTATGTTTTCAGTCCCGATGATGTCGCTGTATGGCAGCGGGTGCATTTTCGAGTTGTAGAACTTGTTTTTCAGAATCGGCATCAACGTCTCGTTTATCAGAGATGATTTGCCGCTTCCGCTGACTCCGCTTATGCCGATGAAGATGCCCAGAGGAAAGTCTATGTTCACGTCTTTCAGGTTGTTGCCGCAGGCACCTCTTATTCCGAGGAACTTGCCGTTGCCCTTTCTTCGTGTCTGGGGAATCTCGATCCTGCGGATGCCTTTCAAGTAGTCAAGAGTCAGTGAAGGCCCTATTATACAATGCTTTGCGACCTCTTTATCCGGGTGTTTGTCGTACAGTACTATGTCTACAGGCGCGTTGAGGCAAATCTTTCCGCCGTTTTCGCCTGCTCCCGGTCCCACGTCGACTAGCCAGTCCGCGCTGTACATCGTCTCCGCATCGTGTTCCACCACCATGACGGAGTTTCCTTCGTCTCGCAGCTCCTTCAGCGAATGGATGAGTTTGCGGTTGTCGCGCTGGTGCAGGCCAATGCTCGGTTCATCCAATATGTACAGGACGTTTACCAGCTTCGAGCCTATCTGGGTAGCGAGTCGGATTCGTTGACTTTCTCCTCCGGACAGTGATGCCGTGGCTCTGTCGAGTGACAGGTAATCCAATCCCACGTCCAGCATGAACCCTGTGCGCTCTGCCAGTTCCTTAAGAATATCTCTGGCTATAATATTCTCTCTGTCAGAGAGTTTTGAAGGTAGTTCCCGTATCCATTCCGCCAGCGTGGACATCTCCATGGCAGCGACATCGGATATGGTCTTGCCATCTATTTTAAAGCATTTCGTCTGTTCGTTCAGCCTGGTTCCGTGACAAACCGGACACACGATTTTATCCTCGATGTCTTCCACGATTCCCGGAAATGACACCATCTCCGACATGGCACCGTCGCCGACCCTGAACAGTTCGTCCGAACCGAACACGATAAGTGATACGGCTTCTTCCGGAATATCCTCTATCGGATCGTAGAGTGAGAAGTTGTATCTTCTTGCTATAGAACGTACTATGTCGAATTTTTTAGTCTCTCGGATCTTGCCCAGAGGAACGATTCCCCCATCCGCTATGGAAATGCTCCTGTCCGGAATGATGGTATCCATGTTCACGTCCACGATCTTTCCGAGTCCCTTGCAATGCGGGCAATATCCTTCGGGCGAGTTGAATGAGAACGAGTGCGGCGCCGGTTCCTGGAGTGATACGCCCGAATCCGGGTCGACCAGGTGCTTGGAATAGTGATGAAGCTCGCCAGTCTCCAGATCCATGACTGCTACCGAGCCTTTACCTCTGGTCAATGCTATTGAGACAGAGTCTTTTACACGTTTGTCGTCACCTGTCGTAGGCTTTAGTTTGTCCACGACTAGTTCGATGAAATGGGCTTTGTATCTGTCCAATGCCGTTACACTCGAGAGGTCTTTCAGCTCGCCGTCTATGCGGACTTGTGTGAATCCTCGTTTGCGCAACTGGTCGAACAACTCCCTGTAATGTCCTTTTCTGCCGCGGACGAGAGGTGACAGCAAATAGCATTTCCGTCCGTTGTAGTTTTGCATGATAAGGCTGACTATCTGCTCATCAGTGTATCTCACCATTTCTTTTCCGGTGACGGGAGAGTAGGCACGTGACACTCTGGCGTAGAGCAGACGCATGAAGTCGAAAATCTCCGTGATGGTTCCCACGGTGGATCTCGGATTGTTTCCCGTGGTTTTCTGTTCGATGGCGATGATAGGACTCAGTCCGTTGATCTCATCCACTTCAGGTTTTTCCAATGCTCCCATGAAGTGTTTCGCGTAAGCTGACAGGGTGTCCATATATCGCCGCTGGCCCTCGGCATATATAGTGTCGAAGGCCAAAGATGATTTTCCGCTGCCGCTAAGTCCGGTGATTACAACGAACTTTCCTCTCGGTATGTCGAGGCTGACACCTTTCAGATTATGTGCCCTCGCCCCATGTATTTCTATATATTCAGTCTTCTTCATGAGAAGAAAATGATTTCACGTTACTGAATTTATTCTCCGGCGATAATTTTACGGTCCTCGTCCAGGTCTACACCTGCGCGGGCTGCAAGTTCGCGTTTTTTCTCTTTAAGCATCTCTTTATGATGCAGATACCAATTCTCTGCATATACTGCTATACATGCGAGTGCGAAGTAAATTATCGTCTGGATAGTCAGACCTATCATCTGGTCATGTGCTGTCCACAAATCTCCACCTGCAGTATTCATGTTGATGAATGCCTGACAACCGAATGTGGTAGGGAAGATGTATGAGAACCATTTCCAGAATTCAGGGAATGCCTCAGTCGGCCATGAAAAACCTGTGAGGAACAAGCAGATAGGAGACATCACCAAGAAAAGAAGGAAGACAGACTCTCTTCTCGTAATCAGCGAACTCCATGTCATCGAGAACATCACGCAGTCTGTTACGAAGAACAGCAGGAGCAAGAGGATATCCCAGTAATTACCCCTCTGAGGAATACCAAACATGGCTGGAATGATAAAGGCGATATACATGGATATTCCCATGTAAATCAGCCAGTAAGCCATTCCGCGTCCGAGTACTACGCGGCCTACTCCATGTCCTTCCAACTTGTCAGGAAGTAAAGCGAAACTACGGTTCTCCTCACGGGCGGTACCCACGAGCATGGACATACCGTAGAACAACGTCTGCTGGACGATGACCAGCAAAATCGCAGACAGGAGGAACAACGAATAAGAGAAAGCCCTGTTATAAGGATTGTTCTCTTCGTAGGGAATGGCTTGGATCAGCGATTCTGCTTGTATTCCTGAGAATCCCGTTGCCGCGTAACGCTCCATCTGGATGCTGCCTACTTCATGGAGCATCACTTGATTGGCAGCCATGAGAATATTCTTGTAATACAAGAAACTGCTCATATCAGCGTAAGCGGACAATGTCGCGGTCTCCATTCGTGCCAATTTTTCACCGAAATCTGAAGGGAAATACAGGTAGCCTCTGATCTTACCTTCTTTCATTAAGGTCTGAGCCTCATCGACATTGACACAATGATACTTTATCCGGCACTCTCTAGTGGCATCGACTTCCCGCGCGAAGCGGCGGCTTGCGGAGCAGTCCGCATTGTCCACAATCGCGATCGGCGTCTCGTTGAGGATTCCGTTCAAGTACATGAAGTTGTACAGAATCGGGTAGGCGAGACCGGCGAGGAAGAAGATAACCATTACACCGGAGTCAGTGAAAATCTGTCTCAGTTCATGCGTGAATATTCCCCAGAAGTCCTGAAACCACATCCTTGCATAACTATTTTTCTTCATATCGACCTCTACTTTTTAGGGAAATTCTGTAAAATGTAAGCTCTCTTGAGTCTGCACAAAGCGAACGCAGGGAGTAATACGAAAATGAGCAAGTGTATGACTTCCTTGTACCAACCTGCGAAACCTGTTCCGAAGATCACTTCTCTAGAGTAGAACTGGAAGTAGTGCCTGAGCGGGAAGGCCTCTGCAAGTCCCTGAATATAAGGAGGCATGGTCTCTACAGGCAGGGTAAATCCTGACATCGAGAACGCCAGCACGCTGTACAATGCGCCGATACTCAGTGCAAGACGTGGAATCGGAAGCATACCTATTATGAATATTGCCACACCTTCGCTGGCCAACACCAACAGAAGGATGGCCAGGAACATGTTCCAGATGGATCCCGCGATAGGGAAGTGCATCCAGTCGTACATCAGCAGGATGATGCCGAGACCAAGTGCCGAGAACAGAATGGTATAGACAAGCATCTTGCCGAAAACTGCAACGCACATGGAATCGCCGGCTGTCATCAGCAAATGACGGGAAGTTCCATATTTCAGCTCTGCGCCGAGAGAGTAAATCATGATGATGACTACTGTCAATGCCAATACACCCGGGAGGAAGATGTTTGTCAGGTAGTAACCATAGTTAGTATATTGGTTACCAATCTGATGTACATCTACATCCACGGGTCTGATCCTTCCCATGATCGCGTCCTCGTTCACGCCTTTCGCGCGGAGCACCTCTCTCTGGACAGCGCCGTCCGCGAGGTTTATCATCGTCAGAATATTTTTATATGACAATGCTCCTCCGACGAAGTAAAGTCCGTTCAGATAGTAAGAGAACGTAGGACGTCGGCTTGCCTGTACGTCTGCATACATTCCCTTGGGGATTAAACAGATAGCGGTGATTTTCCCGCTCTGCATATCCTCCCTGGCATCTTCAAAAGTGTCATATTTTATTACTCTGCCGAGCTGGGTCGCATCGAGCTGTCTGGCGAAGTTTCTGGACAATGATGAATTATCCATGTCGACTATTCCGATAGGCAGGTCGTGCGGGAGTCCCTGTTTGAGGAAGGTGAGGAAGAAGATGGCGCAGAATGCGATTGTCACGACGGAGCCGAGAAGATAAATCGGTCTGTTCCTCATTATCCTCAGCTCACGGCGTATAACCGCTCCTATGTTATGCCAAAACCTCATAATTACTTATTTCTTAAGGAGTTTAGCGTCTTTGATGATAGCTGACATGCCTGGGCGGAGTCCGTCCACTTTAGTGTCAGGAACGGCTCTTACCTCGAATGTCTTGGCGTCGTACATGCCTGTTTCCTTGGTAGCTTTCCAAGTAGCGTAAGACTCGCGTACTGCTATGTAATTTACAGTAGCTGTGCACTCTTTGCCGTCGAGGGCAGGGATGCTGACTGTCACTTTGTCACCCTGCTGAAGGCCATGGAGATAGTCCTCACGTACGTTGAATGTGAACCACATGTCGTCGAGGTCGGTCACTGTCATGATAGGAGAGCCCTGTCCTACGAGTTCGCCTACTTTAGGGAAGGTAGCTGAGATGACACCTGTTGCAGGAGATACGAGATAAATCTCTGCAAGGGCAGCATTGACCTCCATAAGAGCACCGTTGGCCTGGTCTACGAGGGCGTCTGCGGCAGCCTTGTCCTCAGAACGTGCGCCGTTCACAGCCATATCGTATTGGCTCTTTGCGACCTTGGTGGTAGCTACGGCAGCATTGTACTGAGCCTCGACCTCATCGAACTTCTGGGCTGAAACCACTTTCTGCTCGTAGAGGCTCTTCATTCTGTCGTAAGATTTCTTCATGACGGTCTCACCTACAATAGCTTTCTGCCAAAGCTCGTAAGCGCCTTCGATCTGCTCTTTGCGGGCGCCGTTGATGGCTTTACTCTTCTGAGCTGATGCAGCGTTTTTAAGCGCAGTTACCTGCTCGAGTTTAGCGCGGACTTCAGGGCAGTCGATGAAAACTACTGTGTCGCCCTTGTGTACCATGTCGCCTTCTTTAACGAAGAGGGTTTCGATACGTCCGGGAACTTTACCTGAAACTCTATATTCTGTAGCCTCAGCCTCGCCTTGGATTACCAATGGTCTAGGTCTGGACACGAAATATCCGATTACGGCAATCAACAGGATAATTGTAAGAAGAGCCAAAACTCCAATTACAAGATTGTAAGATTTTTTGTTCTGTACCATGATATTTTACTTTTTTATTATTCTGAATCAGTAAGTTACGTTTTATTTGCCGCTCAGGTCCGAGGTGTAGTTTCCCTCAGCTTTCTGGAGGTTCACGTTGGTCATCTGGACCTCGATACCTGCGTCTATATACTCTGAATGGGCCTGGAGCCATGCGGTATGCGCTGCGAGTGCCGTGTTCGTAGTAACGACACCTGCCTCGAAACCGATGGATGCTGTACGCAAGTTCTCCTCGGCGCTCTTCAGGTTGTTCTCGGCCATCTCCAATTTCTCGAGAGCCTCGTCCTGCTGTTTGCGTAACTGTGTAACCTGCAAGTTGATAAGTTCTTTGGCGTCTTCGTATTTGCTCATGTAAAGTGTAGCTTCAGCCTTAGCCTTGCGAGTCTTCTGCATGGCCTCGAAACCGTGGAAGATAGGGATATTCACTGCGACACCGACATTGAACATGCCGCTGAATTTATTCTGGAAGCCATTGTAAAGATTAGGGTTGGTAACCAGATAGTTGGCTGTCAACGCAACTTTCGGCATCATGTCTGCGCGGGTGATTTTCACCTTCTTGTCGTAAATCTCAGATGCGAGATTCAGGCTTCTGGTCTCAGGTCTGTCGGCCCAGATGCTCTCGATGTCCTTCTCAGGGCTCATCTGAGGAACCGGAACCGCGTTCAGACTTTCGTCCGCCAGGGTAATTTCGCTGTTAAGGTCAATGCCTATTTCCTTGCAGAGCAGCATCTTGGCCAGTACCAGACCGTTTGTGGCCTTGGTTTTCATCATATTGGCCTCATTAGCCTTTACCTTTATGGCGAGGGCGTCAGATGCCGTCGCAACACCTTCATTTACAGTGATGTTCACGTCGTGCTCCATCTTTTCCAAGAGGTCGGAGAAGTTCTCGGCAAGTTTCTTTTTGTTGGCGATGGAAACTACCTGCCAATATGCCTGGTCTACAGTAGTGAGGAGATCCTGATACTGCTGGTCGTACTGTGCTTTGGAGAGGTCTTCTGCGAGATGAGCCATCTTGTTGGCATTGATAATCTTACCGCCCATGAAGACTGGCTGCTGGAGAGAGACTGCGCCTGCGAATACGTTATGGATATCCAAGTGGAACGCATCGTCGATTTCGGTTCCGAGCTGAGTGAGGGCGGAACTGATTTCTCCTTTGGACAATGCTGCCGTGATGGACTGGAAAATCGGGCTCTGCATAATGTCGCTTCCTCCCGGGATTTTTCCCAATGCCTCTACGACGGCTGTTACTTTTTCATTGACCTTACCCTGGAGGGCGGCGCCTGCGCCTGTCAGTTTGCCTGACATTTCGTCACTTATGAGAGCGAGATTCTTCTCATTATACATGTATGCGGCTGTGGCGCTGATGTTCGGGAAGTAGTTCGCTCTGGCGATTTTACGGTCGTAACCTGCCATTTCCACTTTCGTTCTGGCCTGGTCCAGGTCCTTATTGTTCCTGATGGCCATTTCCCGGCACTGCTCGAGTGTCAGGGTTTCCTGTCCTGTCATGCACAAAGGCAGCATCATAGCGGCAGCCGCCGTGCAGAACATTTTGCTTAACGTGTTCATATTTCTACTTTTTTCTGTTTTCTAAACGCAAATTATACAAATATACAAAAAAGTTGCCAAATTGCCCTCACTTTGTGTTTAAGTGGAACGAAAGTTGTTATTTAGGTCGAAAAATAAGTAATTTTGCAATAATTTGTCAAAAATGACTATATTTGCGGAGATATGGAGCATCAAGATATATTACATAACATCAGCATCCCGAAATTCAGGAAGTTGTTTCCGGACATGCCCGGCACGGGTCTCGGCGACGATATCCTCATCGCGGATATGAAGTATGACAAGGCGCTTACTGTTTTCCAATATCCGTTCAGATTCGACGGATACATTATCATATATTGTCTTAAAGGAAAGATAAGTTTGGATGTGAATCTGGATTCTTTCCAGATTTCTGCCAATTCCTTGGTTTTCAATGTTCCTGGAAATATAATAAGAGTTTCCGGTGTAGATCCAGTGGACAAGGATCTCCACTTCATCGTGGTGGCCATGTCCAAGGATTTCATGTCCAATGTCAGGTTCGATTTTAACCGCATTTTCAACGAAAGTGTGGCACTTATGGATAACCCTTGCATTGTCCTGAACAAGAGCGAGGAAGCAGTCTGTAAAATGTATCTTAATCTGGCGTCTGTCCTTTTGAGGGACAATATGGAAAATAAAATGGAGGCTCTCGGTTCTCTAGTGTCTTCGCTTTCTTATTATCTGGGTTCCATCTGGTCCGGCAGGCTCTCTGAGGCAGTGCACAAGCCGCAGTCTCCTTCAGTTAAGGCCAAATATATATATGACCATTTCCTGAGACTTGTTACAGACTATCATACAACGGAGCGCAACATGGCCTTTTATGCTGATAAACTGTGCCTTACGCCGAAGTATCTTTCCAAACTCGTGAAGAGTGTCAGCGGCCGTTCTGCACCTGACTGGATAGATTCGTTCGTCATTCTGGAATCCAAGAACTTGCTGAAATACTCCGATCTTTCCATAAAGGAAATAGTTGTGAAACTGAACTTCCCGAACCAGTCGGTGTTCTATAAGTTCTTCAAGTCACATACAGGCAAGACCCCTAGTCAGTATCGTCACGAATGATACTGTCCTTTACACTGAATTTAAACTAAACGAAAAACAAATATGATCTTACCTTTACTGCTGTCATGCGCATTGACCGTCGCTCAAGTGGATACTTTGTCTACATCTGTAGTTACAGCTTCTGTTAAGCGACAGCTTGAAACTGAAGAACTTGCGACACCTGTCACTTCGCTGGCACTGAAGCAGATAGAAGCCTCAGGAATCGAGGCCCCCAAAGGACTTTCCGGTAAAATTCCGGGACTTTTCATACCTGATTATGGTTCATCCATGACCTCTACCATATATATAAGAGGTATCGGCTCCAGGATGGAAAACCCAGTCATGGGTCTCTATATAGATGATGTGCCTGTAATCGACAAAAATCATTTCGACTTCAGTTTTCTGGACATCCGCCGCGTGGATATGATGCGCGGCCCGCAGGGAACCCTCTATGGGAGAAACTCCATGTTGGGCGTTCTGTCTGTGGAGACGCTGTCCCCTAAAGTATGGCAAGGCGTTCGCGCAGGAATCGAGTATGGTTCTGCCAATTCGTTGAATGTCAATGCTTCTGTATATAAGGGTGCTTTCGGAGCTGCGGTAGCATATCGTCATACAGATGGCTTTTATACAAATGAATATACCGGAAAGAAATGCGATCCGTCAGATATGGCCGCCATCAGACTCCGCTATTCCAAGACTCGCGGCAGCATTGACCTGGACAATTCACTTTCCGTGTCTTACACGGATCAGGGCGGGTATCCTTACCGACTTTATTCGGACGGAACCTTGAATCCGGTTTCCTATAACGACAAGAGCGCTTACAAGAGACTTTCCGTTATGGATGGATTTAGGGCGACGAAGGAGGGCAACAGCTTGAAAGTCAGTTCAGTTACGAGTTTCCAGCTCCTGCATGATTCCATGGATTTGGATCAGGACTTCACGCCTAAGTCGATGTTTACGATGAATCAGACACAGGACCAATATGTTGTCACTCAGGAAGTTGTGTTCCGTCCAGTGAATCACCCAAAATGGTGGGATTCCCAGTCCGGCGTTTTTGCTTTCGGCAAGTTGAACAACATGTCGGCTCCGGTCCATTTCCTGTCTGACGGTATCAACTCTCTGATTTTGGGTCAGGCCAATGCTCATATCCCCGAGTGGGTGGGCAGGCTTTCTCTTCAGGAAGACAACTTTCCGATTACCAGTGACTTCCGCTTTTGGACTTATAACGTGGCTGCATATCATGAGTCATATTTCAGACTTGGAAGATGGCTTCTGACGGCAGGTTTCCGTTTGGATCACGAGGGCGATTTTATGAAATATGATTCCCGTGCTGATATCCATTTCAAGATGAGTTACATGTCGGATTACACGCCGCTCTCGACCACCTTTGCCGGGCATGAGTCAGAGCATTTTCTCCAGTTCCTTCCGAAATTGTCCGCCATATATGATGCTTCGTTCGGGTCAATGCCCGAGCGCGGGGAGAGTCTGAAGTTTTATGCATCCGTATCAAGAGGCTATAAATCAGGCGGTTTCAATTCTCAGATTTTCTCTGATATCTTGCAGAACAAGATGATGAAAGGCATGATGGAGAAATTCGGAATGGGCTCAGGTTCTCAAAATGAAATGACTGCAGCGGCTACCAAGTATAAGCCTGAGACATGTGTGGATCATGAGGTTGGAGGACGTTGGAGCATGCGTCGTGCAGGACATTTCTTGGATGTATCGGCAAATGCTTTCTATGTTTTATGTAGGAATCAGCAGATTACAGTTTTCCCTTACGGGAATGGAACCGGACGTATGATGGCCAATGCCGGGCGATCCAGGAGTTTGGGCCTGGAGGCTGAACTTTCATGGAGATGGAAAGGTCTTCATGTGGATGCTTCCGCAGGTGTTACCGACGCCCGTTTTAAGGAATATAATGATGGACGTGAGGACTATTCTAATAACAGGATACCATATTCACCATCAAGTACTTTATATGCGTCTGCCGGTTATCGTTTCACTTTCGGAGGAAGAGTCGTACGTGCGGCAGCATTGACAGCAGACATTACCCGTACGGGAAAAATTTTCTGGGACGAGGCAGGGGAGTTGTCGCAGGAGCCTTATTGGACAGCGGGTTGCGATTTGAGGATTTCCTTCCCTCATCTGGATTTCTTCGTCAGGGGTGACAATTTGACTGATGCATCTTATGATGTGTTTTATTTCAAGTCTGTGGGGAATTCATTTTTCCAGATTGGGAAACCAAGACGCGTGACGGCAGGAGTGTCTATGGAGTTTTAGGAGTTGGAATAATTGCGGAACTTGAATTAATTAGTATATTTGGCATTACAAAAGACTAAGTGATGACCAAATATACTTTTCCTATATATAGAATCGTTTGTTCGATTGTATGTTGCCTGGCCCTGATGCCGGATGTCTTGGCGTATGATAATCCGAATTTGTTCAAGTCTTTGGTGTTGAATTATCCTCCGTCTCAGTATAAGGGGGATTCACAGATTTGGTCTATCGAACAGGATGGAAATGGTTTTGTATACTATGCGTCGGGTACCAAACTCGTGGTTTTCGACGGTATCAATACGGAGGCTTATGAGATTGATGGAGAGCTGGTTATCAGGCATCTGAAATATGATGAGGAGTCGGGGCGATTATATTGTGCGGGTGATTATTTTTTCGGCTATTGGACTCGTGATACGAGAGGTGTCTTGGGTTTTACGATGCTTTATAGGGGTGATCCCGAGGTTAGAGAGGATATTTTCTGGCGTGTCTTCCCGAAAGGAGATATTCTCTATTTGTCTACACATCAGAGATTTATAACATATAATATCGCTACTGGAGAGATTAGGGAATGGATAAATGGAGATATAGGATATCTTTTCTATGTCGATGGTGAGTTCCTTATTCAGGTGGATGATGGACTCTTAAAGTTCGAAGGTGAGGATTTTAAGGAATGTTTTTCCGGATTGTCCGACAGGGTGGTTTATGTGGAAAGGAGGGATGGAGATTATTTTCTTATCGGTGAGGATTCTGTAATTCCGTCACAATCAGTGTTTTCTGTTTATAAGCAGAAATCTGGTAATTATCTGTTGGGTACCATCGCTGACGGTGTTTATGTAATGTCTCCTTCTGGGGAGATTGTCAGGAAGTTCAATGCCAAGGACGGCCTGGATTACACTACCGTATTGTCATTGACAGAAACCGAAATCGGCGATATCGTCATCGGGGGCGACGGTGGTATAACTTGGATTATAAATAACAGACAGCTAAGCTATTATAAAGAGCCTAATATGAAGATCGGTGCGGTGTATACGGCGTTGGTCTGGAATTCCAAGCTTTATTTGGGAACGAATATGGGTTTGCTTAGGGAATCGGATGACCCTGCTTCGGGAAGCGAGTTTGTGCCGGGAATCAGTGGACAGGTGTGGGATATGCTTGTCTATAAAAACCGGATGTTCTTAGTGATAAATGAAGGACTTTATATGTTTGAGAAGTCCGGGAAAATCACCAGGTTGGCGGCCAATGTTACCTCCATGGAGAGGCTTTATCACAGATCCAACATATTGTGCGCTTCCGACGATAAAGGATTGCTGATGATAGACATGGATGTAGATTCTGATCATATCGTTTCCAAGAGTTGGAGAGTTTCCGATTACAGTGCTTCCAATCAGACGGTCAAATTCGACAAATATGGAAATGTCTGGCTTGACTTCAAGAAGGGGCATACTGTAAGGCTTAAGCCTGGAGAATTTTTCAAGAAGATCATTGATACTAAAAAATATAGGGTCGGTGACAAATCGGATAATCTGGTCCGCATATTCGAGGTGGACGGGGAGCTGATTTTTACCTCAGGAAAGACTTGTTTTTTGTATAACCCGAATTCGGATGCGATAGAGTATAGTTCATATTATACTACTTTGTTTGCGAATTTCGTGTCTGCAAATCTGAATATTACGCAGATTGGAAACAGGTTCTTCAATTATAGCGAAGATGGCACGGTAGATATGCTCATAAGGCATGGAAACGATGTTTATATGACGACCAACGTCTTCAGGAGCAATAGGTTGGAAACTATTCCGAAGAGATATGCGCGGGTGATAGCCCTCGATAAAAATACGGCGGCGTGCGGATATTTCGAGACTTTGTGCAAGTATGACTTCGATGTGCCGGAACGAGTTATTCCTAAGGTCAATTTTTATAGACTTGCATATTCGAATGGACGCAGTACGTCTTTTGCTGATCTTTCTTCGAGTGTGGCACTGCCGCATCATGTATATGACTTGAAGTTTTATATTTCATTGACGGGAGGGGAAAGTTTGGAGTATCGTCTGGATAATCAGAATTGGACAGGTGTTCCTAAAGGTGATCCGATCTCGTTTAAATTCATGGATGTCGGTAGCCATAAGTTGGATATCAAGTTCAGAGATCAGATAATCAAGACTATAAACTTCAAGATAAAACCTCATCCTATGCTGGAATGGTGGGGAATCTTATATATGTTTTTGGCTTTGTCTGCGGTCATACTCATAATCCGACAAGTTTATCTTTATAGAGTCAAGAGGATTAAAGAAAAATTCGAAGCGCAGAGGAAAGCTGACTTGGAGAGGGAAACCATACAGCATCAGAACGAGATTCTTGCGATGGAGGTGAAGGAACGTGACAAGAAACTCACTATCCAGACATTGAACAACCTGTTCGTAAATGAAAGTCTTGCTACTATCATCGACAGTCTTTCACCTAAGGTGGCTTTCGACGGGACTGTAAATTTCGAGGATGTGAAGAAGTGTGTGCAGAAGCAGTATCGCGAAGACGGAACCTGGTCTCAATTCGATATTTATTTCAACAATATTTTCGACGGATTCCTAGACAGGCTCAAGACACGGTATCCGAATCTTACCGGAAACGACATAAAATATTGTGCTTTCATAAGGATGGGATTGAGCACAAAAGAGATCGCTTCGATGCTTAACATCAAACTGAGCAGTGCGGAATCTGCAAGATATCGCCTCAGAAAAAACATGGACTTGGATCCGGATGATTCTTTGAGCGAAATTATTTCTAAAATTTGATTGCAGGGGTATTTATTTTCTTAAGTTATTGATACCGAGATATCAATTTTTTTCGATATAGCCGTATTTGCAGGGGTGAAAAAAGTGAATTATCGTGGTGTGCAATGTTTTTATAGGGTGGTGAGTGCATTGTTAAATCGTTATTAATTCATAAACTTGCAGCACCAAACAGCACACAATATTCACTAATAATCACAAGTATGGTCAGTTATAAAAAAAATGAATATCTCGGGTATCTGCTTGAGATATCTCTCTGCTTTCGCGGCAGCATTTTTATTCACCATGTTGTCTGTCAATGTCGCTTCTGCAAGTCCTGTCCAGGGACAGATTTCAGCAGAACAGTCACAGATTTCCGGTGTAGTCGTAGATGAGAACGGCGAGCCTATCATCGGCGCCAACGTCTCTATCGAAGGTACTACCGTCGGTACTTATACAGATATAGATGGTAAATTCGTGATCAATGCCCAGGTCGGTGACCGCATCAGGTTCTCATACATGGGATTTATCGACAAAGTAATTACCGTAGACGGTAATGAAATCACTGCAGTTCTCCAACTTAACCAGGAAGCCTTGGATGAGGTAGTCGTAATCGGTTACGGTACCGCCAAGAGAAGTACTCTCACAGGTGCGCTTTCACAGGTTACAAATGAATCATTCAGCGACCAGAAGGTTACTCGTGTAGACCAGGCATTGCAGGGTCGTGCGACAGGTATCCAGATTACCAACACCAGCGGTGCTCCAGGTTCAGAGGTCCGTATGAGAATCCGTGGTGCCAACTCTATTCTCGGTGACAACAGCCCGCTTTTCGTTATCGACGGATTCGTAGGAGCTGATTTCAACGACCTTAACCCTAATGATATCAAATCAATAGAGGTGTTGAAGGATGCTTCTTCTACCGCGATTTATGGTTCACGTGGTGCGAACGGTGTCATCTTGGTTACTACTAAGACTGGTGCAAAATCAGGTAAGCCAAAGCTCAGCTACGAGGGTAACGTATTCTTCTCCAATATTATAAAGAAGTATGACAAGATGAATGCCTACGACTTCGCCAAGACTGCCAACGAGCACGCTGAGGCTATGGGCGCATCTCCTGTATTCCTTCAGTCAGAAGTGGATTCATACAAAAACGGTGGCGGATATGACTACTTGGACGCTGTCCTCCGTACTGCCATTTCACATCAGCACCAGATCAGCGTTTCAGGCGGTAATGAGAACACTCAGTATCGTGTTTCCGGAAACTACCTTAACAATCAGGGTATTATCAAGACTACCGGATATGAAAGATATACAGTACGTGCAAATGTAAACAGCAAGATTACTGACAAACTTTCATTCAGATTCAACGCCAACGGTGTCGTTTCCAAATCACAGCGCAACAGCGGCGGTTATTCAGGAGCCAACAATATCCTTACACAGGCATTGGCTTGGGCCCCTACCACTATGCCTTATGACAGCGAGGGCAAATACACCCAGAGCGACCCTTACTCTTCTGTAAAGAGCAATCCTATCTCTATAATGTATGACTCAGAGTCTTATACAGAGAGATATTATGTGAATGCTATGGCCGGTGCTTCTTACGAAATCGTAAAAGGCTTGAAGGCTGATTTCCAGGTCGGTGCGGACATCTCTTTCGATGAGGGCAAGAGCTGGTCAGGAGAATATCTCTCCAACGGCAAGCCGAGCGCGTCCAAGTACACCAACAAGGCTATCACCGTCCAGACTACCACCCAGCTGTCTTACGACAGGACCTTCGGAAAGCATTCTGTCAATGCTGTGGCAGCTATGGAGACTCAGAATTATCAGCTCGAGACTCTCTCAGGCAGTGCTTCTGAACTTAAGTTCCCTAACCTCAAATATGACAATCTTGCACAGGCAGGATCCACAACAGTAGGTTCAGGCTACACCATGTGGTCACTCATGTCATTCATCGGCCGTGTAAACTACTCATTCGACGGCAGATATATGGCTTCAGTATCCGTAAGACATGACGGTTCATCCAAGTTCGCTTCAGGAAACAAATACAGTACTTTCCCTGCAGCAGCATTGGCTTGGAACGCTCATAACGAAAACTTCATCAAGGATTTGAACGTGTTCAGCACGTTGAAGCTCAGACTCAGCTGGGGTATGACAGGTAGCCAGGCTATCTCTCCATACGCAACATTGTCAGCTTACAACGCGAACGGCCAGTTCTTTTCATTCTCTCAGGGAGGTCAGACACCTGGTATCGTACTCGGTTCTCCTGGTAACCCTGAACTTCGTTGGGAAACCACTGAGCAGAGAGACCTCGGTCTTGAACTCGGCTTCTTCGACAACAGACTCCTCGTCGAGGGTGACGTATTCTGGAAAAAGACTTCTGACCTTCTTATGAACAAGAGTATTCCTGATTATCAGGGCGGCGGTACTATCACATCCAATATCGGTTCTATCAAGAACACCGGATTTGAGCTCAGTGTTACCGGCGAAATCATCAAGAAGGCTGACTTCGGATGGAAGAGTACATTCAACTTCTCTACTGTGAAGAATGAAGTTCTCAGCCTCGGTGACGAAGAGTATATCACAAGCTACTCTGACTTTACAGGACTGAACCACAGTATTCCTGAATTTATCTACAAGCCGGGTGAGTCTCTCGGTTCCATCTACGGTCTCAAATATCTCGGACCATGGAAGAAGAGCGAAGCTGCTGAGGCTGCCAAATATGGAATGGTGCCTGGTGACGCCCGCTACGAAGACCTGAACAACGACTACAAATATGATGGCGCTGATGCACAGATCATCGGTCATGGTATGCCTAAGTATACACTTGGATGGAACAACAACATCTATTGGAAAAACTTCACTATCAACGTGTTCTTCCAGGGAGTGCTTGGCGTGGACAAACTCAACTACACCAGAATCATGAACCTCAGAGCTGCTGATGACATGAGAGCTGCTACTCTTTCAGAGGCTAAGAAGAGATATATCCCTGGCGTTCAGGAGAATACATATCTCCCGGCATGGAGCCCTACCAGTGATTGGAAAGAGCAGTCATCCATGACAGTCGAGGACGCAAGCTTCGTCCGTCTGAAGAACCTCAGTGTCGCTTATGATTTCGATGTGAAGAAGATCGGTAAGTTCACAGTATCCGCTACTGCGACTAACCTGTTCACTATCACTGGCTACAAAGGCCTTGACCCTGAGTCAAGTAACCTCGGAGGCGGCGGATCTGATATCCGTCAGGGTGTAGACTATGCTTCTTATCCTAATGCCAGAACTTTCTCATTGGGTTTGAACATCACATTTTAATTGGAACCATAAATTTTGAGCAATATGAAACATATATTCAATATAGCAGCCGCTGCGGTTTTGAGTTGTACGCTCTTTGCCTCTTGTTCGGATTTTCTCGACGAGAAGACGAATGGTCAGGTTTTCGATAACGTGCTCGAAAGCCAGTCCGGTCTGGAAGCAGCCTTGACCGGTGCATATTTACAGTGGAACGGCGGATGGGGTTATGGATTCCTCCACACATGGCCTTATGAGATTACCATGGGAGGTGAGGACCTTACTACCAATGCTTCTTCCACTAATACAAAAGAGCTTGACACATATACTGTTACGAATACGAACTCTTCTATTCCATGTATTTACAAGTCATGCTACAAAGCCATCATCAACGCGAACAACGTAATCGAGAACGCTGACAAATGCAAGGGTGACGCTGCTGTCATCAAGCAGATTCTCGGTGAGGCTTATTTCGTACGTGCCTACAGTTATTTCTGGCTCGGAAGAATGCACAAGAGCCTTCCGCTCATGCTTTCTGCGGTTTATAAGGAGTCTGACAAAAACATGGAGATGACAGGCACCGAGGGTATCTTCGCCCAGATCGAGTCTGACCTTACCAATTCCATCGAGCGTCTTGGTGACGAGAGAAGAAATGGTGATCCGGGTCGTCCTAACGTAGGAACCGCCAGAGCTCTTCTCGCTGAAGTATATCTTTTCGAAGCAGGTTGGCCTTTGAAAAAGGAAGGCTATTATGCAAAAGCTGCCGAGCAGGCGAAACTCGTTCTCGACAACAGAGCAAAATATGGTTTCGATTTCGAAGATTCTTACGACGTTCTCTTTACCCATAGCGAATCAGCTCCGAATAACGGCATAACTAAGGAAAATGTCTTTACCATGTGCACGAAGAGCGGTGACAACTGGATGTACGGAACGGCTTCAGGTCCATCTATGGCAGGCGGTTGGGGTTACTTCTTCGCAGAAGTAGGCTATTACAACGAGTTCCCTGCAGGACCTAGAAAAGATGCTACTTTCATGGAAGACTATGTCTGCACAGACGGCGTTACAAGGAATTGGAAGGATATGACAGACAAGCACCCTTACTACAAGAAGATGAGTGTCGACAATACATTTACTGTCGGAGGAGCTACTGTTCCTATCTGCTTCTTGAGATTCTCTCAGACAGCATTGACCTATGCCGAGGCTAAAGCCAGATCCGGCGGTCCTGATGCGTTGGCATACGAGTGCCTGAACAAGATCCGCACAAGAGCCGGCCTCTCCACCTATTCCGGTCTCAGCGCTGAGGCTTTTGCCAATGCCTGTGTGGAGGAGAGAAAGTGGGAATTTGCAGCAGAGGGTGTGAGATGGTTCGATGTCGTCAGACTTAATCTCATCGACAAGGCTATCGCTTCCAGAAGTGCAAGTGAGCTTCCTATCAGCGGAACCAAGGGAAGTGACGCATACTTCTTCCCTGTTCCTAACACTGATGAACTCCTGAATCCTAACATCAACAAATAGTTAGGCGGGCTTAAAACACTTTGGGGTGGGCCGGAGACGGCCGGTCCGCCCCTTTTTTATTGACTCTGAATATCTAATAATCATGAAACGACTCGCAGGTTTACTTGGCTTTTTGTTGTGTTTGACCGGCTTATGCGCAGCCCGGACGATTTCTGTTTATTCAGAATGTCCGTCTGATCCGAAGGCGGTATATTTTACTCCTGAAAAGTTTGCCATTGATAATGACGGTAAGACTGATGTTTCTTTCGAACTCCAGGAGGCGATAAACTACGTCAAAGATGAGTTTAACGCGGGAATCGTATTCGTCCCTTCGGGGAATTATCTGCTCTCTCAGACTATCTATATTCCTACTTCTGTACGTCTTATAGGTGTCGGTCCTGAGCGTCCTACATTTATCTTGAAGAAAAATTCTGAAGGCTTCGGTACGGAGAATCTTGAGGATAAGGGGAGAGCGAAATATCTGTTTTGGTTTACAAGTAACAGGGTTACACCGGAATCAGGTGTGCGGGATGCCAATGCAGGTACTTTTTACAGTGCATTTTCGAATATCGATGTACGTATCGAATCCGGAAATCCTTATGCGGTAGCCTTCAGGACACATTATGCCCAGCATAGTTTCATCTCTCATTGCCGCATAGATATCGGTGACGGCAAGGCTGGTATTTTCGATGCCGGAAATGAATTGGAAGATGTGGAGTTCGCAGGTGGTGAGTATGGTATTTATACTACGAGGACGTCACCGAGCTGGCAGATCACTATAGTGAATTCTGTATTCAAAAATCAGAGGAAGGCTTGTATAAATACTGAGGAAGGAGGCTGGGTGATTATTCGTAACAGGTTCGAAAACAGCCCGGTAGCCGTAGAGGTCCGAAAAGACCGTTCTGACAAGATTTATATGGAAGACTGTGTGATGGAATCCATTTCATCTGCAGGCATTATCCTCTCTCATGAAAATTATAGTCCAAATCAGGTAAGTGTGCGGAACACTTATTTATCGAGGACTCCTGTTGCGGTTTCTTTCCGTGAATCAGGTAGGAAGATAAGTTCTCCATCCCGTTTTTGCAAGATAGAGAATTTTACGAATGGACTTCATATGAATTCTATGGAATCTGATCCGGAAGTCAAAAGTGAAGTTTCCATTAAGCAATTGAAAGATAATTCATTCAGTATTATAAATGATATACCGGGACTTCCGGATATGTCCAAATGGAAAAATGTTTTGGACCTGGGAGTGAAAGGTGACGGGGAAACAGATGATACTGAGGCCATTGCGAAGGCTGTTGATAATTACGATGTCTTGTATTTCCCTCAGGGTTGGTATAAACTGACCAAGACAGTAAAGCTCAAGAAGAATACCGTTATCATAGGTCTGAATCCGATCACGACTGTGCTCTTCACCGAGGACGGTACTCCTGCATTCAGTGGCTTCGGGAGTCCGGCAGCATTGATAGAAACCCCTATGGGCGGAAGCAACATTATAAATGGGGTAGGCGTCAGCACTGGGGCGTATAATTATCGGGCGGTCGGCTGCAAGTGGCAGAGCGGGGCCGGTTCGTACATGAATGATGTGCGTTTTCTTGGCGGTCATGGCAATATGACCAGAAATTCCAACAAGAGAACTCCGGTGGTAAGAAAGCCGGAAGGTGTCAGCACTCAGGAGAATCCTGTGAATTATCAGGGTAAGGACAAGGCTTGGGATAATCAGTATTGGTCTTTGTGGATTACAAATGGCGGAGGCGGTACGTTCAAGGATATCTGGACGCCGGACAGTTATTCTGCTAATGGTCTATATATCAGTGATACCGAAACGCCGTCGGCCATGTATGAGATTTCTGTGGAGCATCATGTGAGAAATGAGGTTAGAATCCGTAATGTGAAGAATTGGAAGTTCTATGCGCTGCAGTTGGAAGAGGAGTTGAGGGAAGGTCCTGATGTGCAGCCGATTGAGATAGAAAATTCTGAGAATCTGCTTTTTGCGAACCTTTATCTTTTCAGGGTGATTTGGATAGATACTCCGCTGCCGTGCGCTGTCCGCACTTGGGGATGTCGTGATATAGAGTTTTATAATGTTCATAACTTTACGCAGATGCATCAGACTACTGATGTCACTATCAAGGATATGAATACTGGTCTGGAGGTGCTCCCGTGGGAGTTTACTCGTCTGACTATTACTGGGAATGAGAAGAAGGCGCAGCCGGTTTCTGGTGATGTCGTCCGTCTGGCCACTGGTTTCGAGTATGTGCACGGTATGGCTCAGGACAGTCAGGGCAATATTTATTTCTGTGAGCAGAGGATGAGGCGTATTTATCGCTATTCTCCTGCAGATGAAAAGGTTACTCTTGTGGCGGATTATCCGTGGCCTGTTCTTTCGCTTGCTGTGGATACGGAGGATAATCTGCTGGTATGTGTGAAATATACTCCGCAACCCGGATTTGTTCCAAAGGAAGCTGTAAAGGTTTACGATGACCGTAAAGGAACCACGTTCAGCTGGTGGGGCAATGACGGTTTCGAGCCGAGGTTCTATTCGATAAATCCTGATGATCCGGAGTCGTCGTTCACGATTCTTGCGAAGAAACAGGTTAATGATGTTTCCGGGGTCGGAAGGGTTTGCGTGCCTTCTCACAGATGGCGTGACCTGAATGATTTCGATGAGGTCGTTAAGGCGTCTGTCGACACTGTTTTCGTCGCTCCTGATGGTGTTACCGTGATTCCGGACGTATATGATTTGCTCCGTTCGTCATCGCTGTTGGCCGTATCTCCTGGAGAAACCGCTTATGTCTCTGATGAATATAATCATAGGGTGTTCAGTGTGGTATATGAGACGATGGAAAGAGTTGAGGCCCAGGAGTTTGTCAATGCTGGCCAGTTCAGTGCGACACCGGGTGGAGATAAGGTTTTCGTGGCTGACGGACTCATATATGTATGCAATCTGAAAGGTGAAATTATAGGGAAAATCCGACTTCCGGAACGTCCGTCTTCCATAATAATGGGCAAGGACGGGTATCTCTACGCTTCGGCAGTGTCGTCATTATACAGAATTAATATTACTCATTCATAAAGTTATGAAGTTTATAGATAATTTAAAAATGGCTTCGGCAGTATGCTGCTCATTGCTTGCGCTAGGCGCTTGTAACCATGAGGTTAGCTATACTTTCGACAGTTCCAAAGAAGTGTCAGGATTCAAGGTGGCACTTAAAGACATCAACCCGGATTTGCCGACTGACTGGACCGGATATAATTACGTTGTCCTTGAATATAAAATCACTACCTCGCAGAGATTTCAGCTGGGCTTTACCACGGATTGGGGTTATAATGACCTGAGGGTAATGTCTTATGTTCCAGGCGCTTGGAACAGGCTTGCGATTCCGCTCAAGTATTATACTGAACTGCCTGCACCTGCTTTCGACGTGGCTGCAACCATGAACAAGCCGCGCTACACCGGATGGATTAACCTCGGTGGTCAGCGTGGTCCGCTTACAGGAGTGGATTCTGTGGGCGTAAGAATCAGAAAGCCAATTTCTAACCCAAAAATATATATCAGAAACATCACCCTTTCAGTGGATGATCCGGGTGATGCTTATTTGGAAAAGCATCCGGCAATAGACCGCTTCGGCCAGTCCATCTATGCGCAATATCCGGAGAAGGTGAAGAGTCTCGAGGATTTGGAGAAACAGTGGCGTGAGGAAGAAGCTGAGGAAGTCAGCACTGAGAGATTCCAGTATTCTCGTTTCGGAGGATATTTGAATAGCCAGGTCGAGGCTACCGGATTTTTCCGTACAGAGCAGATCGACGGCAAATGGTGGTTCGTAGACCCTGAGGGACATCTTTTCCTGTCTCTCGGTGTGGACTGCGTATCCCCTGGCAACGGCGGCTTGGTCAGAGATTATGACAAGAGAGCCGGAATGTATGAGGCTATCCCTCCGGTAGATGAAGTCGCTCCGATAGAATCAAGAGCCGGCATGGCGTATTCTCTCAGTGCGTGGAACCAGGTAAGAAGATTTGGCAAAGACTGGAAGGGTAAGGCCAATGACCTTATTATCAAGAGAATGGACAAATGGGGCATGAATACCATTGCCAACTGGTCCGGCAGAGATGTAATCGAATTGGGCCGCAAAGCATTCATGCTCAGTTTCGGCGGCATCGGCCAGGATGCGTCCATGATGGGACTTGCTGACGTATACTCCCCAGACTTCGTGCCGACTGTCGAGAAATCCATCTCGTCGATGGTCGCCAAAAATGTCGACAACCCATGGCTGATAGGCTATTTCGTCGGAAATGAGCCGGCTTGGATCAATGATGAAGTACGTCTTTGCCAGATAATTCTTGATGGCCCGGATAGACCTATCAAAGCTGCACTCAAGAAATATCTCGAGTCAAATGCCGATACCGATGAAAACAGAGTGGCATTTATTTATGACGCTTTCGACAAATTCCTGGAGACGGTGGATAAAGTGTACAAGAAGTATGACCCGCACCACCTTAATTTGGGAATGAGATTCGCAAATCCTGATACTATCACCGAGGCTCTGCTGTCTATCTGCGGAAAACATTTCGATGTGTTCAGTTTCAATGCCTATATGCTCGCTCCTGATAAGGATATGCTTGACAGGGCCTATGCTTGTACCGGAAAGCCTATGATTGTGGGTGAGTATCATTTCGGAACTGTCGACAGGGGATTGGCACAGGCGCTTTGGCAGACAGATTCTGAGAAAGACAGGGCAGACTGCTACAGATATTATACTGAAAATGCTTATGCTCATCCTGCATTTATCGGCTCCGGATACTTCCAGTGGTCTGATCAGGATATTACCGGACGATTTGACGGAGAGAACTATAATTGCGGCCTTGTAGATGTTACGGATAGACCATATAAGGATATGGTAGATGCGATGATTGCTACTGCAGAGTGTCTGTATGACGTGCATTGCGGTACGGCCAAGCCTTTCGCTACATATCCGGAGAGCGCAAGGGGCTATGAACTCATTCCTGACATCTGGGAATAATGGAGATATCGTTTTAAAGGTCGAATTTATTATCATAATGGACGAAATTTTAAAAAATCTTTACGAAAAGTTTGGTATTAACGTTTTATATGCATAACTTTGCACCAGACAATAAAAGGTTTTTATGTCTATTTGTTAAGTTCGTTTTATATAGGGGTCCGGTCCTTTGAGAAAAGCACCGGATCTTTTTTTGTCTTTCCGCCGGTTTTTTTGTAATTTCGCAAGGTTTGTTATGAAATAACACTTTTAAAACGAATTACCTTTCTGAGTGGAATAAAAAACATATAAAATCATTGATATGACACAGAAAAAATCAAATCTTGTGGCGATTGTCACTATGTGTTTCATCTTTGCGATGATCTCATTCGTGACTAATATGGCCGCTCCTTTCGGAAACATCTGGAAAGGTCAGTACAGTTGGGCCGGAATGATGGGAAACATGATGAACTTCGCAGCTTACCTCTTCATGGGTATTCCTGCAGGTAAGATGCTTCTCAAGCATGGTTATAAGAAGACCCTTCTCATCGCGCTTGCTACAGGTTTCATCGGTATCGTTATCCAGTGGATTTCAAGCCGTGCATTCCTCGGAGCTTCAGCCATTTATGTTTACCTTCTCGGTGCCTTTATCTGCGGATTCTGCGTTTGTATGCTTAATACCGTGGTGAATCCTATGCTTAACCTTCTCGGTGGCGGTGGAAACAAAGGTAACCAGTATATCCAGATCGGTGGTTCCATGAACTCTCTCGCAGGTACTTTTACTCCGCTTCTCGTAGGTGTTCTTATCGGAACTGTTACTGAGCAGACTTCTATGAGTGATGTCGCTCCGCTCCTGTTTATCGCGATGGGTGTATTCGCATTGGCCTATATCATTATTTCGCTCGTGAATATTCCTGAGCCTGCGGCTGAGAGAAAGACTGTGAAATACGAGCATAGCGCTTGGAGTTTCCGTCATCTCGTGCTCGGTGTTGTGGCTATTTTCTTCTACGTAGGTGTCGAGGTAGGTATTCCTTCACAGCTTATTTTCTATTTCTCTGATGCTACAGAGAAGGGTGCAGGTATCGCTGTGAACGGTGTCGCTATCGGAGGTGCCATCGCAGCTGTTTACTGGCTTCTTATGATGGTGGGCCGTATTTTCAGTTCATTCATCAGCGGTAAGGTAAGTACTAAGGCTCAGCTTGTTACAGTTTCTTCTGTGGCTATTCTTTTCGTAGTTATCGCGATCTTCCTTCCTAAGGAGATTACTATGACTATGCCTGCATATAGTGTTGAGGATGGTTTCACCATGGTTTCCGGAATTCCTGTCAAGGCTCTCTTCCTTGTGCTTTGCGGTCTTTGTACTTCTCTTATGTGGGGTGGTATTTTCAACCTCAGTACTGAGGGGCTCGGCAAATATACAGAGCAGGCTTCCGGTATATTCATGATGATGGTAGTCGGTGGCGGCGTTATGCCTCTTATCCAGGATTTCATCGCTGCTGCTGCCGGTTATATGGCAAGTTACTGGCTTGTAGTAGCTATGCTTGCATATATTCTCTATTACGCCCTCGCAGGTTGTAAGAATGTTAACCCTGAAATTCCAGTAGAATAATATATTATGAATAAGATGGATATGCCTTATGTAGTCGGCATCGATGTCGGCGGACAGACTTCTAAGTTAGGCGTCGTAGATATGAGAGGCCAGGTGTTGGCCCAGACTGTAATCAGAACAGATACACATGACGAAATCGAGCCATATATCGATGATCTGGCCGAGGCTGTCAACAAAGTTATAACTGACGCGGGTGTTGCCGGTCAGGTTCGCGGTATCGGTATGGGTATTCCTAACGGAAACTATTATACCGGTGAAATCGAGAATGCTGTCAATCTGAAATGGGGCAAGCAGGGAACTCTTCCTGTAGCCAAGTTGCTTTCCGATAAGATGGGGGGCATTCCTGTCGCTCTTACCAATGATGCCAATGCTGCTGCTATGGGTGAAATGACTTACGGTGCTGCCAGAGGAATGAAGAACTTCATCATGATTACTCTTGGTACCGGCGTAGGCAGCGGAATCGTCATCAATGGCGAAGTTGTCTATGGCCACGACGGATTTGCCGGAGAGCTCGGACATACATGTGTCGTTCGTCACAATGGCCGTCTTTGCAATTGCGGCAAGACCGGCTGCTTGGAGACCTATGCTTCTGCTACCGGTGTGGCACGTACGGCACGTGAGTGGCTCGATATGAGTGAGGAGCCGTCAGTTCTCAGAAGTCTGGACAATATCACTTCCAAGGATGTTTATGATGCAGCCAAGGAAGGTGACAAGTTGGCCATCAAGATTTTCGAGTACACAGGTACTATTCTCGGCGAGTCGTTCGCAGATTTCATTGCATTCAGCTCACCTGAGGCCATCGTCCTCTTTGGCGGTCTTGCCCGTTCCAAGGAGTTCCTCCGCGAGCCTATCGAGAATGCCATGAACGCCAACGTTCTCTCTTTGTGGCGCAACAAAGTCAAGATAGTCTTCTCCCAGCTCAAAGAGTCCGATGCCGCCATCCTCGGCGCTTCTGCCCTCGCCTGGGAACTGTAGAGATTATTATATATTCATAAAAAAGCGATTCTTTCCTTCGTGGAGAGAATCGCTTTTTTGTTCGGCGTCTTGTCTTACTTTATTGCCCGTCACCGCATTTTTGTGATGACTCGGCGCTGGGTGCTGCGTCGTCGTCGGGTCGGAGGCGGTGCCCGGCGAGAGGGCACTGACCGCCGACCCGGCAGCCACGATTACTTTCTTTGTTTTCTTGATTTAGGTTAGATGGGACACTTGGTCCCAAATGTTCAGAGCCCAAGTATCATTGTGTGAAATTCTTGGACAACCTGGCAGGTGTTGGAGAATGTAAAATGTTGATTATGCGTTAATTGTATCTTTCTGCGCCTGTCAGGTTGTAGGAATTTATATAGGACCTGGCAGGTCGCAATCGTTGCAAATAGTTGAATGTGAATCTGTTGGCTAACTCTATTCCTGCCAAGTCGTCCAAGATTTCCCCAAAGTTCACAAACTTGTGGACCACAAACTTGTGAACTTTAGCAGAATTCTGTTTTAGAATGATGTTTTGCCAAGTATGTGGCGGGGTGCATATAGGCTGAGCGGACTGTATTGAGCAGTTGGCTGGCGTTTTGTACAACTACGTTGCCAGTGTTCTGATACAATTATGGCTCCGATAACATTGTCAGTAAGATAAAAACTTGTATCTTTGGAATGGTTTCGACGTGGTGATGCGTTGGGAATTAATCTAATATAACTGAGATATGGCGAAGAAGATAGATTACCTTATAGCTCTGATCAATGAGTTTGGCCGGAAGTATGGTCTTTCGGACAAAGAGTCTTATCTGTACTTGCAGAAGTATGGGGCCATCGCCATATATGAAGATTGTTACGAATATCTTCACACCCAGTCTTTCGACTGTGCAGCAGAAGAACTTGCAATCTACTGTAAAAGACAAGGAGGGAACATCGCATGAAACTATATCATTGTTCTAATATGGACTTTGATAAGATCGACCTGTCTAAGTCTAAGCCCAACAAAGATTTCGGTAGGGCCTTCTATCTGTCAGAACATGCAGATGAGATTAAACCTGTAGGAAAGGCAAAGGTTTTGCTCCATGGAGGCGAGTTTACTATGTTGGAGTATGAGTTTGATGAGAAGTTACTCTCTGATGGAACCCTGAGAGTGTTGCGTTTTGATGCTTATACCTCTGACTGGGCTGAGTTTATCTTTGCTAACAGAGATTTTAAGCAAAATTTCTCCCATAACTATGATGTTGTCTATGGGCCAATTGCCAATGATAATGTGGGAGAACAGATTCGCAAATTCCGATCTCTAAGAATTCCGCTCTCTCAATTCTTGGAAGAGCTCAAATACGCAAAGGGTATAACTTTTCAATACGCGTTTTGCACGGAAAAGGCTATTAACTACTTAAAAAAATTGTAGTTATGAGAAAAGAAGACTTTCAGTTTATGGTTGAAGGGATGGTTTCAGACCTCATTCAGCTGCTCATTGAGCGCCGTGGTCTTTCCATGACCGAGGCATTTGATGTCGTATATAAATCAAAGACATACGAGAATCTTCTCAATCCGGAAACAATGCTATATTTCCAGAGTCCCGGTTATGTTTACTCGTATTTAGAGGATGAACTTAAGTGATCGAATTCTTTATGTGTTATCATTTCTGTTTCAACTTTCGTTGATTAGTCGAATGCTTAGATAATATGCCCGTGCGGAGACGCTTCCTGTGGCTGTGCGGGGTCGGCGGATTTCTGATTATGGAAGTATTGAATATCAGTGAGTTACAATAAAACCATCTGCCGACACCCATATTTTTGATGGGGTTGGCAGATGTGTATTTTTTAATTACCTGATTACTAATCTATTATAAAACTCGAATCCGCCGACCCCTGGGCTGCCGCGTCGTCGCCGGACGGCGGCGGTGCCCAAAGAGCGAATTGCGAAGCACCTGAGCGAGCGTGCACTGACCGCCGGCCGGCAGCCATGTTTACTTCCTTGTCTTGGCGATCTCCTCTTTCGATGTGCCAAGAGTGGTTTCCCACTCTGACGGATTACGGAATCCTGCGAGGAATGGCTTCACTTCCATTCGTTTCTTACCTGCTAACTGTAAATCAGTCAGGGAGATGGCTCCGTCTGCCGTAGTGATGGCGAAGAACGACTTGCCGTCACTGAGAATCTGACCAGGCTTGATGTTGCTGCCGGTGTGACCCTCTTTAGCATTGACAGCTAAATTGTCATCAACTCCGTTCTGATCACCGTGGGAAGGACCGCTTGAAATACCGTCACCCACTCCACAACGCACCAGCATTGACCTGAACTCATCTCCTTCCACTTTCGCTCCGGCGTAAATTTTCAGCTGGACAGGTGCTCCGCCGGCAGCCGGTACTAACTCGGTGAACGCAGCAGGATATGAGCTGAGACCTCGGATTAGGTTGTAAATGCTTCTGGTAGAGTCATTCCAGTCGATGTGGCAGAGCTCGCGAGTCAGCTTCGGAGCCGACTTGAGAACCTCTGAACCCTGGATGAAACTGCGCTGGACACGAGTCTCGATATTCTTCTCGATGATTCCCTCGACGGTCTGAACCACCAGATCTGCACCTATCGGCATCAGTTTGTCGTGCAGGTCGCCCGCAGTGTCAGTCTCCGAAATCCGGCACTCCTGCCTCAGCATAATTCCGCCTGTGTCAATGTCTTTGTCTATCATGAAGGTGGTGACACCGCTCATCTTCTCGCCGTTTATCACTGCCCAGTTGATAGGGGCGGCACCGCGATACTGAGGGAGAAGAGCTGCGTGGAGATTGAACGTACCGAGCTTAGGCATCGCCCAAACCTCTTCAGGCAACATCCTGAAGGCCACGACTACGAACAAATCTGCCTTGAAATCAGCGAGTTGATTCAGGAACTCAGGATCCTTAAGTTTTACCGGCTGGAGCACTGGGATATTGTTCTCCACGGCGAACTTCTTCACCGCACTCTCGTTCACCTTGAGACCTCGGCCACTCGGCTTGTCGGCTACAGTTACCACTCCGACTACATTATATTTGGCATCAAGAAGTGCCTTCAGAGGAGCCACCGCAAACTCCGGTGTTCCCATGTATACGATTCTTGTCTTTCTGAATGTGCTCATGAATTTGCTCTTTATTTTTCTCCACCATGAACCGAAATTATCCGTGTTGAACAAGGCGGAATCGTTTATCGCTTTCCAGGTGAAATACATTCCTATCGGGAATAGGACTATCGTCGAAACGAAGACTCCCGCTGCAGCAGAAATGGCACCGTCCTTCGCCAACTTGGTACCGGTAATGTCTACTACCCAATACAATACGAAGAACAGAACAGCGATGATGGCTGACACTCCGAGTCCTCCCTTACGGATAAACGCACCCAACGGGGCACCGATGAAGAAGAGGATGAAGCAGGCGAGTGCCTCCGCGAACTTCTTCAAGAACTCTACATTGGAACGCCTCAGAATATACATATAACTGTATACGTCATTCTCGTATCCGCTCGTTATGGACCTGTAGTCTTCCGCCGCCGCGGCTGCCGCTTCGTAGGCCCTGAGCTCCTCGTTCTTATCCTTCCAAGGACTCAACTTACTGTGGTCGAACTTTGTCGTGCTGGCGAAATTTACCGCAGTGTCCAACTGGTTCGCCCTGCGTAGGACTCTCTTCGCAAGAAAATCACCGGTATTCTTCACCCTGGCAGAATCATTCAGATGATTAAGCGAATCCTGACCATGCTTCAACTGCTTGATATTCATGGCTCTCACCTGATCTCCATACTTGGCCTGCTCGGTTTTCTTGAAGGCATAGTTCTGGAGAGGAATAATCATATCCTGCTGACTGAATGTGATCTTCTGGAGCTGCAGAGAAGTGTCCCTATAGGACATATTGTTGGTTTCCTGATAATTTATTCCGCTAAACAACTGGAAAGTCAGATAATCCTTCGACTGGGACATCTTCAGCATAGCCGAATCAGCGAGAGTCACGCTGGTGTTGCCCTTTCCTGAAGTGTGGTCGTAAACCATCACTCCGTGCATGATTCCCGATTTGTCGTTTTTGCTCTCGATACGCAGCACATAGCCGTCGATTCCGTCGTAGAAAGTACCGGTCGGAATATTGATTTCCTCCTTCGTCTTTCCGATATCCTCACGCAGCGTATAAATCTTATTGTACGCGACCGGAACGAGATTGTTCACAGCGAAAAACGCCAAGACACTGATGACAACCGCGCTGACTATCAGAGGCCGCAGAACCCTGTTCAGGGAAATACCTGCGGACTTCATGGCTATAAGCTCATTGTTCTCAGCCATCTGACCGACAGTCATGACCGAGGCCAGCAGTGTAGCCAATGGAAGGGACAGAGGCAACATGGTAGCGCTGCCCCATCCGAGGAATTCCATTATAATCTTGAGTCCCAATCCTTTACCGACGAGTTCATCGATATAAAGCCAAAGGAACTGAAGCATGAGGATGAAGACGACAACTATCAGGATGCCGAAAAATGGCCCCAGGAAAGATTTCAATATGAATTTGTCGAGTTTCTTCATCCTCTCGTCGGTTTCGTCAATGCCGGTTTACGCAGTTGCCAGTTCGATGAGTTTTGCAAGTGCGTCTTTCAAGCCTGCAACATTCTTGCCGCCCGCAGTAGCGAGACCTGGCTGTCCGCCGCCGCCTCCGAGAATGGACTTGGCAGCCTCACGGATATCCTTGCCGGCGTTCTTGCCCTTAGCTACGAGATCCTGAGAGTACATAAGCACGAGGTTAGGCTTCTCAGCATATTCGAATGCTGCAGCAAGAACGAAGTTCTCCATCTGTTTCTGGAGGAGTCCTGCTACACCTTTGGCCATAGCAGGGTCCATAGACTGTGTAAACTCGACAACCTTTATGCCGTTAATCTCTTTAGCCTCCTGTGATATCTTTTCGGCGAGTCTTGCGACCTTTTCCTGAACAAAGCTTTCGATTTCTTTCTTATATCCGGTATTCTCGTCGATAACCTTGCGGATAGCTTCTCCGAGGTCTGGAGTGTTGTTGAAGAAGGCCTTGGCGTTCTTCAATGTCTCTGCCATGGCACGTGTATGCATCCATGCAGCCTCACCTGTGACAGCTTCGATACGTCTTACGCCAGCTGCTACAGCGCCTTCAGAGAGAAGCATGAACATTCCGATCTGACCGGTAGCCTTGGCATGTGTACCGCCGCAAAGCTCGACTGATTTGCCGAACTTGACCACTCTTACCTTGTCGCCGTATTTTTCTCCGAACAATGCGATGGCGCCCATAGCCTTGGCCTCATCCATAGTCGCATCCCTCTTCTCCTCAAGTGGATAGTTTGCACGGATAAGTTCATTGACCCTCTTCTCAACCTTCTCGATTTCCTCATCTGTCATCTTGGAGAAATGAGAGAAGTCGAATCGGAGGTAATCAGGGCAGACATACGAACCTTTCTGCTCGACATGGGTTCCGAGAACTTCGCGGAGAGCCTGGTCGAGAAGGTGGGTGGTAGTATGGTTGTTCGTGATTTTAAGTCTTCTTTTAGCGTCCACATGGAGGGAGAATGACTCTGAGCAGTCAGAAGGAATGCGCTCGGCGATATGGATCGTGAGGTTGTTCTCCTTGATGGTGTTCAAGATGTTTATCTTCTCGCCGCTTTCGGACTCGATGTAACCGGTATCGCCGATCTGACCACCCATCTCCGCGTAGAACGGAGTGCGGTCGAATACAAGCTGATACATGGTCTTGTTCTTCTGTTTTACAGTACGCTGCTTGATGAGGCTTGCGCCGTCGATGTCAGTATAATCGTAGCCGAGGAACTCTTCCTCCTCACCGTTGTGATACTGGATCCAGTCGCCGAATTCGTTGGATGTAGCCTGACGGGCTCTGTCTTTCTGCTTCTGGAGCTCAGCGTTGAACTCCTCGAGGTCTACCGTGTAACCTTTCTCTGATGCGATAAGCTCAGTAAGGTCGATAGGGAAGCCGTATGTATCGTAGAGGACGAATGCGTCCTTTCCGTTGATGACCTTGGTATCTGCTGATTTTTCGAGATAATCATCCATAAGTCTGATACCTCTGTCGAGGGTGCGGAGGAATGCGAACTCCTCTTCTTTGATGACACTCTCGATAAGCTTCTGCTGGTCACGGAGCTCAGGATATGCACTTCCCATATCGTCAGCAAGCTGCTGCACGAGGCGGCAGAGGAAAGGCTCGTTGAATCCGAGGAATGTATATCCGTAACGTACTGCTCTTCTGAGGATTCGGCGGATGACATAACCTGCCTTTACATTGGAAGGAAGCTGTCCGTCAGCGATAGAGAAACTGATGGCGCGGATATGGTCGGCGATAACTCGCATAGCCACCTCAGTATTCTCAGACTCATGATACTGATGTCCGGAAAGTTCCTCGATCTTGCTGATCATGCCGGTGAACACGTCAGTGTCATAGTTGCTCTTCTTTCCCTGGAGAACCATGCAGAGACGTTCGAAGCCCATACCGGTATCGATATTGTGATTAGGAAGAAGCTCGAGCTCACCGTTGGCCTTTCTGTTGTACTGCATGAACACGAGGTTCCAAATCTCGATTACGAGAGGGTTGCTCTTGTTCACCAGCTCGCGCCCAGGCACCTTCGCTATCTCTTCGTCGCTTCTCAGGTCAATGTGAATTTCACTGCAAGGGCCGCATGGACCTGTGTCACCCATTTCCCAGAAGTTATCGTGCTTGTCTCCAAGAAGTACGTGATCTTCAGGGAGATACTTCAGCCATGTCTGGCGGGCTTCCTCATCGAGAGAAGTTCCGTCCTCAGCTGAGCCCTCGAAAACAGTAGCATAAAGTTTGGTCTTGTCGATCTTGTAAACTTCGGTGAGAAGCTCCCATGCCCATGTGATGGCCTCGGTCTTGAAATAATCTCCGAAACTCCAGTTTCCGAGCATCTCGAACATCGTATGATGGTATGAATCATGTCCGACTTCCTCCAAGTCATTGTGTTTTCCGCTCACACGGAGACACTTCTGGGAGTCAGTCGCCCTATGTGTCTTAGGGGTTACGTTGCCGAGGAAGATGTCCTTGAACTGGTTCATTCCGGCATTGGTGAACATAAGTGTCGGGTCGTTCTTTACGACCATAGGTGCTGAAGGGACAATCATGTGCCCTTTGGATGCAAAGAAATCCAGGAATTTCTGTCTTATTTCGTTCGATGTCATCATAATGACTATAAATTTTTTTGTCAAAACCACATTTCGGCACAAAATTTCGTGTGCCATTCGTCCGAAGACCAAATAAAGGGCAAAATTAAGACATTTTTCTCAAAAAAGTTTATATTTGCAAAATATGTCTAAGTTTAAACGGTATAAACTTAATCCTGAGACACTTCTTTATGAAATAGAAAAGGTCTCAGCGAAGTCGCGTGTGTTGAAGACGGTCGTACTTGTGGCAGCAAGTATGGCCCTCTCACTCGTATACCTGTGGCTTTTCACCTCCGTTTTGGGATTCGAATTGCCTAAAACGGCTCTCCTGAAAATGAAGAATGCCAGATGGACATCCAGCATGGAACTTATGAACAGGCAGCTCGATATGTACGAAGCTACACTTCAGGGACTCAGTATACGTGATGATGAAATCTATCGTAACATATTTGGTATGAATGAAATACCTCAGGAAGTCCGCAATGCCGGTTTCGGCGGCGTGAACCGCTACGAGTATTTGGAGACTGTTCCTGAGAACTCATTGCTTCGCAGGGCCTCTGTGAGATTGGATATCCTGACCAAGAAAGCGTACGTCCAGAGCAAATCATTCGATGACGTGGAGGCACTTTCCCAAAGAGCCGGCGATATGGCCTCTTGTATACCTGCCATACCTCCAGTTCTTCCGGATAAGTCCAAATATCGTATATCCAGTACTTTCGGTTACAGGTCTGATCCTATTTCCGGTGTTTCCAAGATGCATACCGGATTCGATTTCGCATGCAAACCCGGAAATCCTGTCTATGCTTCCGGCGACGGCGTAGTCTCATCAGTTACATTCGAACTGTTCAACTACGGAAATTCTGTAGTAATCGACCATGGCTTCGGATACAAGACTCGCTACGCCCATTTGAAGACCATCTTCGTGGCAGAAGGAATGAAACTGAAGAGGGGCGAGTGCATCGGTGAATCCGGAAACTCGGGAAAATCTACCGGACCGCATCTTCACTATGAAGTCATGTATAAAGGTAGATTCGTGAATCCGGTGAACTATTTCGACCTGGAAATGCCGGTGGAAGAATATGCTTCCATGGTCAAGAACACTGCAAAGGAATCCAACAACATAATGAGCGGTAATTTCCGCAGGTCCTTCTTAAAAGGGAACTGATATGAAGAACCAGTATACATTCGACAAGGACTTCAATCTCAGAAGAGTCACTCACTCCGTGAGGGGCATGTTGTGGACTTGTACCAAATGGATTATCACAACAGCCTCATTGGCAGCGTTTTACTATATCCTCTTTTCATTCTTCATAAATACTGATGAAGAAAAGAAACTGAAACGCGAGAACAAGATGTATGCGAAGCTCTATCCTGAAATGGTGCAGAAAGAGCGCCTGATAGCCGACGTGGTGGATGAACTTCAGCTTCGTGACGACAAGATTTATGAACGGATTTTTCACGCCAAAGCCCCTTCAGTGGACCCGCACAACTCCATGACATTCGTGTTCGCCGCGGACTCCATTGAAGAGAAAAACATCGTGGAATACACAGAAAAGAAGTTGCAACTCCTTACAGCCGCTTCTGATACGGTAGGTACCAGTTTTAAATCGGTGTTTGAGAATATGGCGAAACCAGCTGTAGTCAAGCCGCCGATGAAATCCCCGATCGAGGGACTGAAATACGCCCAGGTAGGTTCTTCTGTAGGACAGAAACTTAATCCTTTCTATAAAGTGCTTGCGCATCATGACGGTGTGGACCTCATAGCGGGGCAGGGTACACCTGTTCTGGCCACAGCAGACGGCGTCGTAACCGATGTCCGTAAATCCGGAAAGGGATTAGGTAACGTGGTGGAAATCACACACGAAGGCGGTTATGTCACCACATTCGCCCACCTCGAAGACATCGTGGTAAGAAAAGGTGAAAAAGTGAAAGCCGGGAAAAAACTCGCAAGCGTAGGCATGTCCGGAAACTCATTCGCCCCTCACCTCCACTATGAAATAAGGAAAGACGGAAAAATAGAGGACCCTGTGAACTACATGTTCGGCTCCTTCTTTCCGGAAGAATATATGAAAGTTGCATATATGGCTGCAACTACTGGTCAATCAATGGATTAGTATTATGGAACGGCTTTTTTACACAATCGGTGAAGTAGCGGATATGCTCGGCGAGAACGTGTCGTTGGTCCGTTACTGGTCGGATTATTTCTGCAAATTTCTCAAACCGCACAGAAACGCGAAGGGAAACAGAATGTATACCTCTGAAGATATCGAAGTCCTCAGACAGATATACTACCTCGTGAAAAGCAGGAAACTGACCCTCGAAGGCGCCGTCAGAAAAATGACCGAAGACCGCAGGAGCGTGGAAAGCCGCGTGAAAGCCGTCGAAAGCCTGAAACTCATCCGCGAACAATTGGAAGAAATACGTAAAACATTATGATAGTCAAGGATATAACTGACATTTTAGAGGAATTTGCCCCATTGTCCATACAAGAAAAATGGGACAACAGCGGCTTGATGATAGGCTCACCCTCCCAGGAAGTGCACGGCATACTCATCGGTTTTGATTGCACGCCTGAGCTCGTCGACGAAGCCATCCAGGTCGGCGCGGACATGATAATCACCCATCATCCGCTGATATTCAGCGGTTTGAAAAAAATCTCGCCGGACAATCCCGTAGGACTCACTGTCGTCAAAGCCATCCGGGCCGGAATCGCCGTGTACGCAGCCCACACCACCGCCGATAAAGTTATCGCCGGAGTGAGCGGAGCCATGGCTGCCCGTTTGGGTTTGGTCAATGTCAATGTCCTTGAGCCTGAGGACGGTGGCGTAGGTCTAGGGGCAGTCGGCGACCTCCCTAAACCCATGTCTGCATCGGATGCCGTAGAATATGTGAAGAAGTGTTTTTCACTGAAAGCAGCCAGATGCTCCAAATTCCCGGATATTCAGATAAGCAGAATTGCAATGTGCGGCGGAAGCGGTTCCTCGCTGATATCCGCAGCGGAAGAATCCGGTGCACAGATGTACATCAGCGGTGATATCTCATACCATCATTTCTTCACCGGAAACAATTTCCTGATAATGGATATAGGACATTTCGAGAGCGAAGTGGATATAGTACCTATATTATTTTCCGTGATAACGAAAAAATTTCCTAACTTTGCAGTTCGCATAAGTGGCGGATTGCTGGAAAGCAACCCCGTCCATTATTGTTAGACGTAAATTATATATAATTAGATATGGCCAAAAAAATCAAGAAAGTCGAGACTCCAATCGATCAGAGAGAGACTTTCGTATCTATCCAGAAGAACTTTGCTGATTCCGATCTCAGCGTGGAGGAGAAGCTCAAGACACTCTATGCCCTGCAGAAGGCTGATTCAGCTATAGACAAAATTCTTCAGCTCAGGGGTGAACTCCCGGTTGAAGTAGAAAACCTTGAGACAGAGATCGCTGAAATGAAAGCTAAAGTCTCCAATATCAATGCTGACATCGATTCATTCAACGAAGCTATTACCGAGTATAAGCATAATATCGTAGAGTGCGACAGCGCTATCTCCAAGTATAAGGAGCAGATGAACACGGTCACAAACAGCCGTGAATTCGATTCACTTTCCAAAGAGGTGGAGAATCAGGAACTTCTCAAGAAAATTGCTCAGAAGAACGTATCTGATACTAAAGAGAATATCATCGCCAAGAAGAATGACCTTCTCGACCTTAAGGATGAGTTGGCTATCAGGAACGATGACTTGAAGGCTAAGAAAGAAGAACTTGCAAACATCGTAGAGGCTACTGCCAAAGAGGAGAAGAAACTCCGCGCAGAAAGAGATGCATGTGCTGCCAAGATCGATGCCAGGACTATGAGTGCGTATGACCGTATCCGTTCAAGTGAGAGAAACCACCTCGCTGTGGTAAGCATCTACAACGGAAACGCTTGTGGTGGATGTTTCAACACCATTATCCCTCAGAGACTTATCGACATCGCTTCCAACAAGAAACTCGTGATTTGCGAGCATTGTGGTCGTATTATTGTAAGTGCTGACATAGAGGGACAGGAATAATAGTCTATGTCTGAACCTAAAAAATCTCCAAGGAGCAAGACGGACAAAAAAGTCGGACTCGAGAATCTCAGCCTCGAAATGGGGAACAAACCTCCTCAGGCTGTAGATTTCGAGGAGGCTGTTCTTGGTGCCTTACTTATCGAGCCTAATTGTGTGGACGAGGCTATGGAAGAGCTCACGCCGAGTTGTTTCTATGAGCCTAAGCACCGCATGATTTTCGAGGCTATGGTCAAGCTTGTAAACGAGCATGTGTCCATAGACTTGCTTTCCGTATCCCAAAAGCTCCAGGCTATGAAGAACCTGGAAGCTGTCGGCGGACCTGTGGCTTTGGCTGGTTTGTCCCAGAAAATCGGAGCTGCTGCCCATGTGGAGTATTATATTAAGGTTCTCAAACAGAAGTGTATACAGCGAGACCTGATTTCAGCTGCTTATGATATCCTGAAAGGAGCTTATGACGATTCTGAAAGCGTGGATGACCTTATCGACATGTCACAGTCGAAGGTGTTTGCCGCTATCCAGAATAACGTAAAAAAAGATGTTCAGGATGTCGGTTCGGTGCTTAAAAGCGCGTTGGATGAAATCGAGGAGATGCAGACTCAGTCAGGTATCAGCGGTGTACCTTCAGGTTACGCCACCATTGACAAATACACTCTTGGTTGGCAGAAATCGAACCTCATCATTCTCGGTGCGCGACCTTCAGTCGGAAAGACGGCTTTCGCGCTGAACATTCTCAGGAACGCGGCGGTGGATCATAATATGCCGGTCGCGATTTTCTCGTTGGAGATGGCTGCATCGGAGCTGGTCAAGCGTCTGATGACTACCGAGTCAGGCCTGGATGCCGACAAGATCAAGGGCGGTACCAAGTTGACAGCCAACGATTGGGATCAGCTTCAGTATAGTTTGAAATCACTGGCCAAGGCACCTATGTATATAGATGACACGCCGGGCATTTCTGTGATGGAGTTCAGGACCAAGGCCAAGAGGCTTGTGAAATCCAAGGGAGTCAGATTTATCATCGTCGATTATCTTCAGCTTATGCAGGGACCTCCGGAACTGAGGGGTATGCGTGAGCAGGAGGTGGCTGCCATTTCCAGGACATTGAAGGCTACAGCGAAGGAGCTTGAGATTCCGATTATGGCGCTGTCACAGCTGTCGCGTAACTCTGTCCAGAGAGGAAACAGTAACAACAGGCCTATGTTGAGTGACTTGCGAGAGTCCGGTTCTATCGAGCAGGATGCTGATATCGTTCTGTTCGTACATAGACCTGACGCTATCGGTCTGGGTGATACTGTAGAGGATAAGGAATATACGGAGATCATAATCGCCAAGAACCGTAACGGACAGATTGATACGATTCCTATGAGGTTCAAGGGTAATCAGTTACGGTTTGTCGAAGAGGCTGATTCTCTTACGAATACGTTCTATCCTTCGGCTATGAATGATGATGGCCCTTCAGGAGGTAATCCTGGTGGCGGAGGTTTTGCGCAAGGTGATTTTCCGGGCTACCAGGGAGGCTTCGGCGGAGATGATTTCTCAGGAGGAGGCTTTGTATGATGAGGGCCTTCATATATAGTGCAGTGGCGACGTCTTTTATGATGTTCCAGATGCCTCAGGGAGAGGCTGTGGAGCAACTGAAAGGCGCTAACTGTATACCAGTGAAGAGTCTTTCTGAAGACAAACTTGCATATAAGGCAGGGGAGCGTCTCGAATATGTGCTGCACTATAAATGGGGTGCCATTAATTCTGATGTCGCCAGGGCTTCTGTAAAATTGGATTCCACCATGCTTAATGGCGTTCCGGTATTTCACAGTTCCGTGTTTGGAAGAACCGCCAAGTTTTATGACATGTTTTTCAAGGTCAGGGAGGATTTCCAGTCTTGGTTTACGCGTGATGGTGTCATCCCTATGAGGTTTGTTAGGGATTCCCGCGAAGGCGGTTATTATTCGAAGAACGTGTACAGATATATGTGGGATCCGGAAGGAGATGAGGGTTACATACAGGCAGAGATCGAAACATCCCGCAAGGCCAAGTATGATACCAAGTTGGAACTCACCGGATGCACTTATGACCTGCCTGCTTTGTTTTACATGGCGAGAAATATGAATTTCGCCAAGGTAAAACCCAATGTGAAATATCCTATGACATTTGTCATAGACAATGATATATATAATGTGTATTTTATCTGGCTCGGACGCGAGAAGAAATACGTGAAAGGGGTCGGAACTGTCAAGACCATGAAATTCGCGGCGAAACTCATAGCCGGAGAGGTTTTCGGCAGTGATTCAGACATGTTTGTGTGGATTTCAGAGGATGAAAACAGGATCCCTATATTTTTTGAAGCCCCGATCAAGTACGGAATTGTGACGGGAAGGCTCTCCTCATGGGAGAAGCTTAAACACCCGTTTGACGCTAAAATCAGTAATTGACATGTCCAAGGATGTCTCTCATAAAGGTAAAGTGGTCGCTGTTTCGTCCACAGGTGTCCGCGTGGAAATCATCTCGCAGTCAGCATGTTCGTCATGCCATGCCGCGGGACTTTGCAGTATGTCCGATGCTGTGAAAAAGGAAATAGACGTTCCGGCGCAGCCTGGAGTGGAGTACCATGTAGGGGACGACGTGAAGGTGATTCTCGGTTCTGATATGGGTATGAAGGCGGTGGTTTTGGCTTATGTCACACCTCTTGCGCTTCTGCTCGTCGTTTGTATGTCATTGACCTATACCGGAATGGGCGAGCTTTATGCGGGCCTGGCAGGACTTGGGGCGGTAGCGGTGTATTATTTCGTACTGTACCTGATGCGGAAGCGCGTTTCGGGGAAGTACGTGTTTAGAATAGAAAAGGAAAACAATCTCAATTCATAATTATGATGACTTCAACAATTATCTGGACTATTGCGGTTATTGCAATTCTCGGCCTCGTCCTGGCCGTCGTCCTTTACGTTGTGGCTGAAAAGTTCAAGGTGGAGGAAGACCCGAGGATCGAAGAGGTGGAGAAAGTGATGCCGGGTGCCAACTGCGGCGGTTGCGGTTTCGCGGGCTGTCATGCTTTCGCTGAAGCTGCTGTCAAGGCTCCGAATCTGGACAAGAATTTCTGTCCTGTCGGTGGCAATGCTGTTATGCAGAAGGTGGCCTCTATCCTTGGATACGAGGTAAAGGAAAAAGCTCCTATGGTCGCCGTTGTGCGCTGTAACGGAACTTGTGAGAACAGGCCTAAGACTAACGAGTATGACGGCTTCAAGTCATGCAAGGTGAAGTCTGCGCTTTATGCCGGTGACACGGGATGTTCTTTCGGATGTCTTGGTTGCGGCGACTGTGTGGAGGCCTGCAAATTCGGTGCTCTTTCCATGGATGAAAAGACTGGTCTGCCAGTCGTGGATGAGGAAAAATGTGTGGCTTGCGGTGCTTGTGTGAAAGCATGTCCGAAGTCTATCATCGAACTCAGGAACAAGGGACCTCGCAACATGCGTGTGTTCGTGTCTTGTGTGAACAAGGATAAAGGTCCTGTCGCACGTAAGGCTTGTAAGGCTGCCTGCATCGGTTGCGGACTTTGCGCAAAAACTTGTCCTCATGACGCCATCACTGTGGAAGGCAATGTCGCTTATATCGACTACATCAAGTGCAAACTTTGCAGAAAGTGTGTTGTAGTATGTCCTACAGGAGCTATTCATGATGTGAACTTCCCTATACCTGTAGACAGAACCAAGAAGCCTGCTCCTGCAGCAAAACCTGCAGCAGCTCCGGCCGCAGCACCTGCTGCCAAGCCGGCTCCAGTTCAGGCTCCTGCACCTGCCAAGGCTGAGGAACCTGCTAAAGAAGTTAAAGAATAAGGAGAACCGATTATATGAAAAGAACATTTTCCATTGGCGGTGTGCATCCTGCTGACAATAAGATTTCACGTGGATGTGCGATAGAGGTCCTTCCGACCCCGCCGACTGTATATATTTCAGTATCACAGCATATAGGCGCTCCTGCAAAGCCGATCGTGGCTGTGGGCGATAAAGTCCTCACAGGACAGCCTGTAGCTGAACCTGGCGGATTCGTTTCAGCTTATATCCATTCTTCAGTATCAGGAACAGTCAAGTCCATAGGGCCTCGCAAAGACCTTGCAGGCAACATGCAGACTTGTATCGAAATCGCTGTTGAGGGAGACGAGTGGGCAGAGGGAATCGACAGAACCGATACTCTCGTCACAGAGTTCACTGATGACAACAAGGTCATCATGGACAAAATCAAGATGGGTGGTGTCGTAGGTCTCGGTGGAGCTACATTCCCTACTCACGTGAAACTTACCCCTCCTCCGGGAAAAAAATGCGACATGTTGATTATCAACGGTTGCGAGTGTGAGCCTTATCTTACTTCCGACTTCCGCACACTTTTGGAGAAAGGTGAGCAGGTCGTAGTGGGTACTGCCATCATCAAGCAGGTGCTCGGTGTTGCAGAGGCTACCATCGCCATCGAGGACAACAAACCTGAGGCTATCGCACATATTGAAAAAGTCCTTGCTGATTTCCAGAAGAAATCTCCTAAGTTCGCAGGCATCAAGGTTCTCAGTCTCATGAAGAAATACCCTGAGGGAGGTGAGAAACAGCTTATCGACGCTGTCATGCACAGACAGGTTCCGTCAGGAGCTCTTCCTATCGACGTGGGTGCCGTTGTGCAGAACGTGGCTACCGCATTGGCAGTCTATGATGCTGTCCAGAAGAACAAACCTATTATAGATAACTCCGTAACTGTAACAGGCACTTGTGTTCCTGCCGACAAACAGCACAACTACCTCGTCCGTGTAGGTACACCGCTTTCTTACATCATCGAACAGATGGGCGGAGCGCCTGAGGACGCTGTGAAGGTCGTCAGCGGCGGTCCTATGATGGGTAAGGCTGTTGCCAACTTGGATGCAGCGACATTGAAAGGAACCTCAGCGCTGCTCTTCCTTACGGCTGAGCAGACAGAGCGCAAGCCTGAGTCGAACTGTATCCGTTGCGGCAAATGCGCAGAGGCTTGTCCTATGGGACTCGAACCGTTCCTTCTCCAGAGACTTGCCCGTCACGGCATGACAGAGGAACTCGAAGCCAATGCGGTACAGGATTGTATCGAGTGCGGATGCTGTCTCTACAGCTGCCCTGCATATATTCCGCTTCTGGATATCATCAGGATCGCGAAAGGACAGGTTATGGGTATCATCAGAGCACGTGCCGCTGCTGCAAAAGCCGCTGCCCAGGCCGCTCCTCAGAAATAAGTTGAACGAATAAACCAATATTATAAATGAACAGACTTTTGGTTTCACCGTCTCCGCATATCCATTCTGCGGTTTCCACGAAATCGCTTATGCGTGATGTGGTTATCGCTCTTCTGCCGGCGGTCATAGTCTCGGTCGTATTTTATGGCCTTGGCGAAATTGTAGTACTTGCTACAAGTGTGATTTCGTGTATCCTTGTCGAGTACCTTATAACCAGATTCCTTCTGAAGAAACCTTCAGCAATTTGTGATTACTCCGCTGCTGTGACAGGTATTCTTCTCGCATTGAACCTTCCTTACACCACTCCTTGGTGGGTTGTGTTCATCGGTGCTTTGTTCGCTATCGGTGTCGTCAAGATGACATTCGGCGGACTCGGCCAGAATATTTTCAACCCTGCTATCGCGGGCCGTGTATTCCTGTTGGTGTCATTCCCTGCTTACATGACCGACTGGAGGATGCCTCAGGGCCTCTTCGGTGCTGACGCAGTTTCAGGCGCTACCCCTCTGGGTCTTGTCAATGAAGGCCTTATGAGCGGCCAGACGATTCCTGAGATTATGTCTGCCAGCGGTTTGTCTTACGGCAGCATGTTGTTCGCAAACCTCGGTGGTTCAGTAGGTGAAATATCAGCATTGGCTCTTCTCGCAGGATTTGTATATCTTCTTGTCCGTAAGGTCATCAAACCGCATATCACCCTTTCTATCTGGGCTACAGTGGCACTTGTTTCACTCGTGTTCTGGCTCGCGGCTCCGGACAGATTCACCGATCCTCTCTTCAACCTTCTTTCCGGAGGTATGATTCTCGGTTCATGCTTCATGGCGACAGACTATGTAACTTCGCCAATGTCAGTGAAGGGCGGTATAATCTATGGCATCGGCATCGGTTTCATTACATTGATGATCAGATATTTCGGATCTTATCCTGAGGGTATGTCATTCGCTATTCTCATCATGAACTCTACTGTACCGCTTATCAATATGTGGTTCCATCAGAAAAAATACGGGAGGAAATAAAGATGGCTGCAAAATCGACTCTTAAAAACATGGTTCTCTGTCTTTTCGGAACTACGCTTATCTGCTCTGCAGTACTTGCAGGCGTATATGCTGTTACCAAACAACCGATAGAAGAGACCAACAAGGCTATTCTCACAGCTTCCATTTCCAAGGTGCTCCCTGAGGGTGGTGAAATATCAGATGCACAGACATGTGAAGTAGGCGGACAGCCTTCAGAGTGCTGGTTCAGCATGAAGGACGGACAGATGGTCGGTGTTGCCGTAAAGTCTACAGTAGTAGGATTCGGCGGCCCTCTTACCATTATGGTAGGTATTCTTCCTGACGGAACCATCTACAACACATCCGTTCTTTCTCACAGCGAGACTCCTGGTCTTGGTGCGAAATGTACTGATGAAAATTTCTTCGGACAGTTCAAGGGATGGAATCCTGAGCAGAAAAAGCTCCTCGTGAAGAAAGATGGCGGTGACGTGGATGCCATTACAGCTTCCACCATCACATCCAGAGCTTACACTCTGGCTGTGCAGAACGCTTTATATGCATTGACACCACTACCTCTCGAAGGTGGCGAGCCTGTAGTTGAGGGCGAAGCGCTTCCTGTCGCTGAGGACCAGACTGTCGTAACAGAATAAGGAGGACCGAACAATGACAAAATTACAACTTATAACTAAAGGCCTTGTAAAGGATAATCCGACATTCGTCCTTATCCTGGGTATGTGTCCTACATTGGCCACTACCACTTCGGCTATCAACGGATTGAGCATGGGTCTCGCGACTCTGTTCGTGCTCATCCTTTCCAATATGGCCATTTCAGCGATAGCTCCGGCGGTTCCTGACAAGGTGCATATTCCTGTGTATATCGTGGTGATCGCTACATTTGTGACTGTGCTTCAGTTCCTTATGCAGGCTTTCGTTCCCGGTATCTACGCTACCCTCGGTCTGTTCATTCCTCTTATCGTGGTGAACTGTATCGTGCTCGGTCGTGCAGAAGCATTTGCAAATAAAAACGGCATCGTGGACTCCGCTTTGGACGGTCTCGGCGTGGGCCTCGGATTTACTGCATCATTGACAGTAATCGGCCTCATCCGCGAAATCCTCGGAAGCGGCTCGGCCTTCGGCTTCAAGTTCATCCCTGGCGACGGTATTTTGGCGTTCGTCATGGCGCCGGGAGCATTCCTCGTTCTGGGTTATCTTATGGTACTGTTTAACAAATTCCTCAAGAAATAATAGATTATGGAAATTTTACTTATCATCATATCTGCGGTATTTGTAAACAACGTCGTACTCGCACAGTTCCTTGGTATTTGTCCGTTCCTCGGCGTTTCCAACAAACTGTCTACAGCTACCGGAATGTCCGCAGCAGTATGTTTCGTCATCACGCTTGCCACACTTGTGACATATTTGTTAAATAATTTCGTGCTGGTTCCGCTCCAGTTGGAGTTCCTCCAGACGATTTCGTTTATCTTGGTCATCGCCGCTCTCGTGCAGATGGTGGAGATCGTATTGAAGAAAGTAAGCCCGTCACTTTATCAGGCTCTCGGTATCTTCCTTCCGCTCATCACCACTAACTGTACCGTTCTCGGTGTCGCTATCACAGTAGTTACCAAGGAGTTTACCTTCGGACAGGCAGCTCATATGCTGAATCTTGGAGAGGCTCTTCTCTACGCTTTCGCGACATCTGTAGGTTATGGATTGGCTATGGTTCTGTTCGCAGGTATGCGTGAGCAGCTCGCTCTCAGCAACGTGCCTAAGGCGTTCAGAGGTATTCCTATCGCCCTCATCACGGTCAGCGTACTCGCTATGGCATTTATGGGATTTTCCGGTATGTGTTAATTTTTTTCTTATATTTGTAAGAAGTAACCTATGGGCGGAGAGACGAAAGTTAATCCGCCCTATTAAATTGACAAAAAATGAGAAAAGCAATTATCGTAATCGCAGCCATGTTGGGCTTCGCGTTCATGTCATCAGCTCAGCCTAAGGCTATCGGAGGAAGACTCGGTTATGGCCTGGAAGCCAGCTATCAGCACTATCTTGGCAGCCCTAATTTCCTTGAGGCCAATGCCGGTATTTGGGGACATGAAGATATCGGTTTCAAAGTGACTGGTACATACAATTTCACATTCGCTCAGCCTGAGTGGACACCAAGAGGAAACTGGGCATGGTATGCAGGTCCTGGCGTTACGTTCGGAACTTCATGTGAAGGAAATAACAACTTCTTCTTTGGAATTACTGGACAGGTTGGACTTGAATACAAATTCTGGTTCCCTCTCCAGCTTTCTGCAGATTTACGTCCTACATTCGGAATTTGTGACGGCGGTTTCTACAACGAGGGCTTTACTTTTGGCCTTATCCCTACACTCAGTGTAAGGTACAGTTTCTAAGACCAGATTACTTAATATATCCCGTACCCGAGTTTATAGGATGCGGGATTTTTTAATTTCTTATGATAGTTTTATTCGATTTGGATGGTGTCATTCTCGACACAGAATCTCAGTACACCATATTTTGGAACCGCATGGGAGAGCAATATCTCCAGAAAAAAGATTTCGGTCTGCTTATCAAAGGCCAGACCCTTAAACATATTCTTACCTATTTCGCTCCTGAGACCCACGCAGAAGTCGTAGAGTCCTTGAATGCCTATGAAATGAACATGCCTTATCAGCAGATTCCTGGAGCATTCGCTTTTATGGAATCCCTTAAGGAAAACGGGGTCAAGACTGCTGTGGTGACTAGTTCCAACGGGCCTAAAATGGAGAACGTCTACCGACATTTTCCTGAATTCAAATCATTGGTTACCAAGATATTCACAAGTGAATACTTCACGAAATCCAAACCAGATCCGGAGTGCTTTCTCCTGGCAATGAAAGAACTGGGCGGCACCCCTGAAACAACATTCGTATTCGAAGATTCAGTGAATGGTCTGAAGGCAGCCCGCGCATCAGGCGGCATCGTTATGGGACTGTTAACATCCAACCCTATCGACGTCGTCAAGCCTCTGTCTGACCATACACTTACGGACTTTACGCTAATGGATTATTCCAAATTGTCGGAAGTTGAAAAGTTTTTGTAACTTTTGCGCTTTTTGAGAAAACTCCATGGATAATGAGACCCGGTAGCCGCATAAGAAACGTGATAGCAGCATCGGTAATGATGCTGTTCGTGACGTATTATGTCAATGCTACTGATGCGTTGCAGTCTGCGATGGCTGCGAAAGCCGCTGTGCTTCAGAGTGAAAAAGCATTGGAAGCGGCAGAACTTCAAATCCGGTCGGAAGTCGTCATGGCTTATGAATCATATCAGACAGCCGAAAATATCTTGGATACATATGCATCCTCCATTTCAGAAGATGCTAAAACCATATTGGAAAATAGAGTATTCGGTTATAAATCGGGAGATTCCCGTTTGTTCGAACTTCTCGAAGCGCAACGTGCTTATGATGAGGTTTTGATTTCTTTTATGGAAGCCCAGCGGGAAAAATAAAATTTGTGTAATCCTTTTCCTTTCATAATTAAATCGTTATCTTTGTGTGAATTAGTATTTATTATTATGCCTTTGCTACCTACTAAAACTACGCTGCGTGCGGTTCTATGCTGTTCTGCTGCAGTATTCGCTGTTTCTTGCGTCAACGAAGACTACGATTTGAGCAAGGAAATCGACAAGAAAATCAATATCTCCGGAGATTTCAGTGCACCTCTGGGAGATTCTGAATTGATTCAGATCGGCGAATTCCTTAATTTGGATAAGGATGACCAAGATGTGCTGAAAACCGATGCTAATGGTGACTACTATGTTCAGGTAATCGGAAACGGTTCAGCCACAGGCTTCTATGTGCCGTCTGTTGCTATCGATGATGCTCTCGTTACGGATGGCGGTTTCAGAGCGTCTGTGGACCGCAATGATATTGTAAACAAGTTCTTCGCTGGGACGACTCTCCCATATGACAGGATTCCGATTCCGTCAGGTGTGAAGTATTCACAGAAGTTTGTTGCTACGGAGACCCCTATAAAGGTCGACCAGGAAGTGGATCCTACGGTTCTCGATATCCAGAGTGTCATGGCATCAGCTGTAGCTCGCGTGTCTATCAGTATCAACGCTGGAAAAGCCACCATATCAGGACTTTCACTTAAGTTTCCTGAGTATCTTCAGATGGGTTCGGTTACCGGTAATGACTGTACATTCGACAGCAAGACTAACATCTTGTCGTTCAATTCTATGGCAGTGAATACGACTAAGAGAGTCATTACATTGGCAGTAAACGGTGTAGATTTCACTAAGATGCCTAAGGGCCAGGGTTTCGATGCTGCCAGGCACAAGATTTTTGTGGATGATGCGATTAAACTTTCCAAATTCACTACTGACCTGACTCTTAGCGATTTCGGAACTACAGTCGCTGATCTTCCGGAAAAAGCTCATATCGATATTGTCGTGGATGTTCCGGCTTTGACTATAAAAGAGGCTACTATAAAGGTGGATCCTAAAGTGGACTTGGATGCGCAGATGGTGAATGTCGGAACTCTTCCTGACTTTGTAAACGGTGATGGTGTCGTTTTCGACCTCTATGATCCTATGATTTTATTCAATGTGGTGAATAACAGCCCAGTAGCATTGACCTTAAACGCAGATATCGTGTCCCGCAAGGGCGCGAAGAAAGAGACGGTTCACGTCGGTTCGGCCGGTTCGAAGCCTACGGATGAAATCCTGATCGGCGCCAACGGCCGCACAGGAATTTTCGTTTCGTCTATAGGCAAGAACGCTCCTGCGGGTTCTGTCAATGTGAAAGTTCCCGGACTTTCTGACATTATGAAGATCGTGCCTGCGCAGGTGGGACTCGACAATATCGATGTGAAGGCTGTAGATGAGTTCGTGACAGTGTCGGCAGGTGCTACATACCGATTTGCTTATGATTATGAGGTAAAAGCTCCGCTCGCTTTCGGTGGTGAACTGAGCTTGGAATATGATACTGATTTCGACGGATGGAACGAGACGTTTAATCCTAAGGATGATAAGAAGTCGGATAAGGACAAGAAGAAAGATTTCGATCTCAATGTCGAAGATGCCGATGTCACTTTCGATTTCGTGAATATGATTCCTCTTAATCTCGTGGTTACCGCACAGGCTATCGACGTGGACGGCAAAGTACTTCCCGGCGTTACCGTGACACTCAGCGGTGATGTGCCTGCAGGTTCCGTAGAGAAACCTGGAAGAAAGGCATTGACCCTGAACATGAAGGCTTCGGCGGAGAATATGCGCAGGCTCGACGGTATCAGGATGCACTTGAAGGCTACATCGAAAGATTCTCAGTATCAGGGTATTTGCCTGAACAAGAATCAGGGTGTCCGTCTGGAAAATATGAAACTGAGGTTCCTGGGTAATGTGGATGTAGAACTTTAATCTATGAAAGTCATGAAAAAAGCGATAATAATTATTTTGTCGGTTTTCGCTGCTGTCAGCGGTGCCGATGCTCAGGCCCTCCGTTCTGCTTATTTTATGGAAGGCTATAACCTCAGACATCAGTTGAACCCTGCTTTTGCTTCTGAGCGTTCTTATTTCTCAGTTGCTTTGCCTGGAATGGATGTTTCGACGAGCAGCAACTTGGGTGTTAATTCGTTCCTGTTCCCTTCTGACGGACAGCTTACCACTTTCATGAGTTCGAAGGTGTCTGCGGACAAGTTCCTCGGTAACTTGAAGGATGTCAACCGTTTGAATGCAAATATCGGTACTTCCTTGTTGAGTGTCGGAGTCCGCACGGATAATGCTTTCTGGTCTTTTGACATGAGCATGAAGGCGGATGTCGGCGTGAAGGTTCCTTACAGCCTCTTCGATTTTATGAAGAACGCCGGTGCTGCGAAAATGTATGATATTTCGAATATCTCCGCCCGCGTGAATTCGTATGTCGAGTTCGCGCTCGGCTATTCGCGTCAGGTTGCGGATTTTCTCAATGTCGGTGCGCGCGTGAAGGTTCTCGCCGGTATTGTCAATGCCGATATGACGGTGGAGAAGATGAAGGTGCAAATGACTGAAGACAAGTGGTCTATCGAGTCCAAGGGTAAGCTGAATGTTTCTGCGGGCTTTATGGATTTCAAGACGAAAGGGGAGACCGGAGCTGAGTTGGATTCTCCTTCAGACAGGAATCTTCTGGATTTTTCAGAGGGTGTCGAGATGAGTGAGGATGCTACCGCCGGTTCTTTTATAAATGGCTTCGGTGCAGCTATCGATCTTGGTGCTGAGATAGAGGTGATTCCTGGTCTCTCAGTTTCACTTGCCATTAATGACCTCGGTTTCATGTCATGGAAGAATACCATGAAGGCTGAGACGAGTGGAAAGGGCTGGTCTTTCGACGGATTCACGGACATTTCTTTCGACGCTGACAAGGACAATTCTCTCAGCAAGCAGTTCGAAGATCTTGGAGAGGATTTGGCTGATATGCTTGATTTTGAGCGTATTGAGGAAAGTGGAAAGAAGGGTGGCATGCTTGCCGCTACGTTGAATGTAGGTGCTGAGTATGTGATGCCTTTCTACTGTGGTCTTACCGCCGGCATTCTCAGTTCGACTCGTTTCAATGGTCCATATACCTATGCTGAGGGTCGTTTGTACGCGAATTTGAAGCCGACAGACTGGTTCAGTTTCGGTGTTAATTATGGTGTGTCGAATTTAGGCTCGTCACTTGGCGGTGTGATCGGTTTCCACACTTCAGGATTCAGCATGTTCGTAGGCGCCGACAGTTTCTGCATGGATTGGGCAAAAGCCGGCAACGGTATGCTCTACCCATACAAGAAGTTGAACATAGGCTTGAATTTCGGCCTGACCTTCAACATCGGCAAGCGTCATGTCCGTTCACTTTCTCCGCTTGTGAATATTTAGTAGAATTAAAATCCGGAGTTGATCATAAGTGCCCGGAAGGCGCTGCACGGCATCCTTAGTCAATAAAAAATTCATATATTTGTACATTTACGAATCAGGTATGAAGAGAAGTGTGCTGATAGTATTGACAATCTTTATTACGGGTTTGCTCATACAGGCATTCGCGGGCTATTTTCCGGCGGAGGCGTTCGCATTCCCTATCAATGCCGCCGTTCTCTTTGCGGCACTTGCGGGACTCTGGGTGCTGTGGCGTGAGAAACCGGGCGGGGCGGTCTGCAGATGGCTTGCATCCGGAAATGCCAGCATTGCCCTCATTGCTGCCTTTCTCATTTGCTGCCTGATTCTCGGAATGAAAATGCAGGATGCGGATGCGGCTTCGTTTCCGGGCTTTGGGAACGTTCGCCGGACCTGGTGGTTCATACTCATTTCCATTGCATTGATGGCCAATCTCTTCGTGGTGATCCTAAGCCGCAGGAAGAAGGGCATCCGGTTCATTCTCAATCATATAGGTGTGCTCGTGGCCCTCATCGGCTGCTTCTTCGGGGCTCCGGACCATACTGTGTCCAGGGCAATAGTTTCCGGGGAGGCTGTCCATGAGGCTGTCGGGGAGAATGGAGAGCTCGTACCACTGCCTGCGGCAATGAAATTGGATGGTTTCAATGTAGAACTGGACCAGCGGGGAAATGTGCGGAATTACATGGCTCTCATCGACGTGGACGGGAAAAAGGTGGAGCTGAGGGTGAACCATCCTTACCGGATTTCAATTTCGGAGGATGTCTATCTGACAAGCTATGACAGAGACAATCCCGAGCCGCAATACTGCATTGTCGAGGTGGTCAGGCAGCCGTGGAAGTATCTGATCTGGGCAGGCATTGTAATGATGATGGCAGGGAGCATTCTGATGTTCGCTCGGGGCAAAGATGATCAGTAATGTGACGTGAGTATTATCCGTATTTTATCGATAAAATGCTATATTTGCACATAGCTGATAACTTCCAAATTCTTTGCCGGGCGCAACACCAGGACATGACATTCATCCCGGTTTGTTTTTTTTAATTGATAAAACAACAAACTGGAAATTTTTCATATATTTGTGTCTTAATCTTCTGTTTCGGAAATAAGCCACTGACGGCATATGCTTGCGTTGCTGGTGATTCAGGCGTGCTGCAGTCATATTGGAGGATAGGGCATGACATGGAGCGTTTTCATATTCTTCGCTTCCGCCGCAGTGATTCTGTGGGCGGGAGGTTCGGCTGCCGCAATGTTTTCGCGGAGGAAAATGGCGATAGCCCTCATTGCCGCAGGTATCCTCGTGTATTCGGCCTTCATTGCCGGCTTCTGGATTACTCTGGGGCGTCCTCCGCTCAGGACGACAGGGGAGACCAGGCTCTGGTATTCGTTCTTCATGATGCTCTCGGCAATGCTGACCTATATCCGCTGGGGCTACAGGTGGATACCCGCATTCTCATTGGCCGTAGCCACCGTATTCATCTGCCTCAATCTCTTTAGGCCCGAGATACATGACGAATCCCTGATGCCGGCCCTCCAGAGCTGGTGGTTCATCCCTCACGTGACCGTGTATATGTTCTCCTATTCCTTGCTGGGATGCGCCTTCATACTGGCCTGCGTGTCGCTGTTCAGGAAAACGGATGAATACCTTCCGGCTGCCGACACCCTCGTCTACATAGGCCTGGCCTTCCTCAGCCTCGGTATGCTGAGCGGCTCACTCTGGGCCAAGCAGGCCTGGGGAACATACTGGAACTGGGACCCGAAGGAGACTTGGGCGGCTATTACGTGGTGCATTTACTTGATATACATACACTTGAGGCTTGTGAGCCGCAATGCGAAAAGGAGGAGCCTCGCCGCATTGCTGATTGCCGGCTTCATCGGTCTTCAGATGTGCTGGTGGGGAGTGAATTATCTTCCTTCCGCGCAGGGGAGCCAGCACGTTTATTCGGGAGGCCGGTAAATTTACAACTCAAGACAGCAACTAACTCAAACTCTATACGTTATGAAACTAACATCCAAACTTTTGATTGGCGCCGGTGTCCTCCTGGTAGGTCTTGCCGTGGTTTACCGTGCCGTCAATTGCGCTCCGGACAAGAATCTGTCATCGGATGCGCAGATGCTGCAGGTCATCAATGACGGTGGCTGTATGGATTGCCACTCGTCGGAGCCGAACCTGCCTTTCTATGCCAACCTTCCGGTGGCCAAGAGCCTTATCCGCAAGGACATTGACGGCGGATATGCCGTGTTTGACATCGCTCCGCTCAAGGCCGCTCTTGAGAATGGTACAGCTCCGGGTGAGGTCGATCTTGCCAAGACCGAGGATGTGATCCGCGACGGTTCAATGCCGCTGGCCAAGTACTATCTCATTCACTGGGGCTCGTCAGTGACCGCAGCCAAGAAGTCTGCCGTGCTCGCCGGTGTCCGCGACCTTCGCGCCGCGTATTATCCGAATCCTCTCGCCAGCCCTGAGTTCGCCAACGAGACTATCCGTCCGATTCCTTGCAAGGTGGATTACGACCCTGCCAAGGCCGCTCTCGGAAAGGTTCTCTACAATGACACCAGACTTTCCGCCGACGGAACCATCTCCTGCGCCACCTGCCATTCCATCGAGACTGCCGGAGTGGACAACAAGCGCTACTCGGAGGGAATTGACGGCCAGAAGGGCGGCGTGAACGCTCCGACCACATTCAATGCCGTATTCAATTTCGTCCAGTTCTGGGATGGCCGTGCAGCCACTCTCGCGGAGCAGGCCGGCGGTCCGCCACTCAACCCTGTGGAGATGGGAAGCAAGGATTTCGACGAGATTTCAGCCCGCATCGCAGAGGACAAGGAGTTCACAAGACTCTTCACTGCAGTATATCCTGAGGGACTCTGCCAGGCTACCATCACCGATGCCATTGCCGAGTATGAGAAGACACTCCTCACACCTGACAGCCCGTTCGACCAGTATCTCAAGGGCAACAAGGAGGCAATGACTGCCGAGCAGATCGAGGGTTACGACATCTTCAAGGATTACAGCTGCGCCACCTGCCACGCCGGTGTCAATATGGGTGGTCTCTCCTACGAGCTGATGGGCCAGAGGGCCAATTATTTCGAGGACAGGGATCTTAATCTCAAGTCAGGCCTCACCGACGGCGACAACGGCCGCTGGGCCCAGACCGGTGTGGAGCGCGACAGATACCGCTTCAAGACTCCGTCCCTGAGGAATGTAGCCCTCACCTGGCCATACTACCATGACGGCAGTGTCGAGACTCTCGAGGAGGCTGTCTCCAAGATGGCCAAGTTCCAGGTCGGCCGCACGATGCCGGAGGATAAGGTTCTGAAAGTCAAGGCCTTCCTTGAGGCTCAGACAGGCGTCCTGACTGAATTCCAGAATTGAAATGACTGACTGAGACAGATTGTCATACAATGTATTGCCAGGGGCTTGCGGATTCCGCAGGCCCCTGTTGGCATAATGCGTGTCAAAAGGTACGAAGTTGACTGAAATCCTGTACATCTTCTTCGGCATCCACACGGCAAACGTGGTGCAGCTGGCGGACAGGAGGTGGAACTCAGGCCGCGAATTGCTAAGCACCTGATCGGAAGAGTCCGACCTCTGCAGCAACCACGTCAATTTACCGGGTCGCTGTCGCCTGCAAAAGCAGATTTGCAGCCTTCTGTTTCGCATCGTCGAACGTGAACTGACTGTAAATCAGATTGACATTTTGGAGGTCGATAATGCGTGGGGCCATAAACTCGAGAACACTATATTTATCGTCGTCGAAGGAGAAAAGCCCCAATATCTGCGCACATTGGCTGCAGGAGAAATAACAACCCAGACTGGCCACCTCTATCAAATCTTTTTGAGTCGGAAACTAACCAGCAAGTACTATACCACCACCCTACAGCAGCGCAGCGAACAGTCGTATAATTCTCTGAGAAAACTTCTGATACCACGGACGGCGCTCCCAATCCTCTAGCGTAACCTCTTTCGACGCCTCCAGATCCTTCAGGAAAATAGCCTTGTTTACATTCGCTACAGTCGTATCATAGATATACGCAACTAATTCATAATCAAGATTAAAACTCCTGAAATCCATATTGGCTGAACCGATCTCGGAAAGATAATCATCACTCACGAACGTCTTCGCATGAATGAAACGGCCGGTACGTTCATAAATCTTCACACCAGCCTCCAGACACTCCTTGAAATACGAACGGTTCGCAGGCCCCATGAAAAACAAATCCGCCTTTTTAGGCACCATGACACGCACATCCACGCCACTCAATGCCGCTGACTGTAAGGCCTGAAGCATCGGTTCCGGCGGTACGAAATAAGGAGTCTGTATATAAATGTACTTCTTCGCATGCTGCACAGCCCACACCGCGCCCATGTGAATATGCCCCCAACGCGATTCCGGCTCGTCCGGAACTATCTGGATGAGACAGTCCTTATTCTTGAATTTGAAGTTCATGTCCAGGCTCTGAATAGGAGTCTTCGCCAGCACCTCCGCGATCCCATTGCCTTCGGAATCTTCTTCGTTCAGGTCAATGTCCGTGTCCCGTGCCGCTTCAGCATTGACCTTAACAGCAGACCCGACATCGGCGCACATCGGGAAATATTTTGCGAAGTCATCGTCTATCTCGCCGTCGGCGGTGATCCAGGTGTTCAGGAAGCTATACTGGAGACCGGCCACGGCATTGCCGGTGATGCGCATGTGGGTGTCGCGCCATTTTACAAAATAATCATCGCTGATATTCATTCCACCGGCGTATCCGATTTTGCCGTCGATGACAACTATCTTCCTGTGGTCGCGATAGTTAAGCTGAGTAACCAAGTTTATGAGAGGCCATCTCGGCTTGGTGAATTTCTCCACCATCACACCGGCTTTTTTCATCTCGTTGTAGTAACCGGGGAGGATGTCTATGTTAGCGATATTCTCGTGTATAAATCTGACTTTCACGCCTTCACGAGCCTTCTTCATCAGCATTTCCTTAATCTGCTGAGCACCCTTGTCATGGCGGAAATAGAAATATTCCATGTGGATATACTCCTTCGCATTCTCCAGATCTTCCATGAGAAGTTCGAACTTCCGATGTCCTGAAGTGATGATTTCCAGTCCATTTCCATCCGTTACGCAGGTGGAGCCGTCACAGGACAGAAGCTGCGTAAGCGTACGGTAATCCTTTTTTACACGGTGATCTTTCTCGTGGCCGAACAGAAGTTTATGCACCTGAGCATTAGCCCTCTGTCCGAAAATATCTATGAATTTCTTGTGCTTGTTCTTGAAATATCTGGACTGCCTCAGGTTTATTCCAACCATAAAATACAGAAGGAGTCCGATAATAGGCAAAATGGTGATTATAAGCAACCAAGCGATTTTCGTAGCGGAGTCTCCACTATCGAAAATAATGACGATTATAGTGCCGATTATAAGAAAAATCAGCATCACTGAGAATATTGCAGAAACTATCGCCATAATATGTTATTTTTGTAAATCTTAAAGGTAACAATTATTTCGTAACTTTGTTCCCCGATACCATCAGAAGCGTCACAATTTTTTGCCAACTTTGACATTGACACGAAATATGAAACTTTCCACAATAGCGACAGCTGTAGTACTCTCATTGACCTGGACCACCAGCCTGAAAGCCGAAGAGGCGCCTGCGAAGAAGGGTCTCTCGTTCGTGCCGTTCCCGATGCTGGCGGGAGTATGACGGTCACTGGCGCGTACGATTCCGGAATCCGGATGGATAAATGTCGTATCATGGCAACGGCGAGTTATTGCGCCGACAAATCCATGTCATTTTATGGATATGATGGTTATAACAGTTTCTATGACAGCGCTTTAGATGAAAGTTTCTATCGCTATGGACGCAACCGTCTGAATGTGAGGGCAGATTTGAGAGTAAAGATAACCGATAAACTGAGTTGGGAAGCCGGTTATCATTTCAATGCATTGAAAATCAGCGATTATGCTCACACAGAGGAGACGACCGGAACGACGCTTTTCCAGCTCTATAAAACATGGGGAATCATCCCGGAGACGGCTATCTCGAATTCGAAGTTTTCTTCCGCAATCAGAGCCGGTATCGTGCTGGATACCAGGGACTTCGAGAATGTGCCATCGCGCGGGATCCTCGCCCATGCGAGTGTGACTGCCGGAGCCCGATTCATGGGTTCGTCCGATAATTTCGTTAAGGTCAATGCTTCTTTTCGTCAGTATGTCCCTCTTGTGCAAGATAAACTTACATTCGCATATCGCGTTGAGTGGCATGGTTTTGCAGGGAAAGCTCCGTGGTATCTGTATCCTTGTTTCTCGCCTGGAGAGTCGAATTATGACAATATCGGTTTGGGTGGTTACCGTATGGTCCGTGGCATCATGTATAACCGTGTGCAGAGTCCGTCCGTCGGATGGTTCAACACCGAATTCCGTTGGAAATTCGCTTCAGTTACGATATGGAAGCAGCATATCGGGTTGATGGCCAGCTGTTTCTGCGACGGCATCCGCGCCTTCCGCGAGAATGGCTTGCAAAACAAGACAGGACTGTCGCCAGAGATTTATTCGCGTTTTGTCAATGCCGATGCTTCAGAGCATTTTCACGTCTCCGCGGGCGGTGCCATCCGTTTTATCCTGAATCATAATTTCGTCCTGACCGTAGAATACGGAAAATGCACCGACCCACGTGACGGCATCGGTGCACTTATGATCAATTCCGGATTTTATTTCTGATTTGGCGACATCGAACTGCCAGGGCGTCCGAAATTAACCTGGTCGCGGCAGAAGTCGGACTCGTCCGCTCAGGTGCTTTGCAATTCGCGGCCTGAGTTCCGACTCCTGCCGCTGGCGTGACGGTATTTTGTTCGGATATCGTTACGTGGCCGGTCGGCGGCAGTGCCCGGAGAGCGAATTGCGAAGCACCTGAGCGAGCGGGCACTGACCGCCGCCGGCATCGCTGATAATCATATAATACGGAAAATGCACCGCCCCGCGTGACGGTATCTTATTTGTCGTCGTAGTGACCCTCTACTGTCAAGACCAGCACAGTAACCTTCTCCTCATATATGTCATAAATTAGACGGTCGTTCTTGGATATCCGTCTGGAATATGTTATCGAATCGCCTGATTTTAACGGCTCCGGATGTCCAGTACCAGTTCTCGGATGCTCCATCATTTCATCAAGAAGTTTTACCAACTTCTTGTATTGCAAAGGATTGGATTTCTTGTATTTCGATATGGTCTTAATCGCGATTTGGGTAAATTCAATCGTATATTGGCTCATAGCGATTCCAGGAAGTCATTAAGTTCCTCTTTTGTTCTACAGGTCGTAACATTACCTTCCTTATATTGCTTACGTCCCTCTTCAAGCCTCTCTTCCACTTCTGGAGAAAGGACATAGTCATTATCGTAAACAGGTGTTAGCAGATAGGAGACCTTACCTCTACGTCTGATAACCACTTGTGCACCTTTATCGGCGAGTGCAAACATAGATGCCTGCTTTTCCCGAAATTCTCTCGATGTAATTTGTATAACTGCCATAATCTTTACACTTAATCTTTGTGTACCAATACAGGTACACAAAGATAATGACTTTCTCAGGAAACTCCAATATAAATTCAATGCATTCGTAACAAGTCCTGCGTAAAAATCTGTCTGAAGGCTGGACAACTTGGCGGCAAGATAATAAAGATATAAATATTGTAAAACGTTGCTCCAGAGGTTATTATAGTTATATTAACTGCGCGTAAAATCTGCCAGGTTGTATGAAAAAACATAGGACCTGGCAGGATTCTATTGTTGCTGCGTGTTTATATTAATCTGTTTATCAATAAGTTATATCGTATACTTGGCAATATAGACCCGCCAGGTTGTCCGAGATTAACGTGGTTGCGGCGGGAGGTCGGACTCGTCCGCTCAGGTGCTTCGCAATTCGCGGACTGAATTTCGACTTCTGCCGCTTGCGTAACCTGGCGGAGACCCGTGGTCACGCATCTCTCAGCACGGCGAGTGTCACTAAAGATCACTCACTTTTTCCATGAACTTCATTCTCGATTCTCTGGCAAAACTCCACTTGCCAAAATTGAAGGATACGCCTAAGAGAATACAGCGCCCAAGACTGTTTCTATACGTATCTTCCACATATTCCGCTGATGCAATGTGTGAAAAAGACCTTGAGTTATCGAGTATGTCATATGCCGAAAGGCTGATAGTGAACAACTTGATCGCCTTTGCTATTCTCATATTCAGTAACCAGTCAGGCTTGTTGTAGCCGGAACTGAAACCCCGGTACCAGTTAAAATCCAGACGTCCTTCCACTTCCCATCCTTGACGATTCTTCCAGAGGGCCTCTGTATATGTGTTTATACGCCAGTTGTTTATTTCCGCATCGGGGGACGCTGAATACCAGGCACATGTATTGGTCGCCGACAATCCTTCTCTCAAAGACCAATTCTTCAATTCATACTTCAGATCCGCATTCACCGTCCAATTCAGATTCTGCGTACGATTCTCGATGAAACCACTTCTGCCACTGTAAAACTCGCTGCCATTCTTGTCTCCGTACAGCCACTTCATCATATCGGCATAATCGAATTTTTCTTGGTCAATGCCTTTGAGCGGACCATTCGAAACATACATGGTACCAGTCCTGAAATCAGTCTTTGGGGTAATGGTCAAATTGAGGCTCCGCTTTTTATTCAGCGATTTTGAATATGTCACATTAAGCCCGACATTATAGGCCGGATGCTTTGAATTGACTGGAATCGAATACCTTATCGCTGAAAGATCATACCAACTCGCTCTGATAATCTCGTTCAAATTCATGGCACCGCGAAGACGGATATCCATAAAATTGCTTCCGCGCCTTTTCGAACCACGTATCACTGACAAACTGAAATCCTGACGATAACCGGTCTTAAGGTAGATGTTACCTGTCGATATGTCCACAGGGTTAGAGAAATCGGGCGCAGAACAGTCAGTTTCCTGCCGTGTAGGAGTCATAGTTTTTCCGTTTGTGTAAAATGAATAATGCCATGAACTCGCTTGTGATGAAATTCCAAACTTAGGTCCTATGCTTATTTGCCAACTGTCATAAGTGTTTTCCTTAACCCCATATGATTTGGAGTAGTCCTTCAAATTATCTTCATATACACTCAGGCCGAAATCCGTTTGAATTGCAGTTGTACGCTTAGTTCCGAATTGAGCAAAAATGTCTTGCTTGAGGTTCATGCGTCTTCCGGTAGTACGCCTTGAGTAATAGTCGTTGCGGCTATGGTCTACCGCATTGTCGGCATCTCTGTTTTCCCTGAAGTAGTCATAATCGGCAGTCAACTCGGAACTTAGTTGCCACGCAGGTGACAAAGAGACAGAATAATTCAGATACCCATTCAGGCTGATTCCGTCGTATTTATCATTATATAGGAGACTTCGTCTTTCGGACAATGAATTAAAGCGGGTTATAGCTGATTCGCTACTGTTTCCTCGCTTTCCGTTATAGTCGACAAGTCCCCCGAAAGTTACTCGATGCTTCATCTCTCTATCTAAATCATATCTGGCATCCAGTTTTACTCTTGCGCTAAAATTATCAGAGTTGGAATCTGTCAATGATTCGCTTCCGTTGAGTTCTTCTCCCTTGGAATTTTCCGTAGAAGATTTACTTTCATTCGTTGTGTTTTTTCTATTGTAGAGGAATCGTCCTGTGACTTTAAACCCGTCACGAGCAAGTTGTGAATCACCTATGCTAAAGTCTGCTTTGGCAGAATGAGTTATATCATTGCTTTTCTGGCTGCGATTTATTGCCAGTTGTTCTCCCGAACTGAGGAACGATGTGCGACGGGAATCCGAAAGGCTCATATTATTACGGAAGTCGTATGTGGCGGCCCCATTAGTTTCATACCCGTTGATTCTGGATGTATTGTAGTTCAATCCGCCCGATGCAACGTCGGTCACCCCAGAAGAGGCTCTGGATAATTGGCTGTGATTTACATTATTGCCGCCGCCAAGAAGGGTAAATGTATCCTTCTCCCCGTAGAATTGGGCATATAACTTGGCATTGTACAAACCCTTGGTATCGTCATTGAATATATCAGACTTTTTACTCCTGACAGATGCGCCTCCTTCTACGGATGCTCTGCCGAACCAGGATTCGCGATATTCTTCCTTCAGTCTTACATCCATTTCTTTCTTCTTCGCCCTCATGCCCGGTCTTCTGTTGTCTTCACTGTCGAAAACCTTTATCTTGTTTACGATGAATGCAGGCAGGTTCTCCAACGCCTTGGACTGATCATCGAAAAAGAAAGTCTTTCCTTCCACGGTTATTCTTTTCACAGGTTCTCCGTTGACGCTAACCTGTCCGTTAACCACCTCTATGCCAGGCATTTTCTTAAGCAAATCTCCTAAGTTAGCATTGCTTCCTGTCTGGAATGATGTCGCATTGTATATAAGCGTATCGCCTTTCATGGTCACAAGGTCACCCATCTCCGTTATTTTGGCACCCTCAAGTCCCTCAAGATCTTCCTCGAGTTTTACTTCCACCCTTCCGAGTATTCTAGGATAAAATTCCATCTCTTTGGTATAAGGCTTAAAACCTAGAATCTGAACATTTACATTATACTTTCCCGGGTCAAAGAATTTCAGCAGGGCAACTCCTCTCTTGTCCGTAAACCCAAAAGATGTTACCAGGGTATCACCTACCGGAATGATATATACCGTAGCCATCTCTATCGGATTCTCAGTTCCAGCTTCAGTAACTGTCACACTCAGTGACGTTTTATCCTGAGGATTATCTACAACTTGTCCGAAGACCGATGATATTCCGAGACATAAAAGGAATACCATTGAACACATTAGCTTACTCATACGATAGACATTTGCGGTTAAACATAGTGTCTGTAGCAATTCGACCTCAATGTACAAAATAAATCTTAAGAAACAAATTGTAAATTGATATTTTATCTCTGAACGGCCATGACACATTAGCACCAAATCAGAAAAATATCCGGCAGAACGGCCTTTGCCCGGACAAAATGCTCATTTTGAACAGTTTATCCGGTGGAAAACGTTTTAACCTGGAGGAATTATCCAAACGTGTATTTCAGAGGCGGTCAGAGGTCCCACTGGAGACCCGTGGTCACCCATGACCCCGTAAATGGGAGGTGCCGGCGATAGCCGGAGGGATGAGCGAAGCGAAGGTCTCCAGTGGGACCTCTGGCCGCCGCCGGCATCGCCGATGACCATATAATACGAAAAATGCACCGACCCGCGTCACGGCATCGGTGCACTTATGATCAATTTCTGATTTGGCGTCCTCAAAAATAATCAGCCTAATAAACCAGCAGATAAACCCCGGCAGCGAGTGCAGCTCCGGCGAGCGGACCAAACACTGGTACCCAGCTGTAGCCCCAGCCGCTGTCACGCTTTCCTGCTATAGGCAGAATTGCATGGGCGATACGCGGAGCAAGATCCCTTGCAGGATTCATGGCGTAACCTGTAGTTCCGCCGAGAGACATACCCAGCGCCATAATCAGACATGTTACAGGGAACGCTCCGATGCCACCGATATTGATAGTGCTGCCCCCGAACGAAGCTGTATTTCCAGAAGTGCCTAACGCCAGGATAATGAACATCAAAACGAAGGTTGCGATAAGCTCGCTGAGGAAATTCACACTCTTGTGCTCGATAGCCGGCATTGTACAGAAAGTCCCGAGTATTCCGTCAGGATTCTGCGAACTTGCACGATAATGATCCACATAAAATACGTAAACCAACAGGGCTCCCACAAAACCGCCGAGCATCTGCGCCACCATATAAGGCAACACAGCAGACCAACTGAAGGACCCTGCAATAGCAAGTCCCAGAGTTACGGCAGGATTAAGATGAGCACCGGAATATGGACCGGCCACGAACACTCCACACATCACGGCGAAACCCCACGCAAGCGAAATGACAATCCATCCGGCCCCCTTCGCTTTAGACTTTTCCAGAGTACAAGCTGCGCACACGCCGTCTCCCATGAGTAACAAAATCATCGTGCCGATGAATTCGAATACACATTCTGTAAACAAAGTTATTTCCATATTTCCACGTTTTTGGTTATTCCTTTCCTGACAATGTCCTCCTCATCGCATCAGCCCAGCCCTCCTTCAAATCATGAACCTTATTTGCAGGAGCAAGCGGCGTAAACTCCTTGTCGGCATGCCACTGACTCTTGATCTCATCCAGCGAACTCCAGTAACCCGTCGCCAGACCGGCCAGATAGCAGGCACCCATAGCCGTCGTCTCGATAACCTTAGGACGTATAACCTTGGTATTCAATATGTCAGCCTGGAACTGCATCATCAGATTATTCTTCGATGCGCCTCCGTCCACCTTCAACTCCGTCAGTTTGATACCCGCATCCTTCTCCATCGCATGCACGATATCCATCGTCTCGAAAGCAATACCCTCGAGAGCCGCACGCGCAATATGAGCCGCCGTCGTCCCTCGTGTGATCCCGCAAATCGTCCCCTTCGCGTACTGATCCCAGTAAGGCGCGCCCAGTCCGGTCAATGCCGGTACGAAATAGACTCCGCCGTTGTCCGGTACGGTCATGGCCAATGCCTCTACTTCCGAAGATGATTTTATTATGCCGAGCCCGTCGCGGAGCCACTGGATAGCTGAACCGCCTACGAAAATACTGCCCTCCAGAGCGTAATTTACCTTGTCGCCTATCTTCCAGGCCACAGTGGTAAGAAGATTATGAGAAGACAAAATAGGTTTCTCTCCACTGTTCATAAGAAGGAAACATCCTGTGCCATAAGTGTTTTTCACAGAACCCGGTGCGGTACACATCTGACCGAAAAGAGCAGCCTGCTGGTCTCCTGCAATACCTGCGATAGGAACCTTATGAGCAAATATCGTAGTCTTGGTATATCCGTAAACCTCACTTGAAGAACGCACTTCAGGCATCATGGATATAGGAATGTCGAATAGCTTCAGAAGCTCCTCATCCCATGCGAGAGTATGGATGTTGAAAAGCATAGTCCTGGAAGCATTGCTCACGTCAGTGACATGGACTTCACCGCGGGTGAGATTCCAGATGAGCCAGGTGTCCACTGTTCCGAAACGCAGTTTGCCTGCCTCAGCCTTGGCGCGCGCTCCAGGGACATTCTCCAGAATCCAACGGATCTTGGTGGCACTGAAATAAGCGTCGATGATGAGACCGGTCTTTTCGCGGATGAACCCTGTCAGGTTCTGCGCCTTCAGGCCGTCGCAATACTCTGATGTCCTGCGGTCCTGCCACACAATAGCGTTGTAAACCGGCTCTCCTGTCTCCGCATCCCAGACGATTGTGGTCTCCCTCTGGTTAGTAATTCCGATACCGGCAATATTCAAACCGTTGATTCCCAATGTGGTAATGGCCTCTGCTATGACTGAAGCCTCGGAAGACCAGATGTCTTTAGGGTCATGCTCGACCCAACCCGGTTTCGGAAAATGCTGAGTAAACTCTTTCTGTGCTGTTGCACATACGTGTCCGTCATGGTCGAAGACTATCGCCCTTGAAGAACTTGTGCCCTGGTCCAGAGCAAGGATATATTTCTGTTCCATTTCTGTATAACGTTTTATGTTTCAGCGGCCCTTAACCGCTATGTTATCTAAGTTATGTACTATAACTCTTTACGTAGTCGTGCTTTAGGGATGTTCAGCTGATCGCGATATTTGGCTATAGTCCGTCGGGCTACTTTGTAACCCTTTTCGTTCATGAGCGTCACAAGCTCATCATCAGTAAGTGGCTTGTGCTTGTCCTCCTTGTCCACAAAGTCCTGGAGAACCTTCTTCAGCTCCCTTGTAGATACCTCTTCACCCTGCTGATTCTCAAGACCTTCCGAGAAGAAATACTTCAGAGGGAAGATACCGAAATGAGTCTCTATATACTTGCTGTTCACCACTCGTGAAATCGTGGAAATGTCGAATCCTGTCTTGGACGCGATATCTTTCAGTACCATCGGTTTCAAGTGGGACTCGTCCCCGTCCATGAAATAATCATGCTGATAATCGATTATCGCCTGCATGGTACTCAGCAGAGTATTATGACGTTGCTTCAGAGCCTCCACAAACCACTTCGCGGAATCCATCTTCTGCTTCACGAATGTGGCAGCCTCCTTCTTCTGACGCTCAGATGAATTTGCGGCATCCATGAGAAGGTCTGCATATTTCTTGTTTATCCTGATCTCCGGAATGGAAAAACGAGGCATGGTAAGTTTGAGTTCCCCATTCTCCAGCGACAAGATGAAGTCAGGCACAATCTGCTGAGCCTGATCATTATACGAATCGTCGATCTGTCCGCCTGGAGACGGATTCAGCTTCACGATTCTCGCCATGGCCGCCTTCATCTCATCCTGAGAAAGGTTCAGCCTGGTCATAATCTTCTGGAAATGCTTGTTCGAAAACTCCTGGAACCAGTCCGTAAGAATCCTCTGTGCATTAATGACATCCGGAGTCTGCTTGAGCCCCTTTAGCTGAATCAACAGACACTCCCTCAAATCACGTGCGCCGATTCCTGGCGGGTCGAACTCCTGAATGATATGCAGCATCTTCTCCACCTCTTCAGGTGTGGTTTCGATATTCATCCTGAAAGCGAGATCATCCACGAGACTGTCGATATCCCTTCTGAGATACCCGTCCTCATCCAGACTGCCTATGATAAAAGCAGCTATATCATGCTGATGCTCACTTAAATTCCTGAATCCGAGCTGTTCCATCAGACTCTGGGTGAAACTCTCCTTGACAGAAAAAGTATTGTACTCAGGACGTTCATCCTTTCCGTAATTATTCACGCGAAGCTTGTAATCCGGAATGGAATCGTCCTCCTTTATATCTGAAAGCGACACCTCTCTCGGCTGTTCCTCTCCATCCTCATCCTTCGATTCAGGAGTCTCGTCATCCAGAACAGGATTCTCTTCCAACTCTTTACGGATTCTCTGTTCCAAATCCTGTATGGGAAGCTCTATCAGCTTGATAGTCTGTATCTGGAGCGGTGATAATTTCTGGACCTGTTTCAGTCCCAATTCCTGTTTCAGCATAGACTATAATTTAAAGAACTGACGGATAATGGATTTGCTCTTTCACTACAAAAGATGCCGGGAACGTACCCTTCACCTTCTGCAAAAATTCCATAGCCTCTGATTTCGTCCTGAAATCACCTACTGCCACCTTGAAAAACGGATTCTGATAACTCCTGTATGCCGGCACAGTAGGATGCATCTCCCTGAAACTGTTCAACGCGGTTTCAGACGCGCCTCGTGCGTTCTGGCTGTTGTCGAAGAAAATTCTCACGCGATAACCTGTGAGCGTCCTGGAAGGATTCGCCCCGAAATGCGCCTTCATGGCATTGACAATAGCCTGAGACTGGTGCAGGCTCACTTTTCCGGCCTCCTGCGAGGTGAGAAGGTTGAAAACCGATTTGCCCACAAGAGTGGAATCGACTGTCGGCGGCAGCATAAAAACCGTCGTATCGACCGCTGCCGGAACTTCCTGCGCCCCGGCCGTCCATGATGCCAATGCCGGAATTATCGCGGCCAGAATAAGTATGATAATCTTTTTCATTTTTGTCAATGTTTCTGTCAATGATGTTGTTACGTTATTTTCCGTTGCCTTCTGTGAACTGGGAGAGAGGGACATTCTTCTTGCTTATGGTCTTGCTCAAACCTTTCGCAGTCACTTTTGCGGACACGTCGAAAGTGTAAGATTCAGGGTTGAGGTCACGGACAAGTGCCATGAGATTCAGAATCGAGACACCCTTCGCAAGAGTTGCCCTTCCACTAATATTGTATATGTCGTCAGATTTCTTGTGAACCTCTACCGGTTCTGCACTGAAATCTACAAGCGGGCTGCCGTTATGATAAACTGTGCCGCAAATGTCAGTTACTTTAAATGCGAATGTCGGATTATGTATGCCAACAGCGATTACTGCGTCTATACTTCTGAGCCCTGACGGCGTTATCGAAACTATGTCGTATGAATTGACTCCGATTTCATGAATCTTCCCACAGGAGGTCGCCAACAGTGAAATAATCGCTGTGATAAGTATCAATACTTTGTTTTTCATCTTCTTATATCGTTCAAATCTTGGTCCCCAATATGGAAACTCAGATTACAAATATAGAAAAAATTAATAAAAATTATAACTTTGCATATCAAATAGGCAATGAATGTGCCATACAGTGCGTTCAGAGGCCATGCCAAACTTTTTTATCAGAAAAGCATGTAGATTATGAGTAACAAAAAAGTATATATCGAGACTTACGGCTGCCAGATGAACGTAAATGACACGGAAGTTATTTTCTCCATTCTCAAAAAGGCCGGTTACGACCGCACCGAGAATATGGACGACGCCGATGTCGTGATGGCGAACACCTGTTCCATCAGGGACAATGCCGAACAGCGTATCTGGGGCAGAATCGACCAGTTCCATGGTCATAAGAAAATTCATGACGGAGTTCTTGTCGGCATAGTAGGCTGTATGGCCGAGAGACTTAAAGAGAAACTGCTTGAAAGCGGACGTGTGGATTTCGTCGCAGGACCGGACTCATACAGATCGCTTCCGATGTTGCTCTCACGCATCGCTCCTGGACAGCCGCAGATTAACGTGGAACTCTCCAAAGAGGAAACATACGGTGATATCGAGCCTGTCCGTATCGACCGCAACGGCGTTTCGGCATTTATTTCCATCATGCGCGGATGTAACAATGTCTGCTCATATTGCGTCGTACCTTATACCCGAGGCGTGGAGCGCAGCCGCGACCCTCATACAATCGTACGTGAAGCTTGTGATGTGTTCTCGAAAGGATATAAGGAAGTGACCCTTCTCGGACAGAATGTGGATTCATATCTTTGGACAAATCCTGAGAATCCTGAGGAAAAAGTGGATTTCGCCGACCTCCTCATTATGGTAGCGGAAATCAGTCCTCTTCTACGTGTGAGATTCTCTACATCGCATCCTAAAGACATCAGTGATAAGGTGATAGATACCATGGCGAAGTTCGACAACATCTGCCGCCACATCCATCTGCCGGTTCAGTCAGGAAGCAATGTCATGCTCGAAAAGATGAGACGCCGCTATACACGTGAATGGTATCTCGACAGAGTGGCACGTATCCGTCAGGCCATGCCGGACTGCGCCATAACTACGGATATCATCGCCGGCTTCTGCGGTGAAACTGAGCAGGATCACCAGGACACCCTCGATATCATGCGCAGAGTGAAATACGACTATGCCTATATGTTCCAGTACTCAGAGCGTCCGGGAACATTGGCAGCGCGCAAATATCCTGACGATATCGTGCCGCAGGAAAAGACCCGCCGTCTGAACGAAATCATTGCCCTCCAGAATGAACTGAGCCTGGAAAGCAATAAGAAAGACGTGGGTAAAGTGCTGACTGTCTTGGTGGAAGGAACATCCAAACGCAGTGACAAGGAACTCTGCGGAAGAGCTTCCAACAATAAAATGTGCGTCTTCCCTGCAGAACTTGCCGAGGCTTCAGAGCCGACAGCTCCGGGACGTTATCACGTAGGCGATTACGTTAAAGTGGAAGTCCTCTCCTGCACCTCAGCGACATTGATCTGCAAAATAGCAGAATAAAAAAACTAATCTTCTTTCGGGGCTGCGTCCCTACGGAATATCTTATACCCGGTTATGGCCATAATGATGCTCATGACCGGGCTTATTATATTGAAAAAGCAGAACGGGAAGTAGGCCAATGTCGGTACTCCAAGGATGGTGGCCTGTGTCATACCGCAACTGCTCCACGGATAAAGTGGGGAAGTGACTGTGGCAGAGTCTTCTACAGATCTTCCGAGCAGTCTGCTTTCATATCCGCGTTTCGCGTAGATATCCTTGTATATATCTGAAGTCAGGATGATGGCCAGGTACTGGTCGGAAATGACACCATTGAGGATAACACCTGTTCCGACAGTGGATGCCACGAGTCCTGTCCTGGTCTTGGTCATAGGCAAGATGAGAGATGCCAAGTGATGCAGCATGCCGCTGGCTTTCATGCAGCCCCCGAAGCACATGGCGCTGATGACCAGGTAAACGGTGTTGAGCATTCCCAACATACCCCTCGATGATACAAGTTTGTCCACTTCAGCCACGCCGGTGCTCACCGAAACGGAGTCATAGATGGTCTTCACGATACCGGTAAACAATGCTCCGGCCTGTCCGCCCTTTCCGTTTAAACCCATGGACTCCAAGGCATTGACCCCAATCTCATTTATTATGTGCGGCTGGAGAATTATCGCGAAGACGGCGGCGAGGACGGTGGAAATGCCGAGGACTGTGAGGGCCGGCATCTTGCGCGCAATCATGATTCCGGTGATCACGGGAACCACCAGCGTCCAGAGCGAGATGTTGAATTTGGAGTCGAGTGTTTCGGTGTAGACAGTGATCTGCGTAGCGTCGTGGCCGGTATGGAGGAATCCCAGTATGAGGAAGATGATCAGGGTCAATGCAAATGATGGCACTGTGGTGAGCATCAGATATTTGATGTGCTTGAACAGGGGAGTGCCGGCGATGGATGAGGCCATGACGGTGGTGTCGGAAAGTGGCGAAATCTTGTCTCCGAAATATGCACCGGAGATGATGGCGCCGGCTATCATGCCGTCACTGAAACCCTGTGCCTTGCCGATTCCCATCAGTGCGACTCCGATGGTGGCGATGGTGGTCCATGAACTTCCTATCATCACGGAAATGAAGGCGCAGATTGCACATGCCGTGAGAAGGAAAATCTTCGGGGATATGATCTGCACCCCATAGTAAATGAGGGACGGAACTGTACCGCTCATGGTCCAAGTTCCTGATATTCCGCCGATCAGGAACAAAATCACGATTGCAGTGGTAACGTCTCCGATATTGCTCTTGATGGCATCTTCGAAGTCTTGCCACGGCTTTTTGAAGAGCCACATGGCGAGCCAGACGCATATTCCTGCGGAGAAGAGCAGGGCTACCTGACTGGCTCCGAGGATGGCGTCGCTTCCGAAGAATGATATGTTGAGAATCAGTAGGGTTACAAGTACAATCATGGGTATCAAAGAGATACCCGTTCTGATGATCGAGGATTTCTTCATTTGTATATGTCCGTTTTATGTGTAATGTTCCGGCACTGTCTGCCGTTTATCCGTTAAAGGGGTGCAAAGGTAACAATTATTTTAAATACGTTACCTCCATTTTGTAATCCCAATTGTCGAAATAAAGGTTTCCGCCTTTCCATTCTACTTCACCGCGCTGGAAATCAACGGTTTCGCTTCGTGGATATTTTTTCTTTGGAATGAACTCCTGTCCGTAGTCGTTGTTTACGACGAATCTGTATGAATCGATGGCCCCGAGGTAGTGTTCTCCGCCGAATGACTGGTCTACTGGAACCCATCCATATTCTTCAAGCCAGATTTCTGACCAGTCGTGTAGGCCGTCGTCGCCAGGATGCATCATGAATCCGCTTTGGAATCTGGCAGGGATACCTGCTGATCTGCAGAGTGTTATGAACAGCAGGCTGACTTGTCCGCAGTCGCCGTGACCATTCGCGAGTACGTATTCCGGAATGTTCGGGATGGTGGAGTACTCGCGAGCAGACGCCCACGGGAAATTCGCGTCTATCCACTCATAAAAGGCTTTCGCCTTGAGGACCGGTTCGCTGATTCCTTGGGTCAATGAATCTCTGAGGGCGATGATTTCCGGGGTGAAGATTATGTGCTTTTCACGTTCTCCCAAGTATTGTTCAGGTTTTGTTGCTTGGATATCTTTTGTGTTTTTGTGAATGTTGTCGGTGTCTTCCGGTGTTATCCCGAGAGGGAACCATTCGCCGTAGCAGGTGTATTCGAATTCTTCATAAAACACTGTCGGCCAGCCTGACGACGCCTTTGCCTCCATGTAGAGAGAACTATGTGGGGAAGCATTGCCGGAAAACGTAATCCCTTCAGCATCTTTTAGTTCGGTGCGGAAGTATTGTGGTGAGGCGGAATTGGTCGGTCTGGTGGTCCAGCCGGCTTCGATGAATTTCACGTCTTTCTGTCTCGGGACGTCGGTTCTCGGGTAGGGGAGCCAGCAGCGTATGGTTTCGCCGTCAGGGACTGCACCCGAATCTACTGTGAGGGTGTATCTTACTCTCATTCGTACAGGTTCGCCGATGTATTTGTCGCCTGATAGATAACCGCCGGGTTTCGCAGTGGCGTCTTTGTCGGCGTTTTTCCCTGAACGTATGTCTTCTGCGATTTTCTGAATATTCTGTTCTCCGAGGTTATGGTATGTGGAGGTGATTTTGCCGGTTATGGCTTCTTTCCTTTTGTTGCAGTATTCGTCGATGCGGAACAGGTTCGGGGCGGCGTTCTTGAAATAGCGGAGTTCCCCGTCCAGTGTCATGGCTTCGAGTTTTCCGCTGTTTGTCCATGCGGTTATCATGGAGTCGTTCGCTTCCGGGATGTATTTGTGGATATATTCGGTTACTTCTGCACGTGTTCTGCAGAAGTCTATGGCGAGCCTGTGCTGCAGATCGCTTTCCCAACTGTAATCGGTTCTGTTACATCCTGTTGCTCCTAACAATAGAGCTGCTATGGTGAAAAATCTCGGTAGGTTCATGGTTGTTTATTTTGCTTTTTGCGCTGTGTCTGAAGCCTCGCGGGAGTCACGCGTTTCCGGAGGTTCTCGTCGTGTGTATTATAACTTCGTAAGTCCAAGTCCTGGCAGATCGTTGAGGGCAATCTTACCTTTCTCTACTGTCGGACCCTTGAAAATATCATTGGCAATCAACAGATTACCATCGAGGTCTGCGAAGTCTACGCCTGGTGAGAGCTGCGCGGCGGCAGCTATGGCGCAAGAGGTCTCGGTCATGCAGCCGATCATCACTTTCATGCCTTCAGCACGTGCATAGTTCATCATTTTCCACGCTTCGCGCATGCCGGTGCATTTCATGAGTTTTATATTTATTCCAGTGTATGCGCCTTTTATTGAAGGGATGTCTTTCAGCCTCTGGATAGCTTCGTCGGCAAATGTCGGAAGCGGGCTTCGCTCTGTCAGCCAAGCATTTGCGTCCAGCATTTCTTTCGGCATAGGCTGCTCCACCATGACGATGCCATGTTCTTTCAGCCAGAAGATTTCGTCCAATGCCTTTTCCTTGTCTTTCCATCCTTGGTTTGCGTCGACGGCGATAGGCAGGTCAGTGACTTCGCGTATGGCTGTGATCATTTCCCTGTCACGCGGTGTTCCGACTTTTACTTTCAGTATGTTGAACTGCCCGGCGACTTCCTTGGTTTTAAGTTTAACCATTTCGTCGGTGTCGATGCCTATCGTATATGTGGTGTCGGGCGTTTTGGCAGGGTTCAGTCCCAGCATTTTATACCAAGGAGCTCCTATCATTTTGCCTACGAGGTCGTGCAGGGCTATGTCTATGGCTGCTTTGGCTGCCGTGTCGCCCGGTGAGAGGCTGTCCACGTAAGTCAGGATGTCGTCTATGCAGAATGGGTCGCTGAACTGTCCGAGGTCCACTTTTTTCAGGAAGTTGCATACGCTATCCACTGTTTGTCCAAGGTATGGAGGCATGGAGGCTTCACCATATCCGGTGAATCCGTCGTAGTCTATTCTTATCTGAACGTCGGGGGTAGTGCTTCTGGAGAATGATGAAACGGTGAATACATGCTTGAGTTTCAGTTCGTATGGTTCGAATGAAAGTTTCATGCGGGACGTGACACCGGCATTGACATTAGCCGAAAAAAACTTTCCGGCAGGGGTGGACTCTTTTCCGGCGTTGACGGCGGCAGCCCATGCGTTGCCGCTCAGCAGGCTTGCGCCGGCGGCGATTGCACTCGTTTTCAGGAATTCGCGACGTTTCATAAACTCTATGTTTTTCACAAACATACAAAAAAAGGTAAAGTCGTGCAAGGTTATCCGTTTTAGTTTTTTGCTGATTAGATAAAGACCTTGTAACTTTGCAGAAAATAAAATGACTTGACTAATGAATAGTATGAATGAGATGCAGGTATCGCCGGAGATGATGGCGAACGCCACAGAGGATAATATCCTTCTTTCTTTGCGGAAAAGGTTGGATTTGCTTCTACGTACGGGACAACTTTTGCTGGAGAGTGCGGCTGATACCAACAGGATTCGCAGGAATATGGTCAGGGCGGCGTTGTTCTTGGGTTTTACTGAGAAGAATCTGCATCTGTTTATCGACCATAATATTCTTATGGTGAATTATAGTGATGAGACTCATTCGTTTACGAAGTTTCAGAAGCGGGTGAAGGATGGTATTAATTTTACTACCATCGAGTCTATAAGTCATTTGACTTTCAAGGCGGTAAGAAAGAATTTTTCGGCAGAGCAGTATGAGGAGGAGTTGGAGAAGATAGCACGTCGTCCGCGTAATTACAATCAGCTTGTGACTTCGACCGGAGCGGCGTTGGCCTGCGGCGGTTTCTGTATACAGTTCGGTTGTGACTGGGTGGCGTTCCTGTATGCTTCTTTGGCTGCTTTTATCGGGTTTAACTGCAGGGCTTATTTTAACAAGTTGGAGGTCAACAAGTATTTTTCCATAGCTATAGCGGCATTTATTTCGACTATGGTGGCTTGGCTTACGACCTATCTCCCTGCTTGGACATCTACGCCGTTGCATCCGCTTTTGGCTTGCGCGTTATTCATCGTTCCTGGAGTGCCGCTCATTAATTTCGTGGATGATATGTTGGATACGAATTTCCGTATGGGGCTGGAACGTGCGATCAATACTGTCATGATGATGATGGGTATGGCGTTCGGTATTCTTTTCGCCCTCAAGGTTTGCGGCTGGACCTTCCATTTCGCCCCGGATATCATGTCCATTCCTATGGTGCCGGAGCATCCGTACTGGATGTATGCGACTGCGGCAGCGATATCTGCGATGGGTTTCTCCATGATTTTCAATATCCCGAAGCGTCTTCTCCCTGTGGTTGCCGTAGGTGGTCTTATTGCAGTGTGTACCAGGAATTTGGTGAGCCTGCATCCTGATATGTACTGTTCGTTCAGTTTGGGCCAGGGCGGTATTATAGGTTCGCTTGCCGGTTCAGCATTGGTATCTATAATCTGTATTAAGGCGACCCATGTTTTCCACACCCCGCATCAGATTTTGGCTATCGCAAGTGTCATCCCGATGGTGCCTGGAGTGCTGATGTACCGCGCTCTGTATTCGCTGATTATGGCCCCAGGCACACCTGACGAGCAGATGGCGGATTTCGTGGCTGCCGGCGTGAACGGCCTGAATGCCTCTCTGATAATCGCCGCCATCGCCATAGGTGTCGCCGTCCCGAATATTCTCGCCAGGAATAGGGTCAATGCTGCCAAGCGTCGTGCTTTCGAGGCGCAAATCCGCGAACAGCATGCACAGGGACATTTTATCGATATCACGAAACTTTAGAAATAGATATCTGCGGTTGTGGAACTTCATTCTGCTGCCGCAGATTTTTTTGTAGATAACATATCATATAATAAATAAAAAGTCGTAACTTTGCATACGTAAAGAACTGTTATGGTATGTCAAAGTCTACGATGGGCACCAAGTTGCCAAGAAAGCTGGAAGAGAAAATGAAGGTCGTTGGTGAGCAGATAAAGCTTGCCAGGCTTCGCCGTGATTTAAGTTTGGCGCAAGTGGCAGAGAGAGCGACGTGTTCTCCACTGACGGTGTCCCGCATAGAAAAAGGGTCTCCGACGGTGGCCATTGGCATTTATTTGCGAGTTCTATACGCTCTTCAATTGGATGATGATATTCTCCTTCTCGCGAAAGATGATGAACTTGGTAGACAACTGCAGGATATGGCACTAACTACCAGGCAACGCGCCTCTAAAAAAGTATAGCGTATGAAGAAATTATATGTTTATGCTGACTTTGATTGGCTTGATTCCCCGATGCTTGTAGGATCGCTGAGCTATGAGTCGCTGCGCGGAAATGATTCATATGGTTTTGCATATGATAATGACTGGTTGCACAAATATGGCAGCCTTCTTATTAGTGCGGATGTTAATAATTATGCCGGCGTGCAATATACAATGCCAGGCAGAGATATCTTCGGATGTTTCGCCGATGCTCTGCCAGACAGATGGGGACGGACAATTTATTTGTGTGGCGAACAAACTGTCAATCCCTCCGTTGGCAAGCGTTAGAGACCTGATGTATGCGAGCCAGGAGATTGAAAAAAGTGAAGAGGAGAATATTCTTCCCGAGAAAAAATGGATACAACAGCTCGTCCATCCCGGCACATCGCTTGGTGGAGCCAGGCCGAAAGCTGGTGTTGTAGATGAGCATAAGACATTGTATGTGGCGAAATTTCCTTCGCGTAAGGATGATTATGATGTCGGACTTTGGGAACACCTCTGTCATCTTCTGGCGAAGAGCGCGGGTATTCATGCGGCAGAAACCGGCGTGTTGAATGCTGGGGACAAATATCATACGCTGCTGTCCCGACGTTTTGATCGCACACAAGATGGTAAACGGATTCATTTTGCTTCTGCCATGACTTTACTTGGATTGACAGACGGGTGTAATGCAGGAACAGGCAATGGCTATCTGGATATAGTTGATTTTATCCTGCAGAACTGCTGTGATGTGGAGTCTAATCTGCGGGAACTCTATCGCCGAGTTGCCTTCAATATCTGTGTCGGTAATAGTGATGACCATTTCCGTAATCATGGTTTTCTGCTTACCAAGCGTGGTTGGACGCTCGCTCCAGCATACGATATGAATCCGACGACCAATGATTATCAAAGTATTCTGATTACAGCATCATCTAACAAGGCGGATCTGAATCTTCTTCTTGAAGCCTCTGAAGATTATATGCTTAGACGGCATGAGGCTGAAGCTATTGTCAATGAGGTTGTTGCGGCGTTAAAGCCATGGAAATCATTGGCAACGAAACTCGGCATATCCGAAAGAGAGATAGCCTTATTCGCTGGTAGGTTGCCTTCTTAAAGCTCTGTGACTTCTCCAGTTTCCACATTAACTGTAAAAACGACGCGTTTTTTACTTCCGTCTCTGTTAGTTATGTCAATCTGATATTTCCAAATCAAAGTACCTTGTTCTATAATAGTTGTGTTTTTACGGGCGTCACTTTCTATATCTGCTAAGGATGGAATGTGTGTGCTCCAAACATCTTCTCCTGTTTGGGAATTATGTCTAGTTATATGATCTGATGATAGGGATATACCATCTGTGTATGAGAGAGGTTGAGAATTAATGATATAGTTGTCTTTTAACCTGCAAATCGTTTCACCATGATTATTTATGACACATGTGTATCTATCAAGATTAGGAATCTCGAACAAATCTTTGTGGCTATATGGGTACACAAAGGATTAGCCTGCTACGTGGGCAAGGACTAATCCTGAGTTCTTAATCCATATACTTTCTTGTTGAATATAATGTATACTATAGCGATAATTATCGCTATAGTTGCAGATAAAAGATATTATCCCGTCTTTGGCACTTTGATTTTAAGATATAAAGGCCCAAGAGCGCTGTAATGGCGATTCTGGGGCTTTTGCAATTATGCAAGTATGTAATGCATCAATGGAGATTTCACGCCGACAAGCAGTCGGCCGCGGCGGAACTCACTCCGCGCAGTTTCTAAATCATTATGTGTTGTTTATAAAAATATTTCCTAAGACTTAAACTTAAAATTAAAAAATTAAAAAATAATGGTGAAATTAATAAAAAATTGTATATTTGTGCCGGAATTAAATAATGTCGTAGCTTAACATGGTCAATGTAGATTTCAAAGAGATAGCCTCGCGTTATGAGAAAGAACTCAAAAGAGTTCGGCGGATATTTCAGCTGTCTCAATCGTGACGGGTCGGTTTATGATGAATCTCGGAGTGCGTCGGGACGACAAGGCATTGATAGAAAAATGTGTGGAAATCGCTCAGCGAACTTATCGTGGAATAATATTGGCAATCCATAGGGAAAAAATAGGGAATCATATATGAGAAATATCGCTAGAATACTGTTTGTGCTGCTGATGGCGCTCTCAGTAAGTTGTGTGCCTGACAATTCGCCGGCGGAAATGAAAGAAATGGTAGGGAGACTCTGTCCGGAACATTCAAATAGTTTCAGATTTGAGTATCTTTCAGATCAGCCAGACAGCATTGACAGTTATTCTATTGAGACTTATAAGGGTAAGATACTGATAAAAGGAAATACGGTCAATTCAATGGCTGTAGGCCTCAATGCTTACCTTAAGAATTTTTGTAATACCAGGGTGTCCTGGTATGCCTCTGATCCTGTCGATATGCCTTCGGTTCTTCCTTTGCCGGAGGATAAAATCCAGGCAAGTGCAAGATGCTCCAACCGGTTCTTCTTGAACTACTGCACGTTTGGCTATACTATGCCTTACTGGAAATGGTCAGACTGGGAGCGGCTTATAGACTGGATGGCGCTTAATGGTGTCAATATGCCATTGGCGATTACCGGGCAGGAATCAATATGGTATAAAGTATGGACTGACATGGGCTTGACTGACGAGCAGATCCGTTCATATTTTACAGGGCCGGCTCATCTCCCTTGGCATAGAATGTCAAATGTGGATTATTGGCAGAGTCCTTTGCCTGAATCATGGTTGGAAAACCAGGAGGAATTGCAGAAAAAGATATTGAAACGGGAGCGCTCATTGGGAATGACACCGGTCTTGCCGGCATTTGCTGGGCACGTTCCTGCTGAGTTGAAACAAGTACGTCCTGAGGCTAAGATTTATACTATGAGCCAATGGGGTGGATATGACGACCGATACAGAAGCCATTTCATTGACCCTGAAGATCCTCTCTATTCTGAAATACAGAGACGATTCCTTGAGGCGCAGACTGAAGTTTACGGTACGGACCATATCTATGGCATTGACCCTTTCAATGAAGTGGATTCTCCGGACTGGAACGAAGAGTTCCTTTCAAATGTGTCGAAAAAGATATACAAATCCATTGAATCTGTAGATAAGGATGCTGTCTGGCTTCAGATGACGTGGATGTTCTATCATTCGGCTGAGAAATGGACGGACTCCCGGATTGAAGCTTTCCTGAACGCGGTGCCTGAGAACAAATTGGTCTTGCTTGACTACTATTGTGATTTTGAGGAGCTGTGGCGAAGAACAAAGAATTATTACGGCAAGCCGTACATCTGGTGCTATCTTGGTAATTTCGGCGGAAATACCATGCTTGCAGGAGATATTGATGATGTAGATTTCAAGATCAACAGGCTCTTTGAAGAAGGCGGGGATAATGTTTTCGGCGTAGGCGTCACATTGGAAGGTCTCGATGTCAATCCGTTGATGTATGAATATGTTTTTGACAAGGTCTGGAATCCAGATATGAGACCGCAGGACTGGATTAGGACCTGGTCTTTGTGCAGAGGGGGAAAGGTTAATGAAAAGGTGAATTCGGCCTGGCAGAAACTGCATGAGGATATATATACGAAGCCTGCTCTATGTGGTCAGGCAGTGCTGATAAATGCCAGGCCACAGTTGGAAGGTGTCCAGGGCTGGAATACCCAGCCTGAGTATCATTATGACAATGATGTGTTATGGCGAATTTGGGAAGAACTGCTTTCTGCCGGGGATATCGACAATGCGCTTTTCAAGTTTGATGTGATCAATGTCGGCCGTCAGGTTTTGGGAAATCTTTTTTCTGATTTCCGCGACCGTTTTACGGAATGCTACAAAAAGCATGATATCCTTGGTGCGGAGAAAATGGCTGCTCAGATGGACCAGCTCATAGCCGATTCGGACAGGCTCCTTTCCTGCTCGATTGAACTCAATATGGGAAAGTGGATCAGAGATGCAAGGGAATTCGGAAAAACTGAGCAGGAGAAACAGTATTACGAAGAAAATGCAAGATGCATAGTTTCAGTCTGGGGACAGAAAGGAACTCAGCTTAACGATTATGCAAACAGGGGATGGGCTGGACTTACCCGCAGTTTTTATCGTGAGCGCTGGAGCCGTTTCACCTCAGCCGTGATATCAGCCATGAAATCAGGAAGGCAGTTTTCCCAGGACGACTATCAGAAAGATATCATTGAATTTGAATATCAATGGACATTGCAGCATGAGGATTTCCCTTTGGTTTCCGGAGAAAATCCCTTCAATGTTGCCTCTGAATTGTCAGAAAAATATCGTGTGATTACAGCTCGTTAGCAAAGCGCGGATGTGCTTGTAGTGGTTGGCGGAACAAGTGGGGGCTGCCGGCGCGAACAGCATGCACAGGGACATTTTATCGATATCACGAAACTTTAGAAATAGATATCTAGATAAAGCTTGCCAGGCTTCGTTGTGATTTAAGTTTGTCGTAAGTGGCAGACTCTCTTATGATATCGCGCAAAGGGTGAATAATCATCAGTTTTCGTCGAAACTTTTTGATTTATATGAAAAAATGGCTATATTTGCAGCCGTTTTTGTCCGGTATCGGATGGGAACAAAGGAATTTATTACATATTAACAAAAATTTTTGCGAAATGGCTGAGTATTTAGAGGCTGAAAAGAAGCAGGAGATTTTCGCGAAGTACGGAAAGTCTAATACAGACACCGGCTCTCCTGAGAGTCAAGTTGCTCTATTTTCCTACCGTATCAATCACCTCACAGAGCATGTGAAGAAGAACAAGAAAGACGTTGTTACTCGTCGTTCACTTCTCCGTCTCGTAGGTAAAAGACGTCAGATTTTGGATTACCTCCAGAAAGTTGACATCGAGAGATACAGAAAGATCGTTAAGGAGCTTGGTCTCCGTCGATAATACGATAGGAAACGAAAAGACCGGTTCCTGGTGGGAGCCGGCCTTTTTCAGTTTTTATATAAACTGGTCTACGAAGTAGAAGCGATCCTCTAAACGGGAGGAATAACCACATTTTTAAGTTGTCTGTTTTCGCGACCATAGACACTTCGACACGAAAATATTAGCAACCCTTGTCTGTAAAATAAATGACCTGCTGCAGATTACAGGGAGATGATATATGAAATAAGCAAAGAAAACAACTTCCATTGGGGAAGGCGGGTCAAATGAAGCACTAATGAACATCATTAACAAGAAAATCGAATTATCCGACGGGCGGGTAATCGAAATCGAGACCGGAAAACTTGCTAAGCAGGCTGACGGATCTGCAGTCATCAAAATGGGCGGCACCATGCTCCTCGCCACAGTGACTTGCGCTAAAGAAGTTAAGGAAGGCACAGATTTTATGCCTCTCCAGGTAGATTACAAAGAGAAATTCTATTCAGCAGGAAGATTCCCTGGCGGATTCATGAAACGTGAGGGCAAGGCTTCTGATTATGAGATTCTTATTTCTCGTCTTGTAGACCGCGCACTCAGACCGTTGTTCCCGGAGGACTTCCACCTGGAGGTATACGTGAACGTTAACCTCATTTCAGCTGATGCTGACACACAGCCTGATGCACTTGCTGGACTTGCCGCTTCTGCAGCTCTTGCATGCAGTGACATTCCTTTCGAAGGACCTATCTCTGAAGTACGTGTCTCCAGAATCAATGGTGAATTCAAGATTAACCCTACCTTCAGCGAAATGAAGGACAGTGACCTCGAACTCATGGTTGCAGCCACATATGACAACATTATGATGGTCGAGGGTGAAATGAACGAAGTAAGCGAGGCTGATATGCTCGAAGCTATCAAGTTCGCTCACGAGGCTATCAAGAAACAGTGCCTTGTTCAGGTAGAGTTGAACAAAGAACTCGGCAAGGACGTGAAGAGAGACTATCCTCACGATGAGGAAGATGAGGATCTCAAGAAGGCAGTTCACGAGTTCTGCTATGACAAGTGCTATGCTCTTGCAAAGTCAGCTAAGCCGAAGCAGGAAAGAACTGACGGTTTCGAGCAGATCAAGGCAGATTTCCTTGCAACCCTCTCTGAAGAGGATCAGGAGGCTAAGGCCGCTATGGTTGCAAGATATTACAACAATGAGGAGAAGGCTGCTATGAGAAACATGATTCTCGATGAAGGCGTGCGTCTCGACGGCCGTAAGACAGATGAGGTTCGTCCTATCTGGTGCGAAGTAGGCTATCTCCCTTGTGCTCATGGTTCTGCTATTTTCACTCGTGGTGAGACACAGTCTCTTGCAAGTGTTACCCTCGGAACCAAACTTGACATGAAGGAAATGGATGAGGTGCTTGTCCGTGAGACACAGCAGTTCGTTCTCCACTATAACTTCCCTCCGTTCGCGACAGGTGAGGCTAAGGCACAGAGAGGTATAGGCCGTCGTGAAATCGGACACGGAAACCTTGCAATGCGTGCTTTGAAGGCTGTAGTTCCTCTAGCACCTGAAAATCCATACGCAGTTCGCGTCGTATCAGATATCCTCGAGTCAAATGGCTCATCTTCAATGGCTTCTGTATGCGGTGGCTGTCTTGCTCTCATGGATGCAGGTGTCAAGATCAAGAAACCGGTTGCAGGTGTTGCGATGGGACTTATCACTGACAAGGACAGACCAAACGAGAGATATGCAATCCTTACCGACATTCTCGGTGACGAGGACCACCTCGGAGATATGGACTTCAAGGTTACAGGTACCAAGGACGGTATCACTGCAACCCAGATGGATATCAAGGTTGACGGACTTTCTTACGATGTTCTTGCAAAGGCACTCGAGCAGGCCCGTCAGGGTCGTCTCCATATCATGGGCGAGATGATGAAATGCATCAGCGAGCCACGTGAGGACTATAAGCCATTTGTCCCTAGAATCAAGCAGCTTGAAATCGACTCAGATTTCATTGGTGCCGTTATCGGTAAAGGTGGTGAGACTATCCAGAAGATTCAGAAAGAGACCGGTACTACCATCACCATCACTGAGGATCCTGAGAGAGGCAAGGGTATCGTAGATATCTTCTCTACAGATAAGGATTCTCTCGACAAGGCTCTTTCTTGGATTGAGGGTATCTGCGCAGTTCCTGAGGTAGGTGCAACATATCATGGAAAAGTTGTTTCTATCCTTGATTTCGGTGCATTCGTAGAGATCCTCCCTGGAAAGGAAGGTTTGCTCCACGTGTCTGAGATCGCTTGGAACAAGACTGAGAATGTGGCTGATGTCCTCAATGTAGGTGACGAAGTGGATGTCAAACTTCTTGAAATCGACGAGAAGACCGGCAAGATGAGACTTTCTATGCGTGCTCTCACAGAGAAACCGGAAGGTTATGTAGAGCCTGAGCGTAGACCTAGAGGTCCACGTGACGACCATAGAGATGACCGTCGCGGAGGTGATCGCCGTGATGACAGAAGAGGTCCACGCGATGACCGCAGAGGTGACCGCAGGGATGATCGCCGTGGTCCACGTGACGACAGAAGAGGTCCACGTGATGACCACAGAGGCAGAAGACCATTCGGTCCAAGACCAGCTGACGAGAATGTAGAAGGTGCTGAGAATTTCAATGTTGGCGACAACTACGATGCTCCAGATTTCAATATGACCGAAAGCTCTAACGACGAAATCTTCTAAGTTATAATATACAATATGTTAAGAAAGCCCGACTGCATGTTCAGCCGGGCTTTCTGCTTAATTACCGTTCTTTGTAACTGCTTGGTTGTCACTGCTTGGGGTGTCATGTGCCGTCGAAAGGTTCGCTTCGCTCATCCTCCCCACTGCGAGTGTCCCTTCACAGGGCCGCGGACGGCCATGCCTTTCGATCGGCACCTGGCGTCCCGGCTCTTTGCTCCACAGAGATCTAAGGCAGACAAATGGTGTAAATTTAGGCCTTTTTTTACCCTGTTTGTTCAATTTGATGAATTTGGTGTAAAAAGTGGCGCTTTTTCGCACCAAATTCTCGACTCTGCCGATACCAGCCGCGATACAATCCACATCACTCAAGCGTCAGGAAGCGGAACTCAGGACGCGAATTGAGAAGCACCTGAGCGGACGAGTCCGACCTCCTGGCTCAACCATGCTAATTCTAACCGTTTCGAAATTTCGTTAAGGCATATCCTGAAATCGGCTGGTATTTCTGACAGGAATCATTATCTTTGTAAATGGCCCGGTATTCGGGAACACACATGATGACGACACAAAAACATTGACATAAACATGAAAAAAATCTTTACACTTGCGACAGCATTGATGCTGACGACTGCGGCTTTTGCGCAGGAGGCAATTTGGGGCGTCAACTCCCTCATTTCTCCAGAGGTTCATCCTGACAACACTGTAACTTTCAGATTTAAAGCACCTAAGGCGGTGAGGGTGCAGGTTGTGGGCGATTTCATCAAGGATAGAAATGCCGATGGCTATAGAATTGCTGACCTTAAGGAAGGCGATAAAGGTATCTGGGAATTTACTACCGGCAAGCTGGATTCTGAGCTGTACAGCTATTGTTTTATCGTGGATGGTCTTCAGGTGACAGACCCTTTGAATGTCTACATGAATCGCGATGTGAACAGTGTGAATAATATTTTTATCGTGAAGGGCGGCAAGGGTGATTTGTATAGTGTCAATGATGTCCCTCACGGAACTGTTTCCAAGGTTTGGTACGATAGTCCGACACTCGGAATGAAGCGCAGGATGACGGTTTATACGCCTGCCGGTTATGAGGATAATTCCAAGACCAAGTATCCTGTATTCTATCTTCTCCACGGTAGGGGTGGTGACGAGGAAGCGTGGATGGATCTCGGAAGGGCTTCACAGATTCTCGATAATCTTATCGCTCAGGGTAAGGCCAAGCCAATGATTGTGGTCATGACTAATGGCAATGTTTCACAGGAGGCGGCTCCGGGACAGACTTCACAAGGATTGGTTCAGCCTAATGCGAATCTGCCTAAGACAATGGAAGGATCGTTCGAAACATCTTTCCCTGATGTCGTAAAGTATATTGACAGTCACTATCGTACGATTCGTAAGAAGGAGGGCCGCGCGATCGCCGGATTGTCTATGGGCGGTTTCCATTCTCTCCATATTTCCATGCAGTATCCCGACATGTTCGACTATGTGGGACTTTTCTCTTCGGCCATTATGCCGCACGAAGGTGTAAGTTCTCCGGTTTATGAAAACATTGACGAAAAACTTGCAGTCCAGTTCTCGAAGAAACCGGCATTGTACTGGATAGGAATAGGTAACGCGGATTTTCTGTATCAGGCTAATACGGATTTCCGCAAGAAGCTGGACGATGCCGGATACAAGTATACATACTACGAGTCCGACGGTGGTCACATCTGGAGAAATTGGCGTATCTATTTGAGCATGTTCGTTCCGCAGCTGTTCAAGTAAGCGTCAATAATTCAAGTTTCGCATGTGCGAAACACGGCTTATGGAGCCCGAGAGGGCGAAAGCAAGTCCCTTCCCCGAG
>UREV01000008.1 GCA_900546925.1 uncultured Bacteroides sp.
TAAGAAAAATGGTAACTATCTATAATACAACACTCTCAGCGACTTCCCAAAGGCACTTTTCGGACAGTCTGGGGGGGGGGATTATAGGCGCTTATTTTCCCCTCATTCAATTGGTTGTCAGACACTTGCTATGCCACGATGTTTGTTCATCTTTGCTGCGGTTCCACGGTGGAACCAAAAACAAACCAATATTTAATATTGTTAATTATGGAAAATAAAATTTTCACTCTCTCAGACCTTCAGAAAGAAGGCAAGCACATCGCGAAACTCGCAGCCAACCGCAACATCCGCACAAAAGTCGTGGCGAAAAAAAAAGAAAAGCCTCCATGCGAACGGACAGGCAATTCCCGCAGTCATCGTGAAGGCCACAAGCGCAATCGAACAGGGATATGCGGTTCTGGATTTCGAAACGAATGCCTCGGTCATGCCAGAACAAGCCGCAGAATACGTGGTCATCGTTGATGGCGCACATCGCTACCAGGCGCACCTCGAACTCTTGAAGGACAGCAAAGCCAACTACGCAGGAGAGTTCTACTTCATCTACCCCCTCAACGAAGACCAGAAAGTTGGCCAACTCCTTGCCGAGATTAACACCTGCACCACGCCATGGAAAGGCGGGGACTACGCCATCGGGGCTTCGATAATGGTCGACGAAGATCTACCCGTTCTGAGTTTCATCACCGAGTTGGCCAAAAAGGGATGCTCGTTACGTGCTGCATCCGAGATGGCTACACTGACCGACACCATAACGAAAGGGGTGATCGTCAAGGCTATGAATGGCAAAATCGATGATAGCCTCAAGTTCACGGACAACCTTGAATATGGAAAGAGGCTATATTACCTTGCCGCAGAAAAGTTCGGAGAGGAGTTCCTGAAGACCCGAATCTTTCCAGACTGGGTGCTCAAGGTCCTAAACGCTACCCCTGCCTCAACACCCAGAATAGACACCATCGAAAAAATCGCTTCCTTCATATCAAATCTGTCGAAGGACGATGCCGAAGAGATCGTCAAAATGAGAGGCTGTCGAGGAGGGGAGACTAAAGAAGCTCTTGTAAACAAGCGGCTGGATGAGCTATTCCAGGCAGAGGTACAGTAGTAATTCCCTGCTGGAATGGATCCCATGCAAGAGCAGCTCGCCAAACTGGCTGCAACAGTCGAAAAGCTTAGCACTGAGATACATTCCTTGAAACAACAAATCAGGCTTGGTTCCAAGCCGTGTTACACAAATGAGGAAGCGCTTGCGATATTTGGGGTGACGAGCCCTACCCTCAGGAAGTGGAGAAACGAGGGGTTGCTGGGATACAGTCAAATCGGCTCTACAATCGAGTACTCCCAAGAGGATATCCAAGCTTTTTTGAAATCCACACATTTCGAGGCCTATGCAACACGAGCATAGGCCTCATTTTTTCGTAAAGATACCCACCAGTTTATCCATCTCACGATCAACGGTACTATCCAGATAACGAGCGTAAGTCTTCTCTGTTGCCAGTATACTTGAATGCCCCATCAGTTGGCTGACAAGGTGAAGTGACATCCCCGCATTCAATGCTTTTACGCAAAACGTGTGTCTGGCGACATGAATCGTCAAACTGAATGGAAGCCCAAGTTGCTTACCGATATGGTTCAACGACGTGTTGATGGTCCGGTCAACAGCATTGATTCGCATCTTCAGCGCATGGCTTGTTTCTTTGGAGAATACAAAATCCTGGGGTAAATAATTGAAAACGAAACGCTCGTTTAGGTGACGAGCCTGCCATTTTTGCAAGATCTCAACAGCCTGTTCGGGAAGCCGAGGAGAAACCTTGCTCCGCTGCTTTGTCTTGACCTGGATCTTGCTTATCTTCCTTTCCTCGAAATCGATGTTCGACCATTCCAGCGTCACGATATCCGAAATGCGTAGCCCGCAAGCATATAGCGAGAAGAGAAAAACGTCCTTGATGTCTTTAGTTGCGTCCTTTCTGTTGGAACGTGGTTCATAAGCAATGAAATCCTCTATTTGCTCATCGGACAGATATCTCACTTCTCTTGCTTCTTCTTTTTCGGGATTATAAGTGCGGCTCTTGACCTCCAAATAGGCACCATCCAAGATTGGCTGGGCCTTACTCATTTCAATCAGACCATTGTCTCGGGCATATCGAACAGCCTTAATTAATGGGGTAAGTGACTTGTTTATCCCCTCGTTGGTCTTATACTGCTTGACATTAATCTTATACCCGACATATTCGTCGAATAGTTCTTTGCTGACTTGCTGAAGCGATAGGGATGACAGATGCTTATACTCTGTCAAGAATTTTTCAAACTGCTTGATATAGAGCTTCCCGTTATAATACACAGAGTAGCCATAATCCTCTCGCTTGTACAAGGTCTCGTTCAAGGAGTTACAATAGTCGATGAATTGAATAACCTTGGCTTTCTCTCCTTCAGGAACGAACCGACCGTCCAGCATCTCTTGAACGATCCTCCAAGTGATAACCCCATCTGTGAAGGAAAGGAGTTGGTCGTCCACCTTCTTCTTAAGGCTTGTCAACTTCCCATTCAAACGAGCCGCAGACTTGTTCTTCGACTTGACCTCTTGTTTCTTTTCGTCCCAATCATCGGGAAGTACCCACAGATCGGTACTTCGCTTCGCATATCTCCCTTCAACATAGTACTTAAGATAGATCGGCCTCTCTCCTTTTGCATTAGGCGCGGCTTTCAACGAGAAACTCCCTTTAGGGATTTCGGATTTCTTCCTACCCATAGATGTCCTGTGCTATCAATTACTCACTATGCAAAGGTAGGATAAAATTCGGGATAAAGAATAGGATAATTTATTTTTTCTGCTATTTACCCTAGATTGCTCTAGAATGGGCGCAAAAAAAATCCTCCCACTTGGGGAGGATAGGTAATAATACGCTGAAATTCAGTGATTTAACGATTAATACTCCTCCTCGTTAAAGAAAAAGTCCTCCTTAGTAGGATAATCAGGCCAGATATCCTCTATGCTTTCGTATACTTCACCGTCGTCCTCGAGCTCCTGAAGGTTCTCTATTACCTCTTCTGGCGCACCGGAGCGGTTTGCATAGTCGATAAGTTCATCCTTAGATGCAGGCCATGGAGCATCGTCCAGGCTGCTTGCAAGTTCAAGTGTCCAATACATAATCTCTATCTCCATTTTATAGGAAAACCTCCCATGGAAGCCTCCTTGTGAACTGTAATAACCGACGGGATACCAATGTATTCTCGTTCGGGCGGCAAATATATATAAAAATTCCATATAATGAACAATTTTGTGTAATTTTGTGCCCGTCATTGCGATCGTTGAAAAAAAACTCTTCGCGATTCGTAAAAACCATTGATAAAAACTCCTAAAGACATGGCATACAAGTCAGAAGACATATACGATAAGGACACGACCGCGGAAATCGCCGTCCACGTTAAAGAAATACTCCGACTCCTCGGAGAAGACACCGAGAGGGAAGGCCTCCTGAAAACACCGGAACGAGTGGCCAAATCACTCCAATTCCTCACGAAAGGCTACTCCCAGAACGGAGAAGAAATCGTGCGCTCAGCGATATTCGATGAAGAATACCAGCAGATGGTCCTCGTGAAAGACATTGAACTCTACTCGATGTGCGAACACCACATGCTCCCGTTCATCGGCAAAGCCCACATCGCCTACATCCCCAACGGCAAAATCACCGGCCTCAGCAAAATCGCCAGAGTCGTCGAGACATACGCCAGACGCCTCCAAGTCCAGGAAAGACTAACCGTCGAAATCCGCGATTGCATCCAGAACGCGCTCCATCCGCTCGGCGTCGCCGTCGTAATCGAAGCATCACATACCTGCATGCAAATCAGAGGAATACAGAAATCCAACGCCGTCACCACGACCTCCGCGTTCTCCGGCGCATTCCTCACCTCGGCCCGGACCAGAAACGAATTCCTGAACCTGATCCAAGGTGCCCGCTGATCCAGCTGTCGCCGTCGCCAAAGTCTCAGATCCATAATGGGTCAGGTCAATGCGAATTTGCATTGGTCTTGCCCATTTTTTCATAGGCGGCGAGCCTCGGATCTTCCTTTTTACAGCTGTCATATTTGCGGTCCCACTCCTGGTAATACTCGATTTTCGGATCCTCGAACAACGTCATCTGTACGGCAGTTTCGCGCGTAAACTTGGACACCCCGATACCCACCTGACGTATCGGTGCTGCGCCGTCCCAAATCTCGGAAAGCAGGCGTCTTGCCTCATTCAGAATAAGAGCCGTAATATCCGTCGGCTGAGGGAGTTGACACTGCTTCTGGGCGACGCTGAAATCCGCGAACTTGATGAACATCGACACACATGTGCACTTGAAATCCTGCTTTCTTAGCCTATGCGCCACGACGCAAGCGACATTGAACATCTCCCGGTCCAGCTCTGTCGGATTCACGATGTCGCGCGCGAAAGTATGCTCCGCGCTGATGCTCTTCGCCTCTTGAACCTCCGTTTCCACCGGCTCGTCGTCCCGCCCGTTCGCATGCTCGTGTAGCTGCGCTGCAAATGTTTTTCCCACTATACTTGTCAATGCCTTTGTTTGTATTTTTGCGAGGTCGCCGATAGTCCTGATGCCGTAACCGGTCAGTTTTTCACGGGTCTTTTTACCGACCCACAGCAAATCGCCTACAGGGAGGGGCCACATTTTTTCAGGCACTTCTTCTGACCACAATGTATGGACCTTGTCAGGCTTTTCGAAATCAGATGCCATCTTGGCCAACAACTTATTCGAGCCTACACCGACATTGACAGTAAACCCTAACTTTTCCCGAACCTCATCCTTCAGACGGCAGGCGATCTCGGCGGGGTCTTTGCGGTATAGGCGGAACGTCATGTCGATAAAGCATTCATCGATCGAAAACTTCTGAAGGACAGGGGAGTACGAGCGGCAGATTTCCATGAAACCATCCGAACATTGTTTGTACCAGGTCCAGTCGCCGCGGACGATTATCAATTTTGGATATAATCGGAGTGCCATACTGACTGGCATGGCGGTTTTGATGCCGAGTTTTTTCGCGGGGATAGAGGCGGCGGTGACGATGCTTCTTCTGTCGGACGGGTCGCCGGATACGACTGCAGGGACGAGTCTGATGTCGGACCCGCCCTCGGACAGAATTTTGACTGCAATCCAGCTCAGAAATGCCGAATTTACGTCGATGTGGAATATCACCCGTCTCATGATCCCTGAGTTCCTCAATACCTTACAGTTGTCAAACTTGCTGAGCACAAGCGCTTATTTGAGGGTTATCACTCGTTCGAAGGCTTTAAGCCCCACGCACGTTTTGCATGAACGTTACCCTCACCCTAAATCCCGTGTCTCGGGGAAGGGACTTGCTTTCGCCCTCTCGGACCCCATGTGCATGCGAAAGGTTCGCTGGCGCTCATCCTTCCCAGCAGAGCTGGGCCCCTTCAGCTTACAAGGCCGCGGATGGCCATGCCTTTCGCATGCACATGGGCCCCGAGCTCCTCAAAACTATTTTAGCGACAATCTCCGCATATCATCTCGAATAATCCTCAAGAAACTGACCGAGTGCCTCACAGATATCGCGGTAGGTGCTTTCGAAATCGCCTGTGTACCAAGGGTCAGGAATCGGCTGGTCTTTTCCGGCGAGAGTCATCAGTGGACGAATTTTTCCGGAATTGTCACCGAACATCGATTTCATGCACCGCTGATTATCCCTGTCCATGGTGAAAATATGATCATAATAATCATAGTCATTCTGTGTCACTTGGCGGGCACCACGCTTGTCGAAAGGGATGCCATGCTTCCTAAGGCATTCTTTTGCAGGGGGATAGATATCGTAGCCTATGACCTCATCCGAAGTCGCTGCTGACGATATCTCGAATTCGTCCTGTAACCCGGCATCCTTCACCATCTTCTTCATTATGAACTCAGCCATAGGACTTCTGCAGATATTCCCCAGGCACACGAAAAGTATCTTTTGCATTTGTTTCTCCTTATTTTTCAGCAAAGATAGCAAAACCCCTCTACATTTCTTGCGAAACATCTGCCAGGAGAGGCGTATGTCGAAAAGATTTCTGAAAACGTTGCGGATATCCAAAAACTTCGTAACTTGCGGGATACACACATAATGGTTATCAGAAATATTATACGGAAAAATGAAAACCTACATCCCACTCTCAGCAGAGCAGATCGCGAAGCTGGAAGCACAATCGTGCAGATGCGAAGACTGGAACAATGTCTTCGTAGACCCGGAATTCGATCCGGAATACGTTCGTAACGTAACCTTCTCAGGACAAATCAAGCTTGGAGCCTTCCGAAAAGTCTTCACCCTGGCAGGAGGCATCCAAAAACACAGCGGCATCTTCCACGCCACACTTCACAACGTGGTAGTCGGAGACGACTGTATGATCGAACATGTCCGCAACTACATCGCCAACTACGTTATCGGAAACGGCTCCTATCTGGAAAATGTGACCGACATCATCACTTATGGCGATACTACATTTGGCAACGGAATTAAAGTGAATGTCCTGAATGAAACAGGAGGACGTGAAGTCGCCATCCATGACAATCTGTCGTCTCATGAGGCCTATATCTCAGCACTTTACAGACACAAACCGGCATTGACAGAAGCCTTGGACGCTATGGTCGCGAAATACGTGGAGCGCGTGGCGGTTCCTTTCGGTGTCATCGGCGAGAACGTCGAAATCCTGGATGCGATGCACATTGTGAACGTGAATATCGGTCCTTATTCGAAAATTAAAGGCGTCTCCAGGCTTCGCAACGGTTCGGTCAACTCCTGCAAGGAGGATCCGGTTTTTATCGGCATGAACGTGATCGCTGACGACTTTATCATAGAGAGCGGAAGCAAGATAACGGACGGCGTGATGATCTCGAAATGCTTTGTAGGTCAAGCTTGTGTGCTCGGTCACGGGTACAGCGCCTCAGAGTCGTTGTTCTTCAGTAACTGCCAGGGGGAGAATGGTGAGGCTTGCTCCCTTTTTGCCGGTCCCTACACTGTTACGCACCATAAATCCACGTTGCTGATAGCCGGAATGTTTTCATTCATGAATGCCGGATCGGGTTCCAACCAGAGTAATCACATGTATAAGCTCGGACCGATTCATCAGGGAATCCTCGAAAGGGGAGCGAAGACGACCTCCGATTCATATATATTGTGGCCGGCGAAAATCGGCGCTTTCTCACTCGTTATGGGCCGCCATGTGAACAACTTGGATACCACGGATTTGCCATTCTCATATCTTATTGAACAGCAGGGGTCTACGTATATCGTTCCTGGCGTAAATCTGAAATCTGTCGGCACGATTCGAGATGTGAAGAAGTGGCCGGAAAGAGACAAGCGAAAGGATCCGCATCGTCTGGACTATATTAACTTCAATCATTTGAGCCCCTACACAGTCCAGAAAATGTTCGCCGGCATCGAAATTCTCGAACGCCTGAAAGAAGCGTCCGGGCACAGGGCAGACAACTATTGTTATAAAAAGGCGACGATCAGAAATGCGGCGCTGTTCAAAGGCATAAAATATTACCAGACCGCGATAGTGAAATTCTTGGGCAACTCGCTAATTTCCAGGATGCAGAATGCCGATATAAGCACTGATGAGGGACTGCGTCGTGCGCTTCGAAAAGATACATCCGTAGGAATGGGGCAATGGGTGGATATCTCAGGCCTTATCGCCCCGGCTTCTGAAATCGAGAGAATCTGTAACGATGTGATAGATAAAACAATAGATGACGTGACTGTCCTGTCTGAGCGTTTCCGCGACATCTTCGACCATTATTACAGTTATGAATGGACTTGGGCCTATGACGCCATCGAACGTTACTGGAAAATCGACCTTTCCACCATAACCCGCAGCGAGGCCGCCGACATCGTGAAACAATGGAAAAACGCCGTCGTCTCTCTGGATAAACTGATCTACGACGACGCAAGCAAAGAATTTGCATTGACCTCGATGACAGGCTTCGGCGCAGACGGCGACAAGACCAGACGCGATGAGGATTTCAATGCTGTCCGTGGTGGCGGTTTCGACGATAACCCGTTCGTTCAGGAGGTCCTGGACCACATCCGCCGCAAGTCCGCGCTTGGCGAAAGCATCATTGCGAGACTGAAGTAATTTGTGTAAATTTGCTACATGGAAACACTGATCTCATTCATTGCGGGAATCGTAATAGCTGCGATTACCGCCGTAATAATATATCGAAGCAAAATTCGTCAGGTCGAAACTGACACCGAGAACCGCCTGTTCGCCGAGTTTAACGCCGAGCGCGCGAAGTTGGAGGCCGAGCTCCAGTATACGAAGGCCCGCGCCGACTCCCTCCAGGAAGCTGCTGCGCAGGCTAAGGTGGATTCTGTCAATGCCGTTGAGGCGGTTAAGGAGGATCTTAGAAAGCAACATCAGGAAGACATTGACCTGCGCGAAAAGAATCATAGTCAGGCATTTGCAGCGTTGCAGGAGCGTTTTGACGAGACTTTGGCGAAGGTGACGGCACAGATGAAGGCGGAGACGGGCGATATGCTTAAGGAGCGTCAGAAGGAGTTTGCGGAGTCCAGCAACAAGAGTATCGGACAGATACTTGACCCGTTAAGGGAGAATATTGAGAAACTTAAGGAAACCATGGCGAAAGGCAGCATTGACCAAGCCAAAAGGGAGGGGGAGATGGCTGAGCAGATTCGGGCTCTTATGGCGCATAGTGACGCGGCGCGAAAGAGTGCCGACGAGTTGGCAGCGGCTTTCAAGCATGGTAACAAGGTCCAGGGTGACTGGGGTGAGATGAAGCTGGAGGAACTTCTTGAGTCACAGGGTCTTATACCTGGAATCCATTTCGATGTGCAGCCGACGATGAAGGATGCGGACGGTAAGGTTCTCAAGAATTCTGATGGAAATATGTTGAGGCCGGATTTGATTCTGCATCTCGACCAGAGGCGCGAGGTCATCATCGATTCGAAGGTTTCGATGAAGGCTTATGTGGATTATGTCAATGCTGAGAATGAAGTGGACCGCCGTCGTTTTCTTAAAGAACATATCGACAGTCTGAAGCAGCATGTCCGCGAGCTTTCGGATAAGCATTATTCTGATTATATAAAGGCTCCGAAGGTGTCTGCTGGTTATGTTATCATGTTCGTGCCGAATATCGGTGCCCTGTGGTCAGCGTTGAAAGAGGAACCGGATTTGTGGCGCAATGCTGCTGACAAGAATGTCTACATCGCTGATGAGCAGAGTCTTTACGGTGCCCTTAAGATAGTGAAGATGACGTGGACTCAGATAGCTCAGGTGGCGAATCATGAGAAGGTGTTCGAGCTTGCTGACGAGATGATCGAGCGAGTGGGGATGTTCCTGGAGAATTACAAGAAAGTGGGCTCAAGTCTGAAGGCTGCAGCTGACGCGTATGAGTCTTCGTCGAAAAAACTCACTGAGGGACAGAGTGTTATGAAAACTGCCGGCAAGTTGGTGAGTATGGGTGCGAAGAATAACGGCAAACACGCCATCCCAGACGACTACCTGGATGTCGACGATATCCCTGCGCTTCCGGAGGTCGATGAAAAGCAGAATAAGTAACACTAAGACAGTATAAAGATGAAAAACAGATTGTTGGCGACATTGGTCGCTTCTGTGACAATGCTTGCTATGGCATTTGTCGCAAATGCCGGACAACCGGAAAATGACGAGTTGGTGTTTTACAATGCCACGGAATTCGAAATCGGAGGAAAGGCCACTAAGGAGACATTGACCCCTTTCGACAGGCTTCCAGCCTCTTATGAGAAGACAACACGACCGGAACTTTGGCGGCACGGGCATCATTCTGCAGGTATCTATGTCCGTTTCCGTACAGATTCCCCGATTATCAAGGCCAGATGGACCTCGCTTTACGGAGCGCAGATGAGCCACATGGCACCATCAGGAATCAGAGGCATTGACCTATACGTGCTGGATGGCGGTAAATGGTATTTTACGGGGGTGGGCAGACCGGCGAAGAACGACAAGACCACGGAGTATGTCCTTGTGAAAAATATGGACCGCAAGGAACGTGAATATATGATTTATCTTTCTCTGTATGATGGTGTTACCTCACTTGAAATCGGCATTGACAAATCCAGCTTTATCGGTAAGCCTCAGGTGGACAGTCCGCGAAGAGGGTGTCCGATAGTGATGTACGGCACGAGCATTCTTCAGGGAGGTTGCGTGTCACGCCCGGGAATGGCGCACACTTCATTGCTGGAGAGAGCCCTCGATATCGAGGTCATAAATCTCGGTTTCAGCGGTAATGCTCTCCTCGACCTGGATATCGCCCGGCTCATGGCATCCGTCGAGAAACCTGCTCTCTATGTTCTGGACAATGCACCTAATTGTAGCGCTGACCGTATCAATGAGCGCAGCGAGGCCTTCTTCCGTGTTATACGTGACGCTCATCCCGACGTGCCTGTTGTTATCGTGGAGCATCCGCTTTATCCGACCATGCGTCTGAACAATTATGCTCGCGAGGATATCACCGCCAGGAACAATGCCCAGAAGGCATTCTATGAGAAACTCCGCAAGGCTGGCGAGAAACGTATATACTATGTCTCTGCCGACAAGCTCCTGGACGAAATGAAGGAAGGTACCGTAGATGGCAACCATTTTACCGACCTCGGAGTGACGTATTATGTCAATGCCATTCTTCCGACCATCAAGAAGGCGTTGAAGGCATCACCTTATCCTATGTTCAGGTCGACATCAGTCGGTTTCTCAGGAAGTTTTTCATACAGTCCCCAGTAATAAAAATAAGTAACGACAGTCGGAGTCGCACCTTTATTCTTCTCGAATTTCAGATGAATCGTCAATGTGTCATCATTGATTGTAACGGACTGCTTTTTGAAACTGAATCCGGGGTCGGACATTCTGGCTTGTCCAAGCACCAGAGTATTCTTTGTGAAATCTATTGCAGGAAGTTTGTCGATCTGTGAAGATACAGACCGTCTGAACTCATCCATGCTGTTGATTATCATACATTCCGACTTGTCTCCAAAGTAAAAATCAGATGCCGGAGTGCTGGACTGAGCCGGGAGGTGCTTGTCGAAAAACGAAGATATTTCACCCGATGCTGCTATCGGTTTTATCTCCAAATCATCTTTATCGGTATTCGAACACGAAACCATCAACAATAAAGACATTAAAAATGCAGACAGACTTTTGAATTGTGTCATAACAAGATAGTTTAGAATGAATACTAGTCGCAAATATATAATTATATTTTAATTTACAACCCTAACCGTCACGTCGCCGGTCGGCGGCAGTGCCCGGCGAGCGAATTGCGAAGCACCTGAGCGAACGGGCACTGGCCGACGCCGGCAGCCATGCTACAATAAACGTAATGGTCCTCAAGCACTGAAACTGCTTGAGGACCATTGTTTTATCGTGTCAGATTCCGCACGGATATTGCGGACCCTAAAATGCTATTTCAACACGTCGAGTTCCTTGCCGACCTTTATGAAGGCAGCGATACACTTGTCGAGCTGCTCGCGGGTGTGCGCGGCAGAAAGCTGGACACGGATACGTGCCTGCTCCTTCGGAACTACAGGATAGTAGAAACCGGTGACGTAGATACCTTCCTCCTGCATCTTCGCTGCGAATACCTGTGAAAGACGTGCATCGTAAAGCATAACGGCGCAAATCGCACTCTGGGTAGGCTTGATGTCGAAGCCGGCTGCCATCATCTTGTCCCTGAAGTAGTTTACATTCTCGATGAGCTTGTCATGCAACTCGTTGCTCTCCTTCAAGATACGGAAAACCTCAAGGCTCGCGCCGATGATGCAAGGAGCGAGAGAGTTCGAGAACAAGTAAGGACGGCTGCGCTGTCTGAGAAGGTCAATGATCTCCTTACGGCCTGTTGTGAATCCGCCGAGGGCACCGCCGAAAGCCTTTCCGAGAGTACCGGTGTAGATATCCACTCTGCCATAAGTATTTGTAAGCTCGCTGACACCGTGACCGGTAGCACCTACGACTCCTGCAGAATGTGACTCGTCCACCATCACGAGAGCGTCATACTTCTCTGCCAACTCGCAAATCTTGTCCACAGGTGCCACGTTACCGTCCATGGAGAATACACCGTCTGTGACAATGATTCTGAAACGCTGAGCCTGAGCTTCCTGGAGGCATTTCTCCAACTCTGCCATGTCAGCATTGGCATAACGATATCTCTTGGCCTTGCAAAGACGTACGCCGTCGATGATGGAGGCATGGTTCAATGCGTCTGAAATGATAGCGTCCTCATCTGTAAGAAGCGGCTCGAATACACCACCGTTGGCGTCGAAGCAGGCAGCATAAAGAATAGTATCCTCTGTGTGGAAATACTCGCTGATAGCTTTTTCGAGCTGTTTGTGAATGTCCTCTGTTCCGCAGATGAAACGCACTGATGCCATTCCGAAGCCACGCTCTTTCATCATATCAGAAGAAGCCTTTATAAGGCGCGGGTCGTTAGCCAGACCGAGATAGTTATTTGCGCAGAAGTTGAGGACTTCTTTTCCTGCTACCTGAATGGAAGCAGACTGAGGACTCTCTATCAGGCGTTCCTCCTTGTAGAGGCCTGCCTCACGGATCTCAGCGAGAGTCTTGCTGAGATGCTCTTTCATTTTTCCGTACATATAATCAATATTGTGTTTTTGAAAGCTATCTTGACTAATATTTCAAAATAGTTTAAGTAATCCTTAAAAAATAACTTGGTAATCTTTGTGCGTCTTTTCGGTCTATATTCCTTTTCTCATCAGTCATGTGCCACCGGCACACTCCTTCTTCTAAAAGGAATCTATCCTCGAAAATCCATCACAAATCTTTACCTACTTATTTTTTAACGCTTACTAAGCGATGTAAAATTACACATTATTTGGGAATTATCAAATCGTTTAATAAATTATCGCGATTTTCTTGTTTTTTGTTAAAAAATCTTATTAATTTTGTGCAAAATTAAAACAAAGCAATAAACACATAAGCATTGACATGAAAAACATTCTTATAATTGGAGCGACTGGCCAGATTGGTTCAGAGCTTACGATGGAACTTCGCAAGAGATATGGCAGCGATCACGTTGTGGCAGGTTACATCCGTGGATGCGAGCCTAAGGGCGAACTTAAGGAGTCCGGCCCTTCAGCGGAGGTGGATGTTACTGACGGCGAAATGATCGCCAATGTCGTAAAACAGTATAACATCGACACCATCTATAATCTTGCTGCTCTTCTTTCAGTCGTAGCTGAGTCTAAGCCGAAGCTCGCATGGAAGATCGGTATCGACGGATTGTGGAATGTGCTTGAGGTAGCCAGAGAGCATGGATGTGCTGTGTTTACCCCAAGTTCCATCGGTTCATTCGGCCCTAACACTCCTCATGTGAATACTCCTCAGGATACTATCCAGCGTCCGAGGACAATGTATGGTGTTACTAAGGTTACTACCGAGCTTCTCAGTGATTATTATTTCTTGAAATATGGCGTGGACACACGTGCAGTGCGTTTCCCTGGTCTTATCTCCAACGTTACTCTTCCTGGTGGCGGTACCACTGACTATGCGGTAGATATCTATTACTCTGCTGTACGCGGTGAGAAGTTCACCTGCCCATTCAGGCCTGGTACACTCATGGATATGATGTATATGCCTGATGCATTGAACGGAGCCATTAAACTTATGGAGGCTGACCCTTCAAGACTTATCCATAGAAATGCTTTCAATATCGCATCTATGAGCTTTGCTCCTGAGACCATTTATGAGGCTATCAAGCGTGAGGTTCCTGATTTCCAGATGGAATATGTTCCTGATCCGTTGAAGCAGAGCATCGCAGACAGCTGGCCTGACTGCATGGATGACTCTTGCGCAAGAGCAGAGTGGGATTGGAAGCCTGAGTATGATCTCGAAGCTATGACACACGATATGCTCGAGAAGCTTCGTGCAAGACTTTTAAAATAGTTGTTCAAGTTTCGCGTGTGCGAAATTTGTGGTAGTTAGATAAATTTCAAATAGTACGATCTCCATGGCTCTTTCAGTTTGGAACCATGGAGGTCGTTTTTTTTATTTTGTCTCTTGTAGAATACACTATTCTTCGTAAATTAGTAGTTTCCTAAATTTGTATTGAATACTAAACTTGGAGAGTGAAAAACTTGGAGTAGCTCATAAATAGTCATTATGCTTGACAAAACGACATTGAAGAACCGTATCTTGGTGCTCGACGGAGCTATGGGTACCATGATTCAGAGATATAATCTGACGGAGGAAGACTTCCATAAAGGTCTCCCAGAAAATTCGCATGAACTGAAGGGAAACAATGAATGCCTGAACATCTCTCATCCTGAAATAATCGAAGAAATCCATAAGGAATATATAGCTGCAGGAGCCGATATAATCGAAACTAATACATTCAGTGCCAACCGCATATCCCAAAAAGAATACGGAACAGAGGCATTGGCCTATACCCTGGCATTGGAAGGAGCCCGTATCGCCCGCAGGGCCGCGGGAAGCGAGATTCTGGTATTCGGCAGCGTGGGGCCGACCTCCAAGTCGCTGAGCCTGTCGCCGGACATCAACAATCCTGCCGAGCGTCCGTACAGTTTCAGGGACATGGCCGAGGCTTATGACGAACAGATTCGCGGACTTATCGACGGCGGTGTGGACGCCATCCTCATAGAGACCTGTTTCGATGCGCTGAATACCAAGGCTGCACTTTATGCCCTCGAAAAAATCGACCGCCATTTCCCGGCCGTCGTATCAGTATCTGTGAACGACAAGAGCGGAAGAACATTGACAGGACAGACTTTACAGGCCTTCTACACGTCTGTGAGCCATTATCCGCTTCTCGCATTCGGTCTGAACTGCTCGCTCGGAGCAGACGACCTGACTCCGCTCCTGAATGAAGTGGCAGGGTTCAGCCTTTTCCCTGTGAGCTGTTATCCGAACGCCGGACTGCCTAATGAAATGGGCGGTTACGACGAGACTCCTGAAGAAATGGCTGAGTCTGTAAGAAAAATGGCTGAATCCGGACTGCTGAACATAATTGGAGGCTGTTGCGGAACCACGCCTGCGCATATCGCTGCCATCAGCGCTGCTGTAAAGGGCCTGAAGCCACGTGCAATTCCGGATGACCCGACCGGTGGCCCGCTCACCGTAAGCGGACTCGAACACACCAGCATTGACCTTAAACACAGCAATTTTACGAACATCGGAGAACGCACGAACGTGGCGGGCTCCCGCAAATTCGCGAAACTCATCGCAGCCGGCGATTACGAGACCGGCCTTCAAATAGCTGCTGATCAGATAGATAACGGCGCCAGCATCATAGACATAAACATGGACGACGCGATGCTCGACAGCCGCGCCTGCATGGAGACTTTCGTCAGGTATATCTCGAACGACCCGGCCGTGGCCAAAGCCGCGCTCATGATCGACTCCTCGCATTGGGAAACAATTCTTGCGGGACTGGAAAACGCTGAAGGTAAATGCATTGTGAACTCCATAAGCCTTAAGGAGGGCGAAGAAGCCTTCTCGCACAAGGCCATGGAAATCCATGATCTGGGAGCCGCGATGGTAGTCATGGCGTTCGACGAAGAAGGCCAGGCCACGACTTACGACAGAAAAATCGCCATTTGCAAAAGGGCTTACGATATTCTCGTGAATAAACTTCACATCCCGGCGCACGACATCATCTTCGACGTGAACGTACTTTCAGTCGGCACCGGCATCGAGGAACACGCCCGCTACGGCATAGATTTCATCGAGGCTGTCAGATGGATAAAACAAAATTTGCCAGGCAGTTACACCTCTGGAGGTATCTCGAACCTGTCTTTCGCATTCCGCGGTAACAACACCGTCCGTGAGGCCATGCATTCCATCTTCCTCTACCACGGCGTGAAGGCCGGTCTCGACATGGGAATCGTGAATCCGGGCATGCTCCAGGTCTACGACGACATCGAACCTGACCTGCTGAAAAAAGCCGAAGACGTGATTCTGGACCGCGACCCCGAAGCCACCGAGCGCCTGATTACCAAGGCACAAGAGATAATGGCGGCCAAGGAGGCCGAGAAAGCCGCTGCCGCCGGAGGAGCCGCACCCGTAAAAACTGAGCCCGCCAAGGTTTCTGTCAATGCCGAAGATCGTGTGAAGGAGGCGTTGGTGAAAGGCAAAAGCGTAGGCTTGGAGGCAGACATCATGGAATGTTATCATAAATATGGTACAGCCGTGAAAGTCATCGAAGGTCCGCTGATGGCCGGAATGGAACGTGTCGGTGAACTCTTCGGAGCAGGCAAAATGTTTCTGCCACAGGTAGTCAAGTCTGCTAAAATAATGAAGGACGCAGTCTCGATACTGGAACCGTACATGACCGGCGAGGGAGGCGATTCGACCGACAGGCCTGTCATTGTCAATGCCACTGTAAAGGGCGACGTTCATGATATCGGAAAGAATATCACCGGCATCGTGCTGAGCTGTAACGGGTTTAATGTCATCGACTTAGGTGTGATGGTGGACAAAGAGACCATCCTCGACGAAGCCGAAAAACACCACGCTGCCATCATCGGTGCCAGCGGACTCATCACCCCGTCACTTTTCCAGATGGAAGAACTCTGCCGCGAAATGACCCGCCGCGGACTCGACACCCCGCTGTTCATCGGCGGAGCGACCACATCCGCGCTGCACACCGCCGTCAAACTCGCCCCGCTCTACGACCACGTCTTCTACGCGCAGGACGCCTCCTCGGGAGCCGTAATGGCCAAAAAATGTATGATGGACCGCAAGAAATTCGAGGACGAGGAGCACGCCGCCCAGCAGAAAATCCGCACCCTCTATGAGAGTCGCCCTAATGTTCAGGTCAATGCTGAAGTGACTGATAAAGAGGTGTTTGCGGAAGACTCATACTTGCGTAAAGATGAATACTCGTTCCGTGATATTCCTGCTATGGAACTTTCGATAGACGAGATTTTGCCATATTTCGATTGGCGAATGTTCTTGGCCGTCTGGGGTATCAAATATGGCGGAGAACTGCCTGATGACCCTATCGTGGAAAAGACATTGGCAGAAGGAAAATCAGTTATCGAGAGATTCCGTACACGTCACGAAGTGAAGGTGCAGATAGCAGCCAAGTTCTTGGATGCAATGCGCGAAGGGGACGATATCGTGGCTGACAGCGTCCGTTTCCCGATGATGCGTCAGGATCAGCCGCAGGAGATTGCCGACGGTCGTAAAGTATGCCTTTCATTGGCAGATTTCGTGCCGTCAGAAAAGAAAGGTCCGATGGGTGTCTTCGCCGTAAGCGTCCTCACAAGTCACGGACTTGCATGCACTTGCGGATGTCACCCTATAGGTTACAGGCATCCGTCCATGCCTTCAGGAAACTTGACAGAAAGTCCGAACAATGACAAGGATTATAACGGCATGATGGATAGGGCAGTAAGGGTGACATTGGCCGAAGCCGCATCCCAGTGGCTCGACGAACATCTGAAGGCATTGATCCGAACAAAACCGGCCGACAGGCAGATGAAAGTGGTGAAGCCGGCAGCCGGATATGCGAGTTGCCCGGACCATACGCTCAAAAAGGACATTCTGGCGCTGCTTCCGGACGCGGCGAAACTCGGCATCGAGCTCACTGAGAGTTATGCGATGATTCCGGACGCTTCGATTTGCGGATTTGTATTCTTCCACCCGGAGGCGACTTATCCGGGGATCAGGCACATTTCCAAGGAGCAGTTCGATGACTATGTCGCCAGACGTGGAATGAGCGAGAAGGATGCGAGACAGTTCCTCGGATATCTTTTGTAGACGTATGTTATATTTTATCTGAGGTTATTTTTTACGTTACTTGAACAATAGACAAACCATGAAAATTTCAGAGATTTTAAAGAATAGCAAGAAGGCGTTTCCTTCTATTGAGATCGTGCCGCCGCTTAACGGCATGGATAAGGAAGAATTGTTGAATACCGTGAAGACTTTCATGGAATTCAGTCCAAAATATATAAACGTAACTTGTCACAGGGACGAGTTCAGTTTCCGCAAGGAGGACAATGGAACATATACCAAACATCTCGTGAGAAACCGTATCAGTGAGGTGGCGGTCTGCGCTGCGATCATGTCCAAGTATGAGATCGATGTAGTTCCGCACATCATCTGCGGGGGAGCTTCTGCAGAGGAACTGGAAAGCGATTTATATAATTATAAGTTCTTGGGTATCAGTAATGTAATGGCGCTTCGCGGTGACAGTATCTCAGGCGAGAAACGCTTTACTCCTCATCCTCATGGTTATAAGCATGCCAACGAGTTGGTGTCAGCTATCCGCAAGTTCGACGAGGAGACAGCAGGGGAGTCTTTCTGCATCGGTGTAGGTGGATATCCTGAGAAGCATTTCGAGGCAGCCAATATCGAGACCGACATTGAGAATCTGAAGCGTAAGGTGGATGCAGGTGCCGACTATGTGATCACCCAGATGTTTTTCGACAATGAAGTTTTCTACAGGTTTGAGCGTCAATGCCGTGAGGCAGGGATCAATGTCCCTATCATTCCGGGTCTGAAGCCGTTGTCCACTGCCAAGCAGGTGGAGCTGCTTCCGCAGTCGTTCTCGCTGGATATCCCTAAGGTCCTGACAGAGAGAATTGCTCATGCCGGCGATGACAAGGATGCTGTATACGAAATCGGCCTCGACTGGTGCATGGAGCAGTGCAAGGATCTCCTCAAGCATGGCGTCCCTGCTGTCCATTTCTACACTATGGGCAAGACCAAGAACATAACAGCCATCATGAAAGAGTGTTTTTAACATTCTTATTTACGCCGGCGGTTGGAGGTCCCGGCGGAGACCTTCGCTAGCGCTCATCCCTCCCAGCAGAGCTGGGTCCCTCCCATTTACGGGGTCATGGGTGACCACGGGTCTCCGCCGGGACCTCCAACCGCCTCCACCGTAAACATCCAATGTTACGTGAGCCGTAGGCAGTCTGGCCTCTGCAGGACTTGCCGCCCTCGGCACTAGAGGGAGGGGCCCGCGACAGCGGGAGGGCCTGGTCCTGCAGAGTCAGACTGCCTACGGCAGCCAAGTCACTTTGCCATATTCCTCGCCGTAAGCGACTAATATGTCTGTAAAAAAACAAGCCCCCGCGTCGAAAAGACGCAGGGGCTGTTTCGATATATGAGGTTTGAAAAACCTATCCGAGGAAACCGAGAAGGATACCGGCAGCGACCGCTGAACCGATCACACCGGCGACATTTGGACCCATCGCATGCATCAGCAAATGATTGCTTGGATCAGCCTCACGTCCCACCACCTCAGACACACGCGCACTGTCAGGCACCGCAGAAACACCGGCATTGCCGATAAGCGGATTAATCTTGCGACCCTCACGACAGAACAAATTCATAAACTTAACGAACAAAACACCGCACATCGTAGCGATAATGAACGAAAGAAGTCCGAGTCCGAAAATCTTGACAGATGTCGTAGACAAAAACTTGTCAGCCTGAGTAGAACAACCCACAGTAAGACCGATAAGAGTCGTGATAACATCGATAAGCGGACCACGCGCAGTCTCAGCAAGACGCCTTGTGACACCACTCTCCTTCAAGAGATTACCGAAGAACAACATACCCAAAAGCGGAAGACCGGAAGGCACGATGAATGCAGTCGTAAGGAAACCCACGATAGGGAAAATAATCTTCTCACGCTGACTCACAACACGCGGAGCAGGCATACGGATAAGCCTCTCCTTCTTAGTCGTAAGCATAAGCATGATAGGCTTCTGAATCACAGGAACCAACGCCATATAAGAATACGCCGAAACCGCAATCGCACCCATAAGATCCGGTGCCATCTTCGAAGAAAGGAAAATCGCGGTAGGACCGTCAGCACCACCGATGATACCGATCGCGCCAGCCTCATTCGGCATAAAGCCCAAGGCCAATGCCAAGAGATAAGCACCGAAAATACCCATCTGAGCCGCAGCTCCGATAAGAATAAGTCTCGGCTGTGAAATCAATGCCGAAAAGTCGGTCATCGCTCCGATACCAAGGAAAATCAGTGGGGGATACCATCCCTGTCTGACACCCTGATACAAAATATTCAAGACGGAACCATCCTCATAAACTCCGATATTCAGACCGGGGAACATAGGAATGTTACCGATGATCATACCGAAGCCGATAGGGACCAGGAGCAAAGGCTCCCACTCCTTCTTGATAGCCAGAGTTATAAAGACGATGCCTATGGCGATCATCACCAGATGCTGCCACGTCATGTTGCAGAATCCGGTAAACTCCCAGAACTGTTGCAGGCTACTGATTATCTGCTCCATAAAGTTATGCGATGGTTACGATAGAAGCACCCTCGAGAACAGAATCACCCTTGGAAACATGAATCTTGGTAACGACACCAGCTTTCTCCGCCTGAATCTCGTTCTCCATCTTCATGGCCTCAAGTACAGCAACCTTCTGTCCGGCAGCCACTGTATCACCCTCTTTTACAGACACTTCGATGATAACACCAGGAAGCGGTGATGTAACAGCCTTTCCTTCTCCGGCAGGCTTGGCTGCAGGTGCTGGAGCTGCAGCAGCTGCAGGCTGAGGTGCAGGTGCAGATGCCTGAGGAGCAGCCTGTACAGGAGCTGCAGCAGGCATAGAATTCTCCATTTCTACCTGATAAGAAACACCATTTACGGTTACATCAGCAAGATTTCCATTTGTGGAATTAATAGCGACATTGTAGTCGTTGCCGTTGATTTTGAATTTATATTGTTTCATAACTTTTATATTTTCTATTGATTAATGCCACTTTATCTTGGCAACTGTCTGAAATTCTGTTCTTTATTGTTCCAACCGCTCTCTTTTCTGCGGATAGTGATCACGAAACTCTCCTGATCGTGTACTGACTCCTCATTATATAAGTGGAGAGCAGTGGAAATGGCAGCGTAAACCTCACCATTCATTTCCTGATCGAGAGCCAGAGAAATGGCGGCAGCCACCTCAGGAGTCAATTTCCCGGAAGCCTTCGCATTGACCTTACCCGCGGCAGCCTCTTTTCCGCCGTTAGGCTTGGATGAGCTGCCGGAGACTTTGCCGAGCAGGCTGAACAGCCACCAGAGGATAATCAAAGCGCAGAAAACAACTGATACAGAGACGATTGAGAGAATGAATCCATGCTCGTCCTCGCGTGCCATCTTCTGGGCGCCGGTTTCTGTTTCATGTGTGCCGTTCACTGTCGCAGGCGAAGGAGCAGCGGGCTCAGCTTCTGTCTCGAACTCCATCTGACGCAAGTCGTGGGCTGATTTTACCACGGATTTGCCGGCTGGAAGAGTCGCAGGGACTGCGATGGAATCCACGATTGTGCGTCCGTCGTTGCTGACGAGATAAATCGTAGAACCCCTCTTTATCTGGAAATTGACATAGAAAGTTCCGTCATGGCTATCACCGCTGGCGTAGAACAGGGCTACCTGTCGGGGACCGATCTTGGTACGGATATCCGACTTCGTAACAGGACTTTTCTTAAGATTGCTGCGGTCGTCTGACAAGAAGCAGCCGCCGTAGTTTACAGTGCCCTGAGACTTGTTGAAAATCTCTATCCATCCTGCTTGCCGGCCATAATCATCCAAAATACAACTGCTGTCCGGCTCCGCCATGACCTCTGAAATGATGAGGTCGCTGACGTTCTGGGCACGCATGTCGGAAAAGCCTGCTGCAAGAACGGCACTAAATAAAATCAGTAATATACGTTTCATTCCCCGTGCGATTTAGAGAGGAAGATTGTCGTGCTTCTTGGCCGGAATAGTCTGTTTCTTGCCGGCAAGCTGCTCGAGCGCGCGTATTACACGGAATCTGGTGTTCCTCGGTTCGATAATATCGTCTATATAACCCATTTGGGCTGCCTGATAAGGATTACAGAAGAGGTCGTTGTACTCAGTCTTCTTCTCCTCAGCCAGTTTAGCCTTCTCCTCCGGATCCTCCACTGCCTTAAGCTCTTTACCATAAAGAATCTGAACAGCTCCGTCGGCACCCATAACTGCGATGTTGGCAGAAGGCCATGCGTAGTTTATATCTCCACGTATCTGCTTGCAACTCATGACGATATGAGCTCCACCATAAGACTTTCTGAGGGTGACTGTAACCTTAGGTACGGTAGCCTCTCCATAAGCATAGAGAAGTTTCGCACCATTGGCGATGATAGCGCCATACTCCTGCTGTGTTCCGCAAAGGAATCCCGGAACGTCCACGAGTGTGACGATAGGGATGTTGAACGCGTCGCAGAAACGCACGAATCTCGCAGCCTTTCTGGAGGCATTGATATCCAACACGCCGGCGAGGAACTTAGGCTGATTGGCCACGATACCCACGCTGCGTCCGTTCATGTGCGCGAAACCTACGATAATATTCTTCGCATAAGCCTGATGAATCTCGAAGAACTTGCCGTCATCCACGATGCTCTTTATGACATAGTACATGTCGTAAGCTTTGTTCGGGTTATCCGGAATGATCTCATTCAGGGCATCATCCACGCGGCTTACAGGGTCATTTGTAGGAACGACAGGAGCCTCCTCCATATTGTTCTGCGGAATGTAGCTCAGCAATTCCTTGATGATTCTGATACCGTCCTCGTCATTCTCAGCTGCGAAATGAGCCACGCCACTCTTTGTTGCATGTACGCTCGCACCGCCGAGATCCTCTGATGAAACAGTCTCGCCAGTCACGCTCTTCACGACTGCCGGTCCGGTAAGGAACATGTATGACGTGTTCTTCACCATGACAGTGAAGTCTGTCAATGCAGGTGAGTATACTGCTCCTCCGGCGCATGGTCCGAATATACCTGAAATCTGAGGAACAACACCTGAAGAGAGGATGTTCCTTTCGAAAATTTCTCCGAATCCTGCCAATGAGTTGATGCCTTCCTGAATTCTGGCACCGCCTGAGTCGTTAAGTCCGATACATGGTGCACCATTCTTGGTAGCCATGTCCATCACTTTGCAAATCTTCTGTGCCATAGCCTCTCCGAGGGAGCCTCCTGACACTGTGAAGTCCTGGGCGAATACGTAGACCAGTCTTCCGTCGATTGTACCTTGCCCTGTTACGACACCATCTCCGTCAAAATGCTGTTTTTCCATTCCGAAGTTAGTGCAACGATGATGCACGAACATGTCGAATTCCTCGAAGCTTCCTTCATCGAGGAGCAGAGCGATTCTCTCACGCGCGGTGAGCTTTCCTTTCTGGTGCTGCGCATCGATTCTTTTCTGTCCGCCGCCCATCATGGCTTTGGCTCTGCGCTCTACCAGATTCTTGATATTATCCTGCTGGATACTCATGTATTATTTATATATTAATAAGTGATACCAAATTTATTCAACTTGCAAAGATACTTAAAATTCTGTAAATCGGAAACTTCTCGAGATTTGTAATATTTTGTAAATGAAATCGAAACATCTTCTTAGATAGATTGCAATGATTATATAATAGCGTATGCCTATATTTGTGCTCGAAAACTAAGAGAGTATATTTTATAATGGAAACAGTGTATCTGGGACTTGTTGTTTTTTTGTTCGTCCTGGCAATTTTCGACCTCATGGTCGGCGTCAGCAATGACGCGGTTAACTTTCTGCAATCTGCTATCGGAGCTAAGGTTGCAACATTCCGAACCATCATTATCGTAGCCGCAGTCGGTATCTTTGTCGGCGCTTCCATGAGTAACGGCATGATGGAAATCGCAAGAAACGGAATCTATCACCCATCTATGTTCTCCTTCAGGGAGATAATGTTTATCTTATTGGCTGTCATAGCCTCCGACATCGTCCTGCTGGATATTTTCAACTCCTTGGGACTGCCTACTTCCACTACCGTATCCATGGTATTCGAGCTGCTTGGAGGAACCGTAGCGATATCATTGATGAAAACCTCGGGCGATCCCGACCTGGCGATCGGCGATCTGATGAACACCAGCAAGGCGTTGACAGTCATCATGGCGATTTTCGTCTCCGTCGCGATAGCGTTCTTTTTCGGAACCCTCATTCAGTATCTTTCCCGTATCATCTTCACTTTCACATACAAGAATCCTTCGCTGAAGTGGAAAATCGGAATTTTCGGCGGTTTCGCCTTCACTTCCATCATCTACTTCATGCTGATAAAAGGCCTCGAACATTCATCGTTCATGAGCCCTGAAATGCTGGAATGGATCCACTCGAACACCCTTCTTGTGTGCGGCTCCTGCTTCGTGATTTCAGGCCTGCTGACGCAGATCCTATATATGTTTAAGGTCAATGTCTTTAAGATCCTCGTTCTTACGGGTACATTCGCATTGGCCATGGCCTTCGCCGGCAACGACTTGGTGAACTTCATCGGAGTTCCTTTGGCCGGATATTCCGCATTCCAGGATTATGTGGCCAACGGTGCCGGTGACTATTCGGGCTACATGATGTCTTCTCTGGATTCTCCGGCTCATATCCCGGCATATTTCCTTGTCGCAGCCGGAATTGTGATGGTCATAGCGTTGGCTACATCCAAAAAGGCCTACAATGTCGTAAAAACTTCCGTAGACCTCGCCCGCCAGGATGCAGGAGACGAGATGTTCGGTTCTTCGAAAATGGCAAGAATCCTCGTGAGGTTCAGCACCAATGTCGCAAGTTCTATCTCTGCCAATGTCCCTGACCGCGTCAAGGTTTGGGTCAATAAGAGGTTCAATGTCGATGAGTCCGTGCTTGCCCACGGTGCAGCTTTCGATGAGGTGCGCGCTACAGTTAACCTGGTGGTATCCAGCCTCTTGATAGCGCTTGGAACATCATTGACCTTACCACTTTCTACTACTTATGTGACCTTCATGGTGGCGATGGGAACCTCATTGGCCGACAAGGCCTGGGGCAGGGAGAGCGCGGTATTCCGCATCACTGGTGTGATTTCGGTCATCGGCGGTTGGTTCGTGACGGCGGGATCTGCTTTCGTGCTCTGCTTTATCGTCGCCATGACCATGGCCATCGGAGGTATGCCGGTAGCTGCGCTGCTTGTGGCCTTGTCTCTCTTCTTGCTGATACGCAGTAATATACGTTATCATAAGAAGCGTCAGGAGGAGAAGGGTGATGTCATTTTCAACGAGATGATCACCTCTAAGGACAGTGCCCGGACGTTGGAACTTCTTTCTGAGCATATCCTCCAGAGCCAGAGCAAATTCCTTGCGTATGTCAATGATACTTATCAGCAGATTACTGACGGATTTGTTTCAGAAGATTTGGGAAAACTGCAGAAAGCTGAAAGCAGTATGCATCGTGAGCGCTTTAACCTCAAACAGTTGCGACGTAAAGAAATGCTCGGTCTCAGGCGTATCGACCAGGATGTTGCCATCGAAAAGAGCACATGGTTCCATATCGGGAGAAACAGCTGCGAAGATATGTTGTATAGCTTGCGTAGAATCTGTGACCCGTGTGAGGAACATATCGATAACAGTTTCGTTCCGCTGAGTATGGACCGTGTGAAAGAATTCATGCCGCTTCGCGATACTATGCTGTTCTTGTTGAAACGCTCTGAGGCGGTGATCAGTTCACACGATAGGGAAGGCGCCGAAAAGGTAAGGGAGCAATGCGAGACCTTCAAGGAGTGTCTGGCTCAGACCAGACGCGAGCAGATGGATCGCATGAGGTCCACAAAGGACAATATCACAGTGGCTTATGTTTACCTGAATATCCTTCAGGAGACTCACGAAATGGTAAGCGCCATGCAGCACCTGCTGCGTGCAGCCAAGCATTTTACACAGCTGTCTTAGCTATCACAGAACGTCTCGTAGCCGGGCAGCGGCGGTGCCCGGCGAGCGAATTACGAAGTACCTGAGCGAGTGGGCACTGACCGCTGCCGGCATCCATGCCGACTGGTCAGTGCCTACTGCGTAAATCTTGATGAGATTAGTAGCCCTTTCTGTTTCTGCAGAATGTCGCGTAGCCGGGCAGCGGCGGTGCTCAGAGAGCGAATTACGAAGTACCTGAGCGAACGAGCACTGACCGCTGCCGGCATCCCCGCCAGCTTGCCAGGGGAATTTCTGAAATCTCTAATATAATAAGCGGTCGCAAGGCTTACCACCCTGCGACCGCTTGATTATGTTCTGATAAACTATTTGCTGTTAGATTTGGCGAGGGAGAAGACGAACTCCAGGCCACCGGTGCTGGCTGTGCGCACACTGATCCAACCGCCGTGAATAAGCACCGCATTTTTTACGATGGCAAGTCCGAGCCCGGTACCGCCAAGCTTTCGTGAACGTCCCTTGTCGACCCTGTAGAACCTCTCGAACAAATGCTCCTGATTCTCCTCCGGAATACCTACACCATTATCGGTAAAATTGAACCAATAGAATCCCTCATTCTGCTTGAGATTCTGTACAGTTACTGTAGTGTACTCACCGGCGTAGGCTATCGCATTGTCTGTCAGGTTTCTGAAAATAGAATACAAAAGCATCTGGTTTCCGTTGACCACCACATTAGGACCCACCAGATTCAAGAACTTCATACCCCTCTTCTGCAACTGCAAAGTGACATCCTTGTAAACGCTATCTATAAGATCATGGATATTGATATCCTCCGTAGTAAATGAATCGCAGGACTCATCCAACTTGGTGAGAAGAGTGATGTCATTGATAAGATTAGTAAGGCGCTGGCACTGAGAGAAACTGCTCTCTAAGAACTGCTTCTTCGTATTCTCATCCATATCCGGATTATCAAGTATCGTCTCTATATATCCGCTGATACTGCTTACCGGAGTTTTCAGCTCGTGAGCAATATTCTGCGTAAGCTGACGCTTTAATCTGGTCTTGTCGTCCTCACTATTATTCAGTTTAGCATAAAGACTTACGATATTCTTGGAAATCTCTCCAAGCTCGTCATCAGCGAACTCGACATCGAAATTAGTCAAGTCATCATTCTTCTCAGCATGCTCGGCGAAACTGCGCAGGAGCTTGATATTCTTGTTGATGTGACCGATGTAGATGTAATAAAGAATGATGAGCATTATACATATTGCCAGACCGATCCACAGATAACCCCTGTTTGTGCCCAAAACGTTGGACAGTCTCATATTATATGGATGAGACGTCCTGACTATGAATCCATTTTTAGGGAAAGCGGTAGCCGAGTAGAACCATTTTCCTCCGATATTGGCAGATTCACGTTTGATGTCATAGCCTTTACCGAGAGAAATGGCGTACCGTATCTCCTTTCGCCCCAAGTGATTGTCTTTCTTGATGGAGTTGGAAGCCTCGTTGTCGAACAGGACATTTCCTTCGTAGTCCAAAATGGTCGTACGCACCCCATCTCTCAGAAGACGTCTTTCGTACCTCAGGAAACTTGTAGTATCCTTGTTGACAAGACGACTCCCCAATTCCTTATTGTAACCCTGCATCTTGGTATTCAACAATTCGACCCTGTACTCATTTTCTCTTCTATACTGGTAGAAAACAAATACAAGGACGAGAGTGAGGGCTAACGCCGTTACGATAAGGAATAACTTGGAACTGAGAGGCAAAAATGCCTTTTTCTTCATAGTCTTAAACTATTATTTAAGCTTGTGTTATTCTTTATATGTATCGTCGAAACAATATCCGTATCCGTGGCGGGTAATCACGCAGGTACCATATTTTCCGAGTTTTTTGCGGAGTCTGGTGATATTCACGTCCACTGTTCTTCCGAGAACCACTACCTCGTCAGGCCAAACTTTTGCGAGGATATCTTCGCGTGAAAAAACTGTTCCCGGATGGCTGATGAGAAGATTCAGAATCTCCAATTCTGTCTTGGTGAGATCAATTTCTTCTCCGTCGATAGTGACAACTTTCTTCACCATATCCAGCACGAGGTGTTCGAACTGTTTCTGAGTGGCCACGTCTCTGCTGCTTCTTCTGAGCACAGCCTGGACTCTGGTGATAACTTCTCTAATGGAAAAAGGCTTGGAAATATAGTCGTCGGCTCCAATGTTGAAACCCTTGACCATATCATTTTCAGTGTCTTTTGCGGTTACGAAGATAATTGGAATGTTGGCCGTCTCGGGTTTTTTGCGGACCTGTTGCGCAAGTTGGAGACCAGAAATCTTGTCCATCATGATATCAAGCAAGAGGAGGTCGAAATTTGCGATGCCGATAGCGAGTGCTTCTTCACCCGAATGGGCTACTGTCGTATCGAAACCGGCGTTGTCTAGGTTGAATTTCAGGATATTGCAAATATCTGCCTCATCATCTACGACAAGAATTTTTTTCTTTTCCATAACTGTTATAGTTTATTATGTCTACGCAAATATAATTGAAAATACTGTTACATTGTCATTAAGAAGCACTTAATTTCGGACTTTTTTTGCTGTTGTCAGAGTAAATCATCAAAAACTGGTCTCCAGACTGCAATTCTACCTGTCCGTCAGGAACTATAAATTCGTCATCTCTACGTATAATTACCACACGTGCGCCTTCCGGCAGCTGAATTTCCTTCAGTGTGTTTCCGTTTTCCAAGTCGTCGTCAGTGAGAGTATAGTCCTGCAGTTTTCCGGCTTCCTCAGGAATTTCAATGCCGAAAGTCTCAGGAATCTTCTCCATAGGAAGGTTCAGATGCAGCATTTTTGCTACTCTCGGTATGGACATTCCCTGGAAAATAAGTGACAGTAAAGTGATGAAGAACACGATGTTGAATATCTGTTCGGATCCAGGTATGCCTTCGATTATCGGATAAGTGGCGAAAATAATAGGTACTGCGCCTTTGAGACCTACCCAGGAGGTGAAAAGTTTAGCCCTGAATGATATCTTTCTGAACGGAATCAGGCAGAGGAAAACGGTAAGCGGACGTCCTATGAAAATCATGAAAAGACCGATTAATAGTGCAATCGGTGCCACATGCATCATCTGCTTAGGATTTACGAGCAGTCCTAAACTGAGGAACATTCCGATTTGCATAATCCAGGTCATGCCGTCCATGAAAGACAATATTTCTTTCCTGCTGTTCATAGGATGGTTCCCGATATACAGGCCGGCGATGTAGACGGCGAGATAGCCGTTTCCATGTATAGTCTGTGTCATGGAGAATGCGAATAGGCTGACAGCCAGCAACATGATGGAATAAATCGAGGCGCTGAGCTTAATCTTCTTTAGAAGATGCACGCTTGCGAATCCCACTGCAAGACCCATCAGGGTACCGATTGCCATTTGTATAACCAGAGTCACGAGTGAGCCTAAAATGATCTGTTTGTAATCTATTCCGACTATGCTTGAAGCCGGGTCGAACAGAAGTTTTGCCACCTGTATCAGCACGATAGTCAGCACATAAGCCATCGGGTCATTACTACCGGACTCGAGCTCAAGCATCGGCCTCAAGTTCTGTTTCAGCCTCATGTTGCAGTTCTTCAATATGCTGAAGACCGAAGCGGAATCCGTAGACGACATCACCGCGGCGAGCAAGAAGCACATGACGATGGACAGCGACAGTCCGATTTTCTCTATTCTGGACAGGAAAAATATAAACAGACCAGTGAAGATGACCGTCAGCAGGACACCTGCCGTCGATAAGACAATACCCGGTCCGAGCACAGGCCGTATCTCCTTTATCTTGGTCTCCATGCCGCCCGTAAACAGTATGACGCAGAGCGCCACGATGCTGAGGAATTGCACTAGATTATAGTTGTCGAAAACCAGTCCGACACCATCACTTCCGAACAACATTCCCACGAGCAGGAACACAAGGAGGGAAGGGACGCCATACTTCGTTCCGGTTCTCGAGACCAATATGGCTGTGAAGACGAGAATGGAACTGATGAGAAAAATATTCTCAGATGGTATTATCGAATGCATATCGTGTCTATTCTTTTAAGTCTTATTGGCTTTATTGAATTCCCGGCACCATGCCGTAAGTCCGCATTTGTCGCAGTGCGGAGCCCGTGCCGTGCAAATGTATCGTCCCTGCAGGATAAGCCAATGATGTGATATCGCTCTTCTGTTTTCCGGAATGTGGCTTTCCAACTCCTTGCCCACACTTTCCGGCGTCTTTTCGTCCGATAACCCGAGGCGGTGTGCCACGCGGAAAACATGTGTATCCACAGCTATGACAGGTTTATCGTAAACTATTGAGGCTATGACGTTTGCGGTCTTTCTCCCGACTCCCGGAAGTTTCATCAGATCGTCGATGTCCGACGGAACCTCGCCCCCGAAATCCGCCGAAAGCATCTGCGCCATCGCTATCAGGTGCCGCGCCTTGCTGTTCGGGTAGGAAATGCTTCGCACCAGCGGAAAAAGTTCTTCAAAAGTGGTTGAGGCCAATGCCTTTGCGTCCGGATATTTCACGAAGATGTCAGGCGTGACCATGTTTACACGCTTGTCCGTGCACTGGGCCGACAATATGACTGCTATAAGAAGATGAAAAGGAGAATCATAATGCAGTTCAGATTCTGCAATCGGAACATTCTCCTCAAACCACTTTATTATATTGTAGTATCTCTCCGCCTTAGTCATAAATTATCTATTTCATTTCTCTGCAAGCCTCGTCCTTGCAGACAAATACCCTGCCAGGATAGTTCTCGAAGATGGATTTATTATGCGTAACCATCACTACGGCAGTGCCTTTCGTGTGGTTAATTCTCGTAAGAAGCTTCATGATGCCGTCCGCGGTCTCGTTGTCGAGATTACCGGTAGGCTCATCAGCGATGATTACACCGGGCTCGTTCAGCAGAGATCTTGCAATGGCGATTCTCTGCTGCTCTCCGCCGGAAAGCTGGTGTGGCATCTTATGAGACTTGGATGTCATGCCGACATTGTCGAGGACCTCGGTGATTCTCTTGGAGATGGCATCCCCATCTTTCCATCCGGTGGCCTTGAGTACAAATTCCAAGTTTTCTTCTACGGTTCTGTCCATAAGTAACTGGAAGTCCTGGAATACGACTCCTATCTTGCGCCTCAGGAATGGAATTTCCTTATCTTTAATGGTCGCCAAATTATAACCGCAGACGGTTCCGAAACCCTTTTCAAGCGGGTTTTCCGCAATCATGGTCCTAATGATGGATGTCTTTCCGGTACCCACTTTACCCACTATATACACGAAGTCTCCAGGATATACATCCATATCCAATCCGTATATCACAGGCGTTTCGCCATTCACGATTACCGCTTCTTTAAAAGATATTACAGGCTCTTCCATTTCACTCTTCATTTTTCAGCAGAGCAATTTACGAAAAAAATCTGGTATGGCCATGTAATTTCTCTCTTAAAATAGAATTTTTTTCTAAAATTATCGTACATTCGCATCGCTCAGTAAAATGGACGCAATAAACAAATGAAAAATTTCTGAAAGATGAAAAAACAAACATTGGCTATCCATACTGCATATCCTTCCAAGGATGCTTATGGTGCACTCAGCATGCCGGTTTATCATGCGGCTGCTTATGAATTCGACAATGCAGCCGATATGGCTGACGCATTCTGTGGCAGAGTAACCGCTCCTGACTACTCCAGAGTAATGAATCCTACAGTCATGAATTTGGAGAATCGTGTAAAGGCATTGACAGGAGCCCAGGCGGTAGTCGCATTGAACTCAGGTATGGCGGCGATCAGCAACACTCTTCTCGCATTGGCGTCAGCAGGCAAGAATATCGTGTCTTCACGTCACATGTTCGGCAATACATATTCTCTTATAACTGAAACACTTCCGCGCTTCGGTGTGGAATCCCATGCCTGTGACCTCACCGATTTGAGCCAGGTGGAGAAGGCCGTAGATGAGAATACTTGCTGTATCTTCCTGGAGATTATCACAAACCCTCAGGTAGAAGTCGCGGACCTGGCAGCATTGGCCCAGATCGCTCACAGACACGGAATTCCGCTGATTGCAGATACCACTATGATTCCTTTTACAGAATTTTCTTCTCATAAACTCGGCGTGGATATCGAGGTGGTTTCCAGTACGAAATATCTTTCAGGCGGCGCTACTACCATCGGCGGCCTGATTATCGATTACGGCGGATTCCCTGATTTCTCAAAACGCATAAAAGGGGAGTTGCTTTTCAACTTGGGCGCATACATGACTCCTCATGTCGCTTATATGCAAACACTTGGTATTGAGACTCTTGAGGCTCGTTATCGTATCCAGTCGTCCAATGCTCTCGAGCTTGCCTGCCGTCTGGAGAAGACTCCTGGTATCAAGCATGTCGGATATGTAGGTCTGGAATCAAGTCCATATCACGAGTTGGCTGCAAAGCAGTTCGGTCCTACAGCCGGCGCTATGATCACGATAGACCTCGAAAGTAAAGAAGATTGTTTCCATTTCATTGACAGTCTTAAACTTATATATCGTGCGACGAATCTTTTCGACAGCCGTACACTGGCCATTCATCCTGCCAGCACCATTTTCGGACCGTTCAGCGATGAGAAGCGTAGGGAGATGGATGTGCTCGACACGACGATAAGACTTTCTATCGGACTGGAAGATGTCGACGACATTTATGAGGATATAGTTCAAGCATTGAAAAAGTAATATGGCAGAGTATAATTTCGACAAAGTTATAGACCGTCATGGCACTGGGGCGTTGAAATTGGATGTCCTGAAGGAGCGTTATGGCAGGGATGATCTTATTCCTCTTTGGGTCGCTGATATGGATTTCGAGACCCCGGACTTCATTTTGGACGCTATAAAGAAGCGTTTAGAGCACCCAATCTTGGGATATTGCAAGGATCCTCAGGATTTGTGGCCGTCGGTTATCGACTGGATAAAATCTCATCACGGATGGGAAGTGAAACGTGAGTGGCTTCGTTACATCCCTGGTATCGTAAAGGGTATCGGTATGGTTATCAATGTCTTTACGAAGTCTGACGAGAAGGTTATCATCCAGCCTCCTGTATATCATCCGTTCCGTCTTACTCCGGAGGGAAACGATAGGGAAGTGGTGATGAATCCTCTCCGCGAGAATCCGGACGGTTCGTATTCCATGGATTTCGAGAATCTCGAGCAGGTCGCTGACGAGAAATGCAAGGTGCTCATCTTGTCGAATCCTCATAACCCGGCCGGTATAGTTTGGGACAGGGAGACATTGACAAAACTCGCGCATTTCTGTCATACTCACGGCATTCTGGTGATTTCGGACGAGATTCACTGCGATATGGCGCTTTGGGGGAACAAGCATATTCCGTTCGCGTCGGTTTCTGACGAGGCGGCTGCGTGCAGCATCTCTTTCGGGGCTCCGACCAAGACTTTCAATATGGCCGGTATCGTAAGTTCGTACTGCGTCGTTCCGAATGAGAAAATTCGTGAGAAGTTCTTCAAATGGCTGTCGGCCAATGAGTTCGACGATCCGAATATGTTCGCGCCTTTCGCCACTATCGCGGCTTTCCGCCAGGGCGAGGAATGGCGTAGGTCAATGCTGAAGTACGTGGAGGCTAATATCGATTTCGTTATCGACTGGTGTGCAGTGAATATTCCTGCTGTGAAGCCGCTCCGTCCTCAGGCGTCGTTCCTGGTGTGGTTGGATTGCAGGGCGCTGGGCCTGGATCATGAGCATCTCGTGGATTTGTTCGTGAACAAGGCGCATCTGGCGCTGAATGACGGCGAGATGTTCGGACACGGCGGCGAGGGCTTTATGCGTCTTAATGTGGCTAGTCCGCGTTCTGTCCTGGAGCAGGCGCTGGAGCAGTTGAGGGTTGCGATAAACCTTTAGGACTTGAAGTTCGCGCGGGCTCGTATTATTTTTACGGCTTGAGCGACTGCTCCAGCCTATCACGTTACCCCCACCCTAAATCCCTCCCTCGGGGTGAGGGACTTACCTTCGCTGGAGGCTCAAATTGCCGGGTTGCGATAAACCTTTAAGGGCTTGAAGCTCGCGCGGGCAAGAAGTGTTTTTCACGGCTAGTGCGACTGCTCCCTAGAATACAAAATAATCGCGGGTCGGAAGCTTGTTGGCTGCCGGCCCGCGATTGTTATTATCTTGTATCTGGATTAGATTCCGAGATAGTTAATGATGCCGGTTACGGCAGTCTTGGCTGAAGCTACTGCCTCCACTACGGTGGCAGGGCCCAAAATCAGGTCGCCGGCGATGAAAACACCAGGGAGACTGGTCTGCTGTGATTCGTCAGTGACGAGCCAACCTCTATTAGTCTCAGGCTTTTCGTCTCCGAAAATGCTGTTGTCGATACTTGCGCTGATGGCTACAAGCATACTGTCGAACTCTACCTTGTGGTCTGAACCCTCTATCATCTTGGTAGATACGCGTCCGTCAGCCCCTACGACATTCTCACATTTTCTCATGACAGCGATGTTGTTGCCCTCGATAGCTACAGGAACCTCGAAAACGCAGAACTTCACGCCTTCCTCTTGAGCTTCCTTCACCTCGAGTGTATTCGCAGGCATGTTCTCGAAAGTCTTTCTATAATATACTGTGACATCGTGACCCTGTCTGAGCGCTGTACGGCTGGCATCCATAGTGACATTTCCGCCTCCGATTACGAGAACTCTATCTCCAAGCTTATAAGAATCCGGATCCTTCAGATAATCAAGAGCATAGAGAATATTAGGATTATCCTCTCCCGGGATATCCAATCTTCTCGGAACGGCTGCTCCGGTAGCGATGAACACAGCATCGTAGTTCTCTCTCAATTCCTTTACGGAGATATCCCGGCCGATGCGCTTGCCACCTATGAATTCGATACCGGCTTCCGACATGATGCGGTCGTACTGCTCGATGTATTTGCGGCTCAGTCTGAATTCAGGAATACCATAACGGAGTACGCCTCCAGGAAGAGGATTCTCGTCATAAATCACGACCTCACATCCGTGCTCCCTGAGAATGAACGCTGCCGTTATGCCGGCAGGACCGGCACCGACGATAGCCACTTTCTTTCCGTTAGGAGTGCCCGGCGTGATGGAGGCATGGAAAAGATACTTTCCGGTAATCTCAGCCTCGATTTCATGCCACTTTACAGGCATCTTCTTTGCGTTCAAGACGCAATGCCCGTAACAAGCCTTGCTCCAATCGCATACGCGGCTAGTGATAGCTGAGAATGGGTTGTTCGCAAAAAGGAGACGGGCTGCTTCTTCGCCACGTCCCTCTTTATATAGTCTGATAGATGTAGGTACATCTGTCTTTACGGCACATGCTGCCGAACATTTTGGTATTTTACATAACAGGCATCTTCCTGCTTCTGAGTTGATCATAGCTTTAATTGTTTGTCTACGGCCGGCAAAGGTAAGAAGAATATTTGTTATTACAAAACGATTTTAATGTTTACTTGCCGTGTCCACCCTCCCCCTTATTGTTGAAGTACACCGTATTCGAAAGCCTGCTGGACTTGCTGACCATATTCATAGGCTCCGAAGCCCATTTGCTTTTGTTTACGAATGATATTCCAGTGGCAGGAGGAACGATACAAGAGAAGAAATGACTGTTGAATATACCCCACTTGAATATACGGCTCCTGGTCTTCTTCTGCAATTCGTTCAGCTTCAGGACTTTTATAATGGTCTTTCTCTTCGAATTATAATCCTCGTGAGTCATCATCTGCAGACCTCTGTAATACATGTTCACGCTCATGCGCCGGTACTGCTTGCGCAGTTTTCCGGATACGTCTGACGAGCATCTCGCGAAGGTTCCTGCCAATGAGAATGAACACTGGAGGCTGGAAAGTTTGTGGGCGGCCCTGATGGTGTCCGGATGCACCCTATATGCGTAAAACTCCATCGGAGTGTACACGCACCTGAGATTTCTGCAGAAAAGCCTTGCGAAAAGTTCCGGATCCTCGTCGAACGAGAAACTTTCGTCGAAAAGGAGTCCATTCATCTTTTCTTTCCGGATCAATGCCAAGAAGAACGACAATTCTCCGGCGAATCCGTCACGGAGCATTCTATGTCTGCTTATTACTTTATTGGCCACGCAGTTGTGACGCCTGTGAGATGTGATTTTCTTTCCGTCCTCATCCACATATACATATTCGCCTTTTACGATATCTGCATGATGCTTTTCAGCCAAGCCGTGCAAGGTGGAAAGTGTGTCTGGAGAAAACCAGAAATCATCGGCATTGACAAATATAACATACTGGCCTTCAGCCCTTTCGAGACCATAGTTCTTGGCGGAAGCCGGGCCGTCGTTCTTTTTGTGGAATACTCTTACTCGATGGTCGTCATTTGCATATTTGTCGCAGATGGTGCCCGTTGAATCCTTGCTTCCGTCATCTACGAGAAGCAATTCAAAATCTTTATATGTCTGTCCGAGAATGCTTTCTACGCAGGCATGGACGTATTTTTCAGCGTTATATAGCGGTACAATAATCGAAATCATAGCAATTTTCACGTTCTCTCTCACAAAAATAATACATACTATGATAATATCAAAACGAATTAATATATATATATTGGTTAATGTTACGTTTGTGTTCTCGAATAGACATTTTATTAATTTTGTGTACCTTTGTGCTCGTATAATTTGAATTTCACCTGACTTTTTATGGGTATCCGGAATCCATTTATCAGGGTGAAGTTCCTAAACACCAATCTTTTAGTAATGAAAAACATTTGGAGCTGCCGTGCGGCAGTGGTCCTTTTTCTTTTGACATCTGCGGGAGTTTTCTCAGTTTCCGCGGAAAACGGACAGGACAATCATCCAGTAAGACTAGATTCTGTTTCAGTAACGGGGAGCCGTGTACCTGTAGCATTGGGCAAAAGTGCCAGAATCGTCACACTCATGGACAGCACCACCCTCGCTTCACTCCCTGTGCAGAGTGTCAATGATCTTCTGAAATATGTGGCAGGCATAGATGTACGCCAGCGTGGAGATCTTGGTGCCCAGACTGATATCAGTATGAGAGGAGGTACAAGCGACCAGATAGCAGTATTCCTTAATGGTATAAATATCTGCGATCCGCAGACAGGACATAATGCAGTCGATTTCCCTGTAGACGTACATGATATCGACCGGATCGAAGTGCTTTCGGGCCCTGCAGGCGTGGCATATGGTTCATCATCATTGACAGGAGCCATAAATATCGTCACTAAAAAAGCTGCGGGACGCGAAGTTTCAGCTCACGCCGAGGGCGGTTCTTTCGGCTTTTTCGACGGTGGGGCTTCGTTCGGCTGGACGGCGGGAGATTTTTCTTCCAAACTTTCGGCTTCATACCTTCGCTCAGACGGTTTCAACCATAATTCTGAGGGTGGTCTCAATACTGATTATCAGACAGTTAAGGCTTTCTGGCAGGGTTCGTACAAGACTTCTGCAGCTGATATCGACTGGCATGCAGGCGTGAGTGTCAGGGACTTTGGTTCCAATACCTTCTACAGTGCCAAGTTCGATAACCAGTTCGAGCACACCATGAAGACTTACGGAGCGGTATCAGCCCAGACTCATGGATTTATAAAGTTCAAACCTTCTGTTTACTGGAACCGCAGCGAGGACCGTTTCGAACTCGTCCGCGATAATCCTGACAAGGTCCCGTTCAACTATCATCGTACAAGTGTCTGGGGTGTAAACCTGAACAGCTGGTTCGAGACCGTGGCCGGAAAAACTGCCTTCGGCGCGGAAATGAGAAATGAAGACCTCTTGAGCACGAATCTCGGTGAGCCGCTCGCTTCTCCTAAAAAGATACATGGCGACGCTGAGAAGACTTACGCCAAAGGACTTAACAGAACAAATATCAGCCTGTTCCTGGAGCACTCCATCGACATAGCCAACGTTTCTGCATCTGCAGGCGTGGCTGCCGTGAAGAACACCGGAAACGAGGATGATTTCAAATTCTATCCGGGTGTGAATGTCAGCTGGCGTTTCCTCGGTGACTGGAAAGTCTATGCGTCCTACAACTCGTCCCTCCGTATGCCGACTTTCACCGAGCTCTATTATTCGGTCGGTGGCCATGCGGCGGACAAGAACCTGAAGGCCGAAAAGATGCAGTCTGTCGAGGGGGGACTCCGTTTCTCTCGTCCTTGGATCAATGCCGTGGCGACTGTTTATTACAACATGGGAAGCGACATGATCGACTGGACCAAGGATTTGTCTGAAGGCGAAGACGCTCCGTGGCGTTCGTGCAACTATACGAAAATCAACACTTTCGGTCAGGAGTTTTCTGCTAGAGTAGATTTTCCGAGGATGCTGGTCCGTGACGATTTCTTCCTGAGAAACATCGATGTCACATACAGTCACATTTCCCAGGACAAGAAACTCGGTTCTACCGTGCAGTCCAAATATGCGCTCGAATATCTCAAGCACAAAGTGGTCGTGAGATCCGATTTCCATATCTGGAAGAATTTGAGTGCCAATGCTGCATGGCGTTGGCAGGAGAGGGAAGGAAACTACGAGTTGTTCGAGAACAAGGTTTCCAAAGGAATGGTTGCTTACAGGCCATATTCTCTTGTGGACGTAAGGCTTTCCTGGGACTCTGCTTTCCGTCGTGGACCTTCGTATAATGTTTATGTAGAAGTAAATAACCTTCTCGACCATAAGTATTTCGACTATGGTAACGTTCCTCAGCCAGGTATTATGGCCAAGGCGGGTATTATATTGAATGTAGGACTCAGATAATGAAAGAAATTACCATCCCGTCACCGGCAGGTGATATTTACGCAGTTTTGTCGCCCGCTGTCGGCGAAACATCATCAGACAAGCCTCTTGTCGTGATTTGTCATGGGCTCATGATGAATTCTTGGCTGAACCCCGTGAGAGGAATTTCGGATGGGTTCAATGCTGCCGGATATGATACTCTACGTTTCGATTTCCGCGGAAGCGGACATAGTACCGGAAATATCACTGAAATGACACCGTTGACGGAGGTTGGTGATTTGCAAGCAGTTATAAGCTACGTGCAATTGGCATTGACCCGAAACATAATTCTTTGCGGGCACTCGCTGGGCGGGCTGGTTTCGCTCATTACGGCGGCGGGGCTGGAGCAGGCGGGGGAGAGCATTCTCAAGGGGCTGGTCATGTTCGCGCCGGCGGTGAATGTGGAGGCTGATTCGAAGGCGGGGCGTGTGGGCCTGGAGACGTTCGATCCTGTGAATATCCCTGATACTGTGGCAGTTTGGGGCTCGGAGCTGGGGCGTTGCTATTTCACTACCGCGATGAACCTGGATACGTACCGGACAATTTCAGGTTATACGGGGCCGCTTTGTGTGCTGATGGGGGAGCGCGACAAACTTGTGACTTGCGATTATTCGAGTAAAATAAATGCAGCCCTGCCACAAGCAGAGCTGCATGTCATTCCAAAAGGTGATCATTTGTTTTCCAGAGGGATACGGGCTAAAGCGCTCGATATCGCATTGGAATTTATGTCACGTCTATAGTGAAGCGATGTAGTCGGCCATCTCTTTGCTGTGCTCCATAGCGCTCTGGAACAGAGCCATTTGCGCACGTGCACGGACGAAGTTATGGTCTATATATTTTGTCTTGTAATAGACATCACCGTTCAAATAATCTGCCAGGAATCGGACGGCCTGCATGAAAGGAAACATGCACGCTGCGTATGGCAGATTTTTCTTTTCCATATCGGTCAGGAATCCGCCTGCTGATTCGATGTAACCTTTCGCGAACGACTTGAAAATCTCCATGTCGAAACTTATTTTCGAAGTGTCCGGCTCGTCTTCAGCCGCTGTGCATGCCGCTGTTCTCAGGAAGTCGCCGAAATCAGAGAATATGAAGCTTGGCATCACGGTATCCAAGTCAATGACGCACAATACGTTGCCATCTTTGTCGAAGAGGATGTTGTTCACCTTCGTGTCGCAGTGGCAGATGCGTTTCGGGAGGACGCCTTCGCGGAACATTTGCTCGGCTTTGCACATCTCGATGCTGTTTTCGTCGATCTCGTCTATCATGGCGATTACTTCGTCACTATGGTCGGGATCGTTGTCTATCGGATGCCTTCCGTCACCTTCTTCGGGGTCGTCTATTCTGCAGAATTTGTCGTTTTCTACTGCTTCTATGAGCTGGCTCATTCTGAATTCCATGTTGTGAAAGTTCGGAATGGTCTCTCCCAGTGGCTCTTGCAAATCTGAGAGCATTGCCTCGAAGTTACCGAAAGCCTTGCCTGTGAGGTATGAATATTCTGGTGTTACGGTTTCGTATGTGTATGCGTCAGGAATGAAAACGGAGACTCTCCAGAATGTGCCGTCGGCCTCTGCGTAAGTCTTGCCGGTCTCTTTCGCCGGTATGAATTTCAGCACCTGACGGTCGATGTCGGCTTCTCCCGCAGCTTCGAGTTTCTCCCTGATATGACCCGTTACCGCCTCTATATTGTGCTGGAGAAGGTCAATGTCGGTGAAGACGGCATTGTTAATTTTCTGGAGTACATAGTCAGGTGCGCCTTCTGCGGTGTGGACTTTATATGTGTCGTTTATTAATCCGTTTCCCAAAGGTGAGATTTCGAGAACCTCACCTTTAAGATCGAATTTGGAAACTATGTCTTTAAGTTCCATATGATTAAATTTGTTTCGCGTTTGCCGGACAGGTTACAGGTTTGCAGTCGCTGCTGCCGCCTTGGCTGCTGCTTCAGCGAAGTCGTCGCCTGAGGAGGCGTAGATGATTCCGCGTGAAGAGTTTATTAGGAGACCTCCACGGCTGTTGGAACCGTGTGCCATGACTTCTTCCGCTGAGCCGCCCTGTGCACCTACGCCAGGTACGAGGAAGAAGTTATCCGGACAGAATGTCCTTATCTCAGCGAGTTTGTCAGCTTTCGTGGCGCCTACGACGAACATCATGTTCTCAGGGGTGGAAATGGACATCATCTTTTCCATAACTACCTGATAGAGAGGTTTGCCGTCCTGCTGTGCGAGCTGGAAATCTGCTGAAGATTTGTTGGAGGACAATGCCACTACGATGGCGTATTTGCCTTTGTATTCGAGGAACGGAGTGACTGTTTCGCTGCCCATATACGGTGAGATGGTGGCAGCGTCGAAGTCCATGGTCTCGAAGAAGGTCTTGGCATACATTTTAGCAGTATTGCCTATGTCTCCGCGTTTTGCATCAGCGATAATGAACTGCTCAGGATGGTTTGTCCTGATATGGTCCACGGTCTTTTCGAGGGCTTCAAGTCCTTCTCTGCCATAGCACTCATAGAATGCAAGGTTCGGTTTGTATGCTATGCAATGCGCAGATGTCGCATCGATAATCTCGCGGTTGAATGTGAAAAGGGCTTCGGAAAGCGGCATTGACCTTAACCTTTCCGGAATTTTGTTGAAGTCCGTATCGAGACCGACGCAGAGCATGGATTTTTTGGCCTGAATCTGGTCGAACAATTCTTTTGTTGTCATTGTATTGAAGAATTAGAGATAGTCTTCGAAATAGAGGGTGACTTTGTCCATCAGGTGGATTCTGTCGTGTCCTCTTACGTTGTGCTCGGCGCATGGGTAAGGGAAGTAGTCTACCTGTACGAGGTTCTTTACGCACTCGCGCACGAAGCTGAGGCTGTGCTCCCAAACCACGGTGTTGTCGATGGCTCCCTGGCAGATGAGGAGTTTGCCCTTAAGGTCATTGACTCTGCCGAGGAGGCTGGTGGCAGCGAATCCTTCTGCGTTGGTCTCAGGGGTTTCCATGTAGCGCTCGCCGTACATTATTTCGTACCATTTCCAGTCGATTACCGGACCGCCGGCTACTCCTACTTTGAATACGTCAGGGTGGTTGACCATGAGTGAGATGGTCATGTAACCGCCATAGCTCCAGCCGTGTACGCCGATTCTGTCTTTATCTACGTAAGGCATGGTCATGAGCTGACGGAGTCCCGCCATCTGGTCTTCCATTTCTGCCTTTCCGCACTGTTTATGGATGGCTTTCTCGTATTCTGCGCCATGACGTTCTGTACCTCTGTTGTCCTGGACGTAAACGATGTAGCCGCGCTCTGCCATGTACATTTCCCAAAGTCGAGCCTGACCGAGCCAGCTGTTGTCCACGAGCTGGAGGTGTGGTCCACCGTATACGTAAAGTATTACAGGATATTTCTTTGCAGGGTCGAAGCCGTTAGGAAGGATGAGTCTGAAGTTGTTGTCGAATTTGCCGTCGCCGCTCTTTACTGTTCCGAGGATGACTTCTCCGGTCTTGTATTCTTTAAGCGGATCTTCTGCTGTGAAGAGTGTACGGCTGGTCTTTCCGTCTGTAGAGCAGAGTTTTACGACTGTAGGGACATTTATGCTGCTGTAGCTGTCGATGAACCAGGTGCCGTTGTCATTGATCCTGACATTGTGCCAACCGTCATCTTTGGTGAGTCTCACTGGGGTGTCGGTCTTTACGGCGCCTTTGCGTGAGACTGAGACATTTACGCTGAACAGGTGGTTCTCGGCGCTGGATACTTCTGATGAGGTGTAGAATACTTTCTGGCCGTTCTCGGCAACGAATTGAACGTCGGCCTGGACCTTGGTGATTCTGTCGATATTGCCCAGAGTATCACAGAGATAGAGGCTCTTGTAGCCGTCTCTGTTGTCGGTGCTGTAGATGAATTTGTCTGAGAATCCGAACCAATGCAGCGGGTTGGCAGGCTCGATCCATTTCTCGTTGTCTTCAGTGAGGATGGTTTTCTCGAATTTTCCGTCAGATGCCCTGTACATGTTCAGGTGCATGTGTTTCTGGGTTCTGTCGAGGACCTGGATGAAGATGTGTTTCGCGTCCGGTGACCATGTCACGTTGGTGAGGTACTGGTCGTATCCGAAGTCGTCGGCCTGTACGTAAACGGTGGTGTTTTCCGCGAGGTCGTAGATGCCGAGGCGGATGTTTTCGGACATCATTCCGTTCATCGGGTATTTGATGTTTACGAGAGATCCGGTGCGTGTTGTGATGTCAAGTAGCGGGAAATCAGTAACTTTGCTTTCGTCTTTTCTGTAAAATGCGATGTTTTTTCCGTCAGGTGACCAGAAGATTCCTCCGCTGATGCCGAACTCGTTTCTGCTGACTGTCTGGCCGTAGACGATGCCCGGGCCTTCGCTCTCCGCAATCGTGCAGATATGTTTTCTTTGGTCGATGTAGTAGAGGCTGTTGCCTACTGTAAATGCGAGTGCCGGTGCCGTGCCGATCGCCCTGTTTCCGGCCATCACGCTCATGAATCCGTTCGCCGCAGGGTTCGGTGTGATGTTGGCCGCGCCCTCCGGAAGTTCCTTCGTCAGGTATTTGCCGGCTTTCGCCGTATAGGCTCCAAGTATAGGGTCTTCGTTTATGTCAATGCCTTTTTCCGCGTCTGCGAGTTGTTGTTTGCCGTCTTTCAGGTAGACGTATGAGTTTTCGCCGTACCAGGCAGCGCTGAATTTTGCAGGCCATGTCTTGGATGAGTAGATGGCTTCTTCCATCGTCATCAGTTTACCATTGTCGTTTGCCGGATGGGTGGCTTTGATTTTCATGCCATCTGGCAGTGGATATGTGTTGGCATTCATTGCCATGGCAGAGGCGAAGATTGCTATCGCTGCCGATAATAGTTTAGTGTTCATTAGTTTACAGATAAGATTTTGTCAACTACATATTTCTGTTGGCCTCTCCATGGGAGTGCGCCGAGATATTCTTTGTAATGGAGTTCTACGTTTTTTCCGCTGCATCTCATGAGGGAGTCTGCAACAGCTTCGTTTTCGACGGAGAATTCGAAGACGTAGGATTCCATGGTGTTGGTGCCTTTACCGACCCCGCGGAGTCCCGACTGTATGAGTCGTCCTTCGTATGTCTTGAAAATATACCCTTTATACATGACTTGGTTCAGGTCTCCTGCCTTCACACCTTCTCCGAATACAAAGAAGAATCTGAAGAAGATGAAGGCCACAGCGGCGATGGTCACTGCTGCAGTGATGCCACCGATTACTTTGGTTCTGGTCGTCATAATTCTGTTATTTTACGTCGTTGTTTCGTTCAGTCTGTTTTATTTGTTTCCTGAGCTTGCACTTGATTTGGCTCTTGGAGTCGATTAGTCTGTTGTTCTACGTTGTTGTTCCGTTCAGTCTGTTTTATTTGTTTCCGGAGCTTGCACTTGTTTTTGGCTCTTGGAGTCGATTAATCTGTTATTTTACGTCGTCGTTTAAGTTCCAGCCGGTCATGGTGGAGACGTATGGGAGCAGGGCGTGAGCTATCTTCCTGTGTCCCTGATAGCTGGGGTGCTGGCTTGCGCCGAGCTCGCTCTCGTTGTTATGGATGGCATCTGTGAGACCGACGAATTTTACGTTTTTCATTCCGCAAGTATTCACGACGTTGCGCACATAGTCAGCTGCCATGTCATCACACCTGCTGGAAACGCAAAGGATCGGATGTTCTTCGCCATAGTTTTCCTTAATCTTTTTCAGAAGGGTAATGTAGTGGCTTCTGAAAAGGCTCTCTGCCGGCTGTCTTCCTGTCGAAAAGTCATTGGTACACAGATATATAATGGTCATCTGCGGCTTGAAAGCATCCTTGGACGCATCCCATTTCACGTCCTTGTCCATATCGAATGTCTGACTATAGCGGTCAGGCATGTAATAGTCTTTGAATTTGTCGCTGTAGTTTCTTGCGATTCCCATTCCGGAGTGGGCTACTACGTAGTAGTCGGCGTCGAAGTAGCGGGCCAAAATGGCTGCGTATGTAAGGTTACTGTTTTCAGTTTCTGGCTTGAACGGGTCGTATTTGGTGCTGTTTTCCGATCCGTAACCACATGTATATGAATCACCTACGACTTCGAACTGGCGGGTTTTGAGTCCTTCAGCTTGGAGAAGGTCACCGGCTTTTGTGATGAATTCGCTGATGGTGGTGAGTCCCTGTTCTCCTTCTGTGCGCTTTTTTATCGTGACAGTGTGGCTGAATGATTTTCCCTTGCTGTTGAATGACTTGATGATTTCAGGTGAAGCCAATACATATACTGAGTCTTTGCCGCTTACTCTGATGGTCTGGTCGGCTTTTGCTTCAGGTTCTCTGTCGATCCATACGTCATAGTAGTTCGCCTTAGAGTCTGAGGCTTTCATGGCGAGGTAGTTGCCTTCGAATTTTACGCGCACATAAACGCCTGACCAGTCGAATGATACGTTCTCGCCTGATTTCAATGTCCTTCCTATGTATGTAATTCTTGCATCTGAAGCCGCGGTGCGTACTTCAGGAAGTTCACGTGCCGTCAGCACTCCTGTAAGGAAAAGTGCCGCAGCGGATAGTGTCATGATTATTCTTTTCATTCTGTTCGTTGCGTTGTATCATACAAAGATAAAAACTATCTTTGTGAAAAGAAAATGTGACAAATCGGTGTGCGGCAAAAAGTAAGCACAAGTCACTTTTTCTGTGCGTGCCATATTCAGGGTCTCGGGGGAGGAGCCTTGCATTCGCCCTAACGTGCTCCATAAGCGGTGTCTCGCATTTGCGGAACTTAGTTATAGATCTTTGAATAACAGAAGTTTATAGCAGAAGATGTTAACGGAAGGTAGTAACATGAAGTTGGTAACAGAAGTCGATAATAGAGGATTGTAACGGATGTCTGTCTCAGAAGATTCTGACAATTGTTGGTAACGGAAGTTTGTAGCATAATATATTAACGGAAGATGATAATAAAAGAGAATAACATAATATGAAGACATTGAAAAATACGGCATTGACCTTAAACATCTCCCTTCATGGGGCGGAGTTGACGAGTATCAGAGATTCTTTTGGGCGCGAGTTTTTGTGGCAGGCGGATCCGGCGTTTTGGAAGCGGCATTCGCCGGTCCTTTTCCCGATAGTGGGGAGCCTGTGGGACAAGCATTTCCGCGTGAACGGACGCGAGTACGAGATGGGCCAGCACGGGTTTGCGCGCGACATGGATTTCAGGCTGGTGTCGGAACGGGAGGATGAGATGTGGTTCGAACTGAATTCTTCGCCGGAGACGTTGGCCAAATATCCGTATAAGTTTACGTTGCGCATAGGTTATCGCTTGGAAGCCAATAAGATACATGTGATGTGGGAGGTTTCTGGCGATGATTCCCAAACAATGTGGTTCCAGATCGGTGCGCACCCTGCGTTCTATTTGCCAAGGTTTGTATATGGGGGTAGTGCGGCTTGTGCATCGGATTCTTCCCGACACTCGGATCCTGAATCTGGGGCTCCTAACTTAGCAGCGTCTTCTGCTGCTAGTTCTTGTACTTCTGGTTCGGAGGTTTTAGTCCTTAAATCGTCCTCTCAGGGCTCTGGCTGTGTTTTTTCTGATGGCTCTGCTTCCGGCTCGGGCGCTGCTGGCTCCGGAGCAGATTCGGATTCCGGTCGTGCAAGTCGTGGTTGTTTTCGTTTATATGGACGTGGAGCCGAGGGCGTGGTTCCGCTCGAGTCTTTCCGATATATTAAGGTTTCTGAGAAACAATGTACGGATATCTCTGATGTTCAAGAACTTAATACTCCTGGGGGCGTGATGCCGTTGGATGACCACACCTTCGATATCGGCGCATACATAATAGGGGATAGCCAAGTGTGTCGCGTCGACCTGGTTTCTACTACTGGGCTCAGATGCGTATCCCTGGAGTTCGATACTCCGTTGGTCGGTCTGTGGGCGCCATCTGCCAAGGATGTCCCGTTCGTCTGCATCGAACCATGGTACGGTAGATGTGACCGTGTAGGTTTTACCGGAGAATTCTCAGAAAGAGACTGCGTAAATTCCCTTTCTCCAGGCCAAGTCTTCCGCGCCAGCTACACAATCACTGTCGGATAGTCCGTGCTGCTTGATTGGATGATTTGTAGTGTCATCAGTTGTCGTCGTATGTCAGGGTGTCGGCGCGTCTCTGATTTTGGAGACATTGATTATCAATGAATTGCAATAACGTACCGCGCCGACCCTACCAAAAACTATGGGGTCGGCGCGCAGGTGTTATAGAACCGCCTGGCTGTCAATAGTTTACGAGGGGTGGCCGCGCCGACCCCAGAACCGGAGACACTTACCAGGTGAGGTGGTTCATCATCCTGAAGTTACTCGAAAAATAATTGATAACTGAATTATTGATATTGTCGCCGCTCCAGTCCTGTGTGGATACAATTTATTTGGGTCCATTGTGGATACGATTTATCCGGGTCCATTGTGGATACGTTTTGTCCGGGTCCCTTGTGGATACGATTTATCCAGTTACGTCAGCGGCAGGAGGCGGAACTCAGGCCGCGAATTGCGCAGCACCTGAGCGGACGAGTCCGAGTTCCTGCCTCGGCCACGTCAATTTCGGACAACTTGGCGGATTGCAAAAGAGTGATTCTGTTGATAATCAACATGTTGCGACGAAATTTACCTGTCAGGTCCTATGAAAAAACATACCACCTGGCAGATGTGGAGATAACTTTAGAAAGCGTAATATCTTAATTGATAGTGTGTTACAGAGCGCATGTAACACAAGAACCTCCGACAGGTAGTCTGACATATAATTGTAATATTGGCCGTTCTACACCATGATTGCATAATACCACGTGGATTTTCGCTACGCCGGCGCCAAGGTGAGCACCGCAGCCGGAATATATAAAACTTAGATATCAAAGAATCCACGTGAATAATCGACGGCGTAGCGGAGGTCCCGGCGAGAGACCCGTGGTCACCCATGACCTCGTAAATGGGAGGAGCCGGCGCCAGCCGGAGGGATGAGCGCCAGCGAAGGTCTCCGCCGGGACCTCCGTTGCGCCGTCGATAAAACTCATCGCCTACTCTCTAACAAGACAATTCATTGTTGTCGTTGTGCGATAAATGTTTGCGCGGTAAAAATACCAAGAGGAAATTTTGACGACTCACGAGAAAAGTAATTTAGAACGAAAAAAACGTTAACTTTACATATTGGTTTTTAGTAAGCATGAAAAAAAATGATTACTTTAGGATTACTTAAATCTGAAGGCAATGTTAGACAAGAACAGCAAAATATACGTCGCCGGCCATCTCGGACTTGTGGGCTCGGCCATTTGGCATAACTTGGAAAAACGAGGTTACACAAACCTCGTGGGGCGTACACACCAAGAACTCGACCTCACAGACCAATATGCAGTCCAGAAATTTTTCGATGAGGAACGACCTGATGCTGTGGTACTTGCAGCCGCTTTCGTCGGGGGAATCATGGCCAACTCCCTGTACCGCGCCGACTTCATCATGCAAAACATGAAAATGCAATGCAACGTCATCAGCAACGCATACAGCCACGGCGTTAAAAAACTCCTCTTCCTCGGCTCCACCTGCATCTATCCGAAAAATGCGGCCCAACCCATGAAAGAAGACGCATTGCTCACATCACCTCTGGAATACACCAACGAAGAATACGCCATCGCCAAAATCGCCGGACTGAAAATGTGCGAAAGCTATAACCTTCAATACGGTACGAACTATATCGCAGTCATGCCGACGAACCTGTACGGCCCGAACGACAACTTCCATCTCGAAAACAGCCACGTCATGCCGGCCATGATGCGCAAAATATATCTGGCCAAACTGATCCACGAAGGAGACTGGCGCGCCATCGCGACCGACATGAACAAACGCCCGATAAACCCGCCCGAAAAGCTTCGCACCATAATTGGTGGGGTCAATGTCGATGGCAACAGCCCTAAAGAACGTATCCTCAAAGCCCTCGAATTCTACGGAATATATGACAATAAAGTAGTTCTCTGGGGCACCGGAAAGCCACTTCGAGAGTTTCTTTGGAGCGAAGACATGGCAGATGCCAGCGTCCATGTACTCCTGAACGTAAACTTCAGCGACATCATCGGCATTGACAAATACTCATCAGTTTTTTATGGGGCGCGTACCGATGGGGCGGTCGACAGAAACAACAGCGAGGGCCGCGGAGGCGCGATTCCCGCTCTCGGCGAAATTAGAAATTGTCATATCAATGTCGGTACGGGTAAAGAATTGACAATCCGTGAGTTAAGTGAACTTGTACGTCGTGCTGTCGGCTTCGGTGGAGAGATAGTTTTCGACGCGTCCAAGCCTGACGGGACCCCGCGAAAACTCATTGACGTGACCAAACTCCATTCCCTCGGATGGCATCATACGGTCGAAATCGAGGACGGAGTTCAGAAACTTTTCGATTGGTATAAAGCGTCCTTGGTATAAACAGAATAAAATGAAGAACGAGGAAGAAGAAAAATTTTTAAAAATGACGACCAGCCCGGTCGGGCATTTGGTGTCCGAGTTCGCTGTACCGTCCATCGTCAGTATGCTGATTACCAGCATATACAGTCTCGTAGATACATATTTTGTCGGAAATATCGATACCCAATCCACGGCGGCGTTGGGAATCGTGTTTTCGTATATGGCTCTGGTTCAGGCGTTTTCCTTCTTCTTTGGCCACGGGTCCGGCAACTATATTTCCAGAGCATTGGGCTCCAGAAACATGGCCGGGGCAGGCTCTATGGCCGCATGCGGATTCTTTACGGCTATCGTGACAGGATGCCTTTTCGCCATCGTAGGATTCATTTATACACGTCCGTTGCTGCGGTTTTTGGGAGCGACTGAGACTATCGTTCCGGTGGCCGTCGGATACTTCCGGTATATACTTCTCGGGACGCCGTTTATCGTCGGCACTTTCGTCCTGAATAACCAGATGAGGTTGCAGGGCAATGCTTTCCTTTCGATGATCGGCATATCTGTAGGAGCTGTCCTTAATGTCGTACTCGATCCGATTTTCATTTTTACGCTTAACATGGGCGTATCCGGAGCCGGTCTCGCAACCGCGCTTTCGCAAGCGGTCAGTTTCTTTATCATGCTGAGTATGACCGGAATGCGGGGAGGAATCAAAATTCGGTTTAAGAATTTCAGACCGACCAGGGCTCAGTTCAATGAAATTGTGGCAGGTGGTTTGCCTTCTCTTGCTCGTCAGGGACTGGGATGCATCGCCGCAATATGTCTGAACCAGCTTGCCGGTAATTTTGGAGATTCCGCGATTGCTGCATTTTCCATCGTGAACCGCGTGATTATTTTCGTCTCGTCTGCACTTATAGGTTTTGGACAGGGATTCCAGCCTGTCTGCGGATTTAATTATGGGGCGAAAAACTATATTCGAGTGCGTAAAGCATTCTGGTTCAGCGCGGATGTCATGACGGGGTACTGTGTCGTGTTCGCTGCTCTCGGAATACTGTTCGCCCCGGGAATCGTGTCTGTTTTCCGCGCAGACGACGCCGAAGTCATACATTATGGTTCATTGGCCCTGCGTTGGCAATGCGCTGCTTTTCCAGTGGTCGGTTTTATAGTCCTTTCGAACATGTACTTGCAGAATATCCGACGTGTCATTCCTGCCGTTATGGTAGCAATGGCACGTCAGGGACTTTTCTTTATTCCTATACTTTATGTCCTGGAATACATGGCAGGTCTGGACGGAATGTTGGTGGCCCAACCTATTTCAGACATCATCTCATTCGCATTGGCCTTACCGCTCTCGATCGCGGCGCTGCGGACTATGGGACGGGAGAATTAACTGCTGATAGTGATGTCGATGTATTGATTAAGGTTACTAATCCTTCGTTATTTGTTTTGTCTGAAATAACCATATTGCTCGAGTCGGTACTTAAACGAAAAGTTGACCTCGTATCGAAAAAGATTTGATATATGTTTAGTTAGAAAGTCAGAAAACCATCCACTTTGCGAAAGGAATGCGTATATTTGAAAGATTAACAAAACAAACTGACGATTTATGGACTTCCACGAATTCATCGAAAAAGAGATTATCCCGCAATATGCCGAGTTCGACGCCGCTCATCGTGAGGACCACGTCCGGAGCGTAATTTCCAAGAGCCAGGAGCTTGCGAAGTTCTATCCCGTAAAGCCGGAAATTCTCTACCTCGCCGCCGCGTACCACGACCTGGGACTGTCGGAAGGCCGCGAGTTCCATCACCTCGCTTCGGGTCGTAAGATTCGGGAGGATAAGCGTTTAGGTCAATGGTTTTCTGCAGAGGAGATAGAGCTTGCTGCCCAGGCGGCCGAAGATCACAGGGCTTCCGGCAAGAATCCTCCACGCAGCATTTACGGGAGAATAATCGCGGAATCAGACAGACAGATCAATCCGGAGATTGTAGTCAAGAGGACTGTCCAATATGGATTCGCCCACTACCCGGAAATGGACCGCGAACAAATGTGGAACAGGACTGTGGAGCATCTCCAAGAAAAATATGCCGAAGGAGGCTATCTGAAACTATGGATTCCGGAGTCTGACAATGCCAGGCAGCTCGCGGCCTTACGGGAGCTGATTCATGACACCGGGAAGCTCAGGGAATTGTTCGACAAGTTTTATATGGAAATCACCAGCAGCACAATTTCTCGCGCGGGAGAGACTTTCCAGACCTTCAGGCAAAACACGGAAAGGCATTGACAATGATAAAAAAAGCCATCGAAGATGGGCTCGAGGGATAAATATGGTAATTATATCCGCGTTTTTGGTAAATGATTTCGGATCTTGAGCATTATCTTTGCAGATGAAACACCAAAAACATATAGCATATGAAACTCATAAAAGATACCGAATTCGGCGGCGAGCGCCCGCTTTTCGAATCACATAATTTGCGACTGGAGAACGTAACTATCCGCGAAGGCGAATCCGCCATAAAAGAGTGCAGCAACATCGAAGCCGAAAACTGCGTATTCGAGGGCAACTACCCATTCTGGCACGTACATGGCTTTACTATAAAGAACTGCTATTTCGCTGTAGGCGGACGTTCTGCATTATGGTACTCCGACCATCTCAAAATGAGCGACACCACAATCGATGCTCCGAAGATGTTCCGCGAAATGAGCGACATCGATATCCAGAACGTAGTAATGAACGATGCCGACGAGGTGTTCTGGAGATGTAAATACATAGATGCCAAGAATTTACGATTAATCGGAGGCACTTATCCATTTATGTTCAGCGAGAACATCCGCATCGACGGACTGGTAAGCGAAAGCAAATATGTATTCCAATATGTAAAGAACGTGGAACTGCATAATGCCAAGATTACCACGAAAGATGCTTTCTGGGAAGTAGAGAACGTAACTGTCTATGACTCAGAGCTAAATGGCGAATATCTCGGATGGCATTCCCGCCACTTGCGCCTGGTGAACTGCCACATCACGGGCGAACAGCCGCTCTGCTACGCACATGACCTCGTTCTCGAAAATTGCACTTTCGGCCCGGACTGCGACCGCGCATTCGAGTATTCTACTGTCAATGCCGATATCCGTGGAGCGATAACGAATATCAAAAACCCGATGTCAGGCCACATTGTAGCAGACGAAATCGGCTCCGTCACGATAGACGAAAATATTAAGGCCCCTGCCGACTGCGTAATCGAGGTCAGGAAGATTAGTAACTCCCAGGCGATTCAAAAATAATCAGAGGTTTGCGGGCGGATGTCTAATAACAGGATTCTATGAAATTAAGTTATTTGGTTGCGGCATGTCTTCTGGCGTGTCTGACTTCTGGAGTGGCCAGCGCTCAGACAAGAACGTTCAATCGCGATGCGGGTTTTACTGTCGGGGTCAATGTCCCTATGTATAAGGGAGTTGAGGCTGATGCTACGGTGGGATTTACTTATGGTCAATTCTATTATAACGGTCTTGGTTTCAGGGCGGGATTTCAATATACGCCTAGCGTGGCGGAGGTGGACAATGCCTTCGGTGTGCCTGTGGCATTTGCTTATCGGACAGGGACCAGGAGTCGTCGGGCGAGGTTGGAGTCGGGGCTGAGCAGTGCTGCGAATTCCGTTTTTTGGGATCTTTACAATGATTATGATACAGGAGAGTCTGCGATGGATATGTTCACCGCATTCTTGGCGAGTCTGTTCAGCAATATCGAGTTTACTGCCGGTATTACTCCCGGTTACATTTCAGGTGATGACAGTTCAGTGTCTACTGGCTCGACTGTCGTGCAGGGTGGAGAGATGTGGAACAAGACTTGGACGGAGCGCAACAATCAGTTTTCGATGACAGTGGATGCCGGAGCTTGTCTGAATTACGGTATCTGGCGCTTCGATATCAAGCTCATGCCTGCGTTTCATTATTGCCTGACTGATAATTATATACGTCATTATTCCAATGGAGATTCCGTCAACGGAATGTTGAGCAGCAGCACTCAGCCCGTCAGGTGGTTCTTCTCCTTCGCCGGCGGTCTGACTTTCCGGTTTTAGTGCCCGTTTCCCGCTGTCCGCGCCTCAGCCCCAGCCGTTGCTCAGCACCCCTTTCCGTCGAGACTGCAGGACGCACCTTCAGGGGTTTTGTCAATGATTATGTCATCCATGCTGAAGCTTATGCTGCCGTCCTCAGTTACGAAGCATGGTATGCCGACGGAGCCGTTTGCCTTTACGCTGTCGAAAGCCGGATTCGAGTCTCTAAGACGTAAGAATTCTTTTAGGTTCAGGACATGCTCACCGATGTCAATTAGCTGATACTCAGGGTTGTTTTTAAGCTGTTCCTTTACTTGGAAGCAGTCGGGGCATGTCGCCATTACATATACTTTGGTCATACTGTTTCTGTTTTATATTTTGCTAAGATAGGGATTTTTATTTTGAGTTGCTAACTTTGTATGGTATAGATTACATGGTTATGAAAAAGGCGATTGTCATAGGTGCGACTTCTGAGTATGATTCTATATTTTTGCTTACCATGGAGAAATAATGGTGGGCATCCCTAAAGAGAGACATGCCGAACTTTATGTCGCAGTAAGAATACGGAATAACTTGCGAAACTTGAGAAATTAGTATTCCTATTGTCGTTTTGTGCCACGCTTCTCGCATTTTCAGGAGTCATGGAAAAGATTCTCCCGCGAGTGACTTTACATCGTTGAATAAAAAAACAACATGAGCTCTGTCGGAAGACAGGGCTCATGCCGTTTCTGTAGGTAGAACTTGCTTTCAAGGACTTTTCTGATAGTCTGGAAGGGGCAACATGGTATGGTTCAATGGTTTACTAAAAGTCTTTCAATGCCGCACAGCATCTTGCATACAGGTATTCGTAATGAGCCCTGTCATCTGATGGTGCAGACGCTTTCTTGGACTGCGCGAGGGTTTTCACCCTGTTGAGGAACGCCACGCGATAACTGCCGGTCTCATCGATCGGCGCGATGCTGACCGCAGCCTGATAAGGTTTATTGCCCTCTCCGAGGTCATCAGGATTCCATCCGCACCAGTTGTCCGTGTCAATGCCGTTTTCCGTCAGAGTTTTAGTGAGCATTCTTCTCACCTCCTTGGCATCGTAGGTAAGAATCTCACGCTGAAGAGTTTTCTCTTCAGGAGTAAGCTTCCTTCCGGAAATAGTCGATGCGAAAAGCTCACGATAGAGGTCGTCGTAGTAATCCTTGATGGTATAGACATTCTTCGCTCCGGCCACAGCGGCTGCCCTGACTACGTTTTCAGGAATGGTCGAGGCCAATGTCTTGGCGACGGCAGCGCAGACTTTGTTTGACTGCGGAGTAGCGAGCGGCAAGTTGGAAGTAACCGAAGGCTCATTCAGCCATGCGGAATTTCTCAGCTGGGAGATTACCCATTTGAGCGACGCTTTCTGTACATCTTTAGATACCGGTACTGCAGGCTTCTGGTCGAAACCTTCTTTTACATAGTTCAGATAGATGCCTCCGACCTGAGACAGAACGTGTCCAATATACCTGTTATATTGTGCAACTATCTGGTCATAAAGCTCTTTCCTGTGAGTAAAATCGATGTCTTCCGCGCCTACCCACTCGTTCATCTTCGGCAAAATGTATTTAAGGTTGCTGATGCCGTAGTCGCTCGATTTAATAGGGTCGTCTCCGAGGTCTTCAGCACGCGCACTCGGGTCATATACTCCATAAGAAAGATAGCCTGGAATCTGCTGGGCACCATATCGGTACATAGGATCGCCGGCTTTCTCGTCCAAGATTTTCTCGGCTCTGCGGTATTCGTCCCAGATATCCTTGGCTCCGATAACAGGAGTATAGAGCCATTTGATGGCATATTTGTCGTACACGCCGAGGCTTGGCGGAACGAGTTTCACGCCTTTGTCAGAAGGCTGTGCGACATAGTTATATCTGGCATAATCCATAATGGATGGGGTAGTGCCATATTCAGCTGTGAATGCCGGGTCTCTCAGAGATTCGGTAGGGTAGGCTGAAGATGCGCCCATGTTGTGCATCAGACCCAATGTGTGCCCGATTTCGTGTGATATCACATAAACAAGGGATTCGTCAATGATCTCCTGCGGCATCTTGACTGCTCTTACGCTTTCATCCACCTGGGAAGTCTGTACGAAACGCCAATTATTTATGAGTTTTATGACATCGTTATATACAAGTACAGATGCGTTGAGGATTTCTCCAGTGACAGGGTCTGTCCAGCTTGGACCTCTTGCATTCATAGTGGCATCAGGAACATAGCGGAGGCAGGAATAACGCAGGTTGTCCGGGTCGAATTCCGGGTCTTCTTCTTTTGTAGGAAAATCCCTGACTTGCATAACGTCCTTAAGTCCAATGGCTTCGAATGCTGCGTTCCATGCGAGAACTCCTTTGCGGATAGGCTCTTTCCAGCTTTCCGGGAAGGTGTTGTCCACATACCATACAATAGGATTCTTTACCGTAACTGTTTTTCCTCCTAGCCATGCTGTCGTGTCAGACAGATCGAGTCTCCACCTGGAAGCCAAGACATAACCTTTGTAGCCGTCTTCTGCGGATGAGAGGTCATATCTCATGCTGCCTTCGCTTGGGCCTACAGGAAATACTCCGACTCTCAAGTCCTGGATTCTTGCAGGCATGGGTTTCTCCGGAAGCATCAGGAATGATACCGTGTATTCCATGGAGCCTGAGCCGATCTTGCCCTTGAAACCGAGTATGGACTTAGTGAAATCGACATTGGCATGAACCTTTACGGAAGCATTGTCCTTGAATGACTTGAGTTCTCCGAACCAAGTGGTTTTCTCCTCGGCGGACTTGGCTACTGAGAAGTCCTTCCCTTTCGGCGCGGCAGCATTGACAATACCCGTGACATCGAAGATTACAGCGGAGCTGTCTTTACTCTGGGCGGCGACGGCGATGCGGCGGAGGATTTTCGGCATGAAACTGCGCGAGAGTGCTTCCTGCATCAGCGGGTCCGAGGTAGAGGCGTTCGTGCCCGGCAGGCTCAGAACTACGAGGCTGTCAGTGAGGTCGATTTGGAAATACTGCGGTTTGTTGTATTTGTAACCCACATTTATGAATGACGGGTTGCTCCCCGCTGTGATGGTGCCGCCGACCATAATGCGTCTGCCCATGTACTTTTTGGGCAATTCCATGTAGATCTTGTCTTTGGCGGTGCGATAGAGGCTGAAGGTTTCGCCTTTGGCTGAGACTTTTACGTCTTTCATCAGCTTGTCGTAAGGGGACACTTTCTTCTTCGGAGCCGGTTTGCTCTCCTGTGCCACTACTTCAGTCTTAGCCTTTTTCTTGTTTTTGGCTTTGGATGCAGGTGATGCTGCCGCGCTGGTGACAGGCACCAGCATCATGGCGGCGAGCATGATAATAAGGTTGTTTCTAAATCTCATTCTCTGTACGAAATAAACTAGTCAAACAACAAATATAATTTTTTTTTCTTGTGCGGCCCCAAAATATCTACATATAAGGATGACAAGTCACATGGCAGATTCGACCTGCCTCACGTAACCCTGCACCGCGGAGACGCTTGCCACTTAATCCCGATGCATAGGTGGAAATGCTACATAATATTCTGTAAATCAGAGGAATATATTTATAGAAGTTATCGTTTTGCATAGGTGTTTTTCAGGATATTTTCGGCCTGCATTGTCATAATATGGGCTGAGAAATTTGAGGAAATGTCTTTGTAATGTAATTTAGCTCCGTTTCGATGAAAGATATCGTAATGGTATTTTTCGACGGGCCGGAGATTGTTGCTTCTCGGAGCAACCATTCTGTTTATGTTTTTTTAGTAATAACACTTTAACGAATGATGCAATGAAAAGGTTTCTTGCAATGCGTTTAGTCGCACTTGTGTTTTCATTCACTTTTATTGTTTGTTCAGGCTTTTTTACCTACGCCAGCGCGCAGAGTAATGTAAAGGTCACCGGTCAGGTGACTGACAATGCCGGACTGCCTGTCATCGGAGCAGGAGTCGTAGAGGACGGGACAACGTCGGGAGTAGTTACTGACGCTTCCGGTAACTATGAAATTTCTGTAAATACAGGTGCAAAACTTGTCTTCACTTGTCTCGGATATGAGACAGTTCGTCGCTTCTGCATTCTCCTCTGCTTTCGCTCCACGTCATGGTCATCATGTTCTCATATGCGTTGTTTGCCATGATTATGCTGATTGGTATTCAGGGGCTTGTCTGTCAGCATCGTGGTGATATTGTCCGTTCTGAGTCCCTTGCAGCATTGGCCCATTTCCTGCTTTATCCAGCTGTCTTTCTTCTCGCCGCCGGTATTTTTATCGGGGCGGTCTGGGCCAATGTCTCATGGGAACGTTATTGGAGTTGGGATCCGAAGGAGGTATGGGCTCTTGTCACCATGCTTATCTACATGGCGCCTTTCCATTCTTCATCCATCAAGTGTTTCCGCAATACGAGGTTCTTCCTGTTCTACTGTATCGTGGCGTTTCTCAGTGTCCTGATTACTTATTTCGGTGTGAATTTTCTCCTCGGAGGAATGCTCAGTTACGCATAACGGGGGCAACGGCATTGACCCGAACTATTTTGGCCGGTACTCGGACTTTCTTTTGGGGTTCATTGGGAACCAGCCTTTCTCGACTCTTTCTTTCTGTTCGAAGATTTCCAGGATGCTCCACATGCAAGAGCATCCTATTACGCCGAGTGTCGGGCTCACTATGCTGTTGTCTACCAGCAGGCTTGCTATGATGAAGGCTATGCCGGCAAGTGCAAATGCCCACCAGCATTTGGTGCCGAAGTAGTATTCGCATTTTATTACGATAGGGTGGAATAGTCCGATTACAAGAAATGTAATGACGGCTATGATTAAACCTGAGTAGTTCATTTTGCTCCTTCTTCTAGTTCGCATCCGCGGAATCCCATTTCTTCTGCTTTCTGTTTGGAAGCGCAGAAGTATACCAATGTGGCTTTAGTGCAAACTTCTCCGTTACTGTTATAGATTTCGCCTTCGATGAAGGCCACGTTGCGCATCTGGCGTGTGAGGCGGGCGCGGATGACAAGTTCTTTGTCGCGTGTGGAAACTGGTTTGAGATACTTTACTTCCATGCTTGATGTCACTCCTGTAGTCTGCAGTTTGCGTGTCACGACCCAGCCTGCCACTTCGTCGAGCAGCATCGACTGGATGCCGCCGTGAAGCGTGTCTATCCATCCCTGGTAATTCTGTGTCGGTGTCCATTTCGTAAGGACATCTTCGCCATCTTCCCAAAATTCCAAATGCAGTCCCACAGGGTTCTCGGGACCACAGCAAATGCAATTATATCCAGGCTCGTGCAGCCACGGATTCTTTATCTTTTTCATCGTCTTAAAAATGACCTTATGTCTATTTAATAGTTCTACGCTAAGATAGCGTGAAATACTCGAAAATGCAAAATAATGCACTTTTCCATAATTCGAAATTATTCTATAAATTTGACCCCGTTTGTTCAAGTCAGGTATATGTGGTTATCATTAGCTTTTTTGTCGGCGGCCCTTTTGGGCTTTTATGATTCTTGTAAGAAGCAGGCTCTGGGTGGCAATGCTGTCATTCCAGTGCTATTCCTGAATACATTGTTCTGTTCTCTCATATTCATTCCGTTGATCGTCCTTTCATATTGTACGTCAGCTCTCGACGGCAGTGTCCTCAAGGTCGGTGCTTATGGCGGTTGGGAGGTTCAGAGATGGATAGTGCTCAAGAGCGCTATCGTCTTGAGTTCGTGGGTTCTCGGCTATTTCGGAATGAAGCACCTGCCTCTGACCATTGTGGGTCCGATCAATGCTACCAGACCGGTGCTTGTATTGGTCGGGGCAATGCTGCTTTTCGGGGAGAAGCTCAATTATCTCCAGTGGACCGGTGTCCTGTTGGCTATTGTGTCATTTTTTATGCTGAGCCGCAGCGGCAAGAAGGAGGGGATAGATTTCGAACATAATGTCTGGATTTATGCAGTGGGCGGTGCGGCAATCTTGGGTGCAGCAAGCGGATTGTACGACAAGTTCCTGATGAATCCTGATGGATTGGCGTTGGACAAGATGGCGGTCCAGAGCTGGTATAACATCTACCAATGCGGAATGATGGGTGTGATGCTGATGCTTATCTGGTATCCGAACCGGAAAAAGACGACGAAGTTCCGCTGGAAGTGGTCTATCATATTCATTTCCATATTCTTGAGTGTCGCCGATTTTGTCTATCTCTACGCATTGTCTCTGCCTGGCGCGATGATTTCCATCGTCTCGATGGTCCGCCGTGGCAGCGTCATAGTCAGCTTCCTCTTCGCCGCCCTAGTATTCAAGGAAAAGAATCTCAGAAGCAAAGCTGTCGACCTGGCATTCGTTCTCCTGGGAATGGTCTTCCTCTATCTCGGTTCGCGGTAGGGGAGTTGCTCTAACGCGTGCTTCTCTTCTGCACGTCTTTTTCTTCGGCGATGACATCTTGGTCTTTTAAGTATTCGGAGTTGTATTTGCCTCTTGGGATGTCTCTGAAAATATAATAGTTGGCAGCTCTTGCAGCTTCGATGTGATCGGTGAGGGCAGTATTGATTGCAGATACTGCCAAGTCTACGAGAGAGCCGAGGATGGAACCCCCTCCGGAATTAGTATGCAGATCAAGGGTCAAATCACAGCTTCTGTCGAAGATGATGTCACCAGTGTATGCGGATTTGATGAAGTATCTGATTTCTGTGTTGATGGTGAAGCCCTGTTTTGCCCATGTCTTTATCTCTGAGAAGACCACTGCATCACATCCGAAATAATTGTGGAACGTGCTGAGGGAGCCGTTGACAAACATTTCTGAATCATAGGCGCTTTCGGCTTTCAATATATCCATGGCCAACAGAGGGGAAATTACATAATATCCTGCTTCTGCGAGGGGCTTGCTTATGGATGTGTATAGAAGGTCTTTTGCCTCGACATTGCTGCTGTTGTTTATCGGAGGCATTACCAGTAACGTGACGGGCTTTTCCTCGTACATCTTTGCATATTGCTGACCTCTTGTAACTTCAGCCCAGGTTTATGCGGTAGTGATGCGCTATCCGGACACATTCGTAAAGGCTGAAGGGCGAATTATGCTGATGATATGACGTTGTTATCTTGTCAGTATATAGCGCAACGCTTCCAGTGGGTGATGGAATATCATCCGAGGTCCGCTGAACCGCATGACTTCGCGTATCTTTTCCCTCATGTCTGGACGGTAGCAATGGATAGGGCATTTATGGCATTTGGTTTTTCTTTCACCGAACTTGCATCGGTCGAGTCTGGCCGTTGCATACGTCAGTAGTTCTCTGCACTCTTCACATAGTTCCTTTTTACCATGCTTTTTTCTGCACCACAGTTCGATCATGTGCCGTACTGTGGTCTTCTCCCACTCTATTCGGTTCATTATGTGTTTGTATTATTCTGCTTGCAAAGGCGAAGATACGACTTAAATCTGATAACATCAATCATCACTGGAGACTTTTCTCTGTTTTTCAGTCAGTATGACCGGTTATGCCGGAGGAATCGACAGGAAGATTAAATTGCTTGAAATGGAACGTTCGGCCTGTGTCGGGACTATGCTACATCTATTTCGGGAATAAACTGTAAGAGTGCATTGGTATAAATGATTATTAACTTTTTGTGAAGATGAACAAGGATGTTGCTTTAGTACTTTCAAGTGGCGGTCCGAGGGGATTTGCCTATATCGGGGCCATTGAAGAATTGGAAAGTAGCGGGTACAATATTACTTCAGTGACGGGGTGCTCGATAGGCTCGCAAATAATCTGAACTAATGGAGTTATTTTGTTAATTAGAGCAAATCGATTAATTTTGTTTGGAACCGGATAATTGGTCGGATATTGAGAGATGGAAAGTGGAAATTTTGAATTGAATGTTGCCAGGTTTATCGTAGAGAAGACGGATATGAGTCTGTTTCTTACTGGCAAGGCGGGGACGGGAAAAACCACGTTCCTCCGTGAAGTCGTGCGCCATACGAAAAAGAAATGTATAGTGCTGGCTCCTACCGGAATAGCTGCTGTCAATGCCGGGGCGATGACGATTCATTCCTTTTTTCAGTTCGGAATCGGACCTTTCATAAAAGGAGTCATTGAACCTAAATCTGACTTCAGGATAAACAAGTCCAAATTGGAACTGATACGTAACCTCCAGTTGCTGATAATCGATGAGGTGTCGATGGTGCGTGCGGATCTTATGGATCACATCGATGTAGAACTCAGACGTATCCGGCGTAACAGCAAACCGTTCGGCGGGGTGCAGCTTCTCATGATCGGGGATCTGCAGCAGCTCCCTCCGATTGCCCACGGCGGTGAAGATGAACTTCTGAGACAGTACTACAAGACGTTGTATTTCTTCAGCAGTGCTGCGCTTAAAAGTATGAAATACAGCTGTATAGAGCTTAAAACCGTATATCGCCAGACTGACGGGCATTTCATCAATATCCTGAACCACGCCCGAGAATGTACATTGACAAATCAAGACATTTCTGACCTCAATGCCCGCTATATTCCTGACTTCTCGCCGAAGCCCGAAGACGGCTATATCAGGCTGATGACCCACAATCGCCAGGTGGATTATGTCAATGCTGCCGAAATGGCAAAGCTTGACAGTCAGCCATTTACATTTGAAGCTGCGGTGACGGGTACATTCCCCGAAGAATCTTATCCGACTGCGGACAGCCTCACACTGAAGAAAGGCGCCCAGGTGATGTTCATCAAGAATGATCCGGAGAGGCGATTCATCAACGGTACCCTCGGAGAGGTCAAGAACATTGACAAAAACTGCATTTCCGTAAGGCTGGCGGAGTCGGGGCAGACGATAGAGGTCGAGCCGATGGAGTGGCAGAACATCCGATATCAGTTCGACGACGAGACTAAAGAGATATCATCCAAGCAGATAGGTCGCTTCAAGCAATATCCGCTGAAAGCCGCGTGGGCCATAACCATTCATAAGAGCCAGGGCCTCACATTCGACAAGGCTATCATCGACGTTCATGCGGCATTCTCGCCCGGTCAAGCCTATGTCGCGCTCAGCCGTTGCCGCACTTTGGAGGGGCTGGTCCTGAGCTCGCCCGTTTCGGCGTCTGTTTTCATGAAGGACAATGCCGTCGATGCGTATATGCGCTACATTTATTGTCCGGTGGAAGAGCTCGCGTTTTCCTCGTGTTTTGAGTATTTCGAGTATGAGAAAAAGCCTGAGCCTGAAGTCGTTGCCTCTGCGGGTAAGGTCAATGCCGAAAAACCGGCGGTGCCTGCGAAAATCCCCGATACGGCCCTTGCACGTGAACTGAGGTCTTGGAGATACGAGCGGGCAAGCGAAATTGACAAGCCTGCGTTTGTGGTATTTTCCAATGCCGCACTGGCTGGGATTGCCCATCTTCGACCTACGACATTGACAGAACTCCTGAATGTGCCGGGAGTCGGGCCGTCGAAGGTCAATGCCTATGGGGAGGAGATTATCGGCATTGTTCAAAGTCATCTTGAGGATGATGATTTCGAACAGGGCGGGACTTTCTCCGAAGCAAGTGAGGCGGATAGCCCGGATGTCGTTTCTGATGCGCCTAAAAAGGTGAAGAAAGAGGAACTGCGTGATGATGACGGCAATAAACTTACGACTGTGGAATATTCTTATTGGCTTTATAAACAAGGATATACGATAGCTCAGATTGCTGAAAAGCGAGGGCTGAATCCTGTTACGATAGAGGGGCATCTGGCCCGTTACGTGGCAACTGGGGATATCGATGTCCATGATTTTATCGATGGTGATACCTTGGAGAAGGTCGAAGCATACCTCGCAGGACATTCAGATGAGAAGGCATTGAAACCGATCTACGAATATTTCGATTCAAAGATCTCCTACGGGGCCCTTCGTATGGCCATTGCCGCCATCAGGAAGGAATAATCCTGCGCAGATGCCTTTCTGGCTACTCGGACTCTCTGACAAACCTCGCAATCCTCTCATTTACAATCCTGATGTATTTTCTTTTCAGCTTATCAGGGAGGAAACTTCTGTCTATCAACTCAAGAGATTTCTCGGGAAGACTTACATATTTATCAAGTATTTTCTTGGTACGTAGCTTCACAATTCCTATCCTTTCTGCGAATCTTTCGAAATCCAAACGGCAAGGATGACCGGTCTGCACATAAACATCACTCTTAATGATATTTGGAGACAGACCACCATCGAGACCCAGGTCATCCCCATTCACATGAAGGCTGGTATTGAGAAGGTCGTATGCAGGCGCAAGACGGTAATCCTCACCTTGGAGGATAAGTGAAAAGTTCTTCAGATGATCATCTCCGTTTGCGTATATATAGTTGAATACTACAAGTTCAAAGAATCTCTCCATATCAACCATCCAAGCGGACACATTCTCTCTTATTGCGACTGCGATATCTTCGAAACATCCTGCATATTTGAATCCCTCTCCATCATTCTGTTCATTTCTGCCTGTTACAGCCGCAAAATCCTCCATAGCCAGTTTGTTTCCATCTGGCAAAACATCAAAGCGTTTTGTGATATATACCCTCTGTCCATTCTCGGTGAAACACAAGCCGTTAGCGGCAGTGACAATGCCATATACCTGAGAAGCAATCTGCATGGTCAGGTTCTCATTTATCGGGATGAACTTGCGATCTAAAAGCGTAGGGTCCCAAGGTGCAGGTTTAAGGATGTGGGTAGAGCGCTCGTCATCATTGATTATGCGTATCTGACCATCATCAATGATTGCAGGAAATTTTTCCTGGACACCAGACACTGAGATCCTTTTCATGGCTTTCGCGATTTCTCCGGTATTTCGGAACTCATCTATGTTGAAGTTAAGTACATGGCTGACACGCTTCCCGTCGAACAGAAGCTTTATCGCCTTTGGACAGTATGTAGTATATCCATCCGTAAGAAGGGATGGGCAATTATGCAATTCTATCATTTCTCTAATGTTTTAACATTGACGGCCCCTATGAAATCTCTATCTGCCATGGCCATAAGCATACCGAAGAAATCTTTTTCATCGATTCTGGATGACCGGCAAATAATCTTTCTATTGGCCCCTTCGGGCAACATATTTGAAAACAAAGGAAATAGATGTTCAGACTCGTATGCCTCTACCCTTTTCGGGAGAGTAACTGAAATCGGTGGCATGCTGGTTGCCAGATATTCAGGATAGTAGCAGAATGAATATCCTTTGCCTGGGCGGTTCTCTGTCAACAATCCGGCCCTATGGCTGTTCATATAAACTTCCAATTGTCTCATAATCGATAATGCTGGTTATCAAATCTTTTGACGCACACGGTACACTATTTCCATACCAAGTACATCAAGCAACTTTGAGATGGTTGACAATGACGGGTTTGCAAGCCCGCGCTCTATATCCTTCACTGTCGGGAGACTGATGCCTGACATTTCAGCAAGATCCTGCTGTGATATGCCAAGCACCTTCCTGCGGGCTTTAATCACTTCTCGTAAGTTCATAAGTCTAATTTATTATACTTTTCCGCAAATATAGTAAACTTTCCATAATAAGTGCAACAAAAGTCTATTATATTATACATTTTGCATTATTAGCTCTTGAATACTCAATTCAACAGGAAGTAAGTATAATATATTATACTTTAGTCGTTTGGCACGAAAAAGAAAATGTGCGATTATTTCTGTCATGTTACTAAATTACAACATTTTCTGTAATAATCTGCAGGCGGATTAGAGCAAATGCATTAACTTTGTTCGAAAACAAAAAGATTATGTCAAAGGTCGATAAATATGACGTCAATATGAAGAGAATTCACATATTTGTACTTATAACTCTATTATTGATAATTATTTCCTGCGGCAGGAACCAGGAAAAACTTCCGACGTTGGTGCTTCATCCTCACGAGGAAGTGCCTGGCAGCATTGACCTAAAATCTTATAAGTCGGTCTTTTTGGCGGGGACGATCGACATGGGTAACAGCGTGGATTGGCAGGCGGAGGCGGCGGATTTTTTCGAGAATTCGCGCGGCAGCTGGATTTTGTTTAATCCTCGTCAGGGGTCTTGGGATCCAAATAAGAAGGGCGAGATGGATTATCAGGTCAATTGGGAGCTCGAGCACTTGGAGGAAGCTGATTTTATTCTCATGAACTTTCTTCCGGACAGCAAATCCCCAATCACTCTACTGGAATTGGGCCTGTTTGCGAAAAGCGGAAAGCTCTATGTAGTGTGCACGGAAGGTTTCTACAGATATGACAATGTCAGAATCACTTGCGCGAAATACGGCGTGCCTGTCTATGCTTCATTAACTGAGGCAATCAGGGGCATTATCAGTTCTTCGTCAATGCGGGGCATGTCAAGTTTGCATTCCCGGACTGTGAATGCGCTCCAGCTGATCAAAATTATACCTTCAATGTCCGCAGATATTCCTTCTGCTCAGGCGTGATCCTGTAACTCTCGATGGCCTTCTGGATGGTCTTGTTGTGTGTCCATGGGGTGAGACGCTTCTGCTCGATGTAGGGAATCGTCGCGTCCCATTGCTTGGCAAGGGCGGTGGCGAAGAACCACGCTACCATCATTTTTACGTAATATTCTTCGCTCCTTGCTGATGCCGGAATTTCAAGATATTCAGCCTTGAAGTCTTTGTCCAGGTAATGAGTCATAAGTGTCTCTATACCAAACCTGCAAGTGAAAGTTTGCCGCGAGCTGCTCCAGATTTTTATCTTTTCTGTCAATGCTGCCTTATGTTTTGCGAAGACTTTAGGAGACATGATATCGCAGACTGCCCAGTTGTCTACATAAGGAAGGAACGCATCTGTCAAACGGATGCATTCTTCATAGTCCTTGACTTGTGAGATAAGCAAGCTGTGCAGCATATTCTCGTCATAGTACTTGTGAGGCAACTGATGCACAAAATCATTGACCTCAACCTCTTTGGCGAACTCCTTAGCGAACTTGCGAAGCTCGGGGACGCGAATGCCGATGAAACTTTCCGGCGGTACGCCCGGCGTCAGTTTGGACTGGAATGCGGCATACTGCTTGTCCTGCATGGCGAACAGCCTTTTTTGTAGTGGTGTGGTTTCCATAAGATTATTTCAATGCCTTGCCGTCGGAGAAAGCGTTGCCTACTTTCTCGCCCAACTGGATATATCCATGATGGATAGGGTCGAAGACAATCAGTTCCATCTTCTTCGGGTCGTTCTTGGCGGAAACGATGCCTACGAAATCAGCGGCCACCATGGTTTTCCTGGTAGCGAAAGCGACAGTAAACTCGCCGTCAATCTTCAGGTTTTCTGTGGTGGCATGCTTCCCCATAGAGATCATAATCTCATTCACGTCCCACTGTCCAGCCCAGGCTGCGTTCATTGCCGACGATCAGATTGTTCCTTTCGACGACAGCATCCAGCATCCTGTGAGCCACGATGCAGGCCACATTGAAGAGCGCCCGGTCCACATCCTTCTCGGTTCCGATGTCGTTGGAGAATGTCCTTTTCATGAAGCTGAGATGCGAACTTTTTTCCCACCAGCCCGTTCTGCATCAGTTGCACTGCCGTCCAGCTCAGAAATGCCGAGTTGACGTCAATATGGAATATCACTCTTCTTCGTCTTGCCATAGATTTGTCTTGAACTAACGCTATAGGACTCCAAATTGCGCTAAGGCGCAACACGAAGTCCTATCGTGAGACGGAAATCTCTTCATCAATCAAATTTTTTCAGGGCCTCGTCTTTGCAGGCTTCCCCTCACACATCACAGACTTATTGCACCCGGACGTATTTTACGGGGCGAATCATGAGGCCGGTGGGGCGACCAGCGGTACTTACGACATTTGCTGTCGTTCCACTAATATTAAGTGCATAGATGGTGCGTTTCTTGTTTGCCGTACCACTCACATTGTTACTGCTTGTTCCAATGGTGCTACTCTGTAGGTATGTATCTGATGTCCATTTCTCTGTATTTGCATTGTCATCAATATATCCAGTTCCAGGAATTAGAATGCTGTTTCCATTACTTTTGCTTGTCAAACGGAACCATGTATGGCCATCTATTGATTCATTCGTGACGGTGATATTTAGGCAAAGTAACTCAAAATCCTTAGCAGTAGGAATACACCAACCGGCAGGCCAGTTAACCCGAACGATATCATCTTCTGGCTTTAAGTCTCTGGTATCTTTGTCAGTAGCGGATGTGTTATCGTAGTTGTATTTAGCAGTCAATGAACCATCAGCATAACCCTTGGTGCTGAACCTATCTGGTTCCTCAAGATATCCCCATGGAAGGCGCATACCGAGATTCTTTGTACACAAAGAAATATAATAATCCTCGTTAATAGGCGCACCATTGTAGGTCTTCAAGTCAACCTTCGACTCCACTCCATAGTTGAAAGGGCTCCACAGAAGTTTATAGGTCACTTGCTTGCCATTCTCAGTAACTGTCTTTGTTATGCCAAGGTCAACCGCGAGGTCATCGATATGCCTTTCGATGATGTCTTTCTTATTGTCATCGGAATAGATGTAGAGTTCCTTCAGCACGGGGCGGATGCAGCAGCCAAACGGGCGGTAGATATTGGAAGTTTGTGTAGGCGAATAGAGTGAGGTGTAATATCCTGCAGACGTCCTGTTAGCCGACATATAATAAAAATACGTGTGGTTTACGATATTTGAGCCATTCATATAACCATTGGTCAAGAATGTAATCTCCTTGCTGTTTATCTTGCTGCGGAGTGTTATTTTGTTGATATCTCTGTCTATCTCATCGCTGTGGATGGTCTCTCGACTCACCTCCTCGGTATTGGCAATCAGTTCGTTGATGTCTGCCGCGCTGGGCATCGACCAGTGACCTCCCCACAGCTGCTTGGCTGCGTCATATACCGTCCCGGTAATGTCCGAAGGCATGATGTTCCATGAGCCATCTATATATGAGCGATCATTGTAGGAGTCCTTCTCGAAGAGCTCTCCCCATGCCAATCTCTTGCCGAGCTTGTTGATGACGGCGGCAATCTCGGAGGCGTTCATATAGGTGTCGGCCATACAATTACTGCTCTCCACACCGAGGTTGACAGGACTCCATCTCACTCCCGACGGAAGACCGAGATCTATGGCACAACGCTCATCCATACGATAGGTATAGACGATGGCATGGCGACCGTTTTTCACCTTAATATCAGGGCAGTTGTAGGAATACTCCTTGATGCCGGTATATTTGTCGCCAATGGTGTATGTGCCGTTTATCGACAATTTCTGAAGAGATGGAGAGTTGAGGATATAGCGATAGTGCTCCACCTTGTTGTTATCCACGGTCTTGGTAAACTTGTACATCGACGCCCAATTGCAGGTATGATCCTGGGTAAACGAGTGATAGATGTCTATTTTGGCGTATTTGTGCTTGAATCCCAAGGTTGTCACGGCATTCGTCTGTGGACCGGTGGGTTCGGTGTACATCCAGTCGGTGGCTGCCTGTTCGCTTTGGTCATCGGCGGGAGCAGTCAGGAGGTTTTGTATTTCGGCTGTGCTTGCGCAGTTGTCGAAGCCTGCGGAATAAGGATAATAAGCCACGTATTTATATCCCAATTTATGCACCACCTCCTTGATGTCCGACTCTAGGTTCCATGCCTTGCCGTCGGGAGTGGTGAGCTTGAGGTTCTTGGCATTCTTGCCGTCTATCTGTGTCACAAATGCCCCGCTTCCGTCGATGATGAAAAGACCAAAGGAGTCGCCCTTCTTGAAGTCGCGGGTCACTTCGTTGGAATTAACGTCTATCACCTCTCCCTTTGTCTGCGGCTCTTCGATGACAGTCACCTCAAACCTCATGGCATGACCTTCTGCCGACGACTCCGACGACGTGTATATGTCGTCACTGCATGCTGTGAGTATAAGACCTATTATTATATATATCAGTTTCTTCATCATTACTCTACTGTTATGCGTATGGAGCTGCGTGTCTCAGTATTGGTGTTCCAGTTCTTTCCGCCATACACAGGTCGGATTAACATACCCGTATATCGGTGACCGTTTTGGGTCAATCCCATCAGGGTGACAGTATTGCCATTTTGGTCTTTATACGTCGAGGACTTGATTCGTGGAGTGGTAGGTTTCATATACCCATTCTCATCTATAGTCCTGTTTGCCTCCATTTCCATATAGCTTGCACAGGCTATATCGCTGTGGGAGGCTGAGGAGGCGAAGTAATACATGCCGCCGTAGTCCTCGCTCCAGGATGTCGTGGAGTGGTAGTTGCCGATGGCGTTTCTTGAGCGGCATGACAGCTCATCAATGCTCCAGTCAGACCATGTGCCTCCGGGGATATAAAGCTCCTCACCGTTTATCTTGCTCTTAAACTTATAGATGACCACAAGATAGCGGAAGGGTCTTACAGCGTCAGTGCCATAAAACTCAGAGTTATCCTGATGCAGGTTTTTGTATGTTCCATCTGTATTTTTCTCTGCTATCCATTTCGCGTATCTCACGTTGTCCTCGTAATACCAGCCATGTACAGATATTTCGCTGTTGCGCATCAGTTCGTCAATCTCATTTTCGTTGGGTATGCGCCATTCGCCCTTCCACAGTTTGTTTCTCACCACGTCATATTCCGAACCGGCGATATTACCGTCGATAGGTGAATAGGAATAGGTTCTGTCGATATATGTTCCCGGGTAATAACCCTTTTCCGAACCGGCTATAAACGAGGTCACTCCCGCAGCGTTTGTGGTCAGAGCATCGCCCACGGCAGTCACCTTTCCTTCGCCATTGACGATGACAGCCGGTTGCTCATATTTTGTCTCCAGTTCGCCCCAGGAGTAATAGTCGCCACGGTCGAAACTCTTATGCAGTTCACTCGACATCAGGTCAGTTAGCTCTTCTCCTTTGGCATTATACCATTTTCCGCCTCGCTTCTTCTGGTCGGCTGCACTCTCCGACCCCAAGTTATATGCCGCCCATATACATCCCGAAGGGAAGCCCATATCCACACCTGCGGTCTTATAGGATTCGGTGGGTTGTGAGGAGATGGAGATGAGGATGGCATTATTTTCCTTCATCTCCACCTTTGTCTGCCAGAAGGAATAGGAAGGAGCTTCGCTCTCGTCGGTATGATTAGATTTGGCCGTACCGTATATCTGCAGTTCATTTTGCGGCAGGGTGACATAGCGATAGGTGCTTTTGCCTTCGGGCAGGTACATCTTGCCAAGTGCCACTGGCGCCTCTATCGTCAGGTCGGAATAGTCGCCATTATAGAACACCTGCAGCAGACTCATGGCATGGGTGAAGGAGAATCTCATCCTTGGTGCTGTCCATTCAGGCTTATCGCATACCAGCAGGTCGGCAGCACAATACTTCTCCAGTGTTGACTGGTCGGCATATTTGGTGTTGAACGCTGACGTGTATATCTTTTTTATATCATCCACCGACTTGCATTCCGTGTATTGTGCATCGTAGGGTGCATAGGCAAAATACTTGTATTCAGAGTCGTAATATATCTTAGAAGTGACAACATTGCCGGAGCCATCCACAGGATAGGCATTGCCGGTCTTTGCCACCACATATCTGAGGTTGTTGGCCACAATTTTTCCGCTTTTATCCACCACGAACACCCCGAGGTCATCACCCTCGGCAAACGTGGTGTAGATACCGTTGTTGACCGACGCTCTTGTAGATACATCCTGCGTCTTTCCGACAAACGAAGCCACATCAACACTTATCTCCATCGGCATTTTCTCCGTTTCGAGGTGATTGTCGGTGGAGCATGCCGCAAATGCGATAGCTACAAATAATATATATAATATGTGCTTCATAATCATTATTATTGTTTTTTAATCTCCCTCACCAACACTGGCCTTATGGCAAATCCGTTATATCGCTTATGCTTTTGAATGGCATTGTCCTTGGACGACATTTGTCCTATGCTCGGGTTACTAGGATCAATCTCGTATTTTGTATAAAAGGCGTAGGACTCCTCTTCGACCTTCTTTTCGCCTCCTGCAGTTGCGGAAGCAGGCGTGGATGTCCAGTAGCAGCACATAGCCTTCTCCACCTTCTTGTAGGTTTTTGTCTTTTCGTCAAGACCGGCATATCCCGTGATGGGCAGATAGATGAGACCTGTCACTTTGCCTTCTGAATCCTTCTTCTGCACCTTCCATACCGAAGCGTCGAAGTCGAGGTTCTCCTCTGACCCCGTACCAGTGTCCACCTTCTTGACTGTTGACCATGTCCAGTCACATTTATCAATTATTTTTTCCCACATCGCCTTTGTCGGGGTCATCCAAAACCAGTGGCCTTCGCCAAGCATGTGTTTCACTGCATCATGTTCAGTATAGGCTATATCTGTAGTGGCACTGCTGGTATATCCTTCGGGAGAGTAGAGCGTTTCCTCTTTTCTTGCCACCTCTCCCCAAGAGAAGAGGTGTCCTGTTTCAAGGGTTTCTTTGGCCCCGAGGTTGCAGGTAGCCCAGAGCACATCGTAGTCCTTGTTTTCGTACTTCATTGTCATGCCTAAGCTGACGAACACCATCTGTGCAGTAATATAGCCTGTCTGATGCCAGGTAAGCTGGGGAGTGACTACTATCTCGATGGACTCGGTGTTATCTATATTGTATGTGGTGCAATGCGATATCTCTATAGTGTTGAGTTTTACCTCTTTCTCTTTAAGCGAGAAGTTGAAGGTATATATCTTTCCTGCCTCAAACTTATTGTTGGTGATGGCTGTTGAGTTGAGATTGAGTTGATATGTCAGATAGTTGGTGTCGATGGTGAACTTCAGCGGCACACCGTTGAAATTGCCGTCGAGTGGAAAGCAGAGGTTATAGAATCTGCCGCTGTTGTTCATCGGTATCGTCACTTGGCCGATACTGGTGGTGAGTTTGTTGTAATATCCCGACTTGTCTGCCTGCTCTGCAATTGCGCCATCGGCAAATCTTAGCTTATCGGGATATATCTTCGAACCGTCATCAGACGCCATCTTTATGCCTGTGATGATGATGTCGGATGTTGTGCTGTTTGTAATGTTGAAGCGGATGATGGCACAGGCGGAGTTGAAATGCGAGACATTGGCAACAACGGCATTGTCATCCACCGACTTCAAGGTGGTGGAGGTATATACGTAGGAATAGTCTTTTAATGCGCTGAGGTCGTTGGAGAGTTTGTCGAAGGCGAATGTCGAGGGTAGGGACATATCGACAGTCACGGCTGCTGAACTGCTTGTGACTGTGGTTTTGTCATTTATCGGGTGGCATAAATACATTTTGTCGCCTGCAGCCACGGGATAGAGATATTTGTTGTTTTCTGACTCATAGTCATATTTCACTCCACTGACGGTCTGCAGTTTGATTTTCGACTTAGCCTCATCTACAGTCTCAAACTTTGTTTTCGAATAATAGGCGGCAGCAGAAGACATTGTCTCATAGAACGGCACATACTCGCCGCCATACTCGCCGCCATGCTTTATGGCAGTAAGCATATTGTCGCTGTTTTCCCAGATATAGCTTACCTTGCCCCCTTTGGCGTCTGTGTTGTCATTCCATGAGCTTCTTGTCTGCTCGTCGGCGAAGGTGATGTTCAGTCGCCTAACGGAATCGGACACCATCTGCTCTTCATTGCACGAAGAGAACAATGACAGTGCTGACAGGATAATGCCAATGGCTGGTTTAAACATGCGTCCTATATCTCCTTTTATCTTCATTTATCTCCTATTATCTTCTTAGTTCTTCTTTTTCTTCTTAGTTCTTTTCGGTCATGTTGTCGCCAGAGAACTCGCCTCCTGATACAATATCATTGCAGTCGAAGAAGTTGTCTTGCGAAATGACCTTGATGAGCTTTGGCCCTTTCTCAGAGATGGAGAACACGTAGATGTAGTTCTTGCCACTCTGCCATGTTTCAGTGTCCACGAACGATGCCTGCTTTGTCTCTCCGTTACATTTGAGCGACACCTGCCACTGATTTGTGTTGTTGGCATCGGGCACACAATAATAATATGTAGCGGAGGTCACGGCATCGGTAGTGTTGTTGGCAGGGATATTCACGTCGGCAAAACTAAAAGCGTCGGCACTCTTTTCTGTAGTGTTCACCTGCGATGTGGCTTTTGGTGTGTCTGTGCTCCAGTCATAGGAATATGTAAGGGTTGCTTTCGATGCGATGGCTGCATCGGGAGTAAGTTTGATGTCTGAAATCGTCATATCTTCAGTACCTTCCTTTTTGAAAGCCACACATACCCTGCAATGTGCATAAGCAAAACGGAGGTTGACTCTTTTGCCGAAATAATCAGAGCCATTCATTATCTTCAGCGGTTTTGCAGCCATCACGCTGCCCGTCGTGTTGTTCTCAAGACTTAATGTCATCGAACTGGCATTTATATCCGTGACTGCATCGATAGGCGCTCCTGCCGTAAACAGATAGCTGTCGGCATTCGGATTCCAATATACGAGATGTTGGGTGTCGTTGACATACGACCAGCCGTCAGTCCCGAAATTCACCTCATAGCCATTCATCGCCACTGTCTGCGCTCTATCCTTTTCTGAAGCTGCAAACACCTTGAAGTTGTCATACATCCCTTGGGGTATTCCCCTCGTGGATGGAGAGTCATTGTCAGCAGATACTATAATGGGTGAATATCCGGGGACATCATCCCCGGATATCTTATCCGCCTCATTACAGCCATTCAGCAGTATGGCTGCAATATCAGACAGCATAAAAAGCACCAACCAACATATCCTTTTACCTGACAATAATCCATGTGACATACACAATGTATCCTATCTTTGTTTCATGGTGCAAAGTTAGTACATTTATTTTAATGAATAATTAATTCTTTACCTACAAATGAGCTTGAGCAGCAATTCGCCACATCCAGTCTGTACTTTTGTCTCTGTCTGCCCGGTAAATGTATCTGTCGGCGAATGGTATGCAGCGAACCTCTATCCTATTATATCTGCAGGACTATCATTCCTGGTATCCTGGATTCCTTTTTCAATGACTGAGGTTCTGGCAGTTTGTGCCATCGGACTGATAATATGCCTCTTAGCCAAGGGTATACGGAATAAGGACAAGGTATGGAGGATTGCATTGAGAGAAGCGGAACTGATTGCATGGATATTCATCTGGCTTTATATGGGATGGGGCATGAACTACTTCAGGGAGAGCATATATTCAAGAGGCAATATCGAATGCCAGCCATTTGACGAAAAGGTCTTCAATAAGTTTCTATCTGACTATGCTGACAGTTTGAATTATGCATATACTCAGGACTCTGTCGATCTGCCAGCATTCGAGGACGATATAAAGTCCAAATATACATCCGTTCCCGATAGTTTTGGACTATGTGAGCCGAAGAATTGGCAACACCCGAAACAGCTTTTGTTCAACAGACTGTATACTTCTGTAGGAGTCGGTGGGTACATAGGTCCGTTTTTCTGTGAAACACATATAAATGCAGACCTGCTTCCTGCTCAGCGACCGTACAGTTATGCACACGAACTTTCGCATCTGCTTGGAGTAAGCAATGAAGATGAAGCTAACTTCTGGGCATATGAAATATGCCGAAGATCCGATATTCCTGCTGTGAGATACAGCGGATACTATTCTCTGCTTCCATATGTGCTTTCTAACGCTTCAAAGGTATTAAGCGCTGATGAATATAAGACTTATATCAGTTCGATCAAGCCTGAAATCATACAGCAGCTGATCGATCAGCAGAACTTCTGGAAATCAAATTATAACAAGATTCTAGGCAAGATTCAATCTGCGGTGTATGATTCAATGCTGAAGGCCAACAAGATATCTTCCGGCACTAAGAATTATATTCAGGTCATTGACTTGATAATTGCTGTTGAATATTACAAATAGGGGGAATAATTTAATAGTTATGAAAATATTTACAAAAGAAAGCGCAGCATTTATAGTTCTTGCATTCATCATCTGGACAATCCTTGAAATCATCTACGACTTGATTACTGGGGTGACCCTTGCAGAGATGGTATCTGCAAAGTATGTTGTAGGCTATCTGGTAAGCGGGATTGTATTCGCTACAGTCTTGCTGTTATTCCAAGTTTGGAACGAGAAAAAGAAAAAGTGAGCTAACATGAAACGAATCTTAACAATCCTTTCAATCTTGATAAGCTGTATCACGGTGTCACACAATGTCCACAAATTCACCCTCGATGTAACATACGTCCAAAAAGGTGTACAACTGGTGACCAAGGTATGACAATAATTGGAATTCTCGTATATTTATAAGCATATGATTATCAATAAAAAAGCCCTCTGCTTAATTGCAGAAGGCTGTACATCGGGTGCACATATAATTAATTGATTATCAATAGATTATGCGGTTCTATTTTCGATACGAATTTCGGAGAATTGTACTACTATGACAAGACGGCAGACGATGCCGAACGACATGTAGAGATCATTCCGCTTTATGCTCTCAGTAATCTATGATTGCTGAGGATGCTGACTGTGGAAAGTGAACGAACATAGGTAAGGCCATCCACTTAATTCTGTTCCTTCATATCTCTGAATCCCTTCCCGCATCCTGCACAAAAGTTCCCTCATATATCTGCCTGGTATTATTCCAATGGTTCAGTATCTGAATCTTCCGATAATTCAAAAAGCGGTGGCATAATTATATAATATTCCTTGAAACGAAATATGCAAAAAGTAATATATTTGCATGATGGGAAGTAATTTTTCCTGCCGGATTATGAAAACTGATGTTGGACTCAAGATAATAGCTTTAGTGTTTTTTTTAGCAGCGGGACAGCCTGTGCTTGCGGATGAGGATGCGGGGAAGGATGCGTATGTGGATTCGCTGATGAGCATCGTACGTCCGATGAGAGATCGCGGGAGGCTCGTGCTTGCGGCACAGGAATTCATGGATTTTCTTGACCGTGAGGGATTTACTGATGGGAAAATCATTATCCCGGACAGGTGCCCTGTTGACAGTGTACGTGCCTTGACCTGGTATTGGGCCGGGGAATGGTATTATGATTCCCAGAACTATGCCACCTCTCTTGACTATGCACTGAAGTCCATGGAATTGCTTTCTTCAAAGGTCACGTCTCCAGTCCTGAAGGCGGATTGCTCCAACCTTGTCTCGATAGTCTATTTCCGCCTGTCCGACTTTGTCAATGCACTCGAATATTCAAAAATGTCCCTTTCCATCGCACGGGAGCTTGCCGACAGGGAGAGGATGAGTTATGCCCTGAATACGATTGCAGGAATCAGTCTCGCATCCCGCCAGCCGGAAGAAGGTGAAAAGTATGTCCTTGAGGCTATCAAAATTTGCGAGGAGCAGCACGATTCGGTCAAGCTTTCCGTCAGGCTTGGCATGGCATCAGAAATATACCATGCAATGGGCCGGGATGAGGAAAGCCTGGAATACGCAAGGCGAGGCTACGATGTCAGCATGCAGCTTGGCAGTCCGGACAAGGCTGCAGTGAGGCTTGTGCAGATGGCGGCGGCGTCAAATTCACTTGGCCGGCTCGAGGAGGCCGAGAAGTGTCTCAGGGAGGCAATACCGGTTCTTGAGCAATGCGGCAACCTCCAGTCATGGGCCATTGCCGGGAACCAGATGGGTGACATCATGCTCGAGAAGGGTGATTCTGCTTCAGCAGCCTGCTATTTTGAAAAATCTCTTAAAGTGTTTGAGTCCAGGGGAGACGCCTACAATATGAGCCATTCACATTACGGCCTTGGACGGGCTTTGATGCCTGCTGATCCTTCCCTTGCTGCAAACCATATAATGAAATATACGCAGATTCGTGACAGCCTCTACAACAGCGAGATGAAGCGGGGACTGAATGAGTATCATGCCATCTACGGCAATGACCGTCTTCTGGAAGAAATGGATCATGGAAGAATGATACGCCGCAGGCTGATTGTTATGGGAATCGCTTTGCTCCTGATTATGTCAGGGCTTTTGTGCATCATATTCTTGAGGATGAGGCATGCAAGGCTGTCTTTGGAAAGAGCGATGGCGCGTATTGCAGAGTTGGAAAACCAGACGAAGGAAATCCATGAGGACGACAAGCCTGCAGCCGTGCCGGATTCTGGTAATGAATTCCTGCGCCGTCTGACTGATATTGCGCTTGAAGTCATTACTGAAGGTAATGTGGACTATGAACTGATTGCATCCAGAATGTGCATATCCAGAGCCCATCTTAACAGGAAAGTCAAGGCCCTGGCCGGATGCACCACCACTGATTTCATCCTCGCCATCAGGATTTCAAAGGCCAAGGAACTGCTTCGCGGGACTTCGCTTCCTGTATGGGAGGTTGCCCAGAGATGCGGATTCAGCGACAATGCCTATTTCAGTACCATGTTCAAAAAGACTGTGGGATGCACTCCTGTGCAGTTCAGGAATGCCTGACAGCCATACCCCAGCGGGATAATGTTCCTAAAACAAAAGATGATGTTCTTTAATCAAAACAAGGGACATCATTTTCTTTTTATCTTCGAAGCTGGAAATATAAAACAATTACACCATGAAATACATGACAGAAACAAGACATTACACAACACCGCAAATCTTGCAAGTCGACATCATTCCTGCAAGCGTACTTTGCGGAAGTTCTTTCGGATTTACAGTCGATGAAGATGGCTTCATTGACGGTGACTTTGACAGTGCCAACAACGGCTATGGATCAATCTACAATGGGTTATATTGATTCTGCGGTGATTACAGGATATTCTGGAACCGTTTAATAATTTTTAAACTCATGAAACTTAAAATGTAAAAATTTTTGATAGTATGAAACCGAACATGAAAAAAGAGATATTAATGCTTGCGGCATTGTTGATGTCAATTGCCTGCGAGATGAACCTTGTCCCGGACCAGGAAGCTACCGGAGAAAGAATGACATTGTACTTTACGGGTGAGAAACCTGATAGACAGGCGGATGTCAAGACCTATTATGATCCTGTCTCGAATTCCATCCTCTGGAGCCAGAGCGGAGAATATATGATGGTGGCAATGTCCAACAGTGCAGAGACTGAATATGACGGGAGTGTCCTGGTTCCAAAACGCGCTTTGGAAGGCATCCTGCAATCAAACGAGGCTGTGGTGTCCGATGACGGAAAGACTGCGAAGTTTTCATTGACAGAAAATGCCAAAAATGGTATCACCTTCCCGACGGGAGAGGGAAAATACCGTTTCCATTCAGTCTATCCAGCTTCTGCTTCCAATTGTCTTGGTAATGTAAGCATCTGGGACTGGCTGATTTTTGTCGGAACCTATCCGGGCGGCTCCGGGCAATTCCCTACAGCTACCAGCTATGATCCAAGAGCTGACGTTATGCTTGGAATCTCGCAGAAGGAGTACACCGAGGTGACTTCAAAAATGGAAATCCCTATGATTTTCGAGCGTCTGGTAACCCACGGAAAAATCACTCTTACCAACATCCCATCCCAAATGACAAATATCACCAAGGCCGTTATTACTGCGCCCGAGGGTTGTACAATGGCCGGAATCTACTATATCAATGTGCTTGGAAAGGAATTCGGAGGGGATGACAAGAGAAATTATAATTATGTGGTATTGAACTATACTTCTTCCGAAGGTGGAAAGGTCAAGGCAGCTGCAGAGCCTGGGCAGGTGGTCGACGGTACTTTCGACCTTTGGTTCTGTACAAAGCCGTTTGAAATCCTTGAGGGACAGCCTCTTACAATAAGTCTGTATAATGAAACCGGTTGTGTGTCAAGGCAGATCCTTGCCCGTTCTGAAGGGATAAAATTCGAGAAGAACAAACTGTCTTCTTTGACGATTTCGATGGCTTCCGCCTCATATTCCGACTATACTTATGAGATTTCGATGACTCCTGACGGTGAAAAGGTTGACAAACTTGAGCTTCCGAGGACAGCAGGTGTGACGGAGTTCTATGTCCGTACCAATGCTGGAACTGATCTGAACTTTGATTACAGTGCTTATCCGAATCTGCTGAGCCTCTATAATGAATGGGACTACAAGCAAGTGGATTCCCGCGGATGGAACGTGATGAAATGTATCGCCGTGCATAAGGAAAATCACTCTCGTACGACAAAGAACGAGGGAAGCGTCACAGTAAATATCAATGGCTATGGTACTCATGAACCTGTCGTTTCTTCTGCGCTTCAGGTGAGCCAGAATGCCGGTGACGGTCAGGTTGTCATAGGAGACTGGACAGGAGACCCTGTGGAAATGGCCGGGCTTCTGTGGTATCCTTGCAACCTCGGATTCAACCTTGAACATCCGTTCGGCGAATACTATCAGTGGGGCCGCCGTGCAGGGCAATATCCTTATTGTGAGGACAATACCACCAAATTCGCTTATTCTGAGTATGATGATACCGGAGCGATAAAAGCAGTTGATGATAAAACTTATTATGCAGCAAGTAATAACTGGTTCAAATACGATGATCCTGAAACAGGTCAGGATCCGACCGTTGATTTCAACTGGCCTGAAACCGATGATAAGCCATATCTTGGAATGGGCAATCCTTGCCCGGAAGGATGGCGTGTCCCAACAATGGCAGAGTGGAAAGCACTTTCAAAATTGATTTCTTCTGATGGATGCCGTTCAACGGTTGGTTTGAAGGACAAGTTGCACGGGGTGGCAAGTTTTGAAGGCAAGACCTCATCCGGAAAGGCGGCTGTGTGGGATTTATGGAATCCCCAGACAGGTGCAGCACTTGAATTCTGTGTTGCGGGATGCCTTAGCAGCTCAAATACTGATACTGAAGAGTATTTCAAGAATATGAATAATGCGGCATTGAACCGCTATGATTCAGATAATGCAGGAGGACAATATTGGGCCTCAGATATTACTGAAGATGAAAACTATAGCTACCGAAATTATTCGTATATGGATTTTACTGCTGATAATATCACAGGAGAAAATACATCATATAAGAAGAATGAAGCAGTGGTAAGAACAATTTCTGGAGCCAGTTATCATGGCTTTTCCGTCCGCTGCGTGAAAAGCATCGAGTAGATTGGAATTGAAAATAATGTGTAATAAAGAAGGCCGTCGGATTCGATCCGGCGGCCTTTGTCGGTGTTCGCCCAGCACGAACGCATTTTCGTATTGCATTATTACAATTTCAGAGTTGATATAGTTTTTGTTTAATCGTTATTTTCTCACAGTATTATATGTATTGTAACTCCGGCCAGAAGGCTCATTTTACCTGAACCGGCTCGTATCGACCTCTTTCCTCTCCTTATCCTTGTATGCTCCGAAGCGGTACGAGAAAGTCAGTTTGAATTCCCTGTATGAAGGATAATGATTATAGACTATCTGCTTGCCACAGTTCATATAAGGGGAGATTCCCTTAGTCTCCAGAACATCATAGCAGCCCACAGTAAGATTTGCCTTTTCCTTGAGGAAACGCCAGGTAAGTGACATATCCAGATTTCCGCTTTGCGGCAGATCGTACAGTCCCTGAATCGCAGCAGTATTATAACTTCCGTTCACATTCATTATCAGGTGCGGCTTGCGTGAAATCGTGAAATTGTTATTCAGTATAACATAAAGATATACCTTGTGCCTGTCAAAGGACATATCATAGAAGTCCGAATCCTTCTCGTGCTGGTACTGACCGGTGACAGTAAGTCTTGAGTCCAGCCACTGTCCTGCCTTGAAAGGTATGGCAAGCTGCAGTCCTGCTGTCTGCTGATAGTCGAAGTTTACCCATTTGAATATGCTTTTCAGACGGTTTGGGTCGAGATATTGTGTCTGTACGAAATAGTCGTCAGTATGACCGAACCAGGCAGCGAGCATATATTTGTTCTTGAAGAGATATATGAACTGAGCGAACCAGGAACTTGCAGGAGAAAGATCGGGATTTCCGATGATTTCTGAATAACCTCCCGAACTGATGTTTGTAGCACTCTTTACAGCCCAGTATTCCGGGTAATCTCTGTTGCCGTTGACATATAGCTGAAAGAGGTTATCCTTATTTGGTGTATAGACCAGGACTGCATTGGGATAGATATCCCACTTCTTCCATACCTCACTCTCGTATCTTTCTCCCGCGAGGGACACATCCATCATCAGTTTCTCACCGAAACTCTTGTTGAATCCCGCATAGATGTTCAATATGTTCTCTCTCTGCACGGCCGACATATCTCCCGGCAGTTCTCCGGTTCCGGTATATTTCTGCCAGCTGTCATCCTTTGCCATATTGAAATTGACTCCGTAGTTTATGCCCCAGCCGTTCTTTGTATTGTGTTCCTGCGACACAAATGCCTTCCATCTTGTGATGTGCTGATTGTCGTTTGCAGTAAGTATATTGCTTCCGTCAGGATTGTTCAGAGCCTGAATGATCGGGGCCTTGTATGATGTGAATTCCACCCCTGCAGACAGACCGAACGGCGCATTGTAGTCTATTCGTCCGTTATGCATCTGATTGACTGAAAGCGCATTGTTTACGGCATTATGGAAACCTGTAGTCGTATATACTCCGGTTCCTTTTGCGTACGATCCGGTATATACTCCGCTAAGGCTGTGCTTCTGGCCGAAATTATAGTCTGCTCCGACCCTCCAGTTGTGACGATGACTCTGGCTTTCAGAAGTGGAGGTATCAATGATCTCGTGGACAGTGCCGTCATTCAGACTGTGATGAGCCTCGCTTCCCGTCTCACTCAAACTCTTTCCGTGTGTATGCGAATACAGAATATCTCCGGAGAACTTTCCCTTATTGACAATCAAACTGGCTCTTTCTTGAAATGAGTGCCTGTTGTCATACTGCCATTTGCCCCCGACTTCACCCTCTACCGGCGCTATGCTGTCGTCCGCCTTTTTTAGTGTTATGTTGATCATCGCCCCACGCACATGATACTTGGCAGGAGCACTGTACATCACTTCTGCATTGGCAATGTTTGAAGCCGGAATACTCTTCAGAAGAGTATTCAGCTGCTCGGAAGACATATTCGTCACCTTGCCGTCGATCACGACCTTCACACCTCTTCCGGCGAGAGTGAATGAACCGTCCTTTTCGGTCACTCCCGGCAGTTCCTTGATAGCATCAAATACATTGTCGACAGGAAGATCCTTGATGATATGTGGCAGATCATAGATGAGCTTTCCCTTGTCAGCCTTTACAATCGGCTTCTCACCTGTCACCATCGCTTCCGGCAACGAATAATAGAGGCTGTCAAGCTTCTCGTCCTTGGATTGAGCCCCAGCATTGAAGCACATGGCTGTAAATACAATGATGAATAATGTCCGTTTCATACTTCAGTGTCTTTTTGTTTCCGCAAAGTTCTCAAACACATTCGTCAAAATATGTTATCCAATGTTAAACAGTGTTAAATAGTGTTAACGTCTGCGAATACAATGGATATTTGAATAACTTTGCAGATATGAAGCATAAACTGAAACATATAGCAGTTGCGGTCATCGTAGTCATGTCCTGCCTGTTTACATATCAGAGCTGGTGGCTGGTAAGAATGTATCGCAGCGAGGTTACAACGACCGAGAATGCTGTCAGAACAGCACTCAGGACCAGCGACTTCAGCGAAATGATGGCTCGTCTGCAGAGAGTCCGCGATGAAAAGTCAGGAATCGGGTTTGCCGGAGACATCACGGTCGCTGCCGGATATGGATCTGGAGGTACACTTGTGTCACAGATCAACACGACGCAATATGAACAGGACACCTTGGGCAGACAGATAAACGGCCATATGACCGGAGTGACAAAGAGAGTCAGCCAGACAACCAGCAGTGTGGTCCAGACCGACAGCCTCCCTCCGAAGCCGGAGAGATCAGAACAGGAAAGTATGTTCGAATCTCTGGATAACATGTCCGTTCAGATGATCCGAGGAATGCACAGCGGAATAGATGCGATAGACGGTAATCTGAACTTTGGGCTTCTTGATTCGCTGCTGACAGTGTCTTTGAAGGAGGCCGGACTGGACGGCCAACATAAGATAGAACTGATTACTTTCGCTGACTCTCTTGTGAATCTTAATGTCACAGTTGTGGAGAAAGGAGAACCAAAAGTACTTGCTTCGCTCTGCACGGATGGATATGTGCCAAGTGATGATGCTATTTCATTTGAATACGTCTTCGATGTTCAGGAAACGGCAATGTACAGACTGTGGATTGAGCCTGTAGGAAAGGCTGTCCTGAAGCAGATGACTGGAATCCTTGTCGCCTCTATTCTGATTCTTATCGTCCTTATCGCAGTCTTCCTGTATCTGATACACGTCATCCGCACTCAGAAGTCTCTCGATGACATGAAGTCTGACTTCACCAACAATATGACTCACGAACTCAAGACCCCGATATCTGTCGCCTATGCAGCCAATGATGCCCTGCTGAACTTCCCTGATGAAGATTCTCCGGAGCAGCGAAGGAAATATCTCGAGATATCGCAGAGCCAGCTGGAGCATCTGAGCGGACTTGTCGAGCAGATCCTGTCTATGAGTATGGAACGCAGGAAAGGCTTGGTTCTTCACCGTGAAGACATCGATCTTGCTGCATTGGTCGATGATATTGTAGAAAAGCACAGGATGAAAGCGGAAAAGGATGTGACATTCACTGTTGATATTCCTTCTGATTTCACCGTCAATGCAGACAGGATGCATCTGAGCAACATCCTGAACAACCTGATAGACAATGCCGTGAAATATTCCGGCGAAAAGGTCGCAATACACATTGCTGCCGAGGGAGACAGACTGACCGTCAGCGACAACGGCATAGGGATGTCACAATCGGACCTGAAGCATATATTCGAGAAGTTCTACCGGGCCCACACCGGCAATCTTCACGATGTGAAGGGTTACGGCCTCGGACTGTATTATGTCCATAGCATCGTAGAAAAGCACGGCTGGAACATCAGCGTGGAAAGCGAGCCGGGCAAAGGCACTTCATTCACATTGACATTATGAGCGAAAACATCAACATACTCCTTGTAGAAGACGAGCCCGACCTCGTCCTGATCATCCGCAATACCCTGACCAGCCAGGGCTTCAATGTCCGCACCGCAATGGATGGTGAGGAAGGACTGCGTATGTTCTATGCGGAAAAGCCTGATGTCCTGGTTGCAGATGTGATGATGCCCAAGATGGACGGATTCACTATGGTAAGGCAGATCAGACAGACCGATCAGCAGACTCCGGTACTGTTCCTGACAGCAAGATCTGCCATAGATGACGTTGTGGAAGGCTTTGAACTCGGAGCAAACGATTATCTCAAGAAACCGTTCGGGATGATGGAACTGATTGTCAGGCTGCGCTCATTGGCAGGAAGAAGGCAGGTTCAGACCGCTCCTGCTCCTCAGACATACAGGATTGGTGAATTCACATTCCATCCGGACACACTCCGTCTCGATCATGCCGGCACATCTGAAGAACTCTCGCCACGCGAAGCAAAGATCCTCGAACTTCTTTGTGCAAGCAAAGGAGAGACCCTCTACACAAGACCTCTCCTTCTGGAAATCTGGGGCGACGACGACTTCTTCAACTCCCGCAGCCTTCAGGTATTCATCTCCAAACTCCGCCGCCGTCTCGAACCCGACCCACGCATCCGTATCGTGAACGTTAGAGGCGAAGGCTATAAATTGCTGGTAAACGAATAAGAATTCCGGCCAGAAGACTCACGACCTCTGACCGGAAAGATGTTTCAGATGGTCTCCTCCGAATAGTTGAAGCCCTTGATGTTCGGTAGTGTTTCATCGCGTGTGTCCTTGCGCACATCCACGGTGAAACATCTCCCAATCCTCTATTTCCCGATTCAGAAACAGTCCGGTGGACTGTTTCAGCGAGCAGACGTGGCAGCGGAATGACAATCTTCCGGTTCCTATCTGCCCATTGGGAAAGTCTGTGGACGTTGACGCGCTAGCGGCAATGGTCACTGTCTTTCCGGGCGTTTCTTCGGAGCGCAGACACGAGAGTCTGCGCAAATTCTAGAAGGGAAGACGAGATTAACCTCGATAATTATTTTGCTTCTGCAATGACATAGAAACGTTCTTCGTTCATCTCGTCCTCTGGCTTATGGACAAGTGCTGCTCGAGTCGTATTATTCTCATAAGTTTCAACAATTTCAGCACCTTCCGGGAGCGTTTTGAATGAAGATGCAGAGGATGAAGTTTTATTACCCAAATACTTATTCAACAGCCATTTCAATCCGCTTTCCTGCCCTTTGAGATAATCTGCATCTGAAAGTGATGCCGAGTTGCGCAGCATAATCTTGATATATGGAGTATCATTGACTATTTGAGTATCAGTCAGGAGAAATTCATAACGCTTGTCAAGGATGTTGAAGATGCAATTGGTGGTGGGATTTGAAATGGTTATGTCCCCATTCTTCCAGTCAATTCCGATGAAATCGCGCTGGCGCATCACCTGGGTAATGGAATATTCGTATATGAACTCCCCGTCCTTATAACCTTTGAGAAATAGAGGAAAATCTGTTATTTCCCAGAAATACGAGCCCCATTGTGATGTGAAACTGGAACTTGTGCCTTCGTCTTTATAAACCGTGAACGTGTCCGGAAGCCCCGGGGATGACATTTCTATCAAATCGTAGTATTTCAGATATTCAGGTTGTGAAGGAAATGAATAATCGTCATTATTGTCGGTTATCCGGAACAACAGGTAATCAAATGGAGCTGGAAGCTGAGTGTCCAGATTCATAAATGGTAAAAGTTGTGCCATCTGGAGTTTGAACTTGGCTTCTTCGGGTAACTCCTGAGGTCTTGGATCAGCTTTTGGAATGTCGCTTATAATTTCCAGAAGTTTATAGGCAATGTTGGATGCGTCTGCTGGTGGATTTGCAAGTGTCGTTTTCTGTACTTTCAACTCATATTCGTGGCCTTGCTGATATTCAAATCCTTCGATGTCCCCATAGGGTAGTGGATGGAATTCGGATTCACCTTCTTCCTTGACGAGCATACACTCAAAGGAGGTCTCACTTCCCCAAGGCTGGGAATTGCCGGTTTCAGAGGACACGTACATCAGTATTGTTTCAACCTTATCTGCCGGGTTTTCTTTATTGCATCCAGATAGAATGATGCCTGTCAAAGCCATTATTGCAATATATATGCGTTTCATATTTGTCCCTCAATTTGATAAATTTGGTCAACCATTAATTGCAGCAATTATAATATGCCTATTGTACCTTTCAAGCAATAACCATACAACTTTGATATAAGATAGTCCTTTTGCATCTGCCGCAGCGCAGCTGCTGGGGAAAGTCGGTGCGGACGAGGTGGCGGAGCCACCGAGGACGGAATTGGCTGGGCGTGTGGGAGCAACGGCGGCTAAGCCACTCATAAGACAGCATCAGAGGATGATACCGCTCTGCCCGAAGAGGAAAGTCTGTGGACAGTGCCTATCATTCGGCAATGGCAACTGTCTTCCCGGGTGTATCATCGGAGCGCATACACTATAGTCTGCGCAACTTCCTGAAGGGAAGGCATGGAGTCTTTCTGCGCGGAGTCTATAGAGTGGAAGTCCCGGAGCCGCGATAGTGGCGGAGGGGCTGGAACCAAGCTGGTCTTACGGAGCGACAGCGGAGGAAGACGAGCTTGACCGCTTTCTATGGGGGCGTCAGCTGAAATATGTCAAGGCTGTTAGATAAATTCGAATTCAACTGTTGCTCAGAGCATGAAGCTTGAAAGAGAAAAATCCCTTACCGTCCAGATATGCAAGAGCATCGTGTAGGATTGCCGCCTTCCTGTCTTCGTCGAGGTCGGAATGAAATAGAATCTCAATAAATGTCTCTAGACCGTAGTCTGAAATCTTCTCAGTTTCCACAAGATACCAGACTGGATTCTCCTGTTCAAGTAAAGCATCCAGATTAATTGGGCAGACCGCTTTATCGAATTCATCCTTGACATCTAACAGGGAATAATCCGGCATAACGTCCTCCTGCAGGCCAAGTTTCCGAGCGATAATCAGTAGCATCTCGCCCAGCCGGTCTATTTCTCTGAGTATAAAATCCTCCATACTGTTTGACAATAGGTAGTACAAATTCCGATTTGTCGGTTTAAGATTAAATGCTGCGTGAAATCCAATTGATAATTGTTTCAAGCACTGCCGGTGATATGGTCTCTTCTATATCTCGATATTCAGTCACTGCTCCTGTCTTGCAGTGCTGGAAAAGGTGATTGACTCCATCAACGCTTTCAATCAGGTTCTTTGAGTTTGACGGCAGAGTATTACGGAGAGCCGACAGGTTGCTTTCATGCTCCACCTGAACATCTTTTGTTCCATTGAGAGCAAGAACAGGGCAGGTTACATTACTAAGCAAAGGACGCATATCCAATCTGAGGAAATGTATCATATATGGCATCTGAATCTGTGCTACTACAGCCCAATAATTCTGCATCAGCACTTCGGGAACATCATAGTCATCAGGATCAGGCATTCTGCCTCCGTGCGCCCTTACATCAAATGCCTTTTCAAGCATTTTACAGTATGAATCAATCTGCTCATTTGTCAATCCTGATTTTTGTAGTGCGACTTTGTTCTGCCATACGAGAGTTTCTGCACCTGATATAACCATTCCAGCAAGGGAGACTACGAAATCAACTTTCTGTTCAGCTGCAAGCATCAATGCTATTGTGCCGCCTTCGCTGTGTCCTATCACACCGACCTTATCAAAGCGTGTTCTGAGAAGTTCAATACCGGAAAGTGCATCGTTCTTGAAATCTTCAGTAGTGCAGTCGTTGATATTCCCTTTATATCCGCTGAAACCTCTATCGTCATATCTCAAGGTTGCGATTCCAGCTCTTGCAAGAGCATCGGCAATCACAGCGAATGGCTTATGCTCAAAGATTTCTTCATCACGGTTCTGCTGTCCGCTGCCTGTTACCATAATGAGAACTGGAGTAGTGCGGCTATATCCTTCAGGGAGCACGAGAGTACCATTGAGGGCGACATCTCCATTCATGAAAGTGACTTCCTCAGTGGTATATGGAAACGGGCCCAGAGGTGTCTGGGGACGCTTCGGTTTATCTTCGCCTGGCATAAGAGTCAAAGGCAACGACATGCCAGATTGCTTGAAGGTTCCTACTACCTGCTGCACCATATATATGCCCTCGTAGCTGGCTCCCAACGATGGTATCTTGATCGTAAGTCCTCCATAACTCTTCCTTTCGATCTGAACAGGAATCCCTTTCGCTCCCTGATCTGGGGAATCCATGGTAGGATTATCTCCATCCAGATGAAAGACAAGAGAGAGTTTTGTGCCTTGTACATCAAGTTTGCCGGACCAAGTGCCGGTCTGTGCGTTTGCCTGAAATACTGACAACATTATAGCTGCAAATAAAGTCAAGATGCGTTTCATATCGTTATAAGTAAATTTCGATTTATTTTGTGTAAATATAACAAATCTACAGCAAATTGTAGCTGTCTTCGAACTTTATCGCAAGCTGTTGGGAGATAATGCCCCAGTTCGGGACAGGCATTGCCCATTCTCCTTTCTATCTGTAATCCGGTTCACCTTTGAGTGCTTCCCCGATTGCGATATCAGGGACTTCTTGCGATTGGTCGCTTTTCTGAACATCCTTGATGGTGTAGAAACGGCCCTCCTGAACATATCGGAATCTCGCAAGCAGGACGGCACTGCGGTATACATATACCCAACCATCGTCAAGATAGATTCCATAGCGGTATTCCCAACCTGTATGGGATGAACGGATATGTCTGCGATAGTCTTCCGGGCTGAATTGTCTGTTTTCAAAACTGCTGTCGTAGCTTGTCCATATATGCCTTTCAACATTTGTCAGAGCACTGTTTTTCGGGAAGAAGTTGCGGTTTTCATATTGGTAGTCCTTTATTCGCATAATACCTTCCTTTATAGCATCCGGATATACTATGAAATTGTACCAGTTGCTTCCGTATTTCTCTTTCAGAAGCCTGTATTTACATCCGTACATAGCTTCAGCCAATGCCCCTGTCAGCTTTGAATCCTTCCATTACCATCTAGATTGATGCAGCAGCCTCCGAGAACTACTTCCTTACGCTCGGCCTGTTCAAAGAGTTCAGGACATGGTTCTCCATAAACAATTTTGACAACCTTTCCGCCACATTTCGGGCATTTGCAGGGTTTTCTGCTTACAACAATTGGTTCCATAATGCTTGCTTTTGATAGATGCTCAAAGATAACAAAAACAGTATATATATAGCGACAACTGCTGAATAATTACTCAGTTATAACATCCGCATCCTCATACAACCCCGCCGCCTTCAGCAGCTGCTGCCGTATCTCGTCGGCCAACCACTGTGGCTGCAGGCTCTTCAGTGGCGGCTTCGCCGACATTGATGAGCCATATAACCCCAGCAAGGTGGAAATGACGCCCTTGTGGCGGACATACCACC
>UREV01000009.1 GCA_900546925.1 uncultured Bacteroides sp.
ACACTCCTTCTTCTAAAAGGAATCTATCCTCGAAAATCCATCACAAATCTTTACCAAGTTATTTTTGCCGCTTACCTATTTATGAGTAAATTTGTAAAATAAATCGAAAAGCGATGATAGAGGTAAATGATCGGCTGACACTCCGTGAAATGGAGCAGATCCTATACAATGGCGAAACTATCCGGATTTCTGAAAAACTCAGAAGTCAGGTCGTGGCAAGCTATGAATTTCTGAAGGAATTCTCCAAGGATAAGGTTATTTATGGAATCAATACGGGATTCGGTCCCATGGCACAGTGGAGAATCGAGGATGAGCATCTCAAGGAATTGCAGTACAACATTATTCGCAGTCACTCCACGGGTGCTGGAGAACGTCTTCCTGATATTTGCGTAAGGGCTGCCATGTTATCGCGCCTGAAGACGTTTCTTGAGGGACATTCTGGAGTACATGTCACCCTCATTGACCTTCTCATCGAATTTGTAAATAGGGGAATCTGTCCTGTGGTTCCTCGTCATGGCAGTGTCGGAGCCAGCGGCGATCTGGTGCAACTCGCTCATATAGCATTGGCCTTAATAGGCGAGGGCGAGGTTTCATACAGGGGCGAGATCCGACCGGCAGGCGAGGTGATGGCGGAGAATGGTCTGGAGCCTCTGCAAATGCATATCCGTGAGGGGCTTGCGGTTACTAATGGTACAGCCGTCATGACCGGTATAGGCACGATTAATTACCTGCAGACAGAGAGATTGTTGGGGTGGGAGATTTTGTGTTCGGTGATGATGAACGAGATCGCGTCTTCTTACGATGATTTTATGTCAGAAGTTCTGAACGGGCTTAAATTTCATCCTGGACAGATTCGTGTGGCCGAACTTATGCGCTCGCTGTCAGAAGGCAGCAAGTTGCTGAGAAACAGAAAGCTAGAACTATTTCATAAGTCAGGCGAGCAGGTGTTCAAACAAAAGGTTCAGCCTTATTATTCTTTGCGCTGCGTTCCTCAGATTTTGGGCCCAGTATATGACACTCTCAAGAATGCCGGACAGGTGATTGAGGATGAGGTCAACTCGGTGGACGATAACCCTATAGTCGATATGGCCAGTGCCAATGTCATTCATGGCGGCAACTTCCACGGGGATTATATCTCTTTCGAGATGGATAAGCTGAAAATAGCCGTGACCAAGATGACTATGCTGGCGGAGAGACAGATGAACTACTTGTTCCATGACAGGATTAACGGAATCCTGCCCCCTTTCGTGAATCTGGGCGTATTGGGACTGAATTATGGCTTGCAGGCTTCTCAGTTTACAGCTACGTCTACGACTGCTGAAAGTCAGACATTGTCGAATCCGATGTATGTCCACTCTATTCCTAACAATAATGATAATCAGGATATTGTGAGCATGGGAACAAACTCTGCGCTTATTTGTCGCACGGTCGTGGAGAATTGCAGCCAGGTGCTGGCTATTCATCTTATGGCATTGGTTCAGGCGGTGGATTGCCTCGATGTGGCTGACAAGCTTGCTCCTGCTACAAGAAAACTGTATGACAAGGTGCGCGGAATAGTTCCCGTATTTAAAGATGATACTCCTAAGTATAATGAAATCAAAGCATTGCAGAGTCTCATCTTGGAATCATCACCTGTCAGTCTTTAGAATATAAATTATTTGATATTATAAATCGAACGATGAAATCACTCAAAGAATTATACAAAATCGGAAGAGGTCCATCGAGCAGCCATACTATGGGACCTGTTCGTGCCTCTCAGATTTTCTTGAATGGACATAGAGACGCCAAGGCCTTTCAGGTAACTCTCTATGGCAGTCTTGCGGCTACAGGAAAAGGTCATATGACAGATGTAGCTATAATCGATGAGTTGAGCCCTGTCGCTCCGGTGGAAATTATCTGGAAACCGACAGTTTTCCTGCCATTTCATCCTAATGCCATGACGTTTAAGTCTTTAGACGATGATGGAATTGTGACGGGAGAATGGACCGTATATAGTGTCGGTGGCGGTACGCTGTCTGAAGGAAAGAAAGAGGGAGACCGTTTCGATACGGACAACAAGGTCTATGAAATGCATCATTTGACAGATATCATGCATTGGTGTGAAAAAGAGGGACGTGGATATTGGGAATATGTGGATATTTGCGAGGGCGCCGGAATTTGGGACTATTTGTTGGAGATTTGGAATGCCATGAAGAAGTCTGTGGAACGTGGAATCGAGCATGAGGGCGTGCTTCCGGGACCTTTGAACTTGGCCAGGAAGGCGCCGACATACTATGTAAAGGCGACCGGATACAAGCAGTCACTTCAGACTCGTGGTCTTGTCTATGCTTATGCATTGGCTGTCAGCGAGGAGAATGCGTCCGGCGGAAAGATTGTCACCGCTCCAACTTGTGGTTCCTGTGGCGTTGTTCCCGGGGTTCTATATCATTTGCAGAAGGGTCATAACTTCAGTGATACCAAGATTCTTCATGCCTTGGCTACTGCGGGTATTATAGGCAATGTGGTGAAGCGCAATGCTTCCATTTCGGGTGCTGATGTCGGTTGCCAAGGTGAGGTCGGCGTGGCTTGCGCTATGGCTGCAGCAGCTGCTTGCCAGCTTTTCGGCGGAAGCCCTTCACAGATCGAATATGCTGCGGAAATGGCTCTGGAACACCATCTTGGCATGACTTGTGACCCTGTATGCGGTCTTGTCCAGATTCCATGTATAGAGCGTAACGCATTTGCTGCTACTCGTGCCTTGGATGCGAACCTTTATGCGGCTTTCTCTGACGGCAGGCATCGCGTGTCGTTTGACAGGGTAGTGGAGGTTCTCAAGCAGACCGGACATGATCTTCCTTCGCTTTATAAGGAGACCAGTGCCGGTGGTCTTGCAAAGGATTTTGGCGTAAATTTTTAGAGTTCTCTACTGAAATTGCGAAATATTTATTAACTTTGAATGTTAAACTTATACTATTATGGCAGAATTGAAAGGATCCAAGACTGAGCAGAATCTCATGACTGCATTTGCAGGTGAGTCACAGGCTCACACAAAGTATCTTTATTATGCTTCCAAGGCTATTAAAGATGGTTATATTCAGATAGGCAAACTCTTCGAGGATACAGCCAAGAATGAGAAGGAGCATGCCAAGATTTGGTTCAAGTTCCTCCATGGCGGTGAGGTTCCTAGCACGGCAGCTAATCTTGAGGATGCTGCAGCAGGCGAGAATTATGAGTGGACCGACATGTATGCCGGATTTGCAAAGACCGCTAAGGAAGAGGGTTTCGAGGATATCGCATTCCTTTTCGAGAAAGTTGGCGCTATCGAGAAGACTCATGAAGAGCGTTACAGAAAGCTTCTTGAGAATGTGAAAGGTGGCGTAGTATTCTCTCGTGAGCAGGATATGATTTGGGAGTGCTCTAACTGCGGTCATATTGTAATCGGAAAGAAGGCTCCTGAGGTTTGCCCTGTCTGCAAGCATCCGAAGAGTTATTTCCAGATCAAGGCTGAGAATTATTAGTCTGGGATGCCGATTATAACTTGCTGAGTTATCGGCGTTTGCGAGACGAAAAAATGAACGGAGGCTGTGATATTCAGTCTCCGTTTATTTTTCGTCTATGTTCGTTCTGTCTGCTATAAGCGTTTACTGATATTCAGCTCACGATTTAGCGTTTGATGAGCGTGGCTGCAAGGTTAAGAAGCAGATAGTAGATAAACATGTATAACACTATCAGTGACCAGTTTCCGCCGGAAACGACTACCGCGATGATGATGCAGACGATTCCTGAGAAGAATCCTATGCGAAGGAATTTGGTCTTGAGGTCAGTTTCTATTCCTTTGCCGAATTTCATAGCAAACATAGGAATTTCGCTGACTAGAACTGCTGAAAGTATAATCGCCACGACCGGTATAAAGAACCAAGTACCGCAGAGTGAGCTGATCCATGATTCCGGGCTGCGCTCCACATAGTAGGCGAGTGAGCCGCAAATCATGGCTGCTGCCGGTGTAGGCAGTCCGATGAAACTGCCGTGCTGGCGTTCGTCCAGGTTGAATTTGGCTAGTCTCAATGCCGAAAAGGCGGCGAGAATGAGCGGTATGTATATGGCGATGTGCCATGTCCCGCAGATGCACATTATCTTGTACAGCATGATGGCCGGAAGGACTCCGAAGCTAACCATGTCTGCAAGAGAGTCCAACTCTTTGCCGATGTTGGAATATGCATTCAAAAATCTTGCTGCAAATCCGTCGCAGAAGTCGAATCCTGCGGCAGCCAGCATTAACGGGAAGGCTATGTCTATTCGTCCGTCTAAGGTGAAAATCACCCCAAGAGTGCCTGCAAGCAGGTTCATTGAGGTGATTGTATTAGGTATATGCTTGATAATTTGCATTATTTGATCTTGAGTTTCTTAGCCAAGCTCTTTGGAAGGGCATCTTTGTGCATAACGATATCCATAGATCTGCCAGCGACGAAAGCCTCTGTAACATACCAGATTCCGTTATATTTTCCAGCACCGCCCCAAGAGTTCTTTACCATGTAGTATTTTTTGCCGAACTGATCCTTGGCGATACCATAGATCATCATTCCATGGTCATCGGTAAGGGTCTTGTTGTCATAGCATTTCTGGCGGTATTCCTGAGTAACTTCCTGCTCTTCTGGTGCCTGTGGCTCATCCACTTTCTCTGTGCTCTTGCCTACCCAACGCTCCTGGTCTGAACCTGCTGTTTTCTTGACCTCTTCCTTGTAAAGGATGCCGAGTCCGTCACGGGTGAAGCCTTTTTCGCTTACATCCGTACCCCAAAATACAGTGTAGCCATTCTCGATAGCATTGTCAAGTGCCTGCATGAACTCTTCGATAGGAACGTTCCAGTCCATACCCCAACGCCAGTTGTCGCTGATTTCGAGTGCGAACTGCTCGTAGAACGGATGGTGTGTGAATGAGGTCAATGATACATAGTCATCCGGGTTGATCTTGAAAGAGTCACGATATGATTCCGGTGTATATTTTACGCCGTTGTATTCGAACTCTGTAGGGCACTCACCGAGGTAAGCGTTCATGATGCCTTCGAAGCCTTTCTTCCATGCTGTAGAAAGAACTCTGTTAGGGTTTGTAACGACTGTCTGTACATAGCTGAGTGCGAGTGCATCGAGCTCTCCGTGAACCGGAAGTTCTGTACCATAGTTGAGACCTGGCATAACTCCCTGAGGAACAAGTCCGTACTTCTTTACTATGGTGAGGACGTCGTTGGCCTCAGAGCCGGCTGCAAAGTTAAGTTTGCCGTCGAGTCTCACATATTTCTCAGCTCTGTCCTGGTAAGAGTGGCTTACTACGAACATTTCAGAGAAGTCAGGATAGAGTGTTGAATCCTTGATATTGTTGATTCTGATAGCCTCTGACTCGAGGAATCCGAGGGTAGAGAAACACCAGCATGTGCCTGAACGGTACTGGTTCTTCACTGGGGTGATAGGGTTAGCCTTAACAGTGGTAAACTGATACTCGATCGGTTTTGCCTCTTTTCCCGGCTGTGCGAGCATGAGCATCGGAACGCAACATGCCAACAAGGAAGTTGTCAGAAATCTGTTCATTTTTTTTAATAAATCTTAATTAAATTGTTTGTTTTAGTGTCTCAATGACACAAAATTACATAAATATTACTAAATTTACAATATTATGAGTCGTAAATATACCATATTATATATTCACGGGATGGGCGGCGGCGTGGATAGCCGTATTCCGTCCATTTTGAATGAGCACATAAATGAATATGTGCATGATCCGGACATTCGCATTGACATAGTCGTAAGGACTTATGATATCGATCCTTATATTGCCGAAAGGCAGATTTCTTCCTGGCGGGAGGAGTTGCGGCCGCAGTTGGTGATAGGGGAGTCACTGGGTTCTTTGCACGCGATTCTTCAGCGTGGTGTTCCTCATCTTTTTGTTTCTCCTGCCATCGGTGCTGCACGTTGGATGGCGGCTGCCAGTTGGATGCCTGGTGCGTCCTGGGTTATGCATCGGATTTTCAAGCCGGTGCCTGGGGAGCGTCAGGTTCTGGATTTCTCGCATAAGGTTCTGTCCCATTATCGTGGTATGTGGCGTAAGCTTTTGGTTTGCACTCCTTTACATGGAAGTAAGGACTATTTCTTTGCGTTTTTCGGTACGGAGGACCGCTATATGAAGTCCGGTATCGTGAATGTCCGCAAGTGGGCTGGGCTTTTCGGCTCAGACAGTTATGCGACATACAAGGGTACTCATTACATGGAAGAGGAGTATCTGCATTCTATGCTCATTCCTAAAATATTGGAGGTGCTGGGGCTTAGGTAGCGGATGTTGGGGTAACGACGTCGGGTGGAGGTCCTCTCGCAGACCTTCGCTTCGCTCATCCCTCCCAGCGGAGCTGGGCCCCTCCCATTTACGAGGCCATGGGTGGCCACGGGTCTGCAAGAGGACCTCCACCCGACTCCTGCACCACAATGGCTATTCGCATGGCTGTTGTCCCTCCAGCGTTGCCGGCACCTTCCATACTCCGAAACCATGGTGACTGCGGGTCTACGGGAGGACCTCCACCTGACTCCTGCACCACAATGGACATTCGCATGACGATTGTCTCTCCAGCGTTGCCGGCACCTTCCATATCCCGAAGCTATCGTGACTGCGAGTCCGCGACGGACACCGCACCACTACGTTAGCGGCGTCCCGGGTAGGTGGCAAGGCCTTTCTCGAGGACGTCTAGGGCTTTTTCGAGTTCCGGAACTTCGAGGACATATGCTACTCGGATATGATTCAGGCCTTTGCCCGGTGTCTTGTAGAAAGAGGCGGCAGGCGTTACCATCGTTGTCTGGCCTTCGAGGCGGAAGTCTGTCAACATCCATTTCGCGAAGCTCTCGGCGTTGTCCACCGGAATCTCGGCGATGGTATAGAATGCACCCATCGGGAGCGGTGAATATACGCCAGGCATATCGTTAAGTCGCTTGACCATATAATCTCTTCTCTTTATATATTCCTCTTTCACGGCTGCGAAATACTCTGCAGGCGTATCTAACGCGCCTAATGCTGCGAGTTGTCCGTAAACAGGAGGGCAGAGTCGCGCCTGGGCATATTTCATTGCGGCGGCCATTACGTCCTTGTTGTGCGAAATAATACATCCGATACGGCAGCCACACAGGTTGTATCTCTTTGATACTGAATCTATCAGGATAACATTCTGTTCCAAGCCTGGAATGTTCATCGCTGAAAAATGCGGCTCGTCGGTGTAGCAGAACTCGCGGTAAACTTCATCCGAAATGAGAAACAGATTATGCTTCTTGGCCACCTCGCCGAGAGCCAGCATATTCTCCTTCGTGTATAGTGTACCTGTAGGATTTCCCGGATTGCTTATGAGGATAGCCTTGGTGCGCGGAGTGATAAGTTTCTCGAATTCAGACATTTCCGGAACCTTGAAGCCGCTGCGGATATCTGTCGGTACGGCCTTCAGAGTCACCCCGTTCATAAATGCGAAGGTGTTGTAATTCGTGTAGAACGGCTCCAGAACGATAACTTCGTCGCCTTCGTCACAAGTGATTTGAAGTGAAAGGTTTACGCCCTCGCTACCAGCAACCGTCACTATAAGTTCAGGAACGTCTATGTCAATGCCGATGTTATGATAGTACTTTTCGACGAGACCTTTCCTCAGTTCTATAAGTCCTGCGGAGTTGGTGTAGGAAACATGATCGAGCGTGTTATTCTTTACGGCGTCGAGGGCGCATGCCGGCGATTTTATGTCTGGCTGACCTACGTTAAGATGGTAAACTTTGACGCCTTCGGCTTTGGCTGCATCGGCGAAAGGAACAAGTTTTCTGATGGCCGAAGCTGGCATCAGCTCTGATTTGTGAGAGATGTTAAGCATAAATATTCGTTTTATATAAAAAACCTATCTCATATGTTTTACAAAGATAGTGATTTTTTTTACCTTTGTGGACGTACTTAACAAAATCTATTAAATTATGTCAACTTTCAGACAAAGAGCTTTGGACGAAGCTGCTGCTCACACTACCGGGCGCTATTTCGTTGAGAAGAGGCCCGTATCAGCCTTCTTCGGAGAGAATGTGTTCGACCTCGCCAAGATGAGGAGATACATGTCTCAGACTGCCTATGACTCTGTTGTGTCTGCAGTAAAGTTCGGCAAAACCATCGACAGAGCTGTCGCAAATGAAATCGCTTCAGCTATGAAGACATGGGCGACTGAGAAAGGTGCTACACACTACACGCATCTGTTTCAGCCACTTACCGGAACTACAGCAGAAAAACATGAGGCTTTCGTCACTGTAAAGGACGGCCAGGCATTCGAAAGATTTAGCGGCAACGCACTCGTCCAGCAGGAGCCGGATGCTTCCAGTTTCCCAAGCGGAGGACTTCGTAATACATTTGAGGCCAGGGGATATTCCGCATGGGATCCTAACTCTCCTGTTTTCATCTTGGACGAGACACTCTGTATCCCGTCTGTCTTCGTGTCATATACCGGTGAAGCCCTTGACATGAAAGTTCCTAACTTGAGATCCATCCAGGCACTCAGCGCAGCAGCCACATCTGTCGTCAACCTTTTCGACAAGTCTGTGAAGTCGGTTTCTGTCAATGTCGGACTGGAGCAGGAGTATTTCCTGGTAGATGAATCATTGTACAACGCACGTCCTGACCTCAAATTGTGCGACAGGACTGTTATCGGACATACATCAGCGAAGGATCAGCAGCTTTCAGACCACTATTTCGGAGCCATTCCGGGGCGTGTGGAAGCATTCATGAAAGATTTTGAAACAGAGGCATATAAGCTTGGAATTCAGCTTCAGACAAGACATAACGAAGTGGCACCTAACCAGTTCGAGTGTGCTCCTGTATTCTGTGAAGCTACCAAGGCCATCGACCAGAACATGCTCCTGATGATTCTTATGCCTAAAGTAGCTGAGAAACACCATCTTAAAGTTATTTTCCACGAGAAACCGTTTGACGGAATCAACGGAAGCGGCAAGCATTGCAACTGGTCTATGCAGACTGATACTGGAGTTAATCTTCTTTCTCCGGGAAAGACACCTAACAAGAACCTTCAGTTCCTTGCATTCTATGCATCTGTAGTACGTGCGGTATATAAGCATAATTATCTGCTTATCAGTTCAGTGTGCACCTTGAATAACTCATATAGACTTGGTGGTCATGAGGCACCTCCAGCAGTTATGTCTATCTTCTCCGGATCTACATTGACTTCGATTTTCGATCGCATAATGAAGATGAAAGATCCTTCAGACTTGGAGGCTGGCAAAGCATCTATCCAGATGGTAAGTTCTATCCCTGACCTCGTCCAGGATAACACTGACCGTAACAGGACATCGCCTTTCGCATTTACAGGAAATCGTTTTGAATTCCGTGCCGTAGGCTCTTCTGCCAATGCTGCAGGAGCTACATATGTACTGAATTCCATTGTAGCAGAGAGTCTTAACGAGTTCCGCAAGGAGGTCGATGAACTTGAAGCCAAGGGCGAAACCCGTCAGGCTGCCATACTTACTGTTATCAGAAAGTTCATTACAGAGTCTCAGAACGTAATGTTCGAAGGTAACGGTTATAGCAAAGAATGGGAAGCGGAAGCTGCCAAAAGAGGTTTGAGGGCAGTGCGCAATGTTCCGGACGCTTATAAAGTATTCCTCGAGGAGGACTCTGTAAGCATGTTCGACAAGCTTGGCGTGCTCACACCGGCAGAATCCCAGGCCAGATATGAGGTTCTCAATGAGACTTATGTGAAGAAACTTCAGATCGAAGCCAGAGTTATCGGTGACGTTTGCCTGAATCATGTGATTCCTGCAGCCGTCAGCTACCAGAACATTTTGATAAAGAGTATCCAGGGCTGTAAAGACGTGTTCGGAGATGACTTCAAGACACTCTGCAAAGCCGACATGGAAACATATAAGAATATTTCAGGATTTGTGAACAAGATTTCGGAAGATGTCGAAGCTCTTGTCGAAGCCCGCAAGAAGGCCAACAAGGTGGAAGACATGTCCGAAAGAGCTAAACTGTATTCGACAGAGGTAAAAGAAGAGATGGACAAGGTACGTTACAGCGCCGATCATCTCGAGATGCTTGTAGACGACGAGCTGTGGCCGCTGCCGAAATATAGGGAGCTGCTGTTCTTCTAATTTATTGATTGTGAAGAGACTGCTAGTATTATTATCTATTGTGTCACCGACCTTCATGGTTTCATGTTCAAACCGTGGGGCCGGTGACCCTTTGTCCATTTCGTATGTAAAGGAGATTCTTTCAGATACGACATCTGTTCCTTTCCAGACAGTAAAACATTCCGGGGACAGCGGCTCTGATGGTCTTATAACATTGGTGGGACCTGCGGAAGATGTAATCTTCCTGGCCGATGAATTCCTCGGCTGCGACCACTTCGACAACGTCGATGGTCGCCAGGTCCCTGACGGCCTGCCGGACTTCGCGGGAGAGACCATATCTCTGATTTGTGATGAGGCAAACGGCCCGTATTACGGTTATATGGAAAAAGGAAACGAGACGTATCTTAAAGAACTGACAGTGAAAAACTTCATAAGTGCTGTAGATACTTCATGTGCCTTCAGCCAATATGACCGTGACACTAAAGTGCACAAATCATCTTCTAAAGTCGTAGTGCTGACGTCTTCATACACTTCAGCTTATGGCTATGATGATATTGAGGCCCTGGTTAAAGGTACAGGAAGTGAAATCGATGTCATCTCTCCTGTTCATGCGATGTTCCGCTATGCGATGAAACGACATGGTGGCGACAAAGCTGAACTGGCAGTCTGGACCACATCAGAAATTCTTGGTTCCGGAGTTTACGCTACCGTACTCGAGGGAATGCAGAAAGAATATCCGTCACTGAAGTACAAATCAGTTTGCCCCGATGAAGCAGGTACCATGAAGAAACGCATGCTTTCGTTCCTCGAAATGTGCAAGGAATCCGGTCAGAAAACCAAAATCGACGCTGTCCTGGTGGATGCCATGCCGCTCCGCGCCGATTCATTGAATGCGCTGTTCTGCAGGTTGAAGGACAATGCTGATGACAGCATAGCTTCATACTCAAGTATTCTTTCTGACGATTTCGAATTCATAGACTCACGTATAGCCACCGCGGCTGAGTGCATAAGCTATCTGCGTAGAACTAACGGATTTACGCATCGTGTCGCTTATCCCGCTATGGAAATGTATGCGGTCATGCCGATGCCAGACATGCCGGCAGACAAGTACCTCAGTCCAGACTGCTATACCGATGAGTATAAATATAATAGGGCATCAGGCTCTGATAAGGAAAGTTTCCTGACCGTGGAGCTCAACGACAGGGATATAACAGAATCCCAGTATGGCTTCATGAAGCAATATGCCCATAAAACTTACGAAAAGTATGTATCGAAGTAGCGTAATGCCGGAAGATATAGAAAAACTTGAACTCGCAGCGTTCGGGGGAAAGATAGAGGTGATAGACCGGCCGGGCCCAAGACTTGAACATGCGATAAAATACCTCAGTCGTCAGAAAATCATAGGCTTTGATACCGAATCCAGGCCTTGCTTTTCTCCAGATCAGCCCAAATACGGCGTCTCACTTCTCCAGTTGTCCGGACCGAAGGAAGCATTTCTATTCAGAATAAAACTTCTCGGTTTGGATGATCGTTTGTGCCGCATCATGGCCAGTGAGAAGATTATCAAAGTCGGTGCAGCTGTCCATGACGATTTGCGCGGACTGCAGCGCTATTGCCAGTTCGAACCGTCCAATTTCATTGACCTTCAAAAGATTGTATGGGAATATGGCATCAAGGACAAGAGCGTGAAGAAGATGTCAGCGATCATCCTGGGCGTCAGAATCTCGAAGACCCAACAACTCTCCAACTGGGAGGCTGAGATCCTTTCGGAGCAGCAGCGACTCTATGCCGCAACCGATGCCTGGATCTGCCGGGAAATGTACAACAAACTGATGAAATCGGAGAAAAATCCGCTTTCGGAGGAAGAAATGCACCCGCACCCCGCGCCTGTTCCCCCAGTAGAAAAGGTTAAGGTCAATGCCGAAGAAACGTCGCAGCTCCCGGAGGAGGCTGCACTGAAAGCCGCAAGACGTAAGAAACGCCTCGAAAAACGTCGTCGCTTTTTCCAGAGAAAATATAGAAACAGAAAAACCAGAAATAAATCAAATGGCAAAGATAATACTGAAAAAAGGTAGGGAAGATTCTCTGAAGAGATTCCATCCATGGGTTTTCTCAGGAGCTATAGCTCAGATAGTGGGAACCCCTGCAGAAGGTGATGTCGTAAGTGTGTACGGTGCTGATGGTGAATTCCTTGCAGCCGGTCATTATCAGATTGGCTCCATAGCGGTCAGGGTCTTGAGTTTCGATTCCGAGGTAATCAATGCAGGATATTGGGAAACCATGTTGTCCAAGGCGTTGGCGGTGCGTGTGGCTACCGGCTTGGCGACAGAAAACGGTAATACTAACTGTTACAGACTCGTACACGGAGAAGGGGATAATCTACCTGGGCTTATCATCGACTGGTATGACGGCGTATGCGTTATGCAGGCTCATTCTGCCGGCATGTTCCGTGCGAAGAAACAGATTGCAGACGCGCTTGTGAAAGTCTACGGAGACAAACTTAAAGCCGTATATGACAAGAGTTCAGGAACCGCACCATTCAAGGCTGGTCTGGACCTCGTGGACGGTTACCTTTACAAGAGGGACGGATTCGATGACAACGAGCAGGTCGTAACCGAGAACGGACACAAGTTCATCGTGAATTGGACGGAAGGCCAGAAGACGGGATTTTTCCTGGACCAGAGAGAAAATAGACGCCTCGTAGAGCGCTATGCCAAAGGCCGTAACGTATTGAACTTGTTCTGTTATACCGGAGGTTTCTCAATCTATGCTTTAGGTGCAGGAGCAGTCCACGTAGACTCAGTCGACAGCTCTGCCAAGGCGATGGCTCTGGTGGACAAAAACGTGGAACTCGGCGGCTTCGACAAGTCCAGACACACCAGCCTATGCGTAGATGCCATCGATTATCTGAAGGAAATTCCTGAAGGCAAATACGATCTCATGATTGTGGATCCTCCTGCATTTGCAAAACATAGGGGAGTCCTCAGGAATGCACTCAGAGCTTATCAGCGACTCAACGCAGCCGCCATCTCCAAGGTGGCTCCCGGAGGATTTGTATTTACGTTCAGCTGCTCACAAGTAGTTGACAAAGAAGCATTTGCATTGGCAGTATTCTCAGCTGCAGCGCAGACAGGCAGAAAGGTCCGTATCCTGGACAGACTGAACCAGCCGGCTGACCATGCAGTAAACATTTATCATCCGGAAGGGGAGTATCTTAAAGGATTGCTACTTTATGTGGAGTAAGATTACTCAAGCCCCACGCACTTTTTGTGTGCACGTTACCCTCACCCTAAATCCCTCCCCTCGGGGAAGGGACTTACTTTCGCCCTTTCGGGCTCCATAAGCGGTGTTTCGCATTTGCGAAACTTATATATGGAATAAGATTTATTTGCAGAACTCTATCAGTTTCTGATATACAAGGTGTACCGGCAGTCCCATGATCGTGAAATATGATCCTTGGATGCCGGTTATTCCTATATACCCAATCCATTCCTGGATGCCATAGGCTCCAGCTTTGTCGAATGGCTTGTAATTGTCCACGTAGTACGAAATTTCATCCGCTGAAAGTTCTTTGAAATGGACGTAAGCGGTATCTGAAACCGTTTCTTTCCTGTCGGCGGATCTCAACGTCACTGCGGTCGTAACATGGTGAGTCTTACCGGAAAGATGCTCCAACATTGACACAGCCCCTTCCCGCCCGTCAGGCTTGCCCATCACGAGACCGTCGCAATAGACCATCGTGTCGGAGGTGAGCAGAATTTCGCCAGCCGCGAGCTCCCGGTGGAAGCCCTCGGACTTTCCCTCGGCCATCAGGGCCGGAATCTCCTCGAGAGGAGTGTTTGGGTCGTAATGTTCTATGAAAGAAGTGTTTGTGTCAATGCTGAAGTCCACGCCGAGCCCAGCGAGGAGTTCTTTTCTGCGTGGTGACGCACTGGAAAGTATTAGTTTTTTTCCGTTGAGATCCATGTCGAATCAGAATTTTGCCTTGTAACCGGCGACATCGAAAATCCAGTCACCTTTTGTTTTCATGACCTTCTCGACTACCTCGCGGACACAACCACGTCCACCTGGCTTTGACGAAATGAAGTCACATGTTTCCTTGACTTCTTCAGTTGCATCAGAAGGGCAGGCTCCGATTCCACAGGCATTGATTACAGGGATATCAGGGATATCGTCACCTACATAGAGTACTTCGTCCGGTGATAGTGAGTATTTCTTGCAGAAATGCTCGAAGTCGACGATTTTGTCTCTGGAACCGAGATAAATATCTTCCGCCTCGACTCCGCACGATAAGAATCTTTTGTTGATGGAGCCGGAGCGTCCGCCTGTGATAATCGCTACAGGATAGCCTTTTAGAGTGGCCATTCTGACCCCGAATCCGTCTTTTGAGTCAAATGTTCTGAAAAGTTCGCCGGCGAGGTCGCAGAAAATCCCGCCATCAGTAAAAACTCCGTCCACATCGAAGGCAAATGCCTTAATGCGGGCGAAGTCAATGTCTATTTTTGCTGCCATTTATAATCGGTTTGCTTATGATTTTGCGCCGTTGTTGAATGGTGTGAAGTCACCGAGATTGAATGTGGACTCTTTCTGTCCTGGGGCTGGTCTGTTGCCCATATCGATAGGACCGAAGTTGCTCTCATATTTGGAGATGTTGTCCATCAATGCGTTAAGCAATCTCTTCGCATGCTCCGGAGTCATCACGATTCTATCGCTTATATCCGGTTTAGGCATGCCGGGAAGTACTCTTGCGAAATCGATTACGAACTCGCTGTGAGAGTGGGTTATGATTGCGAGATTTGAGTAAGTGCCCTTGGCAACTTCTGGCCTCAATTCGAGGCTTATCTGGTTCTTTTCGTTTTCCATTTTTCTTTGTGTTTTATGCAAAGATACTAAAAAATCGTCAAGAAGGCGGCTTTTTGCGTTCAGTTTAGTATCTTTGTATGTTATTTAAGGAAATAAACAAAAAACGAATATTATAATGGAACTATCGGCTAAGTACGATCCTTCTCAGGTAGAGGACAAGTGGTACGCCTACTGGCTTAAGAACAAGTTCTTTCATTCAGAACCGGATGAAAGAGAACCATATACAATAGTAATCCCGCCACCGAATGTAACTGGTATCCTGCACATGGGACATGTGTTGAACAACACATTGAACGATGTGCTCATAAGGAAGGCGAGAATGGACGGCAAAAATGCCTGCTGGGTTCCCGGCACAGACCATGCTTCCATCGCCACTGAGAGTAAAGTTGTTGCAAGACTTAAAGCACAGGGCATCAGCAAGGAAGACCTTACCCGTGAGGAGTTCCTCAAATATGCATGGGAATGGAAAGAGGAGCATGGCGGAATCATTCTCAGCCAGCTGCGTAAACTCGGAGCATCATGCGACTGGGACAGAACCAAGTTCACCATGGACCCTGATCTTACAGAGTCTGTGATCAACACTTTCGTGTATTTCTACAAGAAAGGATTGATTTACAGAGGTGTACGTATGGTTAACTGGGATCCGGAAGGACATACTGCAGTCAGTGACGAGGAAGTAATACATAAAGAGACCAAGAGTCATTTCTATCATTTGAGATATTATATCTCGGACGGAAACGGAAATCGTACAGACAAATATATAATCGTTGCGACTACCCGTCCTGAGACCATCATGGCCGACGCTGCAGTCAGCATAAATCCAGACGACGAGCGTTATCATTGGCTGAAAGGAAAGAAAGTCCTTATTCCGTTGATAAACAAGGAGATTCCTATTATCGAGGACTCTTATGTGGAAATCGGATTCGGAACAGGCTGCCTTAAAGTGACACCTGCGCACGATATCAATGACTATGAAATCGGTCTTCGTCACAACCTCCCTGTCATCGACATCATTGACGACCACGGAAAACTGAACGAAAAGGCTCAGATTCTGGTCGGTGAGGACAGATTTGTCGCACGTAAGAAGATCGAGAAAATGCTTGCTGAGGCAGGTTGTCTCGAAAAAGTGGAAGAGTATATCTCACCTATCGGATATTCCGAGAGGACCAATGCTGTAATCGAGCCGAGACTCTCTACCCAGTGGTTCCTCAAGATGGGGCATCTTGCTGAAATAGCATTGGCCTCAGTCGAAAGCGGTAACGTGAAACTTATTCCGGACAAGTACAGGAATACTTACAAGCACTGGATGGAGACCGTCCGCGACTGGTGTATCAGCCGTCAGCTCTGGTGGGGACAGCGAATTCCTGCATACTATCTCCCTGATGGACAGTATGTTGTAGAGTCAACTCCTGAGGCTGCTCTCGAAGCTGCCAAGAAGATTGATCCGAATATCACAGCGGATCAGCTCCGTCAGGACGAGGACGTTCTCGATACCTGGTTCTCTTCATGGCTCTGGCCTATTTCAGTCTTCGATGCGGAGCGTCCCGGACATCCTGAACATACTCCTAACAAGGATCTCGCATACTATTATCCTACCAATGACCTCGTTACAGGTCCGGATATCCTTTTCTTCTGGGTTGCCAGAATGATTATGTCCGGCGACGAGTTCATGGGCAAGGAACCGTTCCACAACGTATATCTGACTGGTATCGTGCGTGACAAGCTGGGCCGCAAGATGTCCAAGACTTTGGGCAACTCTCCTGACCCTCTCGACCTTATCGCAAAATATGGCGCCGACGCTGTACGTATCGGAATGCTCCTTTGTGCATCAGCAGGTAACGATATCTTCTACGATGAGTCGCAGATCGAGCAGGGACGTAATTTCTGCGGAAAGATTTGGAACTCATACAGACTTGTAAAAGGCTGGACCGTAGACGAAAATGCAGAGCAGCCTGAGGCATGCAAAACCGCAGTAAACTGGTTCAAGAACAAGATGAACCAGACCATCGAAACAGTAGAGGACCATTACTCCAAGTTCAGAATTTCTGATGCACTCATGAGCATCTACAAACTGTTCTGGGATGACTATTGTTCATGGTATCTGGAGCTTATCAAACCTGCTTATGGACAGCCTATTGATAAGGCTACCTATACTGAAACTTTAGGTTTCTTCGAGGCACTCCTGAAGATGATTCATCCTGTGATGCCGTTCATCACCGAGGAACTTTGGCAGGATATGGCAGAGCGCAAAGAGGGCGAAACCATCATGTTCCAGTCTACCCCTAAAGCTGAGGCTTACGATGCTGCTTTCATCTCATCCTTCGAACTTGCGGAAGAGGCTGTAAATGCAGTCCGCAGCATCCGTCAGCAGAAGAACATATCACCTAAGGAGGCGCTCCAGATCAAGTTCAAGGGCGAGTTCCCGGCTGAAATGATCGCCGTAGTTTCGAAGCTCGCGAATGCATCTTCTGTCGAGCTCGTATCAGATTTCGGCGCGACTTCCGAGGGCGTTTCCATGATGGTCCGCACCGTCGAAATGTACGTTCCGCTCACGGGTAAGGTCAATGTCGATGAGGAGATTGCGAAACTCGAAGCTGAACTCAAATATCAGCGCGAATTCCTCGAGTCAGTGCGCAAGAAACTCTCCAACGAGAGATTTACTGCACATGCTCCTGAAAAAGTCGTGGCTATAGAGCGTAAGAAAGAAGCTGACTCTCTGTCGAAAATCGAGAGCTATGAGGCTCAGCTTAAGGCACTTAAATCTCTTTAGCGACTATGATGTATTACGAAACATCATTTCCGGTCCGCTATTATGAAACAGATCAAATGGGAATCGTGCATCACTCGAATTATATCAGATATTTCGAGTGCGCACGAAACCTGATGATTCGTGAAGGCGGATATCCGATAGAGAAATGTGAGGAAGAAGGCGTCGTGATTCCTGTCGTTTCCGTGGAGTGCAAGTATAAGTATTCTGCGAAGATGGGAGATGTGTTGAGATGCACGGCGGCTATAGAGAAAGTTCCTCTTGCAAAGCTTGTCATAAAACAGGCCGTATATAATCAGGACGGAGTGTTATGCGCTGAGGGACAAGTAGTTCTAGGCTTCTTGAGCAAGGAGACAGGACGCCCGGTGAGATGCCCTGCCAAGCTCATGGAGATGATCGAATCTCGTATGAACGACAAATAAAGATGATTTCAATAAACGGTATAACGGTTGCGTATGGTAGTTATACGCTATTGGACAACATTAATTTCCATATAAGTGAGAGTGACAAGATAGGTCTGGTCGGAAAGAACGGTGCCGGAAAATCCACGATCATGAAATTGATTTGCGGATTGCAGTCGCCGACATCAGGTCAGATAGACAAACCTAACCATATCAAGATAGGTTACTTGCCGCAGATTATGGAACACCATAAGGGAAAGACCGTCATGGAAGAGACCATGACGGCCTTTTCCGCGATGACTGACCTGGAAAATGAACTCGAGGAGATAGGGAAGGAACTCGCTGAACGTCAGGACTATGAGTCCAAGGAATACTTGGATTTGATAACCAGAATGAACGAAATCAACGACGTTTTGCTTATCGAGCACTCGGAACCGCCTGCAGTACAGGCAGAAAAGACATTGCTCGGACTTGGATTCAAGGATGACGATTTCGGCAGGAATACGGAAACGTTCAGCCAAGGCTGGAATATGCGTATAGAACTGGCGAAGATTCTTCTTTCACGTCCTGACGTGTTGCTTTTGGACGAGCCGACCAACCATTTGGACATAGAGTCTATCGAGTGGTTTGAGGATTACCTCAAGAGTTTCAGAGGTTCGATATTGCTGGTTTCCCATGACAGACGTTTCCTGGATAATGTCACCAACAGGACGATCGAGATTATGGTGGGACATATCCATGATTATAAAGTGCCGTATACCAAATACTTGGAACTTAGAAAAGAACGTCTTCAGCAGCAGATGGCCGCATATGAGAATCAGCAGAAGATGATCGAGAAGACCGAGGATTTCATCAATAAGTTCAGGTATAAGCCTACCAAATCGAATCAGGTCCAGTCCAGAATAAAAGCGTTGGAAAAACTCGACAGAATCGAGATAGATGAAACTGACAATTCGACATTGACAGTAAAATTCCCTCCTGCGCCGAGATCGGGAGATGTGGTATTCAAGGGGACGGACCTCACGGTGGGATATCCGCAGAAGGTGGTCTTCCGGAATGCGGAGATCGAGATTCGGAGAGGGGAGAAGGTCGCGCTCGTGGGACGTAACGGCGAGGGTAAGACTACCCTCATGCGAGTCATCATGGGACAGTTGGACCCGATTTCTGGAGAAGCGAAGGTCGGTCATAATGTAAGTATCGGATATTTCGCTCAGAATCAGGAAGATGTATTGGACAAGAGTCAGACTGTCCTGGAAACACTGGAGAGTATAGCGTCAGGGGATATCCGGACAAAACTGAGGGATATTCTCGCCGCATTCCTGTTTAAAGGCGAAGACATTGACAAGAAAGTAGCTATCCTGAGTGGTGGCGAAAGGGCGCGTCTGGGAATGGCCAAACTTATGTTGCAGCCATATAATCTCCTGGCGTTGGACGAGCCTACCAACCATATGGATATCAGGTCAAAGGACGTGCTGAAACAGGCATTGAAGAACTTTGACGGCACTTTGGTGGTAGTTTCCCATGACCGAGATTTCCTCGATGGACTCGTGGACAAAATGTATGAATTCCGTGACGGAAAGGTAAAAGAGCATCTTGGCGGTATCCAGGACTTTCTGGACGAGAGGAAAATCGAGACTCTTCAGGAACTTGAGAGACGCTTTAAAGATGAGAGTAAACCTGCAGAGCCTGAGATTTCTGTCGGTAAACAGAAGTACGAGGCTAAACGTGTAGAGTCCAAGGAAGAAAGGAAGTTACGTAACAGAATCTCTTTTCTGGAGAAAGAAATCAGCAAGTTGGAAGATGAGATGAAGAAGGTGGAAAGTGTCTTGTCTTCTCCTGGGAAGGATGATGATGTAATGGAGCTTACAAGACAATATCTGGAATATAAGCGGGATTTGGATGCCAAGACTGAAGAGTGGGCAGAACTTTCTGAAAAAATAGATGGTTAATCGTATGTTTGTACTTGATTCTCATTGTGATACGCCATCACAAATCATAAGGCTGCGGAATCTTTCTGCAGATAATCCTTATGCCCATGTGGATTTTCCGAAACTGAGGAAGGGCGGTGTGGATGCTGCGTTTTTTGCGCTTTACACTTCCGGTACGATGGCTCCTGATGCAGCCACGAGATACGCCTTGGAAATGCTTGCAGGGGTATATGATGCCGTGGAAGCGGATTCAAATGTGGAATTGGCCTTTTCCGTGAGCGAAGCATTGTCCAACAAGGCTGCCGGCAAGACATCCATAATGATAGGTATGGAAAACGGACTGCCGATACAGGAGAATCTGGGCCTTCTGCGCATGTTTTACCGTATGGGCGTGCGTTATATGACATTGACCCATAACACGGATAATCAGATTTGCGATTCTGCGGCACAGGGGAAGAAATGGCATGGATTGAGCCCATTCGGGCGTCAGGTGGTCGCTGAGATGAATCGTCTTGGAATGGTTGTCGACTTGGCTCATGCTTCGGATGAGACCTTCTACGATTGTATACGTTGCTCCAAGGCTCCTGTCGTGTCGACACATTCATGCTGCAGGGCATTGGCGAGTCACAGGCGCAACATGACAGACGATATGTTGAAAGCGCTTGCTGCAAACGGGGGAGTTATACAGATTAACTTTTACCCTCTGTTCCTGTCTGACGAGTTTGCTTCTGTATTGGATAAATCCGGACTGGATCCGAAGGCTGATGCCGTGGAATCCGAATTTATAAAAGACCCTTCATCCCCAGAAAAGTATAAGGCTTGGGTCGATGTCCAACTGGAATTGGAAGCCCTGAAGCGACCTTCATACAAGGTAGTTGTGGACCATATAGATCATGCTGTGCAGGTCGCCGGAATCGACCATGTGGGTATCGGATCTGATTTTGACGGGATCAATGTTACCCCTGAGGGGCTTGAAAACGCTTCCAAAATGCCGATAATTTTCGAGGAAATGCGCAGAAGGGGATACAGCGAAAGTGATATCGAGAAGGTGGCAGGAGGTAACTTTTTGAGGGTTATGGATGAGGTCGCTGCCGTCGCAAAGTCGTATTAGCGAGTATAAATGTAATCGTTCTAAAAGATAAAACCGGGCTGTTAACAGCTCGGTTTTATCTTTATTATTGCTTTCTATACGAAAAATAGCGTAATTGATTGTAAATGTGTAACTTGAATTAAAAATAATCAGTTCTTATTGTTAACATTTGCAATATAACAAAAATGTTATGCAGTCAAACAATCATGTTACATTTACTGATATCCTTTACTTTAACTCGTCTTTAACAATAGTGAACAGGAAGAACATCGCTGAAGCGGCAAAACGTTCGATATTTCTCTTGCGGTCGTTATGATACTGGAATTTCCTGGAGTATCTGACGCCTTTTGCAGTGCTCACTCCTACCCATACTGTGCCTTCAGGATTTACTCCGTCTCCGCCGGGACCTGCAAGTCCGGTCGTGGACACGGCGTAGTCAGCACCCATCAGTTTGCGTACGCCTTCTGCCATCGCTTCTGCAACCTCTGCGCTTACGACACCGAATTTGGATATCGTCTCGGAAGGGACATTTAGAACATTTTCCTTCACTGGGATAGCATAGGAGGTTACCGAGCCGAGATAATACTCAGAGGCTCCCGGTACAGTAGTAATCAGATGTGAGATCTCTCCTCCTGTGCAGGATTCCGCAGCGCACAAGGTCTTGTGATTTGTCTTCAAAATAGTCCCCAGAGCGTGCTCAATGGTATCATCAGTATCTGAATATATCACATCGCCGAGAATCGCTTTAAGCGCCTCTATTTGCTCTTCTGCGCGCTTTTCTTCATCCGTCTTGGAACCGCCATAAATAGAAAGCCTCAACCTGACTCCTGTCAACGGATTAGGCAGATAAGCCAGATGCATATCCTCGGGCAAATTGTCCTCCCAGTCAGCTATCTTTTCTGCCAATGCCGATTCTGCAAGACCATAAGTCATTACAGTTCTGTGGAATATGTCTGATATCGCGAAATGATTGCGGATATCTTCCAACACATCAGGAAGAGCATGCATGGTCTCAAACGGAACTCCAGGCATAGAGTAAAGCACTGCCGGATGACCATAATTTTCAGCATTGAACCGGAACACCATTATCGGCGCGGTGCCATAGCGGTTAGGGATAACCTCGCACTTGTCTGGCACGCTGGCCTGGGCCATATTGCATGCAAGCTTGTCTAATCCTCTGGACTGCAATATCTTGCGCATTATTTCATCCTGCTCCTCGTTGGTGACATAATGCGTGCTGCCGGACAGTTCCGCGAGTGCAGCTTTCGTGATGTCATCTTTGGTCGGTCCGAGTCCGCCTGTCGTTATGACGATATCGTGAGACTTCAGTTCATTGTCGAGCGTTCTGATTATCGTATCGTGATCATCCCCGAACGATTTCATGTCAGTAACCTTTATTCCCAAGAGGTTCAGCGACTTGGCTATCTCTGAAGAGTTTGTGTCGACGATTTGTCCGATGAGGATTTCATCGCCTATTGTACAGATTGAAGCTGTGTTCATGATTATGAAAAATCTATTTGTCGATGTATTTGAGAATTTTCTCAACAAATGCCGGACCTTCATAAATAAATCCGGTATATATTTCTATCAATGATGCTCCTGCGTCCAGCATTTCCTTGGCCTGTTCAGGCGTCATGATGCCGCCGACACCGATTATAGGGAGTTTGCTGCCTGTTTTTCCGTAAATGTACCTCACCATTTCCAGGTTTTTCTGATGAACAGGGGCTCCGGACATACCTCCATTGCCGATTTCCTTGATTCTTTCTTCAGGAATGGTTAGACCATCACGGGAACGGGTGGTATTGCCGGCCACGATACCGTCGATGCCGGAAACCAAGGCGTAGTCCAGGATTTCGTCTATCTGGGAATGCGTCAGGTCCGGAGACAGTTTGAGCAGTATCGGCTTATAAGTATCGAAACCTATCCTCATATTCAGCAAGTTATCCATTATGTCAGAGAGACTTGACACTTCCTGAAGGCTTGTGAGACCGACTACGTTCGGGCATGAAATGTTAATTACGAACATGTCTACGAAGTCGTACAGGAGCGAAAAAGCGGTCTTGTAATCCTCTGTCACCTGTTCGCCCTGAGAAGATGAATTAGGGGCTATATTGCCCGCGATTATGACTCTCGGATGATTGCTGTTTATATTCCGGATTGCTTGGGTGACCCCGTGGTTATTGATTCCCATGCGGTTAATGATGGCCTTGTCCTTGACAACGCGGAAAAGACGCGGCTTAGGATTCCCAGGCTGTGGTTTTGCTGTCAATGATCCTATTTCCACGAATCCGAAACCGAAATCAGACAGTTCGTTATAGACCTCTCCATTCTTGTCCAGTCCGCCTGCCAGTCCTACAGGATTTGGAAATTTGATTCCGAATACTTCTCTTTCGAGATTGGGGTGTTCCCTTTTATATATCAGCCGAACGATGTTGCGCGCAAAAGGGATCCTTCTGAGAACTTTCAGTCCGTTCAATGTCAAGTTGTGGGCAACTTCCGGATTGAACTTGAATAATACAGGTCTAATGAGTGTTTTGTACATAATTAATGTCTTTACGGGCGCAAAGATAACAAATTACTTGATTTCAACGAAAGTATTATCATCATAAAATATGACGATTTTCGTGATTTTCTTCTGAGTATCAGTATGTTGCGCCACGTCAGCAGGGGAGTCTTTCCTCTCTGAGGTTTCAATATTCGGCGCAGGTACGGGCAGCGGTGCACTGATTTTGGATTCTCGGGGCGTTTCAGGTGCCGGATTTTCCTGCGGCGTGAATAAATCGGCCGGAATCTCTTCTGCCAGTTTCACGTCTTGCTTAAACTCTTCCTGTCGGAGCTGAGTTTTGTACATTTTGCCTGTACCATTGAGGAGCCACTCGATATTGAGGTTAGGGTAGTGTCTCATCATGTTATTCAGGAAATCCCAACCAGGTTTGTTCCTTCCAGCCAAAATATGAGACACGCTTGCTCTCGCCACGTTGATAGTGTCGGCAAACTGGGACTGCGAAATGTTTTCCGCTGCAAGAAATTGCTGTAATCTGTTGTTCATATTTCTAAACATTGACTTTACAAATGTAGCAAGGATATTTGTAAAATGCAAGGGCTGTTAGATTTTACAAAAGTAATATGCTACGAGAGTAAAACGAAAAAATGCTATAGTTATGTTTTAGATTATAATATTTAAGTTATTGATAGATACGCAATATAAGCCGAGAAAATGCCTATCTATGGCGTACTGGAGGTGGTGCGGCTAGGGTGTCACACGTTTAATGTTGAGAATTAGTTTAACTTAAGTTAGATAAACTACTGAAATATAATAACATATGGTGCTGAAATATATCCGATAAAAATTGCTTATATTACTAATTTAACAAGTTACAAATATTTACATTATTTTTAATTGAGATTTGTAAACTTTACAGAAGTCTGCTTTTGTGAAACAAATGTAATTGGGTAATATGTAAAAATGTTAACACTCGTGAAATTCCGGAATTCCTTTATAATATGTTATCTTCTGTGTAATTTTGCATTCTCAAAAGGTTAATGAATAGAATAATGATTCCTGACATTCGTATAGAGGATTATAATTATCCTCTCCCGGATGAGCGCATTGCCAAGTATCCTTTGGCTGAGCGAGATTCATCCAAACTACTTCGCTACGTGGATGGCAAAGTGGATGAGCATATATTTAGAGATATAACGGATTTCCTTCCGGATAATGCTATAATGGTTTTCAACGACACTAAGGTAGTGCCTGCACGATTACATTTTGTGCGCCCTACAGGGGCTCGGATAGAGATTTTCTGTCTCCAGCCCGTCGACCCTGTTGAATATAACCTTGCATTCGCTTCTACGCAGACCTGCACATGGAAATGTGTCATAGGAAATGCCAAGAAGTGGAAGAATGATACACTTAATCTGTATCTTCCTGAAAACCATGACGGCAAGGCTGCAGAGTTGAACATGACGGCTGATCTGGTTTCTCGTGAAGGTGAAACTGGTATCGTTACTTTCCATTGGGACGGAAATTTGCCGTTCTCCAATGTGTTGGAAATCTGCGGAACGATTCCGATTCCACCATATCTCAACAGGGACAGCGAAGCGATCGATACGGAGCGTTATCAGACTCTCTATGCGAGAATACGCGGTTCTGTAGCTGCTCCGACCGCAGGGCTCCATTTTACAGACGCCGTGCTCGCCAAAATACGTGAAAAAGGCATTGACATGGAAACTGTATGCCTGCACGTCGGGGCCGGGACTTTCTTGCCGGTCAAGGATTCGGAGGTGGCGAAGCATCCGATGCATCGCGAGCCTTTTGTGGTGACGAAGGCATTCCTGAAAGACCTGATCGACTCTCACAAGAAAGTGATAGCCGTCGGTACTACTTCGGTGAGGACCCTGGAGTCCCTATATTATATAGGTGTATCTTGTATCGAAAAAGGCCATCCTGAGGATGTAGAGCAGTGGGCGCCGTATACGCGTGAATACAGCTATTCTACGGAGGAAGCCCTTCGTGCTATCGTGAATTATCTGGAGCAGACATCGCAGGACGCATTGACGGCTGGGACCAGAATCATTATCGTGCCCGGATTCAAGTTCCGCATCGTGGATATACTTGTCACCAATTTCCATCAGCCGGAGAGCACGCTGATATTGCTTGTATCTGCATTTGTCGGCGGAGACTGGAAAACCATCTATGACTATGCCTTGGCGCATAATTTCCGTTTCTTGAGTTACGGTGACAGTTCATTATTGTTCAAAAGGAGCTAATAAAAAGGGTCCTATTTTTGGTCTTTACTGCCTTTTTTATTAGATTTGCTGATATTATTGCTCGGTCTGAGGTGATTTTTTTGCGGGAGAACCGGGCGTATATTTAAACCAATTGCACTATGAGTGAAGTGAATGAATTTGAAAGTATAGTTCCATATACTGATGAAGAAGCTGTCGAAGCTTTAGGTAAATTGGCAGATCATCCGGCCGTGATGGAGATTTCCAAGTCCATTTTTCCGGACCAGAAACCTGAGTTTTTGAGGACTGTGCTCAAGAGCCTGAAGAGTATCGATGAGTTCCAGTCTCTTGTGATGAACAAGGCTGTCGAATGGGTACTTGCTACGACTGCACATAATTTTTCTTATGACGGAATTGCGAATCTGAAGAAAATCCAAGGCAAATTCCTGGCATTGTCCAACCACAGGGACATTATCCTGGATCCTGCCATTACTCAGGTTGTTCTTTACAGAAACGGCATTCCAACGACTGAAATCGCGGTAGGAAGCAACTTGCTTTCTAACAAGTACATCGAGTACCTTATCAGGTCCAACCGAATGATTAAGGTTATTCGAGGAATCAATGCCCGTGAATTGTATTTGTCATCGCAGGTTCTTTCCAAGTATATCAGAACATGTATCACGTCCGGAAAGAGTTCCATCTGGATGGCCCAGCGTGAAGGCCGTACGAAAAACGGCATTGACACAACCGAGCAGGGACTTCTCAAAATGCTCGACATGAGCGGAACGAAGGATTTCACTTCGAATTTCGAGGAACTCAACATCGTGCCTCTCAGCATTTCATACGAATATGAGCCTTGCGATATCTTGAAGGCGCGTGAACTTCTCATTTCCAGGACACAGAAATATGTGAAAGGTCCGCAGGAGGATCTCATAAGCATCATTACAGGTATCCGGCAGGTCAAGGGCAATATCCATCTCAATATTGGTGAGCCGCTTACCCATGATGAAATTCAGGCGGCTTCCACATGTATGAAGAATGACCGTTATCAGGCTATCAGACATGCTGTGGATCTGAGAGTTATCGAAGGATATAAGCTTTGGAAGACCAACTATATCAGTTATGATATGGTAAACCACAGTTACAAATACAGCGACTTGTACTCACATGAGGATGTGGAAGCCTTCACCGAGTATGTGGAGAAGCAGTTGGACAAGGTAGAAAAGTCACTTTGCAGAGCTGATTTGCGTGACATCTTGCTGCGTATCTATGGTAACCCGGTGGTTTCGCGCGAGAAACTCATGGAAGAGCGCAAGAACAAATAACGACATCTGTCATATACAAAAAATGCTGACCGTAATTGGCCAGCATTTTTTGTCGTATAATCATTTTATATGTACATCCATCTGAGGGAACGGGAACTGAATGCCATTCTTAGGCAACTCTGTGAAGATGGCTTCATTCATATCATACATTACATCCCAGTAATCTTCCGTCTTCACCCAAGCTTTCATGACATATTCCACGCAACTGTCTTTCATGGCATTCAACGCGACGAAAGGATCGGCTGCCCCGGGCGTAGAAGAATCCAAAATGCGCGGATCTGATTTCATCAGTCTAAGCATTACCTCCTTAGCTTTGGCATTGTCGGTACTGTAATCGACCTGTGTGTACCATTCCAACCGGTTGACTTTCCGCTCGAAATAATTCTTGATATTGCCGTTGGAAAGCGCACCATTCGGAAGAATAATAGTCTTGTTGTCAAACGTACGCAGACGAGTGCTGACGATATTCACGTCGGAGACTATACCTGAAAACCCGAGGGCCTCAATATAGTCACCGGCTTTGAACGGCTTGAACAGCAATATCATTATGCCACCTGCGAAATTCTGCACGGTTCCGCTGAGAGCCATACCGATCGCCATACCTCCGGCCGCGAGCAACGCCGCGATGGAAGTTGTGTTGATTCCGAGGGTTCCGATAGTGACTATGACCAGGATTACTGTCAATGTTATCGAAACCAGACTGATAACGAAAGATGACAGCGTCTTCTCCGTATGTTTCCGCTCGAAGATCTTATGCAACAATTGCTTGACTTTTCGTATAACCCAAGCACCTATGGAATAGATGACAATCGCGGCCAATACCTTCAGACCGAATCCGATGAGGTCCCGGATCACGTCTTCAATGAACTGGTTCGGATTAGTCGCAATTTCCTGTGCGAGATTCGTCAATGCTACTTTAGCGGAATCAGGATCAAAGGAAACTGAATCTATCGGTGGTATCTGTGAAGGCATAAACTATTGGTTTAGAATAACTTGTCTACTGCTGCTATAATCTCTTCCGCAGGAAGGTCAGGGCTGAGAATCAGATCCGGTTCCTTAAGGATGAAGCCTTTACGTGTCGCTCCGAGCATTCCGCCTCCGGTTACGTTAAGCATGACTGTTTCATCATGTTTCACGATGCCTGCATCAAGAGCCTGTTTCAAGCTGGAAACAGCACATGCTGAAGCAGGGAAAAGGTCATAACCTTCTAAGCTGAAATATTTTACGACCCACGAAACGATTTCATCGTTGGAAACCTTGAACATATCTCCTCCAGATTTCTCGAGAACATCGAAGAGTCCACCGGCCAGGCTGTATGGAGGTTTTCTGTTGGACAGCACCTTTCCGAGAATCACTTCAGATTTCTGACGGCCTTCTTCCGGAGTCATAGGAACCAGTTCTCGGCTATGTGCTTTCCATGAGTCGTACATGATGGTAAACGGGGCATTCTGGCTCGCATAAATCCTCATCTTGTTTTCTCCGAAACGTCCGTCGGCTGCAAGTCTCGCTGCGTTTTCCCATGCGGCGATAGCACCTGTTCCGCTGCCCACGGCCTGGAAATATGCGTCAGGAATACGTCCTATAACTTCGACTGCAGACAATAGAGTCGTACCCATACCATCTCTTCTGGCTACATTCTTGGCACCGCCCTCTGCCATATATCTAGGATCTTTGCAGAGCTTATCTCCAAGGGTAATGGCATCGAAATAATCTGTACCTGAAGGCGTTGCGATAATCTTTACGCAAGAAGACAATTTTTTCTTGAACCACAAGTCGCTGAAATTGTCCAGCGGAACGCAGATTACGATAGGAATATTGTTGTCTGAGCATACTTTGGCGAATGCACGTGCAGTGTTACCTGCAGACTGAACTACGAGGATGCGTTTGTTCTTCTTAGGAAGCCTTGCGCAAACGGAATAAGCCTCAGTCTCTTTAAACGAGCAGGTCTCCATTCTGGCACCGATTCGTGGGCAATAACCTGAGAATGTGATATATAGGTTCTCCATTCCCAATACGGATGCGAGACCTTTACTCTTATATGTCACCGGAGCATGTGAATGTCTTAAGGTCCTCACAATCGGCAGCCATTCAGCATACCTGTATAGACCTTTGAGATCTTCTCTTGGTGTGAATTTCGTATTCTCATAAACTGCTCTGACAAGAGAAGGGGACGTAGCTTCAGGATCGGCGATTGTCCATCCTTCATCCTCGAAAACTCTGCCGGTACCGACATTGACCAGCTTGTATTTTGTAGGTTTGAACATATTATAAGTGGTTTAGATTTTTTTTACTTGTTGATTATAAGCCATGTCATGTACGCTGCATCCATTAGCAGAAGGCCGATACCATCACCACGGTCGAGTTTATCCCGCTTGAAAGTATAAATGCTTATCGCGATGAATAGCGCGCTCATGAGGAGAGCTACCGCATCCACGTAATTTATCGCCGCGAATGAAAGGGGATGGATCAATGCTGACCCTCCAAGGATGAGAAGCACATTGAATACATTGGAACCCAATATATTACCAAGTGCAAGCTGTCCTTTTTTCTTCGCTGCAGCTACTATACAAGTAGCAAGTTCAGGCATGGATGTTCCTCCTGCAAGGATGGTTATGGCTATGAATTTGTCGCTGACACCTATCATTTTTGCGATATTGGTAGCAGAATTGACGAACAACTGACCGCCCAAGATCAGACCGGCGAGTCCGATTATGATCATCAATGCAGCTTTTCCTCCCGATACAGGTTTTTCACCATCATCACTTGGATTCTCGTCAGGAACATCGTAACGGAATGACATATAAATATATATGGCAAACAACAGGAGAAACAGCGCTCCTTCAAACCTGCTCAATGTATCCGTTCCGAATCCGAAAAGTTTATGAGTCATTCCGAGACCGAGCAGCAATACGGTGATAAGAATATTGATAGGAATGTCTTTCTTTCTGTTCAGGCTTGTTATCGTCATAGGACAAATCACAGCAGTGATACCGAGTATCAGCATCACATTGAATATATTGGAACCCATGACATTTCCGATGGCGATATCAGCATTGCCCTTAATCGCACCGATAAAACTGACCACCATCTCCGGAGCGGATGTGCCCATTCCGACAATGGTCAGGCCAATGACAAAATCACTGATTCCCAGACGTTTGGCAACGGCAGAGGAACCATCTACAAGCCAGTCGGCTCCTTTTACTATGAAAAAGAGACCGCATAGGAAAGCGACAATTTGGATTAACATAGTTTACTTGTTGTTTTCGTTTTCTGCTTTAATTTCAGCGCGTCTCCTGATTTCTTCTTCTGTGCGGAGTCTAAGCGCGCAAACGTTCTCCACATGCATAGTGTGAGGGAACATATCCACCGGCTGTACAGCCGTGATTTCATACTTGTCTGACATCATGGCCAGGTCGCGTGCCTGTGACGCAGGGTTGCAACTTACATAGACAATCCTTTCAGGCGCTGCTTCCAGGATAACCTTCACTACGTCAGGATGCATACCCGCACGAGGAGGGTCAATGATCATGACTTCCGGTTTTCCATGTTCTGCTATAAATTCCGATGTGAGGATGTCCTTCATATCTCCGGCGAAGAACGTGCAGTTGTCGATCTTGTTGGCCTCAGCATTGACCCAAGCATCATCTATAGCCTCTTTAACATATTCGATTCCAATCACTTTCGCGGCTTTGTCCGAGACGAACTGGGCGATAGTGCCGGTGCCGGTGTAGAGGTCGTAAACGATTTCGTTTCCTGTCAATGCCGCAAATTCCTTGGCCACGGAGTAGAGCCTGTGGGCCTGGTCGCTGTTTGTCTGGTAGAACGACTTCGGTCCAATCTTGAATTTCAGGTTTCCCATGGTCTCCCAAATTGCATCATCACCCTTGTAGAGTGTACATTCCAAGTCGGAAATAGAATCGTTCAATTTGCTGTTTATTACGTAATAAAGTGAGGTAATCTCAGGAAATTCTTTAGATATGGCGTCGAGCATTGGCGCGATAGTCTCATCCATATAAGCGAATACTATCGTAAGCATGACATCGCCCTTTTTGTTGTTCCTGACGATCATATTCCGGAGGAAACCGGTGTTCTCGCGGATATTGTAGAATTCAAGCTTATGCTTGAGAGCGTAATCCTTTATGAAAAGTCTGATTTTATTTGACGGCTCAGGTTGCAGGCTGCAGTGACGTATGTCCAGAACCTTGTCGAAAAATCTGCCTACATGGAATCCCAAACCGAGTTTTTCTTCAGGTGACAAGGCTTCCGCATCCTCATCATTATATATCCATCGTTTGCTGGAGAACGTGAATTCCAGTTTGTTACGATAAAAAGCCGTCTTTTCTGACGGAAGTATCGGAGAAATTTCAGGAACTTCCAAGTGACCTATTCTCACCAACTGGTCATAAACCTGCTGCTGTTTGGCCTGGAGCTGCATATCATAGGGGAGAGGCTGCCATTTGCACCCTCCGCAGATTCCGAAGTGTTCGCAGAAAGGTTTCAGACGATGTGCAGAAGGCTTCACAATCGAAAGAATGAAGCCTTCCATATAGTTTTTCTTCTTTTTAGTGACTTTTACGTCTACAATATCTCCTGGAACAGCAAATTCTACAAAGAGAACTGCACCTTCCACATGGGCGAGTGATTTGCCTTCAGCCGCTACCGCTTCTATCTCCACGTTCCGGAGAATGATTTCTGTTTTATTTCTTGCCATTAAAATAATGTTTTAGCCGTCATTGCGGACAATCGACTGTGACACGTTGATCATAAAGTCACCCATGGCCTCGAGTTCTGAAATGATATCGAGGAAATAGTTGAGTGACTGATAGTTGCCCGTATGACGCTCAATCTGTATAATACCTTCTTCACGAAGTTTGTTTCTGGTCTCGTTAATATCGTCTTCCGCGTTATAAGCGTTGGAAATATCTTTCAGACTGCCGTTTACTGCAGCCCTGAGATTATCATTCATAACAGTATATGCCAAATCGACTTTATCTATCATGAGATTAATCTTGCTGATCATTTCCACGTCAAGTTTTCTGTTGTGTACTCTTTCTCTATCCAAGATTCTACTGATGTTCTCTCCGCTGTCGCCGAGGCTTTCGAATTCTCCAATAACCCTATAGAGCACCTTGACTTCCTCAGCCTCTTCTTCACTTAGACTTTCTGTAGAAAGACTGTTCAGGAACTGGGCAATCATATATTCAAGTTTGTCAGAAAGTTCCTCATAATGAACGAGTTGCATTCTTTCATCCTCGAACTTGTCAGGGTCTGTCTCATTCACGGCATCTCTGATGACAGGCAAACTCTTGTGCATGATATCACCGAATCTGGCAACCTCTTTGAATGCCTGGCTGATGGAAATCGAAGGAGTACCGAACTGTCTTGATGAGATGTACTTGAGTCTGGACTCGTCCTTATCTCCTGCAGATTCAGCCACAATTAAAGTGACAAGTTTCTCGATAGGTTTTACAAACCAAGCCAATATGCATGTATTCAACAAGTTAAATAATGTATGGAATGTGGCGATGGCGAATACGCCGTAACCGCATGAGACTAAGTCTGAAAGTGCGATAAGCGGGCGGAAGAAGATAAGAGCAAGTACTGCTCCGAAAACATTGAACAGAGTATGCACGATAGCAGCTCTTCTCGCTGAAACATTACCCTCTGAAGCTGCGATATTGGCGAAAATGGTGGTTCCGATATTCTCACCGAGAACCATGGCAGCTGAGAGTTCCAAGTTGATCCATCCCATGGAAAACATTATCATAGTGACAGTTACGGCTCCGGTAGACTGCATCAGGAATGCCAGTATGCATCCTATAGCCATAAATGTCAGAATAGACAGGAACCCGCTTGCAGAGAAGCTTAAAACTGTTTCCGCCAGCCCGGGAAATTCATCCAAGGTAGGGAAATAGGTTATCATATAGCTCAATCCCAGAAGAATGAGAGCAAATCCGAGAATAATTTCTCCCATAGTTTTCTGACGTTTCGACTTCATCATGGTAAGGATGAAACCGATCGCTACAATAATATATGTATAACCTGTAATTCCGAGTTTGAATCCGAGAATGGCTACAAGCCATGTCGTTAACGACGCGCCAATGTTTGCGCCCATAATGACCAGGATGGACTGGGCCAATGTCAGTGCACCGGCATTGACAAAACTCACGACATTAACGGTAGCCGCACTGGAGGATTGCGCGATAGCTGTAATTCCGAATCCTGACAGAATGCTGCTGAACGGATTTTTGCGCATCCAAGGCAAAAAACGGTTAAGTTTGTCTCCTGAAGCTTTGAGCAAACTGTTGCTCATGAGATTAAGTCCATAAAGGAACAGCGCGGCCGCTCCAAGGAGGGAAAGTAGTTGCAAAATCATACTAACTTAACATAATATAAATTGTGTAACAAAGTTCTGCTTATTGCAGACGCGGAATCATTTCAGAATTTCGTCTACAAAACTCTTTACATTCTCGCGTGTGCCGGTGAATGCCTGCCTGAATGACATGCCTTCAGAAACGACCTCGAGTCCGGCTTTGGCAGCCATGTCGTTCATCAGTCTGACGCTGGCTCCGGCCCACGTGAATGATCCGAACCCTGCGAATTTGTGTTTCTTCACCATTCTGGCACAGACACCGTGCACGATGGATCTCATGACCGGGAAAATGTCGCCGTTATATGTCGGCGAACCGCAAACGAGTGTGTCGTACTCGAACACATCCTTGTATATGAATGAGGCGTTTTCTTCTACCGCGTTGTGAATCACGCATTTGACGCCGCGGCTCTGCAACTCTTCGAATATCGCTTTGGCAGCCTTTTCAGTATTGCCGTACATGGAGCCATACACGATGCAGACGCCTTTTTCCGTCTCGTAGCGGCTCATCTTGTCGTACAATGCGAGAACTTCAGGAATCTGCTTCTCCCAGATAGGTCCATGAGTGCTGCAAATTCTTGATATTTCGGTGTTTGCGAATTTTTTCAATGCTGCCTGGACCTGGTTGCCATACTTGCCGACTATGCTCGCATAATAACGGACCATTTCATCACGAAAATCCTCGAAATGATCTGGTTCTGAATTCTTTACAGCGCCAAAACATCCAAATCCGTCTCCGGAGAACAAAGTTTTCTCCTCAGGGCAATATGTCATCATGGTCTCAGGCCAATGTACAAGCGGAGTCATCTTGAACACGACAGAGGTCTCTCCAAGAGTCAGGGTCTCCCCTTCCTGAACTGCTTTCACATTATCCGTAATTCCCTGATAGCCTTCTATCATAGGAAGAGTCCTGGCGTTGCCTATTATGGTAATTTCCGGATAGGTCTTGCGGATAAGGGAAATCAATGCAGAGTGGTCCGGCTCCATATGGTTTATTATCAGGAAGTCTATCTTTCTGTCCCCTATTTCTTCACGTATATTGTCCAGAAAATCGTCACCGAAAGATGCCGCCGCAGTATCAATCAGCGCAATCTTTTCATCTACAATAAGATATGAATTATATGCAACACCGTAAGGGAGTGTCCACTGGTTTTCGAACAGAATATTGCGGTGGTCTGTGACACCGACATATCTGATATGCTCCGAAATTTTCATGTGCGGTTATGAATTATTAATAATACATTATACAAAAATAGTAAGAATCTCGCTAAAAAACTATTGCAAGGCTCAATAAAATGCCCGAATTGAAAGCCTTGCTCATTCCCAAGTTTTTTTTCGACACCATTTGGTTGCTGTATTTGTCGTAAACATCAGGATGAGAAAGCGAAAACAAAGCGGAAGCATTGACATTGACAGCCACTGAACCGGTTATCGGGATGCGGTAGCCGTATCCGGCGCGATATAGCAGGGATATTTGCGAGGACTTTCGGAATCCTGCGCCGCTCTCGATAAACACGAGGCTTCCGGCATCTTCAGGATTTCGTGTCAGACGCACCGTCGTCCGGAGGGTAAGCGGTACCATCCTCTCCCCTTTTTTCGCTCCCAGATATCCTGAACAAAGTGATATGCAGACTCTGTTACGTATATCGTAACCTGCAGATACTGTGAGCATTCCATTTATATGATTCTCTCTGACCACATTGGAACTTTCCACCAGATATCTGTCAGCCGTAATGAAGGTACTTTTTTCCAATGAAATGAAATTATAGAGCACTCCCCACTCGGCGCCGAATCTGAAATTACCTGGCGACGCCGACCCTGGCACCGCAATCAGCAGCAAGATGGCCGCGAGCGTTATTCTGACGTGTAACTTCATAAGAATCTGTACCTTATGGTTATTTCAGGGATATATGCATAGCGCACGCCCAGACTGTGGAACTCGAGGGTGCTGCCGTGCACCGGATTTGAAGACATGTGGCAGCCCAGCATCGCCGTGAATCCAAGCGACAAAGAAAGCGGCGAACCAGACCTGAGTGTAGCCTGAAAAGTGCCTGATACACCAGCGATTACGCCATATTTACCCTTAGTGTTGTGCGTATATCCGACGACCGCTCCGGGTCCGCCCGTAAGCGACAAGGCAGACTTTCCGAAATTGAATTCACGAGCCGTAAAAAGCAGATGGCAATCCGCTTTGTATCCCGGTTTGTCATAGCGCCCGCGAGGAATTCCTTCCAAGTCGAAGCATGTCCGGACCAATGTTGCCGTACCTGATTTTGTTTCGAGCAATAAGCTGATTCCAGCTGTCTTCGGTGAAGATAAAATGCCCAATTCCGTCGTCTGGGAACATGCGATTCTCTCTCCGAAAATCCATGTAACCAGAACGATGGTTATGAGCATCTTGATTTTCAATACTATACGTATTTTAACTCCATATATGTCGCTCCGACTTGAGCGCCGAATACACCACCGATGAATCCTACAAGATCGCCTTTCGATATACGTCCTTCTTCAGAAAGGATTTCTATGGATTTGTCCGCAAACTCCTCTTTCGTCTTCACTATGTCGAACGGATAAGCCTTTACTCCGAATACGAGGGCGAGTTCACGCATAGTGAATTTGTTGTAACACATGGCGTAAATCGGAACCTTAGGCCTGAATGTAGAGATATAACGTCCCACTCGACCGGTATAAGTGTCGAATATAAGAGCTTTTACAGGCAGTTCCTGAGTCGCTGACACAAGTGAACGCGCCAGGACGACCGCTACAGGCTTGACTGCTTTTCTCAAATCCAGATTCAAGTTCACATCGATGGTCTGCTCTGTCTGGAGCGCGATTCTGGTCATGGTCTTTACCGCCTCTACAGGGTATTTGCCGTATGCACTCTCACCGCTCAACATAATAGCATCTGCACTCTGGAAAATGGCATTGGCCACATCCGTCACTTCCGCGCGGGTAGGTCTCGGATTTTCGATCATGCTCTGGAGCATCTGGGTGGCTACGATTACAGGTTTCTTCCTGTCGCGGCAAGCTTTTACTATATCCCTCTGTACCAACGGAATACGCTCTGCTGGAATCTCCACGCCGAGGTCTCCCCTGGCCACCATAATTCCGTAACAATATGTAAGAATGTCGTCGAGATTGTCGACACCCTGCTGATTCTCGATTTTGGAAATGATTTTCAGATGACTGTTTCTTGCATCGAGAATGCTTTGGATTTCCTGAAGGTCTTTTGCACTTCTGACGAAAGAATGTGCGATGAAGTCGATATCGGCATCTATCGCCCAATTAATGAATTTTTTGTCTTTTTCTGTAACAGCAGGAAGGTTTATATGAACATTAGGCACATTTACGCTCTTATGTCCCTTAATCAAGCCCTCGTTCATTACTTTACAAATCAGTTTTCCTTCTTCCTTGTCTATGACTGCCAGATCTACAGAACCGTCATCGATAAGAATATCAGACCCTACTGGAACGTCTTCTGCCATATGAGGATAGGTGGTATATAACTTTCCCTTCGTGCATGGTTTCGACGGATCGTCGATAATCTCTATCATTTCATCTGTATGCGCCACAAAGCCCACAGAATCGGCCATTTGTGTAAGTCTGACCTCCGGTCCCTTGGTATCGATTAGAATCGCTATCCTGTCCGATACTTTACGTACGTTCTCCACTATTCTGCCCGCCCCTTCTATCGTCGCATGGGCCGAGTTTATGCGAACGACATTCATTCCGTTTTCATAAAGGTCACGGATGAATTCCTCGTCGCATCTGTTGTCTGCAATTGTACAGATGATTTTTGTCTTTTTGTCAATCATATTCTCTTAGGTTTTCCAATACAAATTTAATGAAATTTATCCATACTCCGAGTATTTTGACCTTTACTTAATATCGTTATTTCATTATCTTTGTATGCGGGAATTATGGATTTAATCTCCTTTTTAGAGTCCAGTATCGCCAAATTTTTGTATAACATTTTTGTTATCACGCTTAACTTTTATGTTACAAGCATTGATTATACGTAATTTACGTTAAAATGAACAAAGAATCAGAATATACATCGAATAAACTGCTTCCTCCCCTTCCGGAGAGGATGAGACCACACAATCTGGACGAATATGTTGGCCAGAAACATCTCGTCGGGGAAGGCTGTATCCTTAGAAATATGATCTCCGGAGGAAATCTGACATCGTTCATTCTATGGGGACCTCCGGGCGTAGGCAAAACTTCACTTGCACGTATCGTGGCTGCTTCTTTGGACAGGGATTTCTATACGCTCTCTGCGGTAAGTTCAGGTGTAAAAGATGTGCGGGAAGTCATTGACAAAGCCCGCGCCGGGGCGAACTCGGTTTTCGGCGGCATCAAGGGGGCTCCTATCCTTTTTATCGACGAGATTCACAGGTTCAACAAGGCTCAGCAGGACGCATTGCTCGGAGCGGTCGAGGACGGGACAGTCGTTCTGATAGGCGCGACTACCGAAAATCCGTCGTTCGAGGTCATAAATCCGCTGTTGTCACGATGTCAGGTTTTTGTGCTGAAGCCGCTTGAAATGTCTGATCTTCAGGATCTTCTGGACCGAGCTCTCGCGACCGATGAAATTCTTCGCCATAAGGATATTAAGGTCAATGAGAAAGAGGCCCTATTCCGTTACAGTGGTGGAGATGCCAGAAGATTGCTCAATATTTTGGAGATTGTAGTGGAGTCGGCTGCAGGTAACAGCCCTATAGTCATTGATAATAAAATGGTTGAACATTGTCTTCAGACGGATTCGGCCAGATATGACAAGGGCGGCGAGATGCATTACGACATCATTTCGGCATTTATAAAGAGTATCAGAGGCTCGGATCCGAATGCGGCCATCTATTATTTGGCCAGAATGATCGACGGCGGGGAGGATCCTGTCTTTATCGCGCGGAGATTGTGTATTTCTGCCGCGGAGGATATCGGTCTGGCCAATCCGAATGCTCTTCTGCTGGCCAATGCCTGTTTTCAGACGGTTTCTTCTATAGGTATGCCGGAGGGACGTATCCCGTTGGCTGAGGCGACTATTTATCTGGCTTCTTCTCCGAAGAGTAATTCGGCGTATCTAGCTATAAATGAAGCTCTTGAAGTAGCATCAAAGACTCGTTCCGAGGCTGTTCCGCTGCCGATTCGAAATGCGCCTACAGCTCTGATGAAAGAACTTGGATATAGTGACGGATACAAATATTCACATGATTATCCGGGACATTTTGTAGATCAGGAGTTTATGCCGGAAGGGCTTCGTGGCCGTGTGTTTTATGAACCGGCTCCAAACAGGCATGAGGATGTCATGAAGTCTTATCTGGAGTCGTGCTGGCCAAAATATTATAACAAGAAGTAGTAAAGATAATCTTAGAACGGATATCCCACGCCGAAATGTACGGCATAACCATATCTTTTCAGCCAACCGGACGGACCGACCCATCTGTGCCCGCTTTCTCTTGAAGGGTCGCGAAATACCATACCCATATCGAAACGCAGGAGGATGAAGTTCAGGTCCAGTCTGAGACCCACTCCCCAGTTGGCGGCTATGCCTTCCAGGAAGTTATTCATATTTATAATATCCTCAGCATCAGTGTTTTTATTCTTGAAGTTCCAGACGTTTCCGGCGTCCACGAATACAGCTCCGTTAATTTTCCAGAACATTCCGAAACGATATTCGGCATTGACCTCAAACTTCATATCGCCGGTCTGGCTCGGAATCGAGAAGACGGTGTCGCGCGGCGAGGTACCCGGACCTACATTCCTGGCCTGCCAGCCGCGCAAGCTGTTGGCGCCTCCACTGTAGAATTGCTGTTCGTATGGGAGGGCGCTCGAGTTTGCGTAAGCGAGTCCGGCTCCGGCCAGGAAACGTGTCGCAATCGCTTGTCTGTCATTTTTTCCGAATACCCAAGTCTTACCGGCGGTGAATTCTCCGCGGACGTATTGTGAGAACGGGGTGCTCCAGATGCTGTGCTTGCCGGTGGCCGAATTTTTCGGCAGCAACGGGTTGAAAAGCGACAGGAAGTTGCCGGCTTCGTTAAACTGGAACTTGAAATAATGATATGAGCGCTTCGGGTTGACGTCGGTACATGTCGTATAATATATGGTACCGCCGGCGCCGAAATCGAAGTGGTCGTAATATGAACTCGTGAGGAAAATGTTGGACGAAATGGTCTCCAAAAAGTCCTGGTTCATGTCGTATATCCTCACGACGTTCAGCTGAGTCGGGTTGAACTGGAAGTGCAGTTTTTTGTAAGAACCCGAGTAGCCGAATGAGTAAGAAATGATGTTTCTGGTGTACTCAGGGCGGTTCTGGTAGTTGTATGAGGCTTTGATTTCCGTAGACGGAACGGCTTTCTTGAAGCGTTGCACTGGAACGAAAATGAATTTCGGGAACTTGATGCCTGCAGACACTCCCAATTCCGTGGAGCTTGTACTGCTGTTCGGTTTGAACTGGAAATTTCCGGTAAAATTCAGGTTGAGCACTTCCCCGCCATGGAAAATGTTCTTGTGATAGAATGACAATCCCGGTGAAATACCGAGCAGTCCGCTTGAGTTCGATGAAGCTTCGATGTTTAACTTGAAGCCTTGGATTTTGGAGGCGGAGAGCGATATATCGGCATTGACACTAGCCGTATCAGATTGTTTTACAGCGACATTCACGCTGCTGAGAATATTCAGGGCGGAGTAACGCGAGTAGGTGCGGTTCACCACGGTCTCGTCGTACATGTCGCCCGGATGTATCAGGTTCAGGTCTCTCAGGACCTTCTCGCGGATCTTCAGATTGTCCGGATAATTGATTCCTATCTCGTTGAAATAGAACTTTCTGAACGGCACCGCATCTTTGGTGGTTTCGTTCCTCGTATATTCGTTTATCCGGTATTCCAGGAAGGCTTCTCCGGGGGTGGTCAATGTGTCAGCGGAGAAGAAGTAGTTGTTCTTGGTCAGGCTGTAATATCCGTGTTTTCTGAAGTAGGTCGATGAGCGTCGGCTTTCCTCTTCCAGCAAGGACTCAGACAGGTACTGGCCCTTCTTTACAAGCACCTTATTTGTGTCCGCGCAGAAGTCTTCATCCAGGACTCCGCTCTCTGGCAACACGTAACGTATACCATTGATAGTATATTGTTTACCCAGAGTTACATTATATTTGACTTTAGATACTTTCCTGTTCGTTTTCACAGATGCTTCTACCGTAGAACCATAGTATCCCAAGTACTCCAAATGTCTGATGATATTATCTACAGACGGTGAAATCTGAGTGGAATCGAAGACGACCGGAGCGGTTCCGAGTTTCCTCGAAATACGCGCGAAAAATGAGTTGCTGTGCCCCGACCAGTTATACACGCAAAGGAAAGGGTTCCATCCGAAAATGAAGCTCGAATTCGGCTTCTGCTTAATATAAGGCTCGATTTCCCCCGTCTTGAACCGCTTGTCGTTCTCGACCTTGATCTCGTTCTTCGCGAGCCTGCTTTCGCCCTCCGCCAATGATTTCGTTGTGCTGCAGGATTGGGTCAATGCCAATGCTACCGCTATTGCCACAAGGCAAAGAGCGGAGACCATGCGTTCGGGTCGCGAAACTATGTCCTGGACCGTTAATTTCATCCTGCAATCAACCAAATTTCGTTTTAAAACAGATGTTTTTCGTTTCTTACCCTACAAAATTACGTTATTTTAAAAGATTATCTCAAATAAAAAGTGAAAATAGTTATATTTGCATCCGATTTCGGTCTTTTTGCCGGAACCTAGTATTACATATGACTTTTTTTACATTTGTTTTAAAGGATGAAGAACAAGTATATCGATTTGGTCGGACAGACTTTCGATTTCCCGCAGGATGAGTTTAGAGTAGAAGACGGGACCCTGTATGTTAATGACATAAACATGATGGATATCATTAAGGAATATGGTACCCCATTGAAGATTACTTACTTACCAAAGATTTCAAGTCAGATACAGAGGGCGAAGAGGATGTTCCGTAATGCGATGTCCAAGGTTAGCTACGACGGAGATTATCATTATTGTTATTGCACGAAGAGTTCCCAATTCGAGTTTGTTCTGGAAGAAGTACTTAAAAACAATGTTCATATAGAGACATCGTCCGCATATGACCTTAATCTTATCCGGAGTCTTAAGGATAAAGGCTTGGTAGATAAGGATTTGATTATCATATGTAATGGTTTCAAGAAGCCTCAGTACATTAAGAATATGGCCAACTTCCTGAATTCAGGATGGCATAATCTCATTCCTGTGCTTGACAACAAGAATGAGCTGGAAGACCTCGATGATCTCGTGGAAGTTCCTACAAACCTCGGTATCCGTATCGCTGCCGAAGAGGAGCCTTCATTCGATTTCTATACATCCCGTCTCGGAATCCGTTACAGCGACATCATTCCTTTCTATAAGAATGGCATCAGCAAGAATCCTAAGTTCAAGCTCAAGATGCTTCATTTCTTCATCAATACTGGTATCCGCGATACCTCTTATTATTGGAATGAGCTTTCACGCTGTCTTAACTTGTACTGTGATTTGAGACAGATCTGCCCTGATCTGGATTCTCTCAATATCGGTGGCGGTCTTCCTATAAAGACTTCACTTACATGGGATTACGACTATAAGTACATGATTGAGGAAATCGTAAATCAGATCAAGACTGTTTGCGAGGCTCATGGCGTTCCTGTTCCTGACATCTATTCAGAGTTCGGCAACTTCACTGTCGGCGAATCCGGTGCCACCATTTTCAAGGTTCTGGACGTAAAACAGCAGAATGACCGTGAGTGCTGGTACATGATCGACAATTCTTTCATGACCACACTTCCTGACACATGGGGACTTAACCAGAGGTTCATCCTCTTCCCTATCAACAAGTGGAATGATGAGTATCACAGAGTCTTCCTCGGCGGCCTTACTTGTGACAGTAAGGATTATTATAACTCTGAGGCCCACGCGAATGCGATCTTCCTTCCGACTATAAGAAACAGAAGGGATGCTTTGTATATCGGTTTCTTCCACACTGGAGCATACCAGGAGGCTATTTCCGGTTATGGTGGAGTAAAGCATTGCCTGCAGCCGTCGCCTAAGCATATTCTTATCGACAAGGATAAGGACGGCAACATCAAGACGAAGTTGTTCGCTCCTGAGCAGAGTGCAGAGTCTATGCTCAAGATTCTAGGTTACTAATTCGAGGATACGAAGACGCTATTAGAAACGCCTATTTCCCTGAGTCGGTTCAGGGATATTAATTACGAGGATAGTAATGTCGATATCGGCAAATGAAATAAAGAAGGTCCGGTCACTCTCGGAGAAAAAATTCCGGGACAGACTCGGACTTTTTTGTGTTGAAGGCGAGAAGATGGTCGAAGAGGCCATGCGTTCCCGTTTCGATGTTGAGAAGGTTTATCGTAAGGAAGAAATTGGTGAGGAGGCGATGTCTAAGATCAGTGCTTTGTCTTCCCCGTCTCCCAGTCTTGCTGTTGTACGTAAACCTAAGGATATCAATTTATCATCCGACTCAGACTTAAGTTCTTGTTTAGGTAAGTCAGGTCTGTTTCTGGCACTGGATACGATTCGTGATCCGGGTAATTTGGGCACTATTTTACGTGTCGCAGACTGGTTCGGAATCGATGCTGTTTTCGCTGCCCCGGACACAGTGGATGTGTTTAATCCGAAAGTGGTGCAGGCCACCATGGGTGCTATTTTCAGAGTAAAATTTCACTACACCGACATTCCGTCTCTATGCCGCTCGACCCTTTCTGCCGGGGGCAATGTCTACGGCACATTCCTCGACGGCATTGACCTATACAGCAGGGATCTCAACTTGGGCTCAGACTCCCCTTCCGTCATCGTCATCGGCAACGAGTCCAACGGCATTTCCGATGAGGTAGCCGAACTGGTGTCCGACCGACTTTACATTCCCCCATATCCAAGAAATGACAGCGGCTCCGAGTCCCTGAATGCCGCCATCGCCACCGCCATCACTGTCGCTGAATTCCGCAGGAGATTGTAGTTTGGAATCGCCGATCCCGTGTATTTCAAGAGGCGGACGGAGGTCCCGGCAGGAGACCCGTGGTCACCCATGACCTCGTAAAAGAGGGGCCCAGCTTTGCTGGGAGGGATGAGCGCCAGCGAAGTTATCGCCGCCCCGGTCTCATGTGCCGATCGAAAGGTTCGCTGGCGCTCATCCTTCCCACTGCGTGGGCCCCTTCCGCTTATATGGCCGCGGATGGCCATACCTTTCGATCGGCACATGAGACCGGGGCTCCTCAGCTACACCATACGCTCCAGCGACTCCACTGCCGACTCCAGATCCTCCGCGAAACGGGTATGATCCATCAGGAAATCCGGTCTCCCAGCCGCCAGTTTCTGATAAAGCGCTTGGTTCATGCTCATCGCATAGGACGATACCGCGCACTCGATTTCATCTTTCTGTGTCTTGCTGTTCGAAAAAATGTAAACCCTAAGCTTTTGATGGAAAATGCAATACGCCGACTCCACTGCATCCGTCGGAATCCGCAGACCATTCAGGATTTTGTCAATGATGGGGTAAATTTCATCTTCAGACAGATAAGGATGCACGAAAAAACGCCTGTTCCCTGTAATCATCGCAGACATCTGCGTAAGAGACATGTCATAAAAAACATGACACGGCTTGCTGAGACTCTCGGCGTAACCTAACTCATAGCCGACACCAAGAGATGGATTCGTGCACTCGCCTATCAGAACATCACTCTCCCGGAGCCAGGCAGTATCCTGCTCATAAATGTCGATATCCCCTACACCTTTCTCCTTGACAGCCAAATCCTTACTGCCGATATGCTCCGTCAGCACGATATCCGTCTTCTTTATATATGATATTATTCTTCCATACAACTCGGCATCGGAACGCCCTCCGCGTATGGACCCTGCAAAATAAACCTTCATTTTATCACGATTCAAAATATCGTTCCGCAGCAAGTGCGAAACAAAAAAATACTATTACAAAGCGCGAAGATACTGCTTTTAGACGAAAAATTATATCTTTGTGAATGGAATGAAACCATTTTAGAGACCATGTACAACGCACCGAAACCCGAAGATTTCCAGAATACAGATTTCAATTCTCTTATTCAATTCAGGATCAAGAGAATACTCATGATATGCAGCAACTATGACGCTTTCATCATGGAAGAAGACGGCAAAATCGAATCTCAGGTCTATAAAGAATACGTCGGCTTGAACATGTCTGACCCTCCCACCTTCGTATGGGTAGACTCCGCAGCTGCCGCCAGACAAACCCTCGAGTCCGAACCCGATATCGACATGATAATCTGCATGTTCAATGAAATCGATAAGGACATCTTCCCGCTGGCTGCAGAACTCAAAGCAGCAGGCAAAACTGTACCTTTCGTGCTGCTCATGCATTATTCCAAGCAGATACGCCAGATAATCACATCCAAAACAGATTCAGGCGTCGACTTCGTATTCAGCTGGCATGGAAACGCCGACCTTATCCTTGCCATCATAAAATTGTTTGAAGATAAGAAAAACGCTGATATAGATATACTTAACGTAGGCGTGCAGGCCATTCTCCTAGTGGAAGACTCGATCAGATATTATTCGACCTATCTTCCGGAACTGTATAAACTCGTCTTGAAACAAAGCAATGAATTCCTGAAAGAAACATTGAACGAAGACCAGCAGAAAAACAGGAAACGCTCACGCCCGAAAATCCTCCTTGCCACCTGTTACGACGAAGCCATGGAGATTTACGGAAAGTATAGAAACCATTTCCTCGGCATCATATCAGATGTAGGAATGGTCATACATAAAGGAGACCCTACGAAAACAGAAAAACTCGATGCCGGAATAGACATTGTATCCCACATACGCAAAGACGAGCCTATGATGCCAGTCCTGCTTCAATCTTCACAAGAAAGCGTAGGTGCTGTAGCCAAGCGACTTGGAGTGGGTTTTCTAAAGAAATACTCCAGGACATTGTTCATGCAGTTGTCCGATTACATAAAGGAAGAATTCGGCTTCGGAGACTTCGTTTTCAGAGACAAAAAAGGCACGATTTATGGCCGCGCAGCCAACCTCCAGGAACTTGAGGAAATCCTTCCACATATTCCTGATACCATCCTCGTGAGCAACACATCCAGAAACATGTTCTCCAAATGGTTCTTCGCGAGAGGACTGTTCACATTGGCCAACAAATTCAAGATCGAACACCATGTGGATGCCGGCGAGGCTCGTGAATTTATAATAAAAGAAATTCAGGCCTACCACAAAGCTATGGGAAGGGGCATTATTGCTGAGTTTTCGAAAGACAACTACGACAAGTACATCTCTTTTGCCCGTATGGGTGACGGCTCACTGGGAGGTAAGGCCAGAGGCATAGCTTTCTTGAACAAACTCATTGAAAAATACACACTTACGCAAAAATATAATGATATCGACATATCCATTCCGCGCAGTGTTGTAATAACAACAGAGTATTTCGACCAGTTTATCCTCGAAAACGGCCTGCAATACGTCATCGATTCCGAACTGTCAGATGGTGATGTCCTTTCAGAATTTGTGGCATCCCGACTTCCGGAGCCGCTTATAGCACAACTGAGGGCTTACCTCGAAACAGTGACGACGCCTCTTGCAATACGCTCCAGTTCCAAGTTGGAAGACAGTAACTATCAGCCATTTGCTGGAGTCTATTCCACATACATGATTCCATGCACGGAGAACAAAGACCAGATGCTCAGAATGCTCGACAAGGCCATTAAGAGCGTCTACGCCTCCGTATTCTACAACGGCAGCAGAACCTACGTCCAGACCACAGGAAACCTGCAGAGCGAAGAAAAGATGGCCATCGTCATTCAGAATATCTGCGGAACAGAACATGACGGACTTTACTATCCTATGCTCTCCGGTGTAGCAAGAAGCGTAAACTTCTATCCGATAGAAAACGAAAAAGCCCCTGACGGAATCGTGAACATGGTCTTCGGTCTCGGAAAATCCGTTGTAGAAGGCGGTAAAACCCTGAGATTCAGTCCTAAATATCCGAAAAAGATACTTCAGCTTTCTCAGCCGGAACTGGCCATGCGCGACTCACAACGAATGATGTTTGCCCTGGATCTCCGTCCCGGAGCATTCAAGATATCCAGAGACGAAAGTGTGAACCTGGCACATATCCCTGTGTCCGATGCCATACCTTCGTTCCCGAATTCCAATATGGTATTTTCCACATTCGATGCAGCTGATTACCGAATGGTTCCAGGCGTAGATGTACGCGGCCCGAGAATCGTCTCCTTCGACAGCATACTCAAATACGAGAAATTCCCGCTCGCAAAGGCATTGTCAGAAATCATGGACATCTGCAGAAAAGAACTCCTCGGCGAAGTCGAGATGGAGTTCGCAGCAGACTTGACGGCATCCGGCAAATTATCGCTTAAACTGCTGCAGGTCAGGCCGATAAGCTCCTTTGCAGACGAATCGAAAGTGAACTTCGACGACGTGGCATCCGAATTGTACCCGAAATATATTATCTCATCCAAAGCTCTCGGCAACGGCAGCATAACAGGAATAAAGAACATTGTATACATCGCTCCGGACAAGTTCGATTCCTCCAAAACCGAAGAAATGGTCACGGAACTGGCCGAAATAAACAACAACTTGAAAGATAAAGGCGGTTATATTCTGATAGGTCCCGGACGTTGGGGCTCATCAGATCCGAACCTCGGCATCCCTGTCATCTGGAGCGACATCTCAGAAGCAAAAGTCATAGTGGAATACTCCATGCCCGGATTCCAGGTAGAACCTAGCCAGGGAACACATTTCTTCCAAAATATCACATCGTTAGGCGTAGGCTATCTTACAGTGGACCTGGTCGCAGGACGTGACAGTCTGGACTTCAATACCCTGTCCTTGCTGGAATGTCTGGAACAAAAGAAATACGCCACAGTTCTCCGTGCACCGGAAAATCTTATGGCGTATATAGACCGAAATACCAACAGAGCGATTGTCGGCATCAAAAAGCCTGACGAGACAGATTCAGAATCGTCCCACTCATTGCTGGAACATGGACAGGAATAGGCTCTCCATGCTCAGGGATGCAGATTTTCATATCCGCATCCGTTCCTGAAAAGTTGCAGGCAATCAGCAGAGTCTCATCGCCGAATCCCCTGAGGAACGCAAAATGCCGGTCCGCATTGAACCCGTCGGAAGAGTAATTGCAATAGCACAGGTCGTAGGTAGTCCCCTGCCTGACGGCCTGATCTTTCGTCGCGAATGTCAACGCCGTCCTATACTTCGCCAAAAGTTTTCTCTCAGTTTCTGTCAATGCCGATTTGTCGCCGTGAATGAACTTGTATATTTTTGTCAATGATGATGGAGCCCACCAGTCGAATATGGATGTCCTTCCGTCCACTCCACTGAATCCTTCATGATCCATGCCGCGCTCTCCTATTTCTTCTCCTGCATATATCATGAACGAAGCTTGGTTAAAGAAAAGGGAAACATACAGGGCAGCGAATGAATTCTCAGCAGATTTTCCAAAGAAATCCGACGCAAACCGCTGTTCATCATGGTTTTCCAGAAAATTCAACATATACGGCTGCAAGTCACCCAGGAACTGCCAGTTCCACGTAATCCGCTTCGCGGACTGCCACTCTTCCACAGGAACACCGCTGTCATTTACATTCTTCTCCACAATGGCGCGAACCGAATCATACATTCCTGACTTATCATAAAGAAGGTCGAAACCTACTTCACGTATATATTTGGAATACAAGTCTTTCTGATAAACTTCCGCGACAAATATCAGCTCCGGATAATTCTTCTTCACTTCTGAAATCAACCATTTGAAGAACTCTGCCGGAACCAACTCCACCATATCACAGCGGAATCCGTCGATACCCATTGATGCCCAATAGTTTACGATATCAAGCATCTTCTCCCAAGTCTCCGTATGCGTATCGCAATAATTCAGTTTGATGGTATCGTACCAGTCATTCACACCTGGAGTCGGGGTATATGCGTTACCTGTAGCCATTGCCGGTAGTTCCATATACGTCTGATTCTCAATAGGTAACTTCAGCGCACATCCGGGATAATAGAAGAAATCGTTATTCGGTGACCAATGAACTGAATTATCGTCATTCTGCCCAAGCGAAGCCATCCCTGTAGGTGCCGGCGACGCCTCCGTGAACCTCTTGTAGTCACGTGCCACATGGTTAGGCACAAAATCCATAATCACCTTGAGACCAGCCTCATGCGTCCTCTGTACAAGTGCACGGAACTCGTCCATTCTATTCTCCGGAGAATCCGCCAGATAAGGATTTACATCATAATAATCCGTTATGGAGTACGGCGAACCGGCCTTGCCCTTCACCCAATCCGAAGATGACGGAACACACCCGTGAGTCCCGCAGGCAGTCGCATGCCGGAGAATTCCCGTGTACCATACGCAAGTCGCCCCAAGGCTCTTTATATACTCAAGTGATTCACTGTCAATGCTGCTGAACTTCCCGCAGCCGTTTTCTTCGATCGACCCGTTCGGCTGATTGTTTTTGTCAATGTTGCCCCACAGCCTCGGCAGCATCTGATATATTATTTCCTTGCTCATCTCACATTTATTTGACCCTGATTCTGCGACCTATCTTAAGAATCGTAGACGTGGTAATATTATTCAGTCTGCATATCTTGTCAACAGAAGTCCCGTTTCTTCTCGCTATCGAAGAAAGCGTGTCTCCGGACTTGATAGTATAGTATACTGCATCATCTTGTTTATCAGACACCTTTTCGGCAGACTGTGCGGGAACAGATGTCTGCTTTGTCGTTACAGTCGCGGTTTTCTTTCCAAGAGACGGAATTGTATGATTCGACATCTTAATTTCTTGCCATTTGCCAGTCGGTTCCAACACTATCTTTACTGAATCCGGTGGAGTAGCCAAGGTGCCGTCAGCATTGACATAAACCCACTTGCCGTCAGGCAGCAGCAGGATTCTCGAGGTTCCCTCGGCGACTATCAGGGCATCCTCCCGGGCGAGCTTTGCGCGATTTATATCGAATTCATACTCAGCTCTTTCGGTCGAGTGCTTCGTCAGAAAATCAGGCAAAATTCTTCTCGCGCCCATGAAGCGTTGTCTGTAGTACGGCTCTTTCAGGTGAGATACTGTCACGCCTCCTTTTACGGCAGCATGTATGAACGTGAAGTCCGTTCCGGTGCTGTCCAGTTCTATGAATATTCCGACATGCCCGATTCGGCCGGAACTGCGTCTCGCACCGAACACGACGATGTCTCCCTTCTGGAGGTTGGACAATGATCCTTCGACAGGACGTCCGTCCTCTGCCTGGCCGCTAGAAGAACGGGCCAAAGTATAGCCGAATTTGTTATATATGTATCCCGTAAATCCCGAACAGTCAAACGCTTTCGGTCCTCTCGCCCCGTAAGAATATCTCGTGCCGCGCAGCTTCATGCATTCGTCTATCAGCATGTCGGCCATCTCGGCTGTACTTACAGTTACTGAATCTTTTCTTTCAGCACCTTCTGCAGTGTTTTCTGTAAAAAATGGCACAGAACCAAACAGAAGAGCGCATGTCAATATCACAAATCTTCTCTTCATCCAATTCAATTTTTCTGTTATGGAAGCAATTTCTGTTCCATAGCGGCTGCCGGGGAACATAAAAACGTAAATCCCGGTGTCCTGAAACGGGATACCGGGATCGTACTGTCTATGTTATAGGCAATTACTACCAGTTAAGAATCTTCTTGAAGTCGTATGCTTCAGGGTTCTCGATACCGAGAGCTTTGACAGCCTCGTAGTCCTCTGGGGTAATGTAGTGAGCGATGAACTTGTAGTAGTTCTGCGCTGTCCCGGCATTGATATCCACGATTCTTGGAGGAATCTTGCCTGTCTCAGGATCCTGAAGGTCAGAGAGATAAAGTGGAGATACGTTACCGTAGGCGTCTACATAAACCATGCAGCCTGTCTTGCCTTCGCTGAAGAGCTGGTATACGCCCATTGCGAGCTCTGTGCAATATGTAAGGTCGTATGCTACAGGGTCCTGGCAACGTACATCGTAACCGATTTCTACTGGACGGCTCTTAACTTTAAGACCGATCTTCGCGATTTTCTTCTCAAGAAGCTCGTTGAAGAGAACGGCCTTGGAAATCTTGCCGAGCTCAGGGTGACCATGCTCGTCGTATGAGAAATGAATGCCTTCCTCAGCTGCCTCTTTTGCTACTTCCTCGTTGTGGAAGAGACCTTCAGCAGCGATTACAGTTCCATAGCTGACACCCATAACCTTTCTCTTGAGAATAGCAGAAACTGTAAGTCTGATGATCTTGTCGAGAGTTACCTGAGTCTTGTTGAACATCTCAGGGATAATTGTCATAGGGCAATGAGTTGCTTCACCGATACCGAGGGCAAGGCTACCGCATGTACGTCCCATTGCTGAGATAATGAGCCAGTTGCCTGATGTGCGGGCATCCTCATAGATGGTTCTTGCAATATGTGCGCCCTCGTTCTTTGCGGAGTTATATCCGAAAGTAGGTGCGTTTGCAGGAAGAGGAAGGTCGTTATCGATAGTCTTAGGACAATGAATATTGGCGATATGATAGTTTTTGTTGGCGAGGAATTTGGAAATTCTGTTTGCTGTAGAAGCTGTGTCATCGCCACCGATCGTAACGAGAAGTTTGATGTTGTTGTCTTTGAAAAGATCGAGATTGAAACGTTTTTCGAAGTCTTCGTCGGTCGGTTTGAAACGGCTCATTTCGAGGTATGAACCACCGCGGTTGAAGTAACGGTCTGCAATCGAGAAGTCGAGGTCTTCTATACGTGCATCTTTACTGAAAAGTCCTGAATATCCGCCGTGGAGTCCGATAACTCTGTAACCCTTGGAAAGGAATGTTTTTGCTACGCTCATCGATACAGAGTTCATGCCTGGTGCCGGACCGCCGCCGCACAAGATAATGATTGAATCTTTCATGTTTCTCAAATATTATAGTAATTATTGTTATATTCGTTTTCGGGTGCAAAATTATCTATTTTTAATCAAAATATCCACAAAAAAAGAGTTAAATTTGTGTTTTTAGAGGATTGTTTATCAATTAAAACGAATTACGGAAGACGAGTTTACATTCCGCAGAGACAATTACTTGCAATGGACAAAGAACAGGCTGGGAAAAGGATAAAAGAACTCAGAGAGATTCTCTGGGAGAACAGCAAAAAATATTATGTGGAGAATGCTCCGACCATGAGTGATTATGATTACGATCACCTCATGTATGAACTCGGAGAGTTGGAGGATGAGTATCCGGATTTGATAACTCCGGACTCCCCTACCAGAAAAGTCGGCAGCGACCTGGAAAGCAGGTTCGCCCAGTATCCGCATAAATATCCTATGCTTTCTCTCGGGAATACATATAATATCGGAGAGATAGAAGATTTCGTGGCGAGGGCTACAAAGGCTGTCGGCAAACCATTCACGTTTTCATGCGAATTAAAATTCGACGGGACGGCCATTTGCCTGACATATCGTAACGGTAAGCTTTTCAGGGCGTTGACCAGAGGTGACGGTGTCATAGGTGATGATGTCACTGAAAATGTGAAGCATATTTCGAACATACCGGAGACTTTACATGGAACAGGTTTTCCTGAAGAGTTCGAAATCCGTGGAGAGATTTTGATGCCTTATGCGGCATTCGACAAACTTAACGAGGAACGTCTCAGAAATGAAGATGCACCTTTCGCCAATCCGAGAAATGCAGCGTCGGGATCACTTAAGTTATTGGACCCTAAGGAAGTAGGTCGTCGTGGACTGATGTGTACACTGTATCATATTCCGAGTCCGAATATTTCGTTTCCGACTCATGATGAAGCATTGAAGGCGGCGGCTTCTTGGGGTCTTCCCGTGTCTGACAAGCGTAAGATATGCCACAATATCGATGAAATCGAGGCATATATAAACTATTGGGACAAAGAGCGTAAGATGCTTCCTTATGCTACCGATGGTATCGTGATAAAGATAAACGAGCTGGAATATCAGACTCTGCTCGGCTATACCGCCAAGTTTCCACGTTGGGCAGTAGCGTTCAAATTCAAGGCCGAACAGGCATTGACCCAAATAAAATCCATTGACTATCAGGTGGGTAGAACTGGAGCGGTCACGCCGGTGGCGAACCTCACTCCGGTGCAGCTTTCCGGAACGGTGGTGAAGCGCGCGACTCTGAACAATGCGGATATGATGGCGCAGATGGATATCCGAGTCGGCGATTTCGTCTATGTCGAGAAGGGCGGGGAGATTATTCCGAAGATTACAGGAGTGGAACTCTCCAAGCGCGGAAAGGATGTTCAGAAGCCTGAATTTCCGACTGTTTGCCCGGACTGCGGCACTCCGCTAGTGAAGGAAGACGATGAAGCCAAGTGGTTTTGCCCGAATGTGGATGGTTGTCCTACGCAGATAAAGGGGCGTCTGGTGCATTTCCTGAGTCGTAAAGCTATGAATGTCATAGCCGGTGATGCTACTGTAGATCAGCTGTTTAACTTGGATCTTGTACGTACTCCCGCGGATTTCTATGATTTGAGGAAGTTCGACCTTCTGAGGCTTGAAGGCTGGAAAGACCGCTCAGCACAGAGATTCCTGGACAGCTTGCGCAACAGTCTGAAAGTCAGCTTCGACCACGTGCTTTTCGCTTTGGGCATCAGGTATGTCGGCGAGTCTACGGCCAAGGAAATTGCGCAACATTTCGGCGACATTGACAAAATCGCTGCTGCAAGCATGGATGAACTTCTGGCGGTGCCTGATGTGGGTGAAGTCATCGCAAAAAGCGTGTATGACTTCTTCAGAGTTCCGCAGCATATAATTGAGATACAGAGACTTAGAGCCGACGGATTGAAACTGTCCATGGAAGCGGCCAGCAAGAGCCTCTCGGCAGCATTGGCAGGAAAAATCATCGTTATTTCCGGCAATTTCAGCATTTCCCGCGACGAGATGAAGGAACTGATCGAACTTCACGGTGGCAAGAACAGCTCTTCTCTGAGCGGCAAGACCTCTTTCCTGCTGGCGGGTACGAAACCTGGGCCGGAGAAGATGAAGAAGGCTGAGGACTTGAAAATACCTGTCGTGAGTGAGGATGAATTCCGAAAGATGCTTCCGGAAGGGTCAATGCCGGAGGACGAAGTTACTGAACCTGATCTTTTTGGAGGGATGGTAGATGATTAAGAAGATACGCAAAGTAAGAAGTTTCCTTTCCGAGGATATCTGGAACGAGAATTTGAACAATCTTTCCAGAATGCGTGCGCATTTCATTAAGGATCTGCGTGTTCTTGTCGTTACCATCAAGACTTTTTCCGCAGAAAAGATTGGATTTCAGGCTGTTGCGCTGAGTTTCTTCTGCACGATGGCTGCTGTGCCGTTTATGGCTGTAGCTTTTGCGATTACTGGAGGACTCGGCTTGGAAGATACGCTTAAACAGTTGCTGGTCAGTAATATACCGAATCAGCAGGCAGTCGATACGCTTTTCGGATATGCCCAGAATGTGATAGACACGGCTCAGTCCAGTCCAGTGGGACTTGTGAGTGCGCTCCTCTTCACATGGTTGGTGCTGTGGATGATGATGTGTGTGGAATCAGTGTTCAACAACGTGTGGAGAGTGAACAAGTCCAGAAACATATTCAAGAGACTCACGTTCTATCTCGTGATTATGGGACTCTCCCCTTTCGTGGTCCTGCTTTTCTTTGCAGGCGCCATAGTTTATTCCAACGTGTTGGATGTCCTGGTTCCTGACGTGGTCTTTTCGGAGAATATAAAGAATTTTCTTGGCTGGGTAGTCTTCGCTGCGGTTTCAGTGATGACATTCTCAGCGATGTATAAATTTATCCCGAATCATTATGTCCGTTACAAGGATGCGCTGAAAGCGGCATTGCTCTCGGGTGTTCTATTTACCATTTTGCAATATCTTTTCCTGGAGACGCAGATTTTTGTCTCCAGACTGAACACGATATATGGCGCAGTTGCCGCAATACCTCTTTTTATGTTCTGGCTTAACTTCGGATGGTTCATAATCCTGATCGGTGCCGAGCTTTCCTATGCTTTCCAGAACGTGGATAACTATAATCTTGATACAGAGTAGTATGAGCTTTTCACAGTTTACACAAAAGGATTACGAAGTCATAGCACGCAACTATGCGGAGCTTAAAGAGGCCGCCAAAAAGAGGTGTGCCGGGGAGCAGGAATTGGACGTCGTCCAGAAGGCCTTCGATTTCGCCAATGAAGCTCACAAGAATGTCCGCAGACGTTCTGGAGAACCATATATGTTGCACCCGATAGCTGTCGCCAAGATTGTTGTCAATGATATCGGGCTCGGTTACAAGTCTATCGCAGCCGCGCTCCTCCATGACGTCGTGGAGGACACCGATTACACTGTAGATGACATCCGACATCTTTTCGGTGATAAAATCGCATCTCTCGTAGAGGGTCTGACGAAGATCAAGAATGTGTTGGATAACCAGGACAAGAAGAATAAGGACGGACAGACTGAGAGCAGCCTCCAGGCAGAGAATTTCAAGCGTATTCTCCTGACTCTCAATGATGATGTGCGTGTAGTTCTCATCAAGCTTGCAGACCGGCTGCATAACTGCCGTACCATAGAATTCATGCCTGAGTACAAGCGTGACAAGATCTTGAGCGAGACCATGTTCATCTTCGTGCCGCTGGCTCACCGTCTCGGTTTGTATGAGGTGAAGTCTGAAATGGAGAACATCTGGCTCCGCTATAAAGAACCGGATGCATACAACGACATCACAGCGAAGATTAACAGAGACTTGTCCGACAAGGAGAAGAGCATCGACGAGTTCATCAGCCCTATCAGGAAGGCATTGACAGACGCCGGATTCGATTTCCAGATCAAACGAAGGGTGAAAACGCCTTATTCGATCTGGCACAAGATGGTCACCAAACAGTTGACTTTCGAGCAGATATATGACCTTTATGCAGTCCGCGTAATCTTCAATCCTGCAGAGAATTCTCATGAAAGTGAGCGAGACCAATGTTATCACGTATTCTCGATAATCACTGGAATTTACAGGTATAAGCCGGACCGCGTGCGTGACTGGGTAAAACATCCGAAGAACAACGGATATGAGGCTCTGCATTGTACTCTCATGAGTTTAACGGGATTATGGATAGAAGTCCAGATTCGCACGAAACGCATGGACGACATCGCCGAAAAAGGTATCGCTGCACACTGGGCCTATAAGCAGGACGGCTATATCAGCGAGAATGACAGTGAGATGGACAAGTGGCTCTCCAAAGTGAAGGAGATTCTCGTCAGCTCTGATGTCAATGCTCTTGAACTTCTGGATATCATTCATAACGACTTAACTACCACGACGATATCCGTGTTCACACCTAAAGGCGAGCAAAAATCCATACAGAATGGTGCGACGGCCCTGGATTTTGCATATATGATTCATTCCGAAATAGGCAGCAAAGCTATTGCCGCCAAGGTGAACATGAAGCTGGCTCCTCTTTCATATGTTCTGAAGACTGGAGACCAGATCGAAATCATTTCTGCGGAAGATGCACATCCTAAAGTAGAATGGATGGAATTCCTCCAGACCAGGCATGCCAAAAACTTGGTCTTGGACTATTTCCGTCCTCAGAGGCAACACTTTATAGATTTAGGCGTACAGACATTGACAGTAACCCTCGGCAGCCTCGACAAGAAATACAGCGATACCGTCCTCCGAAAGCTCTCAGACTCGTTCAACATGAGCAATACGGACGAGTTTCTTTTCCGTTTCGGTATAGGATATTTCCGTCCGGAGGCGGTGCGCGAAATACTCGACGAGAAGGCGAAGCATTCTGCCGGTCAGGAATATGTGATCAATTCAGCTGACGGCCACAAATACGTAATCGCGTCATGTTGTAACCCTATTCCGGGCGATCCTGTTGTGGGTTTCCTGGCACCTGACGGCAGCATCACCGTACATAAAAAGACTTGCAGCGTGGCAGAGGACATAGCCACCAAACACGGCAACTGGATCGTTATGCCGAAGTGGGAATCCGCGACCGACCAGTCTTTCCTGGTACGCATTTCGCTCAAAGGAATCGACCGTATAGGTCTTCTGAATGACTTGACAGGTTGCATTTCCGTGTCTATGGGCGTAAATATGAGGCAGATACATTTGGCTGCCAACGACGGTATATTCGAGGGTTTCATAGACCTGCTCGTGCATAATAGAGTGATACTTGAGAAAGTGTTATCGAATATAATGAAGGTCAAAGGGTTACAGAACGTTATGAGAACGGATCTCTGATTTTTGTGAAGTGAGATGAAGATGAAAAAAATTACAAGCAAGTTAATTCCGGCCATACCGGTACTCGCGATATTGTGGTCCATGATGTTTTCGCCGTCTTGCGCGAACACCACGACGCCGCCGAGCGGAGGAAAAAAAGATACGATTCCGCCGCTGATTACCGATATCAGGCCTCTGCCGGGTACTGTCAATGTTCCTGTGCATAACGCGAAGATTACTATCACGTTCAATGAATATGTGACGGTAAAGGACCCGAAGGGTATCTTCCTGTCCCCACCTCTGGAGAAGACACCGAAATACAAGATCCGCGGAAAATCCGTAGTCGTTTATTTCGAGTCTGATTTACAGGAGAATACGACATATACCCTCGACCTCACAGGAGCCATAGCTGACAACAACGAGGGCAACATGTTCCCAGGCTATACGTTGATGTTCTCCACAGGAGAAAAGATAGATTCGATGGCGATGACCGGAGTAGTCCGCGATTGCAACACACTGCAGCCTATCAAAGGCGCTACCGTGATGCTGTACAAGGACTTGTCCGATTCGGCCGTGTTCAAGCAGCGTCCTGATGCAGCCGTAAAAACCGATGACTGGGGCTACTTCGCGTTAAGAAACATTGCGGACACTTTATATAGACTGTACGCCATAAAAGACGAGAGTTCCAACAATATTTACGACCCGGACAACGACCAGATTGCCTTCTGTGACAGCATAATACGACCAGTCATGATATCTTCCGACAAACTTCCGGAACTCATGAAGTACGATATGCTGGACACCCTTCACTGTATGGCGCGTAAAGCGGAGCATGAAATGGTGATGTTCCGCGAGCGCCCGTCCAAACAGATGATTGTCAATAAAGTACGTACAAGTCCAAGGTCCGCCTATATCACATTTATGGCGCCAGACACCAAGATCGATTCGATGTGGGTCCGCGGAATTCCGCAGAACAAGCTGATCGCCCAGTTCAATCCCCGCAAGGACAGTCTCGAGGTTTGGGTCAATGACAGACGCCGTCAGCCAGACACATTGCACCTTTTCGTGGATTATCTCAAGACAGATACTTTGGGAGTACTTCAGCCGTTTACCGAACATGTGCGTCTTGCGATGGAAAAGACTGGCGGAAGATCCAAGAGTTCCAGAAGGAATATCAAGCATGAGGATACCACTTGTGTGATGAAAGTTACTGCTGAACCTGAAACCATCGAGCAGAATGGTTTTTCGGTGGAGTTCAACTACCCTATCATCTACGAGTCATTCGATTCCATATCATTGGTTTCCATAAATCCTAAACAGCAGGAATCTGCTATGAAATTCTCAGTATCGAGAGACACTCTCAACTTGAGAAAATATGTCCTGATGCCAGAGGGAAAATTGCTTTCAGGATACGAATACAAATTGAAGGTCCCTTATCGTAAGTTCCGTGATATCAATGGGTTCTATAACGACAGTACTGAGGTCAAAGTGTCTCTTCCCAAAGACGATAAGTTAAGTTCACTTACCCTGCATCTTACGGGAGTTTCTCACAAATATATTGTCGAACTTCTTAATGACAAGAGGGATAAGGTGCTGCGTAATTACATTATAGAAAAAGACAGAGACCTTGTGTTCCCTTATCTGAAAGAGGGCAAATACTCCATAAGAATCACCGAGGACAAGAACCGCAACGGCATCGTGGATACTGGTAATGTCCTGGAGCACAGACAGCCGGAGAAAGTGGTGTTCTATAAACTTCGTGACGGGTCTTATGTGCTCAGTATCAAGGAGTCTACCGATATGGAACAGAATATCGACATCAGTAAATTGTTTGGAAAATAATGAGACGGATAGTATATTTTACAGTCTTTTTGTCCTTCTTCGCGACTATAGCCAATGCGCAGACCACAGAAAAGGCCGACACACTGAGTTTACAGCAGAAGGTAGTTTCGGTAGCGTCAGCAGATTCTGTTGAGTACACCGATGCTTTCCTGGATACCTTGCAGCTTAACCGCAAGTTTCTGATCAATGATTATTCGATGATCGGTGTCCAGTATGGTTATACATTGAGCCAGACAATGTTCAATCCGACCAAAAAGCAGGGAATGCTGGAGCATCCTTTAAACTTCGGCGTCACATATACCAGATACGGCAAACTCTTCTCTTATATGCCTTATTTCGGTTTCCAAACAGGATTCTTCTATGGGCAGAGCGGATATATCTTTAAGAAAGACAAGAAGACAGGAGTTTATACAGAGTCTGTAGACGGAGCTACAAGTGCTACTTATTCATACTTGGAAGTTCCGCTTCTTGCTCATTTTCACGTGGATGTATGGCATCTTAAGCTCATCGCAAATGTCGGATTGTTCGGCAGTTGGCGATTCGATGTAGAGCGTGAAGGCGACAGAGTCCCTACAGAATATCTGAACAAATTCTATGATTATGAGCGCCGTATCGGTTATGGTATCAAAGGCGGAGTCGGCATAGGTTTCGTTTTCGATCCTGTGGAGTTCCATATTCAGGGAACATACAGATATTCTCTCGGCTCGCTGTACAAGCCTGATTACGCCAGTGAATATTATTACAGATTTGCCCATCCTGCGGATATCATCATTTCTGCCGGATTGCATTTCCAGCTGACCAAGCGTACAGGAAAGACTAGAAAACAACTTAAGAATATTGCAAAACAATCTGTATATGAACCAGTTGAAAACATTGACAGCAACAGTCGGTAATATAAAGATCGGCTCTGGCTACCCTATCGCCGTGCAGACGATGTGCAACACGCATACTTATGATGAAGATGCCACCGTGGCTCAATGTGTCAGGATGCACGAGGCCGGTGCGGATATCATAAGAATCACAGTTCCAGGACTTCAGGATGTGCCTCATATAAAGGCTATCAGGGAGCGTCTTAGATCCATGCAGATAGAGACCCCGATCGTTGCGGATATTCATTTTTCGTCCGAGACTGCTATCGCTGTAGCACCTTTCGTCGAGAAAGTGAGAATCAATCCCGGTAATTTCAATAAGGATTTTGATGAGGCTTCGCGCCAGCTTACCCGTCTTGTCAATGTCTGTTCGCAGTATGGGACAGCGATTCGTATAGGCTTGAATCACGGCTCTCTTGGAGACCGCATCACGAATCTTTACGGGAACACGCCTGATGCGATGGCGAAAGCTGCCATGGAGTGGCTCAGACTATGCGCTGCCAACAATTTCTATAACGTGGTAGTGTCTCTCAAGTCAAGTAACACTTATGTTATGGTAGAGGCTTATCGCTTGCTGGCCAAATACATGCAGGAAGAAAACATGGTATTTCCTCTCCATGTCGGTGTTACGGAAGCAGGTAACGGAGACTCCGGCCGCATCAAGTCTTGTGTAGGTATTTCATCACTCCTCTCTGAAGGAATCGGAAATACTATCCGTGTTTCACTGACTGAGGATCCTGTGAATGAGATTCCTGTTGGCCGTTATCTGGAACTTCGTTACGATGGAAAACTGACATCGACGATGACAGCCGTCAAGATTTCAGGGAAAACCGCGGAAGCGGTCTATGACTCCCCTTCCCGTGAGAGACTGATCTTGGATTTCTCATGTGATTTCGGCAAACGTCTCCTGGATAAGGAGTTGGATGAGGTTCACATATCCGGTACATATAAGGATGAAAACGGCAATCCTGTCTCTATCGAAGAGTCCGGCTTAGCCAAATATCTGGAGGATGAACTTCTCCAGGCTGCAAGAAGGCGTTTTTACAAGCCTGAATATATAGCATGTCCGGGTTGTGGACGTACGATGTATAACTTGCAGTCAGCGTTCGAGCAGGTAAAGGCGCGCACTGCGCATCTGAAGGATGTTGTGATCGCAGTCATGGGCTGCATCGTGAATGGTCCTGGTGAAATGGCAGACGCCGATTGGGGCTATGTCGGCGAAGGCAACGGTAAAGTGTCCATCTATCACAAGAAAGAGGCAGTTTTGCGCCACGTGCCCGAAGACGAAGCTGTCGACAAACTCGTCGCCCTCATCGAGGAACAGAATCAGTAACGGGCACGGTAACGTTGGTAACGTTGGTTAATAGACGACGCCCGCGCTGCTCTCAGTCTGGAGACTTCCGCGCTTCGCGCTCCATCCAGTCACGGACGGAGTCCGTGACAGCCGCTCACGAGGCCGCGGCCGGCCACGGTCTCCAGACTGAGAGCAGCGTGGGCTCATGCATATAAACCAAGTTTTTCAGGATTGTATAAGATAACCGCTCGTTGGACAGTAAGCACGGATGTCTCCAGACTGAGAGTAGCGCGGGCTCATGTATATAAACCAAGTTTCTTATGATTGTATAAGATAACCGCTCGTTGAACAGTAAGCACGGATGTCTCCAGACTGAGAGCTGCTATGGACCACGCAAAAAAATAACTCCCGCAGTGATAAATGATTCACTTGCGGGAGTTTATTATCTTGAATTAGCTATTTTGCCACGCTTTGCGAAGGATTTTCGAGGCTAGATTTCTCTCCGCAGAAGGAGAGTACAAGAGAAAAGACAGGCAAAGCCTACTTTAGGACGGCGACCACAGTCTCTGCAGCCTTAATCTCTTCACCGACCTTAACCTTAATGTCAGCATCCAACGGCAAATACATGTCGAAGCGGGAACCGAACTTGATGATGCCGCACTGTGTACCACGCTCCTCTACAGAACCCTCTGTGGAGTAACATACAATCCTGCGGGCAAAAGTACCGGCAATCTGCTTGAAGAAGACCTCACCATGACCGGTATCGATCACCGTAGAAGCATGCTCATTCTCCTCTGCCGCCTTAGGCAGGAAAGCCAGCAAATATCTGCCTGGATGATACTTATAATAGGTAACATTACCAGATACAGGCCAGAAATTAGCATGCACATTAAAGAAATCCATGTAAACAGACACCTGCATACATTCTCTCTTCAAATACTCTTTTTCATATGCCTTTCTGACTATCACCACTCTACCATCAGCCCCAGAAGTAACTATCTTGTTATTATCAGCTTCCGGTGTATGACGGACAGGCACACGGTGAAACCATGTTACAAACAAAGCATACAACCCGAAAAGAGCTGTAACCAGATATACAATGGCCTTAACGTGTATATAGTGTCTGACCAAGAATATCACACCTGCACTAACTAACCAAGCACAAGCAATCGTTCCGTATGAGTTCTTGTCTAATTTCATTTTGTGGTATTTATTTTCCAAAGGTATGAAAAAAATATCAAATAATGTGCATCAAAAGCAGATACAATGCACCTACAGGCATCGCAAACAGCGTACTGTCGAATCTGTCAAGCATACCACCGTGCCCCGGGATGATAGTTCCGGAGTCCTTTACATCGTAATAACGCTTCCACTGAGACTCGAAAAGATCTCCGTAAACACCTGCCACATCCATGATAATTGCGAGTATAACAGCATGACCAAGAGTGATTTGCGGAATCATCACCAGTTTGATTACAATGGCAGAAAGAACCGAGCAGAACATTCCTCCCCAAAATCCAACCCAAGTTTTCTTAGGGGAAATGGCCGGAAATAATTTTTTGTCGAATTTCTTGCCAAGAGAACATCCGAAAACAAATCCACCGATATCAGAACTCCAGATGATAATGAAGAAACAGAGAAGTACGATACCATTAAACTTCTGATCGAAAAACACTACGAGATTTGACAATGCAAGCGGAATCGCAATGTAAAGCAGCCCCGTGTAGATATCCGAAAATTTACCAAAATCTGTTTTATCCTTCACATAAAGCGAATTCACCATCACCACCATAAGAGGAAGAATGGCAATACTCACATATCTTGCAGGAAGATCGTACGCGCATACAAGAAAAATCAGCACGAACAACGTTACCGATGCTAACATAGCCAAAATTCTCGAAAACTTATAGCGGTCTCTCATCGTAATCGTGTAAAACTCATGCATCATCACGACCATGATGAAAAGGACTAACCCTGCATACAGGAATTTGTTTACCAGAAGACCGGCCAACATCAAAATGATGAAGCCGGTTCCTGAGATAGTTCTCAACACTGTATTATTCATACGGTTTCAGTTTAGTACACTACACTCTACACATCAGCCTGATCTTCAGGAGTTTGTTCATCCTCCGCAGGCTTAACTTTAGGTCCAAGTATTTTTTCTACATCATCGGCGAAGATAACTTCCTTCTCCAGAAGCAATGCTGCCATTTGAAGGAATCCCTCCTTATGTTCAGTGAGAATCTTCAATGTCCTATCATGAATCATGGAAACGAGTTTCTTCACCTCCTCATCGATAAGCTCAGCAGTCTTTTCGCTGAATGGTTTAGTAAGATCATAACCACGGGCTCCTGTCGAATCATAGAATGACACAGCACCTACACTGTCGCTCATACCATAATACTTGATCATGCCATAAGCCATCTGAGTAAGCTTCTCAAGGTCATTCTGTGCACCCGTAGAAGGCTCTCCGTTTACAATTTCTTCAGCAACGCGGCCCCCTATCAATGAACACATTTCGTCGATCATCTGAGACTTGGTCCACAACTTTCTCTCCTCAGGAAGATACCATGCTGCACCCAAAGCCGAACCCCTAGGGATCAATGTCACCTTGAACAGCGGATTCGCATAAGGGAGCAACCAGCTCACAGTCGCATGTCCCGCCTCATGATGTGCGATCGACTTCTTCTCGCGAGGAGTTATGATGTCCGCCTTTCTCTCCAGACCGCCGATAATTCTGTCGACTGCATCCAAAAAGTCCTGACGGTCAATCTCTTTCTTATCTTTCCTGGCTGCTGTCAATGCCGCCTCATTGCAGACATTAGCAATATCGGCACCGGAGAATCCAGGTGTATGCTTAGCCATGAACTCGACATCGAAACCTTCCTCGACTTTCAAACCCTTCAAATGCACATTGAAAATCTCGATTCTTTCCTTAAGTTCAGGAAGATCCACATGAATCTGTCTATCGAATCTACCTGCTCTGAGCAATGCCTTGTCCAAAATGTCAGCCCTGTTGGTAGCAGCAAGAATGATGACACCTGAGTTCGTATCGAAACCATCCATCTCTGTAAGGAGCTGGTTCAATGTGTTTTCCCTCTCATCATTAGATGAGAAACCTACATTCTTTCCACGGGCACGACCCACAGCATCGATTTCATCGATAAACACGATACATGGAGCTTTTTCCTTCGCCTGACGGAACAGGTCACGCACTCTGGAAGCGCCCACTCCGACAAACATTTCCACGAAATCGGAACCTGATATGGAGAAGAAAGGAACATTGGCTTCACCTGCAACGGCCTTGGCCAGAAGGGTTTTACCCGTTCCCGGAGGGCCTACAAGGAGGGCTCCCTTAGGAATCTTTCCTCCCAATGCAGTATACTTGCCCGGTTTTTTCAGGAAATCAACGATTTCCATCACTTCTTCCTTAGCTCCATATAGACCGGCAACGTCCTTGAAGGTGACTTTTACCTGATCTTTGTCTGCAAGTTTTCCGGTAGACTTTCCTACGCTGAAAATACCGCCTGCTCCTGGACCGCCGCCTGCTCCCATGTTCTTGTTGAAGCCTCTGAACATGAAAATCCACATCGCGATAAGAAGTATAGGGAACAAGAACCAGTTAAGTATCTGTCCCCAAATCTTCTCGTCATTTTCCATAATGACCTTGAAGTGGCTGTCTGCAGGAAGTGCAGCATTCAACTCTCCGAATTCTTCCTCAGGATTGAATGCACCTGAAACATAGAACCAGAAATGCGGTGAAGCAGAAGGAACTTTTCCGTTAAATCTGCTCTCATATTTGGCAAGACGGTCAGGCCGTATGGTGATGTCACCTTTGAAGTCATTGCGGACATATACGATATCCTTCACATCTCCGGCCTGAATCATGGTTTTTACATCTTCCCACTCCACTTTCTGCGGGTTCGCACCAGGATTACTGAAAAGCATCCAGATGATACCTGCAATCAAAAGTATATAAAGCCAAGACAATCCAATATTTATTCTGATGATCTTCTTTCTTGGCTGACTATTGTTTTTCTTATTTGCCATCTCTATTCTTTACACGTTTTGCTGAAGCCCTAACCTTGGATGCAGCCTTAGGCTTAACCCTCTTCTCTGATACGGTCTGCTCCACAACCGGCTCATCGGTATACTCAACCCTCTCGGCATCAGCCCAAAGGTCTTCAAGTCTGTAAAATTCACGATACTGGGTGAGGAACACATGCACTACGATATCACCATAATCCAGAATAATCCAGAAATCATTCTCCAATCCCTGCATTCTGAGCACCTTCCTGCCACATTTCTCTTCCATTCTGACGATAATGTTGTCAGCAATAGCCGCAACCGCTGTGGTAGAATCCGCATTACAAACAACGAAATAATCAGAAATTGCTGTACCGATAGATGAAAGATCCAATGAAACAACCTGCTGGCCTTTCTTCTCCAACATCGCGTCAGTTATAACTTTAAGAACATTTTTTTCCATTCAACAATGATTTTTTTAAATTTGTCATAAGAATACCATTCTGCGTATTCATGCAAATATAGTGAAAAGATGGCAAACTACATATCAAAATTCAGTCCAATGAGCAATGAAACCCCTATAATATGGTTTGAAAGCATAGATTCTACCAATCTTGAAGCAAGAAGGAACATGTCTGACATCGACACAATGAGAGTCTATGCCGCAAAATTCCAGACCGCAGGCAGAGGACAGCGCGGAAACAAATGGCTCAGTTCCGCAGGAGAAAACCTCACATTTTCGATTGCCGTCAAACCGGACGACAAGATCTTGCCGGTGCTCCAGGCCAGTGAACAGTTCCTTATCAGCGTCATATCGACATTGACCATAGCCGATTATCTCGACAGCATCGGCATCAGGAGCGAAATCAAATGGCCGAACGACATCTATGTGAGAAACAAGAAAATCTGCGGGATGCTGATAGAAAACGGCATCGGCAGCCAAGGCCTTTGCTCGAGTATCATCGGCATTGGCTTGAACCTGAATCAGACAGAATTCTCACCAGAACTGATGAATCCGACATCTGTGCGCCTAATTTCCGGCCTTCATATTTCGCCGGAAGCCGCTCTGCCTGAGATAATTGCGCTCTTCTCGAAGCGCGCGTCCCAGCTTTTCTCGCCCGGCGGCAAGGAGGCTCTTGTCAATGATTTTGAGCACCGGATGTATCGTCGTGGACTGCAATGCAGATACCGCGACAATATTTCTGAAGAGGAGTTTGCAGGCACAATAAAAGGCATCTCCGAAGAGGGATTGCTCCTCATGGAAATGCCTGATAATAAGTTGCGTAAGTATTCGTTCAAAGAAGTGAGTTACATAATCTAGCGCATTGCTGAAATAACTTCTGAAGGGTCTTCTGCCTTGAAAACAGCGCTTCCGGCCACGAGAATCGATGCGCCGGCTTCGCCGAGTTTTTTCGCATTGGCAGGAGACACTCCCCCGTCCACTTCGATTTCGCAGTCCAGTCCGCGTCTGTCGATTTCAGCCTTTATGCAACGGACTTTCTCGTAAGTATCTTCTATGAATTTCTGCCCGCCGAATCCTGCGAATACTGACATTACCAAAATGAAGTCAGCATCCTCGAGATAAGGGAACACATCTTCAGCAGGGATATCCGGATTGATTGCCAGTCCGGCCTTCACACCGAGTGAACGTAATGTCCGCAGCATCTCTCCTGCATCCTTTCCTGCCAGACGAGCCGCTTCCAGATGGAAACTTATCATGGATGCACCCGTTTTCGCAAATCTTTCAAAATACTTGTCCGGATTCACAATCATCAAATGTATATCCATGGGTTTCATCGCTTTACGGGCAATAGCCTCGATAACAGGGAACCCATACGAAATGTTTGGAACCAATGTTCCGTCCATTACGTCGAGATGGAAAACGTCTGCAAAGTCATTCACCAACTGCACGTCCTTTCCGAGATTCAGGAAGTCCGCTGCCAAAATAGAAGGTGCTATTTTCATTATTTGAAGTTTGTTACGATGTCAGTAAGGAGTTTCACGAATTTCTCGTTAGAAGCGAGATCAAGTTTCTCTCCAGGGGCATGAACACCTCTAAGTGTAGGTCCGAAGGATACCATATCGAGGTATGGGAACTTCTCGAGGAACAAACCGCATTCAAGGCCGGCATGGATAGCCTTGACCTCAGGATCTGTACCGAAAAGTCTCTTATATGACTCTACGGATTCTTTCAGAATATTGGAGTCCATGTTAGGAGCCCATCCTGGATAAGGGTCTGAGTGTGAAACTTCTGCGCCTGCAAGCAAGAAAGCCGCCTCTACTTTGTCCGCCATAAATGTCTTTTCAGACTCTGTAGAACTTCTCTGGCTTGTAAGAATAGTAATCTTCTCATCGTCCATCTTCACAGCAGCAAGGTTGGAAGAAGTTTCCACGAGTCCCTGGATATCCTGACTCATTGCCAAGACTCCATGATTTACTGCTATCATGGACATAATCAGCCTCTTGGCAGTATCACAATCGATAGCCTTTCCGTCTATCTCACCAACAGTCGTTTCGAATACAAGTCCCGGATCAGTGTTGTGGAATTCGTTCTTTACAGCTGCTCCGAAAGCATTGAACCTGCTTATTACATCATTTACCTCATCGGCATTGACAAAAATGGTAGCCTCGGCATTTCTCGCGATAGCGTTTCTCTTGTTTCCGCCGCTGATGCGCGCGAGCTGGTACTTTCCGAGTTCGCTATAGAGGAAACGGACGAGAATCTGGACAGCATTCGCCCTTTCCTTGTTGATATCGTCTCCGCTATGTCCGCCGAGTGCGCCTGAAACGCTGAGAGTGAGCTTCTTAGTGTCAGGTTTAGCATCTGTCGCGGTGTAGTGGAATACAGCTGTGGTGTCGATTCCGCCTGCGCAACCGACGAAGAGCTGGCCCTCGTCCTCTGAATCGAGGTTAACGAGTGTCTTCGAAGTGAAGAATCCAGGACCCATTGCCATCGCTCCGTCCATGCCGGTCTCTTCAGAGATAGTAAACACGCCTTCGATTCTACCCATCGGCAGATCGCTTATAAGTAAGGCCAATGTTGCTGCGACACCGATACCGTCGTCTGCTCCGAGAGTGGTCTCTTTAGCGATCATCCATCCGTCTTCGATTACGTAATCGATAGGGTCGGTATCGAAGTTGTGAGTGCTTGTGGCGGTCTTTTCGCATACCATGTCCTGATGGCTCTGAAGAGCGAGTGAAGGAATGTTTTCCTTTCCTGCTGAAGCTTCACGGATGATGACAACGTTGCCGATTTCGTCTCTTTTGGCTTCGAGGTTATGTTTCTTGGCAAAATCAAGAAGATATTCGGTCATCTTTTCTTCATGACCAGACTCCCGCGGAATCTTGGTGATTTCGCGGAAAATTTCGAGTACTGAATCTGAGTTCATATCAAATATGTTTTTGAGTAATTATCTTGCAGGAACAAGCATTTTCTCGATATCAGTAACGTACTGTTTGAACATCTTGTCTGTGCTCATGAGATCCGCTACCGTAGAACATGCGTGCATCACTGTCGCATGGTCTTTCCCTCCAAGTTCCGCGCCAATCATGGATAACGAGCATCCGACTTTGCTGCGGCACATGTACATAGCTATCTGTCTTGCTTGGACAATTTGTCTTTTACGGGACTTTGAAATCAGAATTTCTTTCGAAAGATTAAAGTACTCGCAAACGGTTTTCTGAATTTTGCCTATGGTAATTTCGTTCTTGTCTTCACCGACGATCTTACCGGTAATTCTCTCGGCAAGTTCCACTGTCATCTCCTTGTGTATCAGAGTGGCATGCGCAATCAGTGATATAAGCGCTCCTTCCAATTCCCTGAAATTCGATTTGATTCTTGTAGCAAGGTACACGAGAACCTCCTCGCTGACGGTCACACCTTCCCTGAAGCTGCGTGCCTTCAACATCTCAAGCCTGGTGGCATAAGACGGGTGCTGCAGTTCTACAGAAAGTCCCCATTTGAGTCTGGAAAGAAGTCTTTCCTCGAAGTTCTGGAGGTCCGCAGGTGCACGGTCTGATGTAAAAATCAGCTGTTTGCCGTTTTCATGGAGATGGTTGAACACATTGAAGAATGCGTTCTGTGAACCAGGACCGATCAAGTCCTGAATATCATCGACGATAAGCACGTCGATTTTCTGGTAGAATGCCATGAAATCGGTCAGCTTGTTGCGGACATTTACGGCATCCATATATTGTGTCTTGAATTCGTTGCCGGTTACATAAAGGACAACCAAGTCAGGATACTTTTCTTTAATGGATATTCCAATAGCCTGAGAAAGGTGAGTCTTGCCAAGACCCGGTCCTCCGAAAAGGAACAGCGGGTTGAAAGGGGTGTTCCCCGGAGCTGAAGAAATACTTTCTCCGGCGGTAATTCCCATCTTGTTGCACTCGCCCATCACAAGGTTGCTGAAGCAATATACCGGATTCAGTCTCGGATTCACGTTAATCTTACGGAGTCCAGGGAATACTAAAGGCCCGGGATTACCACCCGTCGGGTAGGCATTGACCGAAATGGACTTATTTACAGGAGTAGAGCCCGTAGCAGCCGGGAATGTCATAGGCGGCTGCACTCTGACCGGACGCGTAGTATATACGAGTTTGGCGTCTGGGCCGAGGACACGTTTCAATGTCTTTTTCAGGACATCGAGATAAACGTCTTCGAGATACTTCCTGTAGAAATCAGACGGCACTTCGATAGTAATCGTGCTGTCCTGAATAGAGATAGACTTCAATGGCTTAAACCACTGTTCGAACTTACGAGGCTCAACGACAGTCGCGATGATCCTCATACATTCATTCCATATTTCAGTGTGCTTAGCCTGTTCCATATTCGTCGAAAAAAGCACCGGAGCTTTATAAGATATCCTCTCTTCCGATGCTTGTGCAAAATTGGGGAAAAAATTTTTATAAAAAAACCCTTCACCCTATTGTATTTCTAATTTATTTTACATTTTATCCGTTTGTTGTTTTACAAAACGCGCTGTATTTAAATATCTGCTATTCAAATGCTTATAAATTCATTATTTGCTTAGAGTGTCATATAAAGCCGTTTGCAATTTATAATAATTATAATTTAAATACAAACGTTATTACGCATTGATTTTGAACAACTTTAGCCAAAAATCAAGCGCATTGTAAGCTAAAATACCTTGATTCGAATATACTTTTTAGGATTCTCCTCGATTTTGTTCACAAGCCTGTTTATATCTTTCACAAGAGCATCCAAAGACTCGTACATTTCATCATCATTGACCAGTCTTCCCACAGAACCGTCAGAAGAATTCAGGCTGTCGAGCAGCTTTTGCAGCGCGGTTGTCAGTTCAGTGATGTCTACCTTGCCGAGACCGTCAGCTGCAGCACCGATTCCGTCCATAGCCTTGTCAGCTTTTCCGCTTATGGACACTAATCTTTCAGAGATTTCCTTGAATGCCACCAGAACGGAGTCAATATCTCCGCTTCTTTCAGCGAGGACACCGGAGAACTTATCAGCATTGGCAAGAACCGAATTCAGATGACGGACGGCTGAATAAACCTCCCGCTCGTCGATGGTGTTCGCGATTCTGTCGATGGATGCGCTCGCGGCTGTAAGACTGTCTATCGCATTCGAGACTTTTCCGATGAGCGGTCCGATCTGGTTTGTCAATGAACTTACCATATCCGGAGCATAAGACGGCTCCAACTCAGCTTTCCCCTTCACATATTCTTCAGATTTGCCATAATCGAGTCTGATACCCTTGCCGCCCATGAGGTCCACACTGTAAATGGTCATTTTAGTATCTACAGGAATCTTGAAGTCTTTATTCACACTGCATCTTACATCGAAAACGCCAGTCTCCGCATTATATTTCACTTCAGAAACGGAACCTGCCTTGAATCCCTGGATATAAACCGGATTCGAAACGACCAGTCCCTCGATGTTCCTATAATGAGAGTACAATTCCGTCTGGCGACCGAAAAGATCTTCGCCCCTCAAATAGTTAAGTGTGAAAAATCCTGCTATCAGGACTGCTGCTATGAATATACCTATTCTTGTTTCTCTACTGAATCTCATACTCTATTTAATTCTGGTTATAACATCTCCGTCCACTGCTACAATAAATGAGCCTGCAAACGATTTTCTTATTTTTCCGTATTCAACTTCGGTCTTCGATTTCGTGTCACTTACACCTATTATATATTTATATAGGGAACCGCTCTTTATCTTCATAGGTTTATAGCCTTTGAAGAACGGATCCGTGTCTTTCATGTCTTTCGCCGACGCAAGTACTTGAACACCATATACTTTTCCTGTCTTTACAGGCGCCTGCGCAACTTTCTCCGCAGTTCTGGGTGCAGGTTCCGCCTTAGTCACTGCGACCTCTTCCGGAGTACCGGCATTGACACTGCCGTCATACCTTTTCTTGAAGACTTTGAACGCATTATAGATGTCCTCAGCGATTTTGTTGCGGCCCTCTTCTGTGCGCAAAACCGCGAGATCAGCGGCATTCGACATGAAACCCACTTCTATCAGAACAGCCGGCATGGAGGTCTTCCACAGCACAAAAAACGGGTCCTGCCAGATACCGCGGCTCTTTTTTATCGGTCCGGCATTCATGGCATGTTCCACATCCTGCGCAAAAAGGAGACTCTGCTCGAGGTGCGCGTTCTGCATCAGATTAAAGAAAATGAATGACTCCGGATCGCTCGGATCGAACCCCTGATACTTCTCTGAATAATCATCCTCGAGCATAATCACAGAGTTCTCGCGTCTGCATACATTCATATTATATGCGAACAAATCGCGGTCCTTATGTGACGACTGTCCCAGAACGTGAATCGAATAACCGTTAGGAGACGTATTGCTGACCATATTCACATGAATAGAAATGAACAAGTTAGCATCATTCTTATTCGCGATTTCCGCCCTCTTATCCAGAGGAATGAACACGTCCGTACTTCGCGTCATGACCACCTTGACCGAAGGATACCCCTCCGTTATCATCCGGTTCAGACGTTTCGAAATGTCCAGCGCGATCTTGCTTTCGTGAGTTTTCTTGTCCCTGCTGACGCACCCCGGGTCATTCCCGCCGTGGCCCGGATCGATACAGACGGTCCGTAAACCGCGCCTGCCGTTGTCCGTGCCGGTCGCCCATGCGGGTCCCGCCATGGTTAGGGTCAATGCCAAGGTAACAACAATGTTGGCGATATGTGTTTGCGTATATTTCAAAATGGCGTTATATTTGTATTTTGCAAAAATAAGAAATTTAAACAGATTCTTAAAAAATTCTGAACATTGATACGTTCTGACAATAGACGCAAACAACTGTACGGAAGAGTGGGATTGGCAGTTGTCCTGCTTACGTTATTCATATCGGTTTCATGGCCGGGCATCTCACAAGATGGCCGTACGCGAAGACGTCTACCCAAGACAACTTTCAGTCAGGCAGTCGCTTACAATAAAGATAGTGTTCCTCCCCTGACGGATTCCGCAAGGGCAGTTTTGGATTCCATTCATCGTGCGGACTCCCTTTTCAAGATAGATTCGGCAGCACTTCAGACGAAAAGTTCGCTTAAACGTCCTGCATTTTCTACTGCGAAAGATTCAGTCGTGGAAGTTTTTTCCGACGGACAGAGGAAGATTTACTATTATGGTGACGTCTCCGTAAAGTACGATAATTTGGAACTTTCTGCAGATTATATGGAGTATGATATGAAGACCGGAACTGTTTATGCACGCGGTACTTTGGATACTCTTACAGGCGAATGGAAGGGACAACCGGTGATGAAAGAGGGCAAATCCACATATTCTATGGAGGAAGTCCGATATAACTTCAACACGCAGAAAGCCCGCATCACCAATATGATTACACAGCAGGAAGACGGACTTCTGCATGGTAAAAACATCAAGATGCTTCCTGACCGGTCTATCAATATCACTAAGGGACAGTATACGGTCTGCGATTTGGAACATCCGCATTATTATCTAAAACTAACTGCTGCAAAGGTAATTACAAAGCCTTCACAGAAGACGGTCTTCGGTCCGGCATACCCTGTAATCGAAGATGTTCCGCTTCCGATAGGCCTTCCTTTCGGATTCATTCCGAAGAGGCCTGACCGTGCTACGGGACTTCTCATGCCGACTTTCGGAGAGGAAAATGCCCGTGGTTTTTATCTGAAAGATTTAGGAATGTATTTCGTTTTCGGACAATATCTCGATTTGTCCCTAACAGGCGACATTTATACATTAGGCTCTTGGGCTCTCGATGTAAACTCCAGATATAAAGTAAATTACAAGTGCAACGGAAACTTCTCCCTGAATATTTCCAACGACCAGACAGGTGAAAAAGGAAGTACGGATTTCATGCAGACGAGAAACTTCGGACTCAAATGGTCGCACTCCCAGGATTCCAAAGCTCATCCTGGAAGTACGTTCAGTGCATCAGTGAACTTCTCCAGCCCTTCGAATAACAGGTATAACTCACACTCTGTATCTGACGCTCTCCAAAACCAGGCATCATCATCTATCTCATACTCCAAGAACTGGGGCGGAAAGTTTAATCTTTCCTTAAATGCTTTGCATAGCCAGAACTCGCGAGACAGTTCATACGCCTTCACTTTGCCAAACGTCACATTCTCTGTATCAAGATTTTACCCGTTCAAGAGAAAGAATCGTGTAGGTAAGGAGAAGTTCTATGAGAAGTTCTCCCTCGGTTATAACACCACGTTGCAGAACAAGGTGAATTTCAAGGCCTCTGAATTTATGAAAGACGGATTCATGGACAAATTCCAGAACGGAATGACCCATAATTTCCAGATAGGACTACCGAATTTCACTATAGCCAAGTATTTGAATTTCACACCGAACGTAAGTTATGGTCAGAACTGGTTCTTCCGTAAGACTGAATACGAGTACAACCCTGAGACTGATCGCGTAGAGTCGCGTGATGCAGGACAGTTCAGTACATTCGGAATAAGCCAGACTTATTCAGGAGGCATCTCCATGAGTACCCGTCTATATGGTATGTTCAATTTCGGCAAGGCTCACAAGATCCAGGCTATCAGGCACGTAGTGTCACCATCCATGTCATTCTCGTTTTCACCTGAGAAAGGAACACACTTAAACGGTTATAGGACATTGACCTATACAGACAAGAATGGTGAACTGAAGGATTACGATTACAACATTTACAGCGGTCAGCTTTATTCTCCTCCGGGAAAGGGGAAGTCAGCGACGATGAGCCTCTCTATCGGAAATAACGTCGAGGCTAAAGTGCGCGACCTGCGCGATACTACCGGAGCAGGCGTCAAGAAGATTAAACTTATCGATCAGCTTAATTTGAGTACAGGATATAATTTCTTGGCAGACTCATTGAAACTCAGCAATATAGGTATCACGATGTCTACTTCGGTATTCGAGAAAGTGGGTATCAGTGCCAATGTGAATTTCGACCCTTACGCTATCGATGAGAGAGGCCGTAAGATAAACAAGTTCAATTTCCAGACCCAAGGTTGGGGCAAGGCTCTTCGACTGACCAATGCCAGTGCTTCCCTTTCATATTCATTGTCCGGCAAGGGTGAAGTGATCGGAAATGACGGGTCCAAAACAGATGACGGAAGTGGTGGCGGTGAGGCCCCACAAAATTCTGCGGACTATTACAGGCGAATATATTATCATCCTGTCACCGGCGAGTATATTCCTGGAGGTTGGTTGTATTATACGAATCCGAGCGTGCCTTGGTCTCTTAATTTCAACTATTCGTTCTCATATAGCCGTTCATACCAATATACTAACGGACAGCTTATTACGAATAATAGGTACACGCAGACTCTCGGAGTTTCAGGTAATATAAAACTGACTCCGAAGATGAATCTTAATGCAACCACAGGTTTCGACTTGATGGCGATGAAGATGACCACGACGCAGCTCAGTGCCACTTATGATCTCCACTGCTTCAACATTTCAGTGTCGTGGGTTCCTACCGGACAGTGGCAGTCTTGGAGTTTCAGGATTGCGGCCAATGCTGCTGCACTTTCAGACCTTCTCAAGTTCAAGAAGAGTACAAGTTACTGGGACAGATAGCGACAGGCTAAAAATATTTTTAAGAAACGGCAAAAAACAAGTCCAGAATTTGATTTTTGCCGTTTTTTATGTACATTTGCATCATCCGACGCGGAAATATGGTTTTCTATTGTTTCCGTATTCAATCTAAGAATATTCATTGTTGTACTAATAGTACTTAAATCATTATCTTTATATGCCACATACTCTTAAAGAGTTGACATTAATGCCTGAAGAGCAGATCAGAGCTCTCGGTGCAGAACTGAATATCAAGAAATCCAAAGATTTGGAACTTATCGATCTCAGTTATGCCATTCTGGATGAAGAGGCTAAAATCGCTTCTAAAATTCCTGACCCGGAGCCTTTGAAGAAAAAGAGAGGCAGGCCTCGCAAATCAGACGTTGTGTCTACTGCGACTACTCCAGCTGCAGTAAAAGAAAACAAACAGGAGAACAAACCTGATAATAAACCTGCTGTAAAGCCGGTTAAGAAACGGGATAATAATACAAAACCTGCAGTTGCAGAAGCGCCGGAAAAAGGTGCTGCAGAAGTCACGCCTCAGCCCAAAAAGCGTGGCAGAAAACCTAAGGCTGAGAAATTAGAAGCTCAGGCTGAAGCTGTTACACCGGCATTGACCCAAACAGAAACCGCGGCATCGAAACCGGAGGTTAAAGCCGAGCCTAAGCAGGTAGAAAAGGCGCCGCAGGCAGCTTCTCAGAGTGGACCGCAGCAGCCTAAAGATGACGTTCCTTATGCTGACAGGAGAAAAATTGTTCTTCCTCCCCTGCCTCCTAAGGTTAAGAAGTTCAAGAACGGAAATATTCCTAACAACAATAATAATCAGGAGAATAAGCCGCAGCAAGTCGCTGAGAATAATCAGGTTATGCCACAGCAGCAGCCTGCACCGCAGCAGAATCAGCCCCGTTTCGTGCCTAAGCCGAAGATCGAGTTCGAGGGTACTGTCCGCGCTACAGGTGTACTGGAGATAATGCCTGACGGTTATGGTTTCCTCCGTTCATCAGATTACAATTATCTCAATTCGCCTGACGATATTTACGTATCACAGGGTCAGATCAAGAATAATGCTCTGAAGAATGGTGATACTGTTACCGGAGAGATCAGACCTCCGAGAGATGGTGACAAGTATTTCCCGCTTGTAAAGATCGATTATATCAACGGTAGAAGTCCTGAGTTCATCAGGGACAGGGTTCCGTTTGATTTCTTGACTCCGCTTTTCCCGGATGAGAAGTTTAATCTTCTCGGACATGGTCATGAGCATGATTTGTCTTGCCGTATCGTGGATATGTTCACTCCTATCGGAAAGGGTCAGCGTGGTCTTATCGTGGCTCAGCCTAAGACTGGTAAAACTGTGTTGCTCAAGTCGATAGCAAATGCCATTGCAGATAATCACCCTGAGGTTTATGAGATCGTCCTTCTTATCGATGAGCGTCCTGAGGAGGTTACTGACATGAGCCGCAGCGTGAAGGCTGAAGTGGTGGCTTCTACTTTCGATGAGCCTGCTGAAAGGCACGTGAAGGTGGCCAATATGGTGTTGGAGAAGGCCCGCAGACTCGTAGAGTGCGGTCATGATGTGGTTATCCTTTTGGATTCCATCACCCGTCTCGCGAGGGCTTACAATACTGTCCAGCCTGCTTCCGGAAAGGTTCTCACCGGTGGTGTAGATGCCAATGCCCTTCAGCGTCCTAAGAGGTTCTTCGGTGCTGCACGTAATATCGAAGGCGGCGGTTCGTTGACTATTTTGGCTACGGCGTTGACTGATACCGGTTCGAAGATGGATGATGTGATTTTCGAGGAGTTCAAGGGTACCGGTAACATGGAGCTTCAGTTGGACAGGACGCTCGCGAACAGGAGAATTTTCCCTGCTGTGAATGTAGTATTGTCCAGCACGCGGCGTGATGATTTGCTTTATTCGCCTGATGAGGCGCAGAGGATTTGGATTTTGCGCAAGTTGTTGGCGGAGATGAATCCTACTGAGGCGATGAATTTCATGCTTCAGATTATGGATCAGTATCAGACGAATCAGGAGCTTTTGGATAATATGAATAAGGTGTCGCCTAAGGATGCCAAGAGTTACGATTATTAATCCAGGTTTCGCAAGTTGTCAAACTTGCTGAGCACAAGCGCTTATTTGAGGGTTATCACTCATTCGGAGGCTTTATTGCGTGCACGTTACCCTCACCCTAAATCCCTCCCCTCGGGGAAGGGACTTGCTTTCGCCCTCTCGGGCTCCATAAGCCGTGTTTCGCACTTGAGAAACTTAAGTCATTTAATAAACAAAGCCGCGTAGAATTAATCTTCTACGCGGCTTATTATTTTAATCTGTTTCGATGGGTAGTCAGGTGCTGTCTGGAAGGTGTAGCCGCCCGCGGCTTCATGAGCGGGTGTCAGGCGCGAGCCTGACGGGACGAAGGCCGAAGGCCGAAGCCTTCCAGACAGCACCTGACTAGCCTCCGCAGTTAAACCATAATATCTTATCTCTCAATAACTTTGCGAAGGCCGGAGCCTTCCAGACAGCACCTGACTAGCCTACCCTACTAATACTCATCCCAGGATTTGATCTGGATGTCGTCCATGGTCATTGAACAGAACGCCCTGATGAAGGCTGTTGCCAGGCGGGCATTGGAGAACAGCGGGATATTGCTGTCTATCGCTGAACGGCGAATGTGGTAGCCATTGTAAAGCTCCTCCTCGCTGAAATTCTTCGGCACATTGATAACCATATCCACTTCCTTATTCTTGATCATGTCGAGCGCAGACGGGAACAACGTATTCATCGACGCATTCTTCACCTCAGACGGCCACAAAACCCTCTTGCAAGGAATGCTGTTCTCGATGAAATATTTATATGTACCACCGGTTGCATACAATTCATATCCGTGATCTGCAAGCAATTTGCAGGCAGTCAACATATCAGCCTTCTGAAGAGGATCACCCGTAGAAAGGAGAATCTTCTTCGCAGGAATCGTATTTCCGACAGAAAGAATAGACTTCAGGAGCGCCTCATCGAGATTATCACCGATACATCCCACCTCGCCGGTAGAAGACATATCCACGCCCAACATCGGGTCAGCCTCCTCAAGACGTGCAAACGAGAACTGAGATGACTTCACACCCACATAATCCAAGTCGAACGCACTCTTCTGCGGAGCCGCAGGATGCTTGCCGAGCATAACCTTCGTAGCGAGTTCTATGAAGTTAATCTTCAACACCTTAGACACGAATGGGAAACTACGTGAAGCGCGCAAGTTGCACTCTATGACCTTAATCTTGTTCTCCTTGGCGAGGAACTGGATATTGAAAGGACCGGAAATCTGGAGCGCACCGGCAATCTTGCGGGCAATCTTCTTGATTCTTCTTACAGTCTCCACATAAAGCTTCTGAGGAGGGAACTGGATAGTGGCATCACCAGAGTGCACGCCAGCATACTCGATATGCTCAGAAATGGCATAAGCGAGAATCTCACCCTCATCCGCTACAGCATCGAACTCGATTTCCTTACACCTGTCCATGAATTTACTGATGACCACAGGATGCTCCTGAGATACATCTGACGCAAGAGAAAGGAACCTTCTGAGCTGCTCCTCGTCATAGCAAACGTTCATCGCAGCACCTGAAAGCACATAAGACGGGCGCACCAGAACAGGGAATCCGACCTTGTCGATGAACTTGTCCACGTCATCCATAGTCGTAAGTTCGCTCCACTCAGGCTGATCCACGCCCAGCGCATCTACGATGCTTGAGAATTTATTCCTGTCTTCGGCCTTGTCAATGTTGCAAGCCTTGGTTCCGAGAATAGGGACTCCTGACTTGTCCAACCTGAGGGCCAAGTTATTAGGAATCTGACCGCCCACTGAAACGACTACTCCATGCGGATTCTCCAATTCGATGACATCCATGACTCTTTCATAAGTAAGCTCATCGAAATATAGCCTGTCACACATGTCATAATCCGTAGACACAGTCTCAGGGTTATAATTCAGCAACACTCCCCTATATCCCTCTTTTCTGATAGTCTCGATGCAATTCACTGAACACCAGTCGAATTCTACAGAACTTCCGATACGGTAAGCACCTGAACCCAGAACGACTACAGACTTGTGGTCATTCTCATATTTGATATCATTGAACTCACCATTATAAGTAAGATACAAATAGTTGGTCGCAGCAGGAAACTCTGCGGCAAGCGTATCTATCTGTTTTACTACAGGCACGATACCATGTGACTTACGGAACGCACGTACAATGTCCTGATTATCCTTGGCATTGCCATTGTCCTTGAAAATCGCCCTCTGAATCTGGAAATCAGAGAACCCCTGGCACTTCGCCTGCTTCAGAAGTTCCAACGGCATTGACTCCAACGAATCATAGGTATTCATCTCATTGTAGGTCTCGACGATATTGGCGAGCTTCTCGAGGAACCACTTGTCGATCTTCGTCAGCTCATGAATCTGATCGACGGTATATCCCGCGCGCATTGCCTTGGAAATCACGAAGATACGTCTATCGGTAGGCTCTCTCAATGCTTCATCCACATTTGCGACATGGAACTCCTTGTTACCCACATAACCATGAGCGCCCTGACCGATCATACGCAGACCCTTCTGGATAGCCTCCTCGAACGAGCGGCCTACAGCCATAACCTCGCCGACACTCTTCATGCTGGAACCGATCTTGCGGGAAACACCGTGGAACTTCGAAAGGTCCCAACGCGGAATCTTGCAGACGATATAGTCGAGGGCAGGCTCGAAGAAGGCAGGAGTCGTCTTGGTCACGGAGTTCTTCAAGTCGAAAAGACCGTAGCCCAAACCGAGCTTCGCTGCCACGAATGCGAGAGGATAACCTGTCGCTTTGGAGGCCAATGCCGATGAACGTGAAAGTCTGGCGTTTACCTCTATCACCCTGTAATCCATAGCGTTAGGATCGTAAGCATACTGGACGTTACACTCACCCACGATACCTATATGGCGTACGATACGGATGGAAAGTTCACGGAGGAAATAATAGTCTTTATTCGACAATGTCTGTGAAGGAGCCACGACGATACTCTCTCCGGTATGGATTCCGAGAGGGTCGAAGTTCTCCATATTGCAGACAGTGATACAGTTGTCATACTTGTCGCGTACCACTTCATACTCGATCTCTTTCCAGCCCTTAAGCGACTTCTCCACGAGAACCTGAGGCGAGAATGAGAACGCCTTGGTACACAATTCCTCGAGCTGTTCATCGTTGTCGCAGAATCCTGAACCGAGACCGCCGAGCGCATAAGCCGCACGAACGATAAGCGGATATCCGAGTTCATGAGCTGCCTTGCGTGCCTCTTCCATATTCTCTGCCGGATGAGACTTGATAGTCTGGACACCGATCTCATCCAGTTTCTTTACGAAAAGCTCTCTGTCTTCAGTATCCATAATGGCCTGAACAGGAGTTCCAAGTACCTGGACATCATATTTTTCCAGCACTTTGTTTTCATAAAGTGTCACACCGCAGTTGAGCGCAGTCTGACCACCGAACGAAAGAAGAATTCCCTGAGGACGCTCTTTCGCGATAACTTTCTCCACAAAGAACGGAGTAACCGGCAAGAAGTAAATCTTGTCTGCCACACCTTCGGAGGTCTGAACAGTAGCAATGTTCGGGTTTATGAGGACAGTCTCAATTCCCTCCTCACGCAACGCCTTGAGGGCCTGCGAACCTGAATAATCGAACTCTCCGGCCTGGCCGATCTTAAGCGCTCCTGAACCGAGGATAAGGACTTTTCTTATATTTGGGTTTTTCATGATTCTGAAGTGGATTATTTGATTTTGGAGATGAACTCGTCGAAAAGGAACTCTGTATCTGTAGGACCGCTGGAAGCCTCAGGATGGAACTGCACAGAGCAGAATGGCTTGGACTTGTGGCGGATACCCTCGTTGGTGCCGTCATTCATATTTACAAACCATGGCTCCCAGTCACTTCCGAGAGCTGAAGGATCTACAGCATATCCATGATTCTGAGAAGTGATGAAACATCTGTTGGTTCCGACCATACGAACCGGCTGATTGTGACTTCTGTGGCCATATTTCAGCTTGTAGGTAGTAGCACCTGCAGCCCTGGCCATCAACTGATTACCCATACAGATTCCGAAAATGGGCTTATCCTGAGTCATGGCCTTGCGGATATTCTCGACCGTCTTCGTGCAGAATTCAGGGTTACCGGGACCATTCGAAATGAACAATCCGTCATAATCTATATCCAAAAAATCATAGTCCCATGGAACGCGGATGAGCTCCACGCCACGGTCTACGAAACATCTCAAGATATTATGCTTCACACCGCAGTCTACAAGAACGACTTTCTTGTCTCCTGAACCATACTTGATAACTTCCTTACAACTGACAATATCTATCTGGTTGTCTGTATTCGGATCATGTATCTCATTCTCAGCCACCTCTCCTTCAGGAATGATCTGACCGAGCATAGAACCATTATCCCTGAGAATCTTAGTAATCTCTCTGGTATCCACACCATAGATTCCGGGAATCTTCTGCTCCTTCATCCATGTGTCGAGACTCTTCACCGCGTCCCAGTGACTATACTGGAAAGAATACTCCGAAATGACAAGGCCGCGCACCCATATTTTCTCAGACTCGAAATTCTTGGAAATTCCGTTCTGGTCGATACCCTCATCAGGTACTCCATAGTTTCCGATCAACGGATAAGTTACACATAGAATCTGTCCAGAGTAAGACGGGTCAGTAAGGCTTTCCGGATAACCTACCATCGCGGTGGAGAACACTACTTCACCATCGCATCGCTTGTCGTAACCGAAAGACCAACCCTTCAGTTCCATCCCATTCTGAAGACGGAGAGTTGCGCGAAGTCTTTTTTCCATTTTATAGAATCTTGTTTTAATTATAATCTGTGTTCAGGTCAATGCGGCCCTTCGGAAAAGTAAAAAAAAAGACCATCCCTTGGCGGGAACGGTCAGCCACTCAATCCTTCCGGACAATAACTATGTTAACTGCATTGATCATATCTGAAATATTCTCTTTATTTCAGATTGCGAATTTAAGATAATTTTTCAAAATATCGAAATATGTGACGATTTAAAATTGTTTTAATCAAGAAAGTCTATTGGAAGTAGCATCCGATTCTGTAATTTTGCAGCCGCAAATGATAATATAATAATTTGACGAACAATATGATGGACAATATAAAGAAGTGGCTGCCTGTAATAAGCCTCACTCTTTCGACTTTTATTTTCAACACATCTGAATTCATCCCGATCGGACTTCTGACCAGCATAGCCGATGCTTTCGCCATTACAGAATCCAAGGCCGGATTACTTATAACTATATACGCATGGGTAGTTGCACTCGCTTCCCTACCTCTTATGATGGCATTCTCGAAAACAGAAAACAAGAAGCTTATGCTTTCACTTGTCGCACTGTTTACTGCCAGTCACATACTTTCCGGATTTTCAAACAGTTACGTTATGCTGATGATTTCCCGAATAGGTGTCGCTTGTTCTCATGCAGTGTTCTGGTCCATCGTCACCCCTCTCGCGGTCCATGTGGCTCCTGAGGGACACCGTTCGACAGCATTGAGCATGATCATTACCGGCTCTTCGATAGCTATGATAGTCGGACTTCCGCTTGGTAGAGCCGTCGGGCTGATGGTCGGCTGGAGAGTGACTTTCCTTCTCATCGCGATTCTTTCAGCTATCGTACTATGTCTCTTAGCTGCTTTCCTGCCTAAAGTACCAAGCGATAATAACATATCACTCAAGACTTTACCGACGCTTGTAAGTACACCGGCCCTGCTGTGCATCTTCGTTATGACGGCATTGACCATAACAGGCCATTTTACGGCTTACAGCTATATCGAGCCTTTCCTCGGACAAGCCGCAGGCTTTACGAACGGGGAGATTACGATGGTTCTTTCGGCATTCGGCGTCATCGGCATTATCGTCAGCGTACTGTTCTCGAAATACTATGACCGTCACCAATTTGCATTCTTGAGAGTGGCAGTTCTCGGCATCTGTATATGCACGCTGCTGCTCGGTATTTCGTCCGGAAACAGTTTCATTATGGTCTGTACATGCCTGCTTTGGGGACTGTCTATCAACTGCTTCAATATTTCGTTGCAGTCCTGTATTATCGATTATTCTCCATTTGGTACCGCTATCGCAATGTCCATATACTCAGGTATTTATAATGTAGGAATAGGAGCAGGCGCCCTCGTCGGAGGAATCGTCTGCTCCCATATCGGAATCCCTTTTGTAGGGTATGTCGGCGGCGCTGTCAGTCTCGTTTCTGCGTTGTTTTTCTTACTGACTGTTACGCCTGTGTTAAAGAAATCTAAATGAAGTTTTGCAAGTGCGAAACACCGATTTTAGAGCCCGCTAGGGCGAAGGTAAGTCCCTTCCCCGAGGGGAGGGATTTAGGGTGGGGGTAACGTACCACAAAGTGTTGGTCTCGACGCCTTCGAACTAGAGACAAACCTCAAGTTTACACTAGCTTTCAGAAAGTGTGATAACTTGCGAAACTTGAGATTCTAAAAAGTCTTAGCGTAGTTGTAATTATCAAGCTCATAAATAGTTGCGAGTTTTCTAAGACGAACTTTGAAGCTCTCGAAGTCTCTCTTTTCAGGATTGCGCCACTGGATTTCTGACAGTGCAGACCAGCGTGGCAGCACCATATACTGAGCGTGGCTGAAAGTCTCCACATACTCAGTCCAGAGATTTGCCTGTACACCTATTATGTGTGCAGCCTCTGCAGGAGTAAGCACGTCAGGCATCGGTTTATAAGAGTAAACTTTCTCCAAAGGCAAGAAACCGCCAATTGCAAGTGGTTCTTTATCAGTATCTTCTCTCTGATAATAATCGAAATAAAGATATGTATTCGGAGTCATGATGACATCGTGACCTTTCTTGGCAGCAGCGATTCCGCCTTTCTCCCCTCTCCACGACATGATCGTAGCGCCAGGAGCAGCCTCACCTTCCAGAATTTCATCCCAACCGATGACACTGCGTCCGTAATTGGCCAGATAATCAGCGACATGCTTCATGATATGGTTCTGAAGTTTCTGCTCTTTCGTGCCGATCTCGTCATCTGTCAATCCCAATTTTTCAGCTTCAGCCTGACATTTCGGACACTTTTTCCATGAATCTTTCGGACACTCGTCACCGCCGATATGGATATACTTGGACGGGAACAATGCGACAACCTCTTTCATGACATTGTCCAGAAACTCGTAAATGAGAGGATTTCCTGCACAGAGCACATCCTTAGAAATGCCCCATTTTGTCCAAACCTCATAAGGTCCGCCCGTACATCCAAGTTCCGGATAAGCAGCCAAAGCAGCCATCATATGACCGGGAAGGTCGATTTCAGGGATAATCTCAATATGTCTTTCAGCAGCATATTTGATAACGTCAAGTATCTGATCCTGAGTATAATACCCACCATAAGGCTTACCATCATAAACATGAGGCTTAGCATGAGCGTGACCCACCAATGTCTCTTTTCTCACAGAACCGATTTCGTGCAGACGCGGATATTTCTTAATCTCGATTCTCCAGCCCTGGTCGTCAGTCAGATGCCAATGGAAAGTATTCATATTATGAAGCGCCATCATGTCCAAATAAGTTTTCACCTCATCCACAGTGAAAAAATGACGGCTGACATCGAAATGCGCACCCCTATAATGGAATTCCGGAGCATCCTCGATAGTAGCAGCCGGAAGCTCTTTTGTCACCGCAAGGCTCTTTCTCAATGTCTGCGCAGCATAGAAAACACCTGCCGGCGCCCCAGCCGAAATCCGCACACCATTCTTGCCGATCTCCATTCTGTACCCTTCGGGATCCAGGTTTTTGTCAATGTTTATGTCAATGCTGTTTCGGCATTGACCTCCCTCCTTAATCTCCGGGCGCTGGCCGGTCTCCTCCTGGATAAACTCGGCGAGGAACGAGGCATCCTTCATGAGAGAGGCGTCCTGGCAAGTGATTACGGTCTTGGCGTTGATCTTGAAATGGCCTTTTTCGGCCATCGAGATGGTTTTCGGCATCGGGATGACGTCGTATTTGAAGTCATCAGCCTTCGCGCTAAGGCCTGACATGGCCATAGAAGCGGCTAAAATAATTAATGCTTTTTTCATTTATATATCAGTTATTCGTTTTCGCATTATTAAGTAATCATTAAAAAATAACTTGGTAATCTTTGTTCGTCTTTTCGGTCTATATTCCTTTTCTCATCAGTCGTGTACGTCCAGTACACTCCTTCTTCGAAAAGAAATCTATCCTCGAAAATCCTTCACAAATCTTTACCAACTTATTTTTTCATGCTTACTAACGAAACACTAATTTAAGGATAATTTCGCAATCGGACGATAAGCCTGGCCAAATATTTCAATATAATGTCGTGAAATTCTCCAATGATTGTTAAATTAGCGGAGTGAAACAATAACCTTACGATTCTGATGAGCAATACAGAGTATTCTGACGAAGTGCTGGAAGTGGCCTCCGAGGCCGGACATATACTTTTGGAGAACGGGGCTGAAATATCCCGTGTGGAAGATACTATGGAACGTATTTCTTCCCACTATGGGGTAAATTCAGGCCATTTTTTCGTTTTGAGCAATGGTATATTTACGACGAGTTCTGCCAGTAAATACGCTAACGTAGAGTTCATTCCGTTAAGAGGAATACAATTGTCTAAAGTCGTGGCTGTTAACCGGTTGAGCTTCGATATAGCTGCCGGAAAGCACGATCTTGCCGAGGCTCATAAGAAGTTGAATGAGATACGTGACGCTCCTGCAAAACCTGCTTGGGAACAGATTTTGGGCTCAGCAGCAGGTGCTTGTGGGTTCTGTGCCGTGTTCGGCGGTGGTTTCATGGATTGCGCCGCTGCACTTGTAGTCGGTATGCTCCTATATATTTATTGTCTGACTTTCAGTTCCAAATATTTGTCGAAGATAGTCGGCGGCATCAGTAACGCTCTTGTAGCCACATTGTTATGTCTCGCAGCATACCGCATGGGATTCGGAACAAGTCTGAGTAACATCATCATTGGCGCTATCATGCCCCTCATTCCCGGAGTTCCTTTCGTGAACGGAGTGCGGGATTTGGCGGATTCAGACTACATCGCCGGTATTACGAGACTGACGGATGCGATGCTCGGGTTCTTCTGCATCGCCTTAGGCGTGGGTACAAGCTTCATGCTAGACGGTTGGCTTTTCGATGGTATCATTAATCTTTCAGGTGTTATCGTGAATCCCGAAACGGCAGGACTTGGCTGGCAATCCCTTGCCGCATTTATAGGTACGGCAGCTTTCGCGATTCTTTTCGGTGTCCCGAGAGCTCAATATTTAGCGGCTGGAATTATCGGCGCAGCAGGATGGGCTTTCTACCTGATACTCATCATGTTGGGCGTTTCCATTCCAGTAGTGGCTATTACGTTGTCGACTATTCTCATCTGTATAATGTCCAGAAAGACAGCCGTTTGGGACAAGTGCCCAAGCACCGTTTATCTCCTCTGCGGAATATTCCCGTTGGTTCCGGGAGCCGGCTTGTTCTGGTTTACCTACTATCTCGTTTCCGGACAGTTGAAACTTTCTGCCAACACAGGGCTCACAGCTGTCTCAGCCGCTATCGCCATCGTGCTCGGAATTATCCTCGCCATGGAACTGCCACAGAGATTGTTTTCGCCTAAGAGACGCAGGCGATAAGTGGCGTTTCATATATCAACGTCGAGTAGAGGTCCCGACGGAGACATTCGCAGGCGTTCTGGGTTGTCACGATTTTGTACCAGGTAAAACGTTTTCTTGGTACAAAACGACTTAGCTGAGTGGTTTGGTGTACATTAAAACGTTTTCTCGTGCACCGAATTGTCACACACGGCCATCGGTGGTGATTATGCGCCGGCGAATCATGGTGAAGGCGGGCGGTGATTATTGGCACCGTCGAGCAGAGGTCCCGGCGGAGACCTCTGCTCGCCTCCGAAAAGACACGTGGTGAACGTCTCCCAAAAGAACCTTAGCAGCAGAGCAGCATAATCATCTGCGCAGTTATCACGCGTAGAAACATACCTACAGGGTACACAGTTGCATAAGAAACGGAAGGCTCGTCATCTTCCACAGTGCTGAGCGCGTAGTTCAACGCTATCGGGTTGGCCATCGCGCCGCAAAGCATACCGACATTCGAAGCGTATGACGTCTTGCAGAACTTGGTCGCTATGTAACCTATCATGAGCACTGGAATTATCGCCATCAGTATACTGATTACAATCCAGAGAACACCTTGCGGCTGGAATACGGTCTCGAAGAATCCAGGTCCCGCGCTAAGTCCCAGACCTGCCAAGTAGACGGTAAGGCCAATCTGCCTTAGCATAAGGTTGGCACTTCTTGTAGTATATGTAGTAAAGCCCATCCGTGAGCCGAACGCGCCCATCAAGATACCCACAATAATAGGTCCTCCGGCAATACCGAGTTTGATCGGAACGCTCATTCCCGGAATAGCGAACGGGATGCTTCCGAAGATTATACCTATGATAAGACCTACAAAAAGTGAGAACAAATTCGGATTACGGAGCTCTTTCTCCTGATTTCCAAGAACCGAAGCAACTTTGTCGATAGCCACTTCTCTACCCACAATCGTCAGTTTATCACCCACTTGCAGATGAAGATTGCTGGATGGCAGAATATCGATACCGGCACGATTCACCCTCGTGATATTTATGCCGTAAGCGTTTCTCAAATGCAAGTCACCGAGTTTTGCGCCGTTCAGATGTGGCTTCGTGACAAGCACATGCCTGGAGACCAGTGAACCGTCGATATGGTTCCAGTCGATGTCTTTCTTGTTCCAGTCTTTGTTCAATGTCTGTCCGAACAGTTTTTCCGCAACACCTACTTCCGGCTCTCGACAGAGTACAAGAACGTGCTCGCCTTCTTCCAACACCGTATCGCCATTAGGGATAATGACCATTCCCTTATTCTCCTCGCTGTCAGAAGCATCTTTATCATATTTCCAGACTCTGGAGACTACCATTCTCACTGCAACATCCTTCATAATCTCCTTGATAGTCTTCCCATATATTGCAGGATTGCTTACTCTAAACTCTGTTATAAATGTCTGATTATTATGAGTTTCCTTAGGCTTCTCACCTTGTTTTCTAAAAATGAATTTCAGAAGGATCACGCAGATTATTACACCGATGAGTCCAAAAGGATAACCGACTGCGCAAGCTATCGCCATCTCATTGGACACGTCCACAGCTTCAGGATTAATTTCCAAAAGAGACTGCTGTGCGGCTCCCAGCATAGGCGTATTGGTGGCAGCTCCTGTCAAGAGTCCGATGCTGACAGGCAACGAAATATCAGTCACCATGCATACGACCAGCGCCATCGCCGTTCCAAGCACCAAAACTCCCAACGCCAAGAGATTCAGCCGGATACCGCCTTTCTTCAATGAAGGGAAGAAGCTCGGTCCGACCTGCACGCCCAGTGCGTACACGAACAGGATGAGCCCGAAGTTTTGGGCCAATGCCAACATTTGTGGATTTATATTGAGTCCAAAGTGTCCAGCGAGAATGCCTGCAAAAAACACGAAAGTGATTCCCAATGTCACTCCCTTAATCTTGATTTTGCTGCACATCAGTCCCACTGCACAAATCAGTGAAATGACGAGAATCGCCTGTAAGTAAGTCTGCTCAGTAAAAAGTTCTATTAGCCAGTTCATGTCTCATTCGTTGTTTCCGTGGCGTTAACAGCTGTGCATCAGTCATTTCAGCCATAGAGTTTCAGTTAAAAAACTTATTTCGTCTCTTTTCATTAATAGTAATCATTAAAAAAATAACTTGGTAATCTTTGTTCGTCTTTTCGGTCTATATTCCTTTTCTCATCAGTCGTGTACGTCCAGTACACTCCTTCTTCGAAAAGAAATCTAT
>UREV01000010.1 GCA_900546925.1 uncultured Bacteroides sp.
TAGAGCACGACACTCTTAATGTTGGGGTCTAGGGTTCGAGCCCCTAAGGGAGCACCAAAACGGAGATCGGTAAGATCTCCGTTTTTTGGTTTTTAGGCACTTTATATGTCATCACTTCATTACGAAAAAGAAATCGAGGTAAAGGCAAGCTACGACGTCATCGTGGCTGGAGCCGGCCCTGCCGGAATATGCGCTGCAGTAGCTGCAGCACGTAACGGCGCCAAAGTCGCATTGATAGAACGCTACGGCGTGATAGGCGGAAACCTTACTGCAGGCTACGTAGGCCCGGTTCTCGGCATGGTAGGCAAAGGAACCATGCGCGACGAACTCGTAAAACTCCTCGGCATTCCCGACAACGACATGATAGGCGAGACCGGAAAGGCCCACGACTTCGAACACGCCAAACTCGTGCTCGCCGAATTCGTGAACCATGAAAACATAGACGTGTATCTCCAGAGCTCGGTTTATGACGTGATAAAAGAAGGCGACACCGTACGGGGACTCATCCTCGCTACAAATGAAGGGCACTTCGCACTCCTCTCTCATGTTGTAATCGATTCCACAGGAGACGCTGTCGTCTCATTCCTGGCAGGAGCGGACATCGAAAAAGGACGCGAAGACGGTCTTATGCAGCCTGTAACGCTTGAGTTTACAATAGACGGCGTAGACGAAAACAAAGGTGTCATCTGCATCGGCGACGTCGACGATGTGAAACTCGGTGACGAGCGCTTCCTCGACTTCTGCAAACGCTGCGCAGATGAAGGAAAACTCCCTGAGAAACTCGCTGCAGTCCGCCTTCATCCTACAGTCCATAAAGGTGAAAGACAAGTCAATACCACCCAGGTGAATGGCGTCGACGTCACCGACACCAAGACCATCTTCCAGGCCGACCTCGAACTCCGCCGCCAGATCGAACTCCTCATGGAGTTCTTCCATAAGAACCTTCCAGGTTATGGGAATTGTCAATGCAAATCCAGCGGAACTACTACCGGTGTCCGTGAAACACGCCGTGTAATGGGGGATTATGTCATTACTGCCGAGGAACTTGCGGCAGGCAAGCGTTTCGATGACGTCATCGTACATAAAGCTGAATTCATCGTGGATATCCATAATCCTGCAGGCGCAGGACAGGCAGAATCCAAAATCCAATACGTGAAACCATACGACCTGCCTTACCGCTGCTTCGTGCCCAGACATATCGAAAACCTCTATGTGGCAGGACGATGCATCTCCGGAACACACCGCGCCCACGCATCCTACCGTGTCATGTCCATATGCATGGCTATGGGTGAAGCAGTAGGCATCGCCGCCTCACTCTGTGCAAAGAAAAAATGCACACCGAGAACCCTCGATGTGCACGAACTCCAAAACTGCATGACAAGTAAAGGCATTGACCTGTTCAGCTGAACTTTTTAGGGTATCTGAACAGAATCGCGAGAATCGCGAGCAGGCCGAGCGCGTACGGGTAGAACAGCCATCGGATTATGCTGATCGACGAAACACCCGCGAGGCCCGAAGCCATAAGCATCTGTGCGCCATATGGCAACACTCCCTGAATCATGCACGAAAAAGTATCCAGGAGACTGGCCGATTTCCTCGGGTCCAGTCCGAATCTGGACGTGATATCCTTCGCGATCCGTCCCGTAGTCAGAATCGCAATCGTGTTGTTGGCTGTGCAGACGTTTGCCATACTGACCAATGCCGCTATACTGAACTCAGCCCCGCGCTTGCCGTTGATACGGCGCGTCAGAAGCTGTACGATATAATCGATACCGCCGTTCTCGCGAATGACCTCCAGCATGCCTCCGGACAGCATCGTCACGATGATCAGGTCGCCCATGCCCGCGATTCCGCTGCCGATGCTCCCGAGCCATGTCAGCCAAGAGAGCGACCCGTCCGCGAACCCGATAAGTGCGTTTATGACAATGCCGATTGACAATACCGCTACGACATTGATCCCGGACATGGCCAGTCCGATCACTGAAATATATGGGATAAGTTTATACCATGCGATTGAGGAAGGAGTCTCGATAGGGGCTACATTCTGTCCCATGAATATATAGACTAATGTAACCAGAACTGCAGCAGGAGCCGCTATACGGACATTGACCTTAAACTTATCGGACATCGAACATCCTTGGGTGCGTGTGGCGGCGATGGTGGTGTCAGAGATAAACGACAGGTTGTCGCCGAAAAACGCGCCTCCGGCTACGACTGCGGTCACGAAACCTACGTTCATGCTTGATTGTGAGGCGATTCCGGCTGCGATTGGCACGAGAGCGACGATGGTTCCGACGCTCGTTCCGATGGCCATGGAGATGAAGCAGGAGGCCAGGAACAGGCCGGCAAGCAGCATTTTCGGCGGCAGAATGGCCAATGTCGCTGACACTGTGGCATCTATCGCGCCGATTTCCTTGGCAGTCTGGGCGAATGCTCCGGCCAGGATGAAAATCCACAGCATGAGAAGCACGCTCTCATGGCCGGCTCCGCGAGAGAAAGTGGCTATCTTGCTTTCTATCGGACCTTTCTTGCTGATTAACAGGGCATAAGCTGACGCTATAAGAAATGCTGAGGCGATAGGCACTTTGTAAAAGTCCTTCGCAAGGATGGATGACACAAGGTAAATGCCGAGGAATACCAGCAGAGGACTCAACGCCAGGAGGCCCTTGCCTCTGCCTATAGGTTCTCCGTTTCGTTCAAGTTCAGGTTTCATTTCGATAAATTTTTGCAAATATAGTCGGTTTTCTTTCCCTTTTTCATGAAAAATTGATAAATTTGCAAGCTTGTAGTTCTTAGAGACAAGTTTTCAGGTATTATTAACCCAGGAAAAGGAGGTCGTCATGATCACAATTTTTTACAGATCCTTCGGGAAAATACTGCTCTCTCAGTCGACAGCTGATCTGGCTGCCTTTAAATTGGAGGATGTCGTATGGATCGACTTGTTTTCCCCGAGCGGAGATGAGAAAAGGGCTACAGAATCCTTCCTGAATACTGAAATCCAGAGCCGTGCACAGGCAGAGGAGATCGAGAGTTCATCACGATTCTCAGAAACCGATACAGCTATATTTGCAAATACTAACTTCCTTATCCCTGGTCCTGAAGAATATGCCATGGAGGCTGTTTCATTTACATTGGTCGGAAACGTGCTGACCACATTGAGAGACGTGCCTCTCCGAAGCTTTACCGAACTGCAGCGCAAGATTCAGGCGGTGCCGAGACTTTTCCCGAACGGATATTGGGTGTTCGTGAATATCATGGACCAGCGAGTCGACCTCGATGCCGATATGATCGAGCTTATGTCCAAGGAAATCGCGCAGTACAGCAAACGGATAAACCAGCAGGAAGATATTAACGAAGATTTTCTTCTCGACATTAACCAGTTGCAGGATAATACTATGCTTGTCAGAGAGAATATCGTCGATAAACAGCGTCTCATCTCCAACATGATGAAGAGCGACAAATATCCGTCCGAGCTGGAGCCCAGGTTCAATGTCCTTCTGCAGGATATTTCCTCACTTATAAATCACTCGAATTTCAGTTTCGAGCGTCTGGAGTATCTGCAGGATACCGTAGTCGGTCTTATTAACTTGGATCAGAACCGTATCATGAAGATATTCACGCTGATTTCACTCCTTTTGATGCCGCCTACGCTTGTAGCGAGCTTCTACGGAATGAACGTGGACCTTCCGTTAACGGACAAACCATGGTCCTGGCTACTTATTTTGGGATTCATGATATTGTCGCTTGCGATTATTCTTTTCTTGTTCCAAAGAAGAAAAATGCTGTAAATCTTTTGGAAATCAGAATATTTTAACTAATTTTGCGCCGCCTTTTGTGGGGATGGCGTATTCCGCCATGTCTGCACAGGTACAATAAATAATGTTAAACTACTAGTTTTTATTCAAGTATTATTATGGAAGAAAACAAAGTTGCAGTAGAGGCTCAGGCTGCTGAGGCTCCTGTAAAAGAAACCAAGAAGGCTCCGCTGAACGCTTCAGTGGCTCCTGACCAGTTCGACTGGGACGCATTCGAAAAAGAGGCTGCTTACGGTGACCAGGACAAGTCATCTATCGAGGCTGCTTATGACAAGACCCTCTCTAAAGTATCTGAGAATGAGGTTGTAGAGGGAACTGTTACCGCTATCAACAAGAGAGAGGTTCTCGTAAACATCGGCTACAAGAGCGAAGGTGTTATCCCTGCTCCTGAGTTCCGTTATAACCCGGATCTTAAAGTCGGTGACAAGGTAGAAGTTTTCGTTGAGTCTCCAGAGGACAAGAAAGGTCAGCTCGTACTTTCACACAAGAAAGCTCGTCAGCTCCGTTCTTGGGATATGGTTAACGAGGCATTCGACAAGAACGAGATCGTTAAAGGTTATGTCAAGACCCGTACAAAGGGCGGTATGATCGTAGACGTATTCGGAATCGAGGCCTTCCTCCCTGGTTCACAGATCGACATCCGTCCTATCAAGGATTACGATGCATATGTTGACCAGACAATGGACTTCAAGATCGTTAAGATTAATCAGGAATTCCGTAACGTTGTCGTTTCTCACAAGGCTCTTCTTGAGGCTGAACTCGAGAAGCAGAAGAGCGAGATCATCGGCAAACTCGAAAAAGGCCAGGTTCTCGAAGGAACAGTCAAGAACATCACCAACTATGGTGTATTCGTTGACCTCGGTGGTGTCGACGGTCTTATCCACATCACAGACCTCTCTTGGGGCCGCGTAAACAACCCGGAGGAAGTTGTTAAACTCGATGAGAAGATTAAAGTTGTTGTCCTCGACTTCAACGAGCAGCAGAAGAGAATCGCTCTCGGTCTCAAACAGCTTACCTCTCATCCTTGGGACAGCCTCGATCCGGATATTAAAGTTGGTGACAAGGTTAAGGGTAAAGTCGTTCTCATCGCTGACTACGGCGCATTCGTTGAGATCAAGCCAGGTGTTGAAGGACTTATCCACGTTTCAGAGATGTCATGGTCTCCAAGACTCCGTATCGCTCAGGACTTCTTGAAAGTCGGCGACGAGGTAGAGGCTCAGATCCTTTCACTCGACAGAGAAAACAGAAAGATGTCTCTCGGTTTGAAGCAGCTTACTGCTAACCCTTGGGAGAACATCCGCGAGAAATATCCAGTAGGCTCAGAGCACAAGGCTGTTGTCCGCAACATCACAAACTTCGGTGTGTTCGCAGAGCTTGAGGATGGTATCGAGGGTCTCGTACACATCAGCGACCTCTCTTGGGACAAGATCAAACATCCGTCAGAGATGGTTCAGGTAGGTGACACTATCGACGTAGTTATCCTCGACTTCGATGAGGCTAACCACAAGCTCAGCCTCGGTCACAAGCAGCTTCTCCCTAACCCATGGAACGAGCTCGAGAGCAAGTATCCTGTAGGAACAACTGTAGAGGCTACTGTAGGTTCAGCTACTGACAAGGGTGCTAATGTTACACTCGAGGACGGTACTGAGGGATTTGCATTCAAGAAAGACCTCGTTAAAGAGGATGGCAAGCAGGCTGTAGAAGGCGAGAAACTTCCATTCGTAGTTACCGAGCTCAGAAGAAGCACCAGAAAACTCTTCCTCTCACACCTCAAGACTTATGCTGAAGTGAAGGCTGAGAAGGCTGCTGCTGAGGCAGATAACACTAAGAAGTCTGTCAAGAAGATTAACTCTAACATCGAGAAGACAACTCTTGGCGACATCGATGCACTTGCTGCTCTCAAGGACAAATTCGAGAAAGGTGAATAATTTTACTCTAAAAATAATGGGCACGGCTTCGGCCATGCCTGTTATTGACAGATATCAGAGCGCTCACGTACTTGAAGTACATGGGCGCTTGTTTTTAATTGACTGCGGTGAAGCGGTGCAACGGCAGATGATCCGCTACAAGGTCCCGCTGGCCAAATTGGATACCATCTTCATTTCCCATATACATGGCGACCACCTTTTCGGACTGTTCACATTGCTTTCGACATTGGGACTCTCCTGTAAAGTTACTCCGGTCGTGATTTATGGCCCGTCGAACTTGTGCCCGCTACTCAAATCATTCATGTCATTTTACGGGAAAGGAATAGGTATCACCGTAGATTTCCATCCTCTGTCAGTGAAAACCCCGGAAGTCATCTACTCCACGAAATCGCTTGAAGTTCTGGCATTTCCGCTGAATCACAAGATAGAAACCTATGGATACATGATTAGGGAAAAACTCCCGCAGCTGAACATCCGTAAGGACGCACTGGACAAATACGACTTCACGAAAACCGAAATAGGCGCTTTGAAAAGGGGAGAGGACATCCTCCGTCCGGCCGGTCCGGATGACGGGGCCACTTTCCTTAACGGCTTCATAAAACATTCCGGAACAGACGAACCTCTGCTCATAAAGAATGAAGAAGCAGCCTATCTCCCTTATGTACCACGCAGTTACGCATATTGCAGCGACACTGCACCCTTCCCTGAATTGTCCGAATGGGTGAAAGGCGTAGACCTGCTGTATCACGAGACTACATATCTGGATCAATATCAGGACCAGGCGGCGAAGCGTTTCCATTCCACCACGAAACAGGCTGCCCAATGCGCACTGGATGCCGGTGCGAAGAAGCTCGTGATAGCGCACTACTCCTCCAGATGCCGTGATGCTTCCAAATATGAAGCGGAATGCAGGACGATTTTCCCTGAGACATACGCTGCCAACGACGGAGATGTGTTCGAAATCTGAAATTTTTCCGTAAATTGGCATATTGTTTTGAAAATTGGTTCGGATGAAACATAGAATTTTTCTTCTTACAACTGCGGCCCTGATGTCGGTAACGTTGCTGATTTCCGCAGCCGGTCCAGGAGATACTCCGCAGGAAAAGTATATACAAAAGTATGCCCCTGTGGCAGTCAGCGAGATGTACCGTTCAGGAGTCCCGGCGAGCATTACGCTTGCCCAGGGCCTTCTGGAATCCCGTTATGGCCTCTCTGAACTCGCCGTGAACGGAAACAACCACTTCGGCATCAAATGCCACGACTGGACGGGAAAGAAAATCTATCATGATGACGACCGTCGCCAGGAATGTTTCCGCGCCTATAAGAGTCCTGACGAAAGTTTCAGCGACCACTCCGATTTTCTACGTTACAGGGATAGATATAAGTCCCTGTTCGATAATGATATAACGGACTATAAAGCGTGGGCTCACGGCCTGAAAAAAGCCGGTTACGCCACCGACCCTGCCTACCCGTCGAAGCTGATCAAGCTCATCGAGGACTATCGCCTCTACGAGTATGACAAGATGAAGCCCGAGGCTTTCGCCCAGAATAATTCCTCCCGCAAGCCCGAAAAGGGTAAGGTCAATGCCGGAGAAACCTCGTCTCCAATCGTCATGCCGGCAGCATTGACAAAAAAACAGAAGCGAGCCGAAAGGAAGGCGACGAAGCATCATACTCAGGAAGTTACGGAGGTGACGGACCAGATACCTGAGTCACCTCATGCATTGGAACAGCCCAAGAAGGTCAGCGAAAAGCGCGCGTCCGAGATATTCTCGTTCTCACTCTCGCGACAGGTTTACTCGAACAACGGTGTCCCTTTCATCTATTCGGCGGAAGGGGAGAGCTACGGTTCTATCGCGCACGACTATAATCTTTTCGTGCGTGAAATATTGAAGTTCAATGATGCTCCGAGGGATTGTTCATTGGCTCCGGGAACAGTCATTTATCTGAAACAGAAAAAGAATCAGGCTCCTAAAGGACTTGAGAAATATATTTCTGATGACGGAGGCGAAACTATGCGTGATATTGCGCAGCGTTTCGGTATCCGTCTTAAAGACCTCTGTAAAATGAATCAGCTCAGCGAAGGGCATGTAACCTTACCTGGCGATGAGCTTGATCTAAGAATTGTGAAATAATGAGTAAGAAAAAGTCAGCGAAGAAGGCCAAGACCAGGAGTCTTCCTCTCATGATAACCATTCTGTCGGCTTTAGTCATTGCATTTTTCCTCTGCGGGTTTATCGGCGGCAGGATTTATTATGACAGACGCTGTCCGAACTTTTCCGATAAGGCAGAGATATATGTTTATCCTAACATGAACATCTCCGATGTCATGGAGGAGATTGTTTCTAAGGATATCGTAAAGAAGCGGGGAAGCCTTAAACGTGCGCTCAGGCAGGAAGGACTGCTTTCAGGCGAGGATAAACCGGGCGAAAATGCTTTGAAACCAGGACATTACACCATAACTGCGGATAATTCCAGCATGTATGTGGCGCGTATGCTCAGGAACGGCTGGCAGACTCCCGTGAAAATGGTATTGTCTGGCTCTATGCGTCATAAAAGCGTGATTGCCAGGAAGATAAGCAGGCAGATGATGATGGATTCACTTACAGTTATGAATGCACTGCGCGATTCTGACTTACTCTCGAAGTATGGCTTTACTTCCGAGAACGTGTTTGCTCTGTTCATGCCTGATACTTATCAGGTTTATTGGACGGATTCTATAAATGTGATTTTGGATAAGCAGAAAGCTGCATACGACTCATTCTGGACGGAAGATAATGTAAAAAAGGCTAAAGCCCAGGGACTTACGAAAATGGAAGTATCCACGTTGGCCAGCATTGTCAGATGCGAATCGAACCATATTCCGGAATACCCGCTGATTGCCGGCGTCTATCTGAACCGTCTGCATCAGGGTATGAAACTTCAGGCTGATCCTACCATTGCATATTGCTATGAATTTACATTGAACCGAATACTCAGGAAGCACCTGAAATATGATTCTCCTTACAATACATATATGTATGCAGGACTTCCGCCGGCACCGATTTGTGTTCCCGGGAAAGATGCTATGGAGGCTGTTCTTAATCCGCAAGGCGGTAAGGATCTGTTCTTCTGTGCAAGTCCGGATTTCAATGGTACACACTTGTTTGCGGCTACGTATTCGGACCATTTGAAGAATGCCAGAGCATTTCAGAAAGCATTGACAGCCAAGCTTAAAGCCCAGCAGCAACAGCAAAAGCAGTAGACCACGCGGCCTGGAGATTAAAACCTCCTGTAACTGCATCTATATCGAGCACTTCGCCTGTGAAATACAGTCCGTTGTGCTTTTTGCATTCCATGTCGGCGGAGTTTATTTCACTTAATGCCACACCGCCACAGGTGACAAACTCGTCCTTGAAATTCACTCTTCCGATGATTTCTTCATTATCGGCGCAAAGTGTTGAGCACAATTTGTTTGTGGCTTTCTTTCCGAGGTCTGCCCATCTGGCGTCGCCGGAAATTCCTGACTTCTGACACAGGTGTTTCCAGAGACGTGTACTCAGTCGCGAAAGACCGGCATTGACCACTAACTTCTTCGAATTGGCTTCCGTCAGGAGGGCGATTTCTTCGTGAACTTCATTTTCCGTGCAGCCTGCCCAATTTATACAAAGCGGGGCACGGTATTGCTTTTCGTTCAGGAATCTCGCAGCGTAAGAGGATAGTTTCAATGCTGCCGGACCGCTTAATCCCCAGTCTGTTACGAGTAGAATTCCCTCAGATGAAATTCCGCTGCCCGGGATACTCAGGCGTGTATGTTCCACGACTGTGCCCATCAGTGATTTGAGCGCGTCGTCGCCTGTGCGGAACGTGAACAGGGACGGGACTGTCGGGGTTATCCCGATATCTTGGGGCAGCATTGACCTTAAAAAATCAGCACTTGTGCCTCCGGAACTCAGAATCACATTGTCGAAATCTTCCTCGCGGCCGTCAGCAAAGGTCAGCCGGTAGCGGTGGTCTCCCAAGTCGGTGATTTTCAGGACTCTGGTTCCGCATCGAAGCTGTACGCCGGACTCTGACATCAGCCTTTCGAGGCATCTTACGATTTGCATCGCATCTTGGGAACATGGGAATACGCAGCCGTCTTCTTGTGTGGTGAATCGTATGCCTTCGTTTTCGAACCATGCCAGCAAATCATTGGCAGAGAAGGATTTAAGGAGGCGTTTCATCAGATTTGTGCCGCGCGGATATACGTCTTTCAGACTGCGGACGTGCTCGAATGAGTTGGTGATGTTGCATCTGCCTCCACCGGTAACGGCAAGTTTAGCCATAGGTCTTTTGGCGGCCTCGAAAACTGTAATTTTCCAGTCCGGATGTCGTCTGTGCAGTAAAATGGATGTGAAACAGCCGGATGCGCCCGCCCCTATGATTGCCGTCGATTTCATTCGTTCTTATTTTTTACAAATTTAGTAAAGATGACTAATTGGGAAGCCATCTTTAGTGAAAATTTGTTAACTTTGATGGTAAACAATTTCTGAGGCATCATGGAAAAAGTTAATATAGATATTGTCAGTGAAAAATTTCCGCATTATGGGGAAGAAGGGAAGGCATTGATCCTGAAAGCCTGGCAGATTGCGGAGGAGGCGTTGAAAGAAGATTTGCGCGATAACGGGCATCCCTTCGTAGAGCATCCGCTGAATGTCGCCCTTATCGTTTCTGACGAGATGGGTCTTCAGGCTGAGTGTGTTGCAGCTGTTTTCCTTCATGAGACACTGAGAAAGCATCCTGACTACGATATCAAATCGGCGAAGTTCTCGTCTGAGGTTTACAAGATGGTGGAAGGTTTGGATAAGATCGCCACCATCAAGCCGAAGGATACACGTCTCGAGGCTGAGAATTATAAGAAACTTATAGTCCAATACTCTACAGATCCGCGAGTTACGGTGCTTAAGATAGCTGACCGTCTGGAGGTGATGAGGCATCTGGAGATGTTTCCGAAGCTTTCGCGTGAGAGGAAAGTTCTGGAGACGTTGATGCTATATATCCCGTTGGCTCATCAGTTGGGATTGTATAACGTGAAGAGCGAACTGGAGGATATTTATTTCCGGTTTGCTGATCCTGTGGAATATCGATTGATTACCAATAAGTTGAAAGCGACAGAGAAGGATAGGGAGAAGTTGACGGAAGAGTTTATCCGTCCGCTTGCCCGAAAACTTTCTGACGCAGGCATCAAATACAAACTCAAGATCAGGACCAAGACTGCATACTCTATATATAAGAAGATGCAGAAGCAGAAAGTTCCGTTCGAGGGTGTGTATGACGTGTTCGCCATACGATTCATAATCGATTGTGATACAGATCATAAGAATGAGGTGGACCTTTGCTGGAAGGTCTATTCTTATGTGACTGAAGAGTATGAAGCCGACACGGACAGATTGCGAGACTGGCTCTCCAATCCTAAGCCGAATGGTTATGAATCCCTGCATATAACAGTCAAGAATAAGGATGGTGCGTTCATAGAAGTCCAGATCAGGACTAAGCGCATGGATGACATCGCGGAGAACGGACATGCCGCACATTGGTCGTACAAGGGTATTAAGCACGAAGTTACGATGGACAAGTGGCTTACATCCGTGCGATATACATTGGAACATCCGCAGACTGTAGCTCCGGAAGATTTGCCTCAGCCGCCGTCGAGAGATATCTTCGTGTTTACTCCTTCTGGTGAGCTGAGAATTCTGCCTACAGGTTCGTCTGTCCTGGATTTTGCTTTCAATATCCATTCGAACCTCGGTATCAGGTGCACCGGTGCGAAGGTGAACGGAAAAGCCGTCTCCATAAAGGAAAAGCTGAAGACCGGAGATGTAGTGGAAATCATGAGCGGCAAGAACCAGAAGCCGTCAGCCGATTGGGTGAACTATGTCGTTTCCGCTAAGGCCAAGAACAAGATTCGCCAGTCACTTAGCGAGATAGAGTATAAAAAAGCCGCTGAGGGAAAGGAACTTCTGTCCAGAAGGCTCAAGAACTGGAAGCTGGAATTCCTGGACGAGCAGATGGCTGAGCTGATGAAAAAGCTGAGGATCCCTACTGTCAATGCCTTTTTTGCGGCGATAGGTGAGGGGACTCTGGACATCGATGTGATCAAGACCTTCATATTGGAGTATGACGAGAGGGCAGCCAAGGCGATAGAAGCTGCCAAGGCTGCTGATCAGGTCGCTGCTGAAGAATCCCGTAACAAATGGGTATCAGGCAAGTCGTCAGATGATATTCTTGTGCTGAATGCCAAGGACTTGAAAGGCTTGGATTATAAAATGGCGAAGTGCTGTAATCCTGTGTTCGGCGATGATGTATTCGGTTTCGTTACCAGAACTGACGGCATAAAGATTCACAGAATGTCATGTCCTAATGCTGCCCGGCTTATGGAGATGTACCCTTACCGTATCCAGAAAGTCAGATGGGCAGATACGCCGACAAGCGGAACCTTCCAGGCAACATTGCGAGTGATTACAGCCATAGAGCCGTTCATAATAAACCAGATAATGGACATTGTGAATACCTTCAGGGCTACGCTCAGGCAGTTCAATGTGAATGAGAACCAGCGTAACGGCACCTACGACATATCCATGAAACTGTCTGTCCCTTCCAACATGGAATTGGACAAGATAATTTCACAGATAAAGATTATGAAAAATGTAGTGAAAGTGGTAAGGCAGTAGGGGATTACTCCTTCCAGACTTTAAGGTACTCCTTAAGTGCCCACATTTCATCACGATATCTGGCTGCGGCAGCGTAATCGAGCTCTGCCGCGGCTTTTTTCATCTTACGTTCGGATTCTGCAACCGACTTCTCGATCTGACTCCTCGACATTGACCTGATCACAGGATCCTGGAGGACAGCTGCGAGGTCAGCCTGGATATAACCATCGGCGTAAGCCGAGTTACTGTCGCGGATGGCATCATCGCCCAATCCCACGGAGATACGTCCCTTTCCGAGCGCGCTTGGGTTCGGAATGAATACCGGGTGGTCATAAGAATTGGATGCGGTGACTCGGCCCATATCCTTCTGCCCGGCACCGAGTTCCGAAATCAATGTGTTATGTTTTACCTCTACCTGCTTCGGTGTGATATGGTGTAAGTTATTGTATTCTATCTGTTTGGCGCGTCTGCGGTCGGTCTCATAAATAGTTTCCTGCATAGACTTTGTGATAGAGTCGGCATACATGATGACGAGTCCGTGGACGTTTCTCGCAGCACGTCCGGCGGTCTGTGTAAGAGCCACCTGGGATCTCAGGAATCCCTCCTTGTCCGCGTCCAGAATGGCTACCAATGATACGGTCGGAATGTCCAGTCCTTCACGCAGGAGGTTCACACCGATCAGCACATCGAAGAGTCCGTTCTTGAAATCTTCGATAATCTCCACGCGCTCGGCCGTATCCACGTCCGAATGGATATAACGGCACCGCACCCCACGCTTCCCGAAAAAGTCGTCCAGCTCCTCCGCCATTCTTTTGGTCAATGTCGTTACGAGTACTCGTTCATCGACTTCTGCGCGTTTGCGGATTTCCTCCAGAAGATTATCCACCTGGTCTTGTGTAGGACGAACTTCGATAGGCGGGTCCAACAATCCTGTAGGTCTTACAACTTGTTCTACTACAAGGCCTTCCGATTTGCGCAACTCATACTCCGAAGGTGTGGCGCTCACATAAACCGTCTGCCCGGTAATGGATTCGAACTCGTCGAAAGTAAGCGGTCTGTTGTCCGCGGCAGCAGGGAGACGGAATCCATATTCTATAAGTACAGACTTCCTGGAATGGTCACCTCCGTACATGGCACGTATCTGCGGTATAGTGACATGACTTTCATCGATGAACGTGATGAAATCATTAGGGAAATAGTCGATGAGGCAGAACGGCCGCTGCCCCTCTTTTCTGCCGTCCAGGTACCTCGAATAGTTCTCGATTCCGGGGCAATATCCCATTTCCTTAATCATTTCCAGATCATATTCCACTCTCTGTTTCAGGCGCTTGGCCTCGAGACCCTTGCCGATGCTTTCGAAATACTCCATTTGTTTCACGAGGTCATCCTGAATCATGCTTACTGCCTTGACACACTTGTCCTTAGTCGTCACGAAGTTTCCTGCCGGATAAATCGGTACCTCGGTAAGATGCTCGATAGTAGCGCCGGTTACAGGATCGATCAGGGACAATGCATCTATCTCATCTCCGAAAAACTCTATCCTTACAGCCTCATCCGAACCTCCCAAATAAACATCCACGGTATCTCCGCGCACCCTGAAAGTGCCTCGTTTGAAATCCGTTTCAGTGCGGCTGAACAACGCATCTACCAGATGGTAAAGCAGCCTGGTCTCGCTAATCTGCTGACCTACATGCACATTCACTGTCTGTGAATGGAAGTCCTGCGGGTTGCCTATACCATATAGACAAGAGACGCTGGATACCACGATGACATCCCGCCTGCCGGACATCAACGCCGATGCCGCGCTAAGCCGAAGCTTGTCGATCTGCTCGTTGATGCTAAGGTCTTTTTCAATGTAGGTGTCCGTGGTCGGGATATAGGCCTCCGGCTGATAATAATCATAGTAAGAGACATAGTACTCCACAGCATTGTTCGGAAAAAATGACTTGAACTCACCATAAAGCTGCGCGGCGAGTGTCTTGTTATGGCTTAGGATCAATGCCGGTCTTTGCAGTCGTTCTATGACATTGGCCATAGTAAAGGTTTTGCCGGATCCGGTAACGCCCAAAAGTGTCACTGCGTCAGATCCTTCCTTGATGGCAGAACATAGTCCGTCGATAGCTCCGGGCTGGTCTCCGGATGGCTTATATTCAGAGGAGAGCTTGAACTGCATGGTATATGTCTATTTTTAAAAATCTTTTACAAATTTACGAAAAAAAGAGGGAAATGCTGTAATTCCGGCATTTTTAAAACGTATTTGTGAAAATTCCAAATAAATTTTGTCGAAAAATTTTGTATTGAATATATATATATGTATCTTTGCAGTTTACTTGAAAAGGGCCAATTTAGTGCCCGTAGATGGTATAATGGTAAGCGGATATGTATATTGTTTGTAAACGTACCATGAAAAAATTTATGGCATTTATAGTGTGTCTACTTGCGTTTTCCGTTTTCCCTGGGGGGGGGGCAGAATCTAGCGCTCAAGACAAATATCCTTTATGATGCGACGACCACTGTCAATGCCGGCATCGAGTTCTCTTTGGCGCCCAAATGGACAATGGATATTTCCGCCAATTACAATGGATGGGATTTTTCTGATAATAGGAAATGGAAGCACTGGCTCGTGCAGCCGGAAATCCGTTGGTGGTTATGCGACAAGTTTATGCGCAGTTTTCTCGGCCTGCATTTTCTCGGCGGCCAGTATAATATAGGTAATTTGCCCACAGACTTCGAAGCATTCGGCGTGGACTTCTCCCCATTGAAAGACTATAGGTATCAGGGCTGGTTTGCAGGAGCTGGTATCGGCTATGGTTATGATTGGGCTCTGTCTAAGCATTTCAACATAGAATTCGAACTTGGAATGGGTGTGGTTTATACTGAAAACGAAAAGTTCGATTGCCCTCAGTGCGGTAAGAAAATCGATGATAACAAGCAATTTATGGTGGTTCCTACCAAGGCTGCTCTTAGCCTTGTATATCTTTTCTAACAGGACATTGTCATGAAAAAAATATTTGCAATCTTAGCAGTTGTAATCTCAACTTCCGTTACATTGTCGGCCCAGACACTTGCAAACGGACAGGTCGAGGCTCAGAACGTGAACATCCAAAAAATATCCGGGACGGTGTCGGTGAATTTCGACTTGGATTTGAGCGATCTTTCACTTTCAGCGAACAGAGGTCTTGTACTTACGCCTATAATTGCCGGAATATCAGATACGTTGAGACTTCCGGCGATCGAAATCCTCGGTAGACTCCGCCATCTGTATTGGCAGAGAAACGGGGCTACCGCCACGCAGAATCCTGTCATTGTCGCAAGACGTCATAATGGAGATCTTCAGGTCGAACACTATGCGTACAAGGTTCCATATCAGCCGTGGATGAAAGGTTCTCGTCTGGTTATAGAACAAGCGGACTGCAAATGCGCCCAGAGATTAGGGACAGAGGCATTGGCAGTAACATCTGATGAACTCGAGCCGGAGGTGGAAAATGCACCCGTCGAGGAACCTGTTGTTTGGGAATTCGCTTATATGAAGCCTCAGCCGGAGGCCGTGAAACAGCGTGAGGAAGAAGGGACTGCACGTCTTAACTTCGAAGTGAATAAATATGACATAAGATCTGATTTCGGGAACAATGCTGCTGAACTGAAGAAAATCAGGGAGACCATCGACTTGGTGAAAAATGATAGTGACGTCAGACTCACCGGAATATATCTACATGGTTATGCTTCCCCAGATGGTCCTTATGCGCATAATGCGGAGCTGGCGAAGAATCGTACCAGTGCATTGGAAAAATACCTTGAGAACTATTATGGTGAATTGAATAATAGTCTCTTCACGATGGATTCCACTCCTGAAGACTGGAAGGGATTCAGAGAATTTGCAGATACTTGCGGATTTTCGGGAAGATGGGATGTGCTCAATATCATTGACAGCGATATGACTCCGGATGAAAAAGACTGGACTCTTATGATGCGCTATACTACATTCTATAAAAATGTGGTGCTCCCGGTCGCGTACCCTTCGCTTCGCCGTACAGATTACAAGGTTACTTACGATGTTCGCAACTTCAGTCTTGAGGAAGCCCGTAGAATTATCAGAGAACGCCCTCAGAAGCTGTCCCTTAATGAAATGTATCTGGTCGCAAACTCGTATGAGGAAGGAAGCGACGACTTTAACAGAGTCTTCGATATCGCGGTCAGGATGTTCCCTGAAAGTGAAATTGCCAATGTCAATGCTGCCTGCGTAGCCCTCGAAAACGGCAATATGAAGGATGCCGCCATGTTTTTGGCCAATGCCGGGGATTCGCCCGAGGCTAAGAATGCCAGAGGCATATTTGCAGCAATGAATGGCGACAAGGAAGCCGCATTGGAACTTTTCTCACAGGCAAGTTCGCTTGAGGCGGCACGTAATAATTATCGGAAAATAAATTAAATCCTATATTAATAATGAAAACAAGTAAACTAATTTCGATCGCTCTTTTGAGTCTTGCCATGGCTTGCTCTAAAGAGAACGTCTCCTCTAATCAGGGAGGTTCTGATGCAAATCAGTACATGGCTGTGGACATCACCATGTCAGTCGGCTCTTCTACCAAAGCTCCTTCGGACTATCGCGACGGATCAGAGGCTGAAAGCACTGTAAATGTGAAGAACTCCATTTTCCTTTTCTACGACGCTTACGGCAACTTCCTTACCTCCGGTGTCATTTATGCCACTGGCGATTCTGTGGATGAGAACGGAAATCTTATATTGAAAACTCCTAATTCCCCATTCGTAGAGAAAGAGTCTCACGCTGTTATCGTGCTCGGTCCTACCCGACTCCGTCCGGCTCTTGTGCTTGCAGTTCTCAACTATGACAAATGCGACGCTCTCAAGAATCTGTCGCTTGCTGAGGCTAACACACAGGTGGACAATAACGAGATTTTAACTGAAGCAGGCAAGTTCACAATGACCAATTCCGTATTTGTTGACGGAAAGAATATCGTGAATGCAACTCCGATTTCAGCTTCTTCCGTAAAGGAAACAAAGGAGGAAGCCCTCAAGTCTCCTGTCCAGATTTATGTGGAGCGCGAGGTTGCCAAGGTGAACATGAAAGCCAAGGACGGCTTGAAACAGACTCCAGAAGGAAAAATATGTTTCGATACTCCGAGTGAGGAAAGTGTTCTCGACGGTGTCAAGGTTTCTGCCCGTATAGTCGTTGACGGTTGGGCTGCAAATGCTTTCAACACCACCTCATATCTTGTGAAAGATGTTCCGGCTTCATGGCTTGTTACAAATCCTTTCGCGAACTGGTATGAGGAAGCTGCCAAAAGGACATTCTGGGCTCAGGACCCTAACTACTCAGGCTCAGAGGAGTATGTTTTCGGCCGCGAGCCTGCGGGAGAGCCGGGAACATACAAGAATGTCAAATATCTGTCTTGGAACGATGCCACTCAGAACAAGGTCGATTCATACAACTACATGTATGAAAATACTACTGACAAAGCATCCGCAAGAGTAAATGGGGGTGAACATGCGAATGTCCCTACCATCCTTATTGCGGCACATGTGGAGACATCGCAGAACGGAGTAGACTGGACAAAGCAGTCCATCTACAAGTTCGGCGGTCTTTTCTACACGGATGCTTCATTGAGAAATTATGCTGCCGAGCAGATTCTCAAGGGAAAACTGCATTGGGAATATACCACAGCAGAAGGCTTGAAAATCGCTTCTGTGGAACCGAAGCAGGTAACCGCAACATTTGTTGCTAATGTTGCCGACAACTCAGGTTCCGTCAAAATCAATGTCACAGCAGTTACAGCCCCTGCAGAAGGTGCAAAACTCATGAAAGAAGACAATTCTGTAATCGATGCGGCTAACTGGGCCAAGACTGTTGAGGGCATTATCAACGGCGAGAATGGTTTCAATATTGCCAAGAAAGAGCTTGTATGTTTCAAGGACGGTATGTGTTACTACCAGGTGCCTATCAAGCATAACCAGACAACTGCTGATGTCGCATACGGTACTGTGCGTAACCATATCTATGAACTCACACTTTCCAAGATTGCTAAAATCGGTAATCCGGTATTCAATCCGGAGGAGAAACTCGTCCTTATCCCTGGAGAAGAGAAGAACTACTACGTTTCTGCAGAACTCAAGATTCTCAAATGGCGAGTTGTCACTCAGGATGTTGTAATCGAATAATATATCATAGTTGTCTGTCGACAGTGTGATTTTTCGGGCGGACGGCCTTGACCGGCTTTCCGCTCGCCAAAGTCCGGAACGGTTCCGGTAAAAGAAGATAAACAATGAACATAAAGTCTGATATAATGAATTTGTCGAAGCGTATCCTCTCTGCGATAGCCTTTTGTAGCATCGCAGCAGTTACCGGTTGCGTGTACGATGATATTGACGGCTGTCCTACCCGTCGGTACGTTCAGATTCGATATGACAAAAACCTCAAGTCGGCGGATGCCGCTTCCTCAGAAGTGAAATCCGTGAAGATTTATGCTGCGGATGAGAATGGAATAGTGGTTTATGCGAAAACATTATCGGCTGCAGAATTGTCCGAGTGCGGTTATCAGGTGGATGTAAGCGATATGCCGTCAGGAAACTTCACATTGTTTGCCTGGGCAGAAGGGGAGCAGAGGAATCCCGATTCATATATGCAGGTTTCTGTTACTCCCGGGAAGACTGATGTCGATGAACTTAAACGTATGATTCAGCGCAACTCGTCCTGTGAGGTAGAGAAAGACTTGACTCCGCTTTTTCATGGGATGGCTGAAAATGTGGACTTTACAGACTTCAGGACTGGTGGCACACGTCGCGCTGCACTGTCACTTACCAAGAATACCAACAATGTGAGGATCATTCTTCAGCATCTTTCCGGTGAGCCGGTGGATGTAAAGAATTTCAAATTTTTCATCTCGGACGACAACGGAACTGTCGACTGGAATAATGAGTTGTCAGTCTCAGACTCTGTGTGGTATAAAGCCTGGTCAGTAAGCTCAGGAAGCGCGTCTGTGGAGAAGACTTCGTCGAGCAGAGCCGTCCAGACTGAAATAGGCGTGGCGATGGCGGAACTTACTGTCGGGCGTCTGGTGAAAGGGCATAGGCCGATATTGAATGTATGTAACACGCAAGGAGATAAAGTACTTTCCATTCCGCTGATCGATTATGCCCTGTTGATTAAGGGGCACTATAATTCGTCGATGTCTGATCAGGAATATCTGGACAGACAGGATGAATACAATATGACGTTTTTCTTGGATAAACAGGACAATTGGATTAATTCAAGCATATTGATTAATTCTTGGAGGGTTATACTTGACGACGTAGATATTTAGATAATTGCAAATGTTGATGTCCTTTATAAATAAAATGATTGCAGTCCGCGCCAAATGTGCGAAAATGTTCACGGCAGTTCTTGTCGCTGGCATTCTGACTTCGTGCATCTATGACAGCAAGCCGTGCGATATCGAAGATAACGTGCCGGCTTATCTGACTGTGTCACTGAATACAGGGGACGTCAGCAACAAGATTCCTGGCAGGACAAAGACTTCATTGACAGAAGCGGATATGGAGTCAGGCATTGAATCTGAATTACTTATACACTCCTACAGAATCTGGATTTTCGCATCGAGGGAGTCTGGAGACGGAGCCCAGCCGATAGGTTTTGCTGAGCAGACAGGGCTTGCCGGGACAGAGAATCGTGTAGTGAGTATAAAACTTCGCGACGGGAAGATGAAAGCCGTCGATATTTATGTACTTGCCAATGCAGATGGATACTCTGGTCTTATGACTGGCGACGGAAGTGTCATGACGAGAGGACAACTCAAGGCCGGAATCATAAACGGATTCGGTATTACTGCGGATAAGAAACCTGCTGTAAGTACTGTTCCTTCTACTGGCCTTCCTATGTCCAGGGTCCTTGCCAATGTTCCGCTTGATAAATATGTGTCGGAAAGCATTGACCTGAAAAATTCTATAGAGATTCCTCTTCTTAGGGCAGTTTCCAAGTTCCAGTTCTATATAGCTAAGGCTAAGGGTAAGTCGGACATCGACGGTCTAAGTATTCTTAATGTGGAATTTGGGAAAGCAGGAGCTTCCGCTACTGGCGTTTCCGGTAATTTCATCCCTCAGACAGCATTGGCTTTTACGAGGGCAGTGGATTTTAACGATGTGAAGAGCCTCGATTATCTGTACACTTCATCTGCGTTCCTGCCTGAAAATGTTGGCTATTATTCCCAGACGGTCAGATATACGGGTGCCTCGAATGTTTTGTTCAATGCGACGGACATCAGTCCTGTTCAGGATCCTACCATCTACAGAAGGGGCTTGGATGAAACCGCGCAGGCCTACGCTGAGAGAATGAGAAATGCAGGTCTGAAATCCTTCACGTCGTATTATTTGGAGTCCGGTCAGGCTCTTAGAGGAGTAGTAAACTATCAGTTCTCTTCGAACAAATCTCGAAAAGTTACCTTCAACATTCCCGCGGACGAATTCCTCAGGAATCACGAATGCATTATATATGCCTATGTCCTGAACGGGCGTGTCGAGGTGGAAACGACACTGAAGTATCAGGTAATCGACTGGAAGAAAAAAGAAGACGTTAAAATAGATTTCAACTGATTATGAAGTTCAGATTTTTACATATTATATTATTGTCCGCAGTAACTCTGTGTACTACATCATGTATATGGGAAAAAGGAACTGATGTTCATGAAGATGATGTCGTAGTGGTTTCCCTGCCAGTGGAGACCCCATCTTCTGAAATCCATTCAGTGGACACCAAGGCGACCGATGCTGAGGAAAGGGCACTGAAAAATCTGTATGTCTACATTTTCAATGAAAGTGGAGCCTTGAAAGGTTTTGCAGCTTTCGATAGCGGTCTTGATCAGGCCACCTCAGATACAAAGGGCAAATACGGCACAGTGAAAGTAAAGACCACAGCTGGAAGGTCTTATATCTACGCTGTCGCAAACGTATATCAGGAAGGTACTTATCCGCTGAAAACCACGATGAAGGACGGTATTAAGGAAACTATATCACCTTCTGATGGTCTTCCGATAAATCTTTCGTGGGAAGCTGTAATGGATGGCAACGTGAACTTCACTCGCAAGCAGTTTTTGGCGCTTCCGTTCAACCGTAAACCGGAAACAATTCAGGTCTCCAGTAGCTTCCTGATGACCGGAGCGGCTAACCGTGGTAATGTGGTGAATATCGATAAGAACGGTCGTGTGGAAACTACATCTTCTGGCCATGAAGATATGATCCGACTCACTCGTGTCGTCTCTAAAGTCCGTTTCAATATCGGCATTGCCAGTGGTAAAGTGGGGAAAAGCTTCAAGGCTGAGAAATACAGCATTGTCAATGTTGCCTGCGTAGGTCCTCTTTTCTCTTCCGATGACGCCGGAATCGAGAAAATATATTCTGTGGAGCCGGTAAAGACGAATTTCAACACTATATCAGGTATCTTCTCCCCAAATGATGTGGATGCTTCAGGAAGGCAGTTTTTCGAGGTATATCTCCCTGAGAACAAGCAGAATGCGATTAATAATGTAAGTAAGTGGCACGAACGGGAATCCGACGGGATGTCCATCCCAAAGGTTTTTGTCAATGCCCCTGAGTTCGGGACTTATGTAGTTCTCGAAGGTACTTACACGGAACAGACTGCAAGCTACACAAGGGATGCGGCCGTTACATATTTCATTCATCTCGGGGACTGTACTAGGGATGTAAATGACTATAATGTAGAGAGAAATTCGACATATACGTTCAATATCTCCATTTCCGGTGTGGACAATATCATTGTCGAGGCCAAGCAGGAAAATGATTCGCAGAAGCAACCTGGAGCGGAGGGTATTGTGATGGAATATGGTACTGCAGGGAAGACACTTTCATTGGACAGCCATTACGAATATATGGTGATGCGTTTCTATAAGAACGATATCAAGATGTTGAAGGAGAAGGGGTTAGGCTATGTATATCAGATTTCTGATCTCGGCAATCAGTCTGATGTGATGATGGTGACAGATAAGGTGACAGGAAACTTGAATGGCGCCACTACTGACTGGGTGGAATTTGCCATAGGTGGCACATATTCATCTTCGGCAACAGAGCGTGGAACTGCGGTAGCTTATCCTGGAAAAGGAAAATCTTCTCTCTACGATATCAACACTTTCCTTAAACTGCTCTATGATAATGCTGATGCCACAACTTTCTGGACCGGCGGGGCCAAGAATAATCCTTACATCGATGTTACCTGTTTTGTCGACGAGAACTATTATCCGTCCAAGTCATGGAACGAGTATGTGAATGATGTCCCTAAGAGAACATTCTATGTAGCTAACTCGGTCAGTGAAAGTAAGGATAACAGAAGTGTGTATGCCACAGTCGCTTACGGACTTAGTCAGTGTAATATCCAGACTTTCTATGATAGAGCCCATGCCGGAACTGTAGTTGCCTACGGATGCGAGACTACGAATGATGAGGCAGGGAAGGGCTTCTTGGCGAGTCCGGTTTCCAGTGGAACCGACGACTGGAACGGAAGGAACAATCAGATTAGCGATTTGTCGAAGTCTAACTACCGCATTTCATGGAAAGATCTGGCTTCCAACAATAGGTTCTACCGTGCCTGTATGTCCAGAAACAGGGATTTGAATGGTGACGGAGTTATAGATGATAATGAGATCCGCTGGTATGCTCCTACGCTCAAACAGTATGCAGGACTTTGGTTGGGAGAAAGTGTAATCAGTACGGACAGCCGTCTGTTCAACAAGCCTACTTCGATTTTGGGAACCAATCCGTACAATAACACTGCGGGTGGTAACCGTATGATATACTGGACTTCCACAAAAAATCTCTGTGATTATTTTGCGGAAGAGGGTATGGCCACCAATAGTGCCACATCCGGGGAGTGGTCTGCTACTTATCTGAGATGTGTGCGCAATCTCCAGTCAGACAATGAAGGCTATGACAAGACTCCGAGCGAATATTATACTCGCACCAAACAGGATGGTTATACGAAACTGTCGCTCGATAAAATCGATGCGAGCGCACTGAATGTTTCAGGTGAACAAGGCGAACTGAACAATCATAATGAACGTCAGGATGACAACAAACCTGCAAAAAGTTTCCTTATCGCATCCGAGATTCTTTCAGGTGCTACAATGCAGAAAGTTGTAGAAGGGACATATACTTGTGCACAGAATTATACATATGACTCAAATTACAAGTGGCGAGTTCCAAACCAGCGAGAGTTTATCCTGATGTATCTGGAAGATCAGGGGGAAGCGAACAGCACTTGCCGTACGGGTTTCTCAAATTCAAAGTTTCGATATGGCTGGGAATTTAATGGAAGCCTTATAACGATGTGGTATCCGAATGACAAAGGCAAGACCGTCAAAGTTCGTTGTATCAGCGTGTTGCAATGATCAGTAGTCTGCCCTCGCTAATCTGCTGAACCACATGCACATTCACAGTCTGAGCATGAAAGTCCTGTGGGTCTCCGATGCCGCGCTAAGCCGAAGCTTGTCGATCTGCTCGTTGATGTTAACACCCAAAAGTGTCTGTTTTTAACAAATATGTTACAAATGTGCGAAATAAAGTATCCAGTGTTGATTTTTTCGCATCGATATTATATCTTTGTAGTTCTAAAAAGAGGGAAATATATTTTTGTATCAGTATATAAGAGTTAAAGAGTATGAAAACAAAACTGTTCATTGGTGCGCTTGCCGTTATGGCGAGTGTACTTGTTGCAAGTCCGGCTTCTGCTCAGGAGAATGGCAACAGAGATGAGAATGGAAAAGTAGTTCGTGGTCCATACGAGACCAACCGCTTCGGAGACAACTGGTTTGTTGGTGCTGGTGCCGGTGTAAACTCATTTGTTACAAAGCGTGGTGCTTCACCTAAGTTCGGTGTTGCCGTAGACGTAAATTTTGGAAAATGGATTACCCCTACGATCGGAGGTAGACTCGGATGGAAAGGTATCAATGACAAGGTAGGCGTAAAGGACGGATATTCAGTAGTAGATGAGAAATTCAGCTACAACACTGTTCATGCTGATCTCCTCTGGAATGTCTCCAACGCATTCGGTGGTTATAAAGAGACCAGGACTTGGAATGTAATTCTCTATCCTTCAGTATCTTTCATTCATGCTTCAGGTAATAATGAGCTTGGTGCAGGTGCAGGTATGTTGAACAACTTCCGTCTTAGCGACAGAGTGAATCTCTTCGTAGACCTCTCAGTTATGGGAACGAAGGCAGGTATTTCCAGAGTTGAGCCTCTTCCTTCACGTTTCGGATTCGTTCCTTCTGCATCAGTCGGTGTATCTGTAAACCTTGGCAAGACTGGTTTCAAACGTCATTCTTCCGTAGTTCCTGCTGTTATTCCTGTTCCATTCACAGAGGCTCAGTATAACGAGCTTAAGGACAGAGTTCAGGTTCTCGAGAAAGAGAACAAGGATCTCAAGGCACAGATCGAAGAGCTTAAGAATGCTAAGCCTGATACAGTTACCGTTTCCAAGGCCGGTGACCTCGTATCTCCTGCAACTCTCTACTTTGAAATCGGTAACACAGAGCTTTCAGAGCGTGAGAAGGCACATCTCGAGTTCTACGTGAAGAATATTCTCGAGCAGGCTCCTGAGAAGGTATTTGTCCTCACAGGTTCTGCTGATAAGACTACCGGTACAGCAAAACGTAACCAGTATCTTTCTGAGCAGCGTGTAAACAATGTGAAGAAGCTCCTCGTAGAAAAGTATGGTATCGCAGAGGATCACCTCGTAGTTAAAGCTGAGGGTTCTTCCAACAATAGATTCGGTTCTGCAGTTCTCAACAGAGTTGTGACAATCGAATAATTCATTAGAAAAACTAAATCCCGGGCCCGAGAAATGGAAACATTTCCCGGGCCTAATTTTTTTACATGGCAAAGTTACGTCGCCGAGTCTCCGCCGGTATCACCGTGCGCCGGCGCTACTAATCACCGCCCGTCGTCACCATGATTCTCAGCGCCATTAATCACCGCCCGCCGGCGAATACTGCCATGTCACCTGCTTCCCGGAAGTCGTGTGTTGTATTCCCCAACAGATTTTTGTATTTTTGCAGGATATAATAATATAGAATATAACCGATACGAAATGAGACTTCCTGCTGAATGGGAAAAACAAGGCGCTGTCCAGCTGACATGGCCTGATGATACTACACCGTGGTACGAACTGGAAAAAGTTCAGGAATGCTATGCGCAGATTGCTGCAGCTGTCCTCGAACATGAATCCCTGTTGATAGTCACCACCTCCATACCAGAAACCTCAGCGCGACTGGCGCAAATCGCCGATGAAAAAGGACTGAACATCGACATTGACAAAATCCACTTTTGCGAATGCCCGATAAACGATACCTGGGCGCGCGATCACGGCGCCATCTCAGTCTATGGTGACAATGGTGAAAAATACCTTTATGACTTCGTGTTTAACGGATGGGGCCTGAAATTCGCTTCCGACAAGGATAATCAGATCACCAAAACCGTCTTCTTTGCCAACATGTTTGCGGAAGATGTCGCATGCGTCGACATGAGACCATTCGTACTCGAAGGGGGTAGTATCGACACAGACGGACAGGGGACACTCATCACCACCCGCGAATGCCTCTGCTCATTGAATCGAAACGAGTACCTTACGCAGGAAGAGATCGAGGGCGAACTCAAACAGGCATTCGGACTCGAACGCGTGATCTGGCTCGAGCACGGCGGAATCGCAGGCGATGACACCGACAGCCACGTTGACATCCTCGCACGCTTCTGCGATGCCGACACTATCGCCTACACCCAGTGCGAAGACGAATCCGACGAAAACTGGCCTGAACTTCATGCTATGGAGCAGCAGCTCAAAACTCTGAAAACACTTGACGGTAAGCCATATAAACTCGTTCCGCTCCCACTTCCGGACGCACTTTATCTGGACGACTACAGACTTCCGGGCTCCTACGCTAACTTCTTGATTATAAACGGCGCCGTCCTCGTTCCTGGCTCAGGCTCCGCGAAAGATGAAATCGTACGCGAAAGACTCCAGGCGGTCTTCCAGGACAGAACAGTGAAAATAATAGACTGCCGTCCACTTCTTTCAGGACATGGCGGACTGCACTGTGTCACTATGCAGTTCCCTGAAGGCTGGCTGGCAGAATAAACATTAAAAATCATACAATTATGTCTAAGATACTTAAAGTAGGAATGGTGCAGCAGTCTTGTGGAAAAGACATTGCCGCAAATATAGACAAACTCGAACTCAATATACGTGACTGCGCCGCTAAGGGTGCACAACTCGTTGTTCTCCAGGAACTTCACAATAGCGTATACTTCTGCCAGACAGAAGAAGCCTCTATCTGTGACCTCGCAGAACCGATTCCGGGACCATCTACCGACCGCTTCGGAGCCCTCGCCAAAGAACTCGGAGTCGTAATCGTCCTTTCACTCTTCGAAAGACGCGCACCGGGAATCTATCATAACACCGCAGTCGTAATGGAAAAAGACGGAACCATCGCCGGCAAATACCGCAAGATGCACATCCCTGACGATCCATGCTTCTACGAGAAATTCTACTTCACCCCAGGAGACCTCGGCTTCGAGCCGATCCAGACCTCGGTCGGAAACCTCGGTGTTCTTGTTTGTTGGGATCAATGGTACCCCGAAGGAGCCAGAATCATGGCCATGAACGGCGCAGATCTCCTGATTTACCCTACAGCCATCGGCGGCGTAGGAACAGACTGTAAGGAAGAACAGGCTATGCAGAGACAGGCTTGGCAGCTCGTACAGCGTGGACATGCTGTAGCTAACGGATTGCCAGTCATTACAGTAAACCGCGTAGGCCACGAGGATGACCCGTCGGGAAACACCATCGGACTTGACTTCTGGGGATACTCATTCGCAGCAGGTGCCCAGGGAGAAATCCTCGCACAGTTCGACACTGAACACGAAGAAAACAAAGTAGTCGATATCGACATGGACCGCACAGAATACGTCCGTAGAGGATGGCCATTCTTCCGCGACAGAAGAATCGACGCTTATGATCCTATCCTCAAAAGATTCGGCAAATAGGAATTACATCATTTTCAGAACGTAGTCTGCCTTTATCTTATCGATAATGTTGCAGACTACTTTGAATGTACGGCTATAGTGAGAGTAATTGGCAGGTGTGATGAAATGCACGCGACCCTGCTTGAGAAGTTTCTCCGCTACAGCCTTTTTCTGTTCATTCTCAGGATTATACACTGCGATGGAATGCCCGCCGAACATACTTACAATCTTCATGCAAGGCACATCAGTCTCACCATCACCCACATAAATCATCTGAGTGAACGGAATCCTCTTCTTGTCCTCCGCCATACTCTCATTGACCTCCTTGGTATCCCTCGCGCTGAAAATTCCCTTGTTTATCTTGAAAAGAAACTGCGTCTTCGCCGTATAATCCACAGCGATGCCTGGCCACTCAGCCTCGCCCTTCGCATCATACAGGAACGAACTCGCGAAAATGTGCTTGAACTCCTTGGCGATAGGGCAGCCCTCGATGATCTCCTTCAGCCCTGAAGAATTTATATAATGCTCCACCCTGACACCTTGGCGCTGTCCATATTCATTGACCAGATCGAACCAGCTGCCGAGCCCCTCGAACAACTTGATATCCTTGCCGAACTTCTTGAACTCGCTGCGCCTCAATCTGATACCTTTTAACTTTGCCTCATCGAACATGAGCTTCATATACGCCAAAATATTGCTCGCGTCCTGTCCCGTGGCGATGCGGTTGCTCATCTCCCAGAACTCCTCAGGAGTCTTTCCGACAGCCTGGATGAACCCGAATTCCTGCATGTTTCCCGGCGACAAAGTCCCGTCGAAATCGTAAATCAGTGCGACGATAGGTTTTCTTTTCATATCCTTTCCTCTGTAATATAGACGTATATATGCAACTTCTTTGCTTGCACGTTCACAAATATAACTGAAAGTTATTAAATTTGTGCATTATCTCAAGTTGAATATGGAACATTATTTCTCAAGACTACAGAACGCTGTACGGCTTTATTGGGACAAGCCTGCTGTAAGCAACTATCGGGGTGAAATTTTTACCTATGGCCAGTTGGCCACACAAATCGAGAGATTCCACATCTTCTTCGATGCGTGCGGAATAAAGAAAGGAGACCACATAGCCATCTGCGCGAAAAACACCGCCAGAATGGCCGTATCGTTCCTTTCCGTGAATACATATGAAGCAGTAGTAGTTCCGATCCTTTCAGACTTCACCCCTGAGAGCGTGAACCATTTGGTGGACCATTCGGAAAGCCTTATACTCTTCACTGACAGCGATATATGGGCTAAACTCGATATCCAGGCCATGCCGCGCCTGAAAGCTGTTGTCTCTGTCAATGATTTTACTCTCCTCTGGTCTGCAGGTGAGGAAGTAAAAGCTGCTTTCGCCTCTGTACCAGAAAGATTTACCGCAAAATACCCTATGGGATTCTCCCGCGAAAACGTGAAATACAACACCGACAACTGGGATGACCTCGACATAATCAACTATACCTCAGGAACTACCAGTGCTCCTAAGGGCGTAATGCTCACATACCGTGCGATAAGCGCCACCGTAGACTTCGGTCAGCGTTATATCCCGTCATCAGACAAATTCACGATGGTGTCCATGCTCCCTATGGCCCACATGTATGGCCTTGTATATGAGTTCCTTTACCCATTGTGCAACGGAACCTGCATCACATTCCTCGGCAAGACCCCGTCACCTTCGCTCCTTCTCTCAGCCATGCACGACGTGAAACCGTACCTTCTCATCACGGTACCTCTCGTCATGGAAAAAGTGTTCAAGAGCGCCATCAAACCGGTTGTCGAAAAGCCTGTCATGAAAGTGCTTACAAGCATTCCTGGAGTAAAATCATTGATCTTCAAGAAAATACGCGAGAAACTTCTCGCGGCGTTGGGTGGAAACCTTCAGATGATCATCATGGGCGGAGCACCGTTGAATCCGGACGTAGAGAAATGGTTCAAGAAAATCGGACTCCCTTACACCGTCGGATACGGAATGACAGAGGCGGCTCCATTGCTGGCATATGAACCTTGCTATTCATACGTTCCCGGCTCTTGCGGACGCGCGGTAGATTGCGCTACAGTCCGTATCGATTCCGAAGACCCTCAGCACGTTGCGGGCGAAATCCAGGCGAAAGGCGAGAATATCTGCATCGGTTATTTCAAGAATGAAGAAGCTACCAAAGCCGCATTTACCGAGGACGGATTCCTCAAGACCGGCGACCTTGGCGTAATCGACGCGCATGGCAATATCTTCATCAGAGGACGCAGCAAGAGCATGATACTCAGCGCGAACGGCCAGAACATCTACCCTGAGGAAGTCGAAGCCGCAGTGAATAGCCAGGACTTTGTCGCAGAGTCTGTCGTAGTCGACAGGGGAGCCAAGCTCGTCGCCCTCGTGTACCTCGACCACGATGCCATCCGGAAGGCCGGCCTCGACGAGGAAACCATCTCCGACATACCGGAAAGGGTTCGGGTCAATGCCAACAGAACGCTTCCTTCTTACAGTCAGATCCAGAAGGTCGAACTCGTGGACAAGCCGTTCGAAAAGACTCCTAAGATGAGTATCAAGAGGTTTATGTACAAATAGTACGCAACATTTCCCGTCAGTTCTGCATCTATATAATAGTTCCGGACAGAATCCGGACAAATGCAGAAACGGAAATGACAGACAAGAAATTCATTAAAGTGGCTGCTGTAGTTATGGCAGCCACTTTCAGTTTTGTTGGGGCGTACGGGCAGTCAAGGCCGGCCGACCCGTCACTTAAATTCGAAGTGCGGATAGGAGCGTCAGTTCCGGAATGGTCGTTGATCGCAAAGTCAAGATTTTGTGATGGCTTCGGATGGGGGGAGAATTTAGATGCCTATGGCCCGAATGACGGTAAAATGGGTTCCATTATAGGCAAATACTCAGGAGCTGTCTACTCTACAGGTGCTGTGACGGCAGAGTTCTCATACATCCTTAAGAAATGGATAACATTCTCAGCAGGAATCGGTTATAATCATTTCTGGAAAGATATATATGATGGCTATAATGATTCCAGGATAGGTACTGCACATGCAGGGGCTATTTATTTCATGCCGTTGGCCCGTTTCACCTATTTGTCGCACCGTAACGTGAAACTATATTCAGGACTTGGAATCGGTACCGCGTATTATACTGGATATAATCTCGAAGATTTCCCTTCATGCAAATTCGGAGATGTGGCGGATGAGGCTATTTTTACTCCGATGCTCCAGACCATTCCTTTCGGAGTCAGTTTTGGAAACCGCTTCTTCGGATTTTCTGAAATCGGTATGGGTTCAGTATGGTGCGGTATACGTGCAGGAATTGGATACAGGTTCTAATTATATATGACTATGAATAAATTACATATTATTGTCGCAGCTTTGGCAGGCATGATTGCAGTGACCTCCTGTGAAGTGGATACCGCAGAATGGAACAGTACGCCATGGTCGTTGGAATCTTATTCGATAGGTCTGAGATGTCTGTCGGCAGAATTTCCGGCCGTCAAGATGAGTGAAATGTTGGACTTCGGAACAGAATCCATGTTCGGACCGGGAGAGCATAAGACGAAAATGGTTCTTGAGCAATATGGCGGAAATACCGAAGCTGAACTGGTAACCAAATATGTTGCAGATACTACTTGGGCATTCACCGTCACATCCGGTGCTGACGGCATATTTGAAAATATGAATGCCAAAGGAACCATATCTTTCCATACTCTTCGTAAAGGTGTCCGCGACTGGCAGGTAGAAGTTTCCGGAACGACCAAAGAGTCTACAGGTTACAGTTCATCATATAAATCTCCTGTTCAGATGGTATACAGAATCCACAATAACGATTACAAGCGAAAATACGAAGTGGATCTGAGTGGCGAATTTGAGACTGTCTTTTATCGTGACGGGGCACGCTTTTTTGTCAATAGTATAACTTATGGAAACAACGAAACAACTGAATATCATTATGACGACTAAACTATTGAAGTCATTGGCCGTATCAGTAGCGGCCATGTTCATCTTTGTTTCTGAAGCCGACGCCTTCCGGCCTATGAGGAAATATAAGTTCGACATCTCTGTGAACGTGTCTGCAGGTGATCCTACATCAGCATTACAGTACTACGAAAGGCCGGGGCTGTCACATTCTACACCTCCTATGGTATCTGATTTATACTCAGAGGGTATGGTGAATATCGAATACACCGGGTTGTATTCTGTTCGTTTCGAGTCGAAACTTAACAAGTGGTTGGCAGTCGGCGGAGATATTTCAGCATTGCGGATGACAGGAGACCTCTATAAAGGTTTTGACAATAGACATCGGAAGTCAATGACTGGAAATGCGATATATGTCATGCCCGAGGTCAGGTTCTTCTACTTCACAAGTAAATTATCTACCTTGTCCGGAGCTTTGCAGGGCGGTGCCGGATTCTATGACGGATTTTCCCGCAAGGCTTCTGCCGAATTTCAGATTATTCCATTTTCCTATACTCTTGGCAGTCGGATTTATGGCCGTGCGGAACTTACGTTCGGAACCATGATGAACGGCATGACATTCGGAGTGGGTTGCAGATTTTAGAAAAAGGAGAAGTTATGAAAATGTATAAACGAATAGTGTTTGTCGCTATAATGGCTTTATCGTCAGTGTCTTGCTGTCTTTCCGGCAGGGACTATGCTCTGTATGAAGGGAAAGAATATATATATTATGCTGAAAATGTTCTCAATAAGTGTATGATTCCTTCTGTAGAGATTTTGGATTACGTCATCATGGCAAAGGAAAAATTCCCGAAACCTATGAAAGAAGGAACGTATGTCATTCCTGACAATAAGGGGTATAAGGTGGGACCCTTTGTTTGTAGTGTAGAGAATGCAGATACCGTATGGTACGTAAATTCAGAGCGTTACATAGTCCGTAGCCCAAGATTGGGAGAAAAGTCATGGACTATCATCCGAGATGATTCATGTGCGGATATGTCTCATAGAGATTATAAATATATCTATACGGTAACCGCCATCCCGGCAGAAAAGACAGATCCTGTTTTATCTCGTCATACTTGGACCATAAAAGTGGATGGCGTCCGCAAGGAAAAATCAGATTACTCCATGGAGTTCAGTTCTGAAGGCGAGATTACTCTCGAATGGGATGAGCCTGAGACATTTCGCAGCAGCGGGTGTAGACCGACGGGTCTGCTCGGCATATCTTTTAAGAAAGGAAAGGTCGAAAAAGATTGGCTGAAAGTGCTGTACCAGGATGGCTCGGCGCAGTACCAGACATCATATAGACCTTACTAGACTGCTCAAGTTTCGCAAGTTGTCAGACTTACCTTCGCCCTCGCGGGCTCCATAAGCGGTGTTTCGCACATGCGAAACGTAAGTAGACTGATAGACCTTACTAGACTGACAATTTGTCACACGTTTCGGAATGGAACGTTATTTGACTGACATTTGGCTGTTCGGATTACCGGGCGGCCTTGTTGTTTGAATGACGACCTCAGGTTCGGGGCAGGCTGCTCAGGTAAACGTCCGGCAACATTGACAAATAAAAAATTAGATATTATGGCAGAGATTAAAGGTAAAATCGGTGTTACCACTGAGAATATATTCCCGGTGATTAAACAATTCTTGTATTCTGATCATGAAATTTTCCTTAGAGAGTTGGTAGCCAACGCAGTAGATGCTACTGAGAAGATGAAGGCACTCGCATCATCAGGCGACTTCAAGGGCGAACTCGGAGAATTGGCAGTCAGAATAGAACTTGACGAGAAAGATAAGGTCCTCAAGATTATCGACCGCGGTATCGGTATGACAGAAGAGGAAATCGACAAGTATATTAACCAGATAGCATTCTCATCAGCAGGGGAGTTCCTGGAGAAATATAAAGACCAGATTGGCAACATTATAGGTCATTTCGGACTTGGTTTCTATTCTGCGTTCATGGTTTCCAAGAAGGTGACCATCGAATCTCTTTCATGGAAAGACGGCGCAAAGGCTGTCAAATGGTCATGCGACGGCAGTCCTGAATATGAGATGAGCGCATCTGACAAGTCTGACAGGGGAACATGTATCACATTGTACTTGGATGATGATTCTTCAGAGTATGCTGCCAAGGGCAAGATCGAGCAGCTTCTGAACAAGTACTGCAAATTCATGCCGTTCCCGATTATTTTCGGCAAGGAGCAGGAATGGAAAGACGGTAAATATGTAGATACTGATAAAGATAAGGTAATCAACACTGTAGAGCCTTTGTGGACCCGCAAGCCATCTGAACTGAAAGATGAGGATTACAAGAATTTCTATAGGGCACTTTATCCTACATACGAAGATCCTCTGTTCTACATCCATCTGAATGTGGACTATCCGTTCCATCTGACAGGTATTCTCTACTTCCCTAAGATTAAGGAGAGAATGGCTATCGAGAAGAATAAGATTCAGCTCTATTGCAACCAGATGTTCGTTACAGACCATGTGGATAACATTGTGCCTGACTTCCTTACGCTGCTTCATGGTGTGATCGATTCTCCGGATATTCCGCTGAACGTTTCCAGAAGTTACCTCCAGAGTGACTCCAATGTGAAGAAGATTTCAGGCTACATCACCAAGAAGGTGGCTGACAGGCTGGAAGAAATCTTCAACACTGAGAGAAAGTCTCTTGAAGAGAAATGGGATAACCTTAAGCTCTTTATCGAGTATGGCATGTTGTCAGACGAGAAGTTCTGCGAGAGAGCCATGAATTTCGCTCTTCTGAAGAATACTGACGGCAAATACTTCAGTTTCGATGAATATAGAAAGGCTATCGAAGGAACTCAGACTGACAAGGATAAGAAGGTCGTTTACTTGTATGCCACTAATCTGGAGTCTCAGTATCAGTTTATTGAGGGTGCCAAGAACAAGGGTTATGATGTCCTGCTTATGGACTGCGAACTCGATTCTCACTTCGTCAACTTGCTGGAGCAGAAGTTGAAAGACTGTCGTTTCAGCCGTGTGGACTCTGACGCTATCGATAATCTTATCCCTAAGGAGGACAGGACGAAGCCGACATTTACCGAGGAGGAAAAGAGCGATATGAGCGATTTGTTCAAGTCAGTTCTTCCTAAGGAGTATGAATACTATGTAGAAGGTGACAACCTCGGCGAGGACGGTGCACCAATCCTGATTACCCAGAATGAGTTCATGCGCCGTTACAGAGAGATGAGCGCCATGGGCGGCGGTATGAATTTCTACGGCCAGATGCCTGAGTCTTACAATATTACGATCAATGTCCAGAATCCTGTGATTGCCAAGATTCTCGAGGCCGAGAAAGCAGAGGTTAAACCTCAGGAGAAAGTCGCTGAAGCAGATCCTGAGATAATAAAGGCAGGCGAGGACAAGAACGCAACTGAGGAGCAGAAGAAAGCTGCAGAGGATGCGAAGACTGCCGTACGTGAGGCTAAAGAGGCTGCCCATACGGCTCATAAGGCTGACATAGAGGAGTTTGCTTCCAAGAACGAGATTCTCCAGCAGGTTACTGATCTCGCCCTTCTTGCAAATGGACTTCTTAAGGGTAAGGCACTCAGCGACTTTATTGCACGTAGCCAGAAGGTCGTAAGCGATGCTTATCTGAAATAGTTCGGTGTTTCGCACTTGCGGAACTTGAAGATTATATGTAACAAAGCCGCGCTCAGGATTCCAAGTCTTGCGCGCGGCTTTGTTTGCATATTTGATTTTTTTATTATATTTACGGAATCTAACCTGATGCAGCTGCGTCTGCGGAAGAATGACCTGAAAATTGCCCGGTGTGTTTGTTTGATGCCTTCGTTGATTCTCTGAATCTCGAACGACTTGGATTTGCCAAAGCTATACCTGAAACGATGGGAAGACCATCATATGATCCACGAGACCTGCTCAAAACGTACTTTGACCAGACTCTTGCTTATCTATCTGAACTTATTGACTAATAATTCTTGAGCTTCTCGGTGATGTCGATGTCGTAGTAGCTGCCTACGAAATCGTGGAACTCCTTCTTCATCTCCTCGAGCACCTCTGGCTTCTTGGCTGCGATGTCATGCTCTTGTCCGCGGTCATTGACCACATCGAACAGAACATAGTCAGGAACATTGCCCAGGTCCACCTTCTTGGTCTTTCTGTAAGCCGGTCCGTAGTAAGGAGGAATCATGATATAATCGCCCTTTCTCATTGCCAGACGGCTCTTTGCCTCTACGATGAGAGACTCTCTGCCCTTTCCCTTGCCGAGGAAAGCATCCATATAGTTCTGGGAGTCGAGACTGTCAGGTGTCTCAGCACCGATCAATGATGCCAGTGACGCATAGCAGTCAAGCTGCGACACGAGTTCGTTGGACACCATATTGCGGGTATGTCCTTTCCAGTACACGAGCATTGGTACGTGGGCACCGCCGTCATAGAGGCTATATTTTCCGCCGCGGAGCTTTCCGTATGCGTCGTGGTCGTTCCTGTGCTCATAAGCCTGGTCCACATATCCGTCCTGAAGGACAGGACCATTGTCGGATGTGAAGATTACGAGAGTATTGTCCAGGATCCCTTTCTTCTTGAGGTAATTGATAACCTCGCCAACGCACCAGTCCGCCTCTACCACAGCATCCCCGCGAGGCCCGAGGTTCGTCGCACCTACAAATCTCTGGTTAGGAGTGCGCGGAACGTGCGGCTGATGGAGACCGTAATAGAGGAAGAAAGGCTTGCTCTCGTCTCTCGTGTCAATGTAGTTCTTCACTTTGTCCACGAAGTAGTCAGCCATATCCTCGTCTGTCCAGATTGCCTTCTTTCCGCCACGCATATAGCCGATGCGCGGTATTCCGTTGATAATGGCTTCGTTATGATGATGGTCCCACATCATACGTATCATATCGAGATCCTTCTTTCCATCTGGCTCTCCAGGGAAGTTGTGTTCGTAGCTGACCTCGATAGGGTCGTCTGGATCTAGTCCGAGCACGTTTCCGTTCTCCACATAGACTGTAGGTACACGGTCATTAGTCGCTGCGATAAGGCAAGAGTAGTCGAATCCTATGTCATTTGCGCAAGGGCTGATATGCTTGTTCCAGTCAAGGTTGCCGTCACCCATTCCGAGATGCCATTTCCCTATGGCACCGGTCTGGTATCCATTGGCTTGCATCATCTTAGGTATGGTCGGCATTGACGGAGAAATCAGCAGTGGTGCGTCTCCCGGAAGGATTCTTGCGTTTGCGTTTCGCCACGGGTACTCTCCGGTGAGGATTCCGTAGCGGCTCGGAGTCGATGTCGCTGATGTTGCGTAAGCGTTGTTGAAAAGTACGCCTTCCGAAGCGAGTGAGTCGATGTGTGGAGTAGGGATGGCTCCATATCCGTAGGCGCTCACGTCTCCTATTCCGAGGTCGTCGGCTATGATTAGCAATATGTTAGGCTTCTGAGGTTCCTGTTTTGCATTAGCGCAAGCTCCGGCGACGACAGGAAGCGCCGCAAGTCCGAAAATCGTTTTTCCTTTCATTCGTAAGTTGTTTTACTTTCGCTACGAAGTTACGTTTTTTTTCAAAAAACAGGTTCTTATTTCACAATTTCGTTAGCCCAATCAATTTAGCGTAATGCGCAAAGCGGGGAGAGACGGAAGCGTTTTGGGGATTGTGACGGCGATTATCCGTGAAAAGGGTTATCTTTGCGGTATGGAAGACTCATTCAAGAAAACGATAACGCTGGCGGATGCCGTCAAGATGACAGGACCCGCAGCCTTCAACATAATGCTCAAGCCCGCCGGTTCCCTGTGCAATCTGGATTGCCGCTACTGCTACTATCTGGACAAGGCATCGCTTTACGGCGGCAGAGAGCCGATAATGTCGGAAGAACTCCTCGAAAAAGTCATCAGCGACTACATCGGCTCGTGCGATGTGCCCGAGGTCACGTTCAACTGGCACGGCGGAGAGCCACTGCTGGCAGGCATTGACTTCTATCGGAAAGCCATTGCGCTGGAGCGTAAATATGCCAATGGCAAGGTCGTTCATAACACGCTTCAGACCAACGGTACCCTCGTGACTCCTGAATGGGCGGACCTCTTCGCCTCCAACGGCTTCCTCGTCGGCATCTCCATTGACGGACCGCAATATGTCCACGACGCGTACCGAAGCAGCAAGACCGGCATCCCGTCATTCGACAAAGTGATGCGTGGGCTGGTGACATTGATACGCGGAGGCGTGCAATTCAACACATTGACGGCGGTGTCCAAGGCTTCGGAGGGGCGGGGCGTCGAAATTTACCAGTTCCTCAAGTCGCTCGGGAGCCAGTTCATGCAGTTCCTACCCGTCGTCGAGAAAGTTCGGTACCAGGTCAATGCAAAAGGTCGCAGGGTGGACAATGCCCGCCCGTCGATCGTCGCCCCCGAATATGGAGGAGACGGCTTCGGCTCTTGGTCAGTGAGCGACATTGGCTACGGCAGATTCCTTTGCGATATATTCGATGTCTGGGTAAAGACGGATGTGGGGCGGTATTTCGTCGGGATGTTCGACGCCACATTGGCTTCATATTGCGGAGTGACTCCGGGAACGTGCTCATTCTGCGAGACTTGCGGCTCCAATGCAGTGGTCGAGCACAATGGAGATGTCTATGCGTGCGACCATTTCGTGTACCCGGAATATCTGCTGGGCAACGTATCCTCGTCGAGCCTCAGGACAATGATGCAGTCAGACAAGGCTGTGTCATTCGGCATCGCCAAGCGCAATTCTCTTCCGTCTCAATGTCGCCGCTGCGAATGGGTGTATCTCTGCAACGGCGAATGTCCTAAGCACCGTTTTTCCAAGACAAAGACGGGAGAGGAGGGGCTCAATTCCCTCTGCGCCGGGCTGCAGATGTTCTACAAGCATACTGAGCCGTATATGAAAAAAATGCGGGAACTGCTTCAGCAGCAGCACCCCGCATCAGATATAATGTCTATGTGACGAGCTTATCTGAACAGGCTCTTGTGAAGCAGCGACACTACGGTGTCCATTGCCGAGCGGTCCACGATGAAGCTGATGTTCACGTACGAGGCTCCCTGGGAGATCATATATATCTTGTAGTCTCTCAGAGGGGCGAAAGTCTTCTCTAGAATGCCTGTGACATTGTCCAGATTCTTTCCGATGACGGAGACTTGTGCCTTGTCGCGGTCCACATAGACCTCGGCGAATGACGACAGTTCCTCGATGACCTTGTCGATGTCCTGGGAAGCGTCCACCGTGACGGAGATGTTCGCCTCCGAAGTACTGATGAGGTCTACCGATACATTGTTCCTGCTGAAGATTTCAAACACGCTCATAAGGAAGCCGGCGGCATTGATCATTTTTGTGGAGAAGATATTGATTACCAGAATGTTCTCCTTGCTGGAAACAGACTTCACGCCGTCGTCTATCTTGGAGTTCTGGAGAATTACCGTGCCCTTTCCGTCAGGGTTCATCGAGTTCAGGACATAGATCGGGATATTCTTCCTGACCGCCGGCTCTATGGTCATCGGATGCAGCACCTTCGCCCCGAAATGAGCCATCTCGGCGGCCTCCTCGAACGAAATCCGCTCCAGGCTCCTTGTGCCCTCCACCTTTCTCGGATCAGCCGTCTTCACGCCGTCCACATCCGTCCATATCTCGATTCTGGTGGCTCCTACCGCCATTCCTATCAATGATGCCGTGTAGTCAGAGCCTCCTCTTCCCAGGACGGTAGGCTCTCCGTCTTCTGTCTCCGATACGAATCCTTGGGTGATGACAGCCTCGCAGTCAGCGTATTCTGCATTGACCTCAGCATTGACCTTCTCCGTGGTCAATTTCGTCCTCGGCTCGCCTTTCAGGAAGACATTGTCAGTGATTATCATCCTTCTGGAGTCCATCAGGTGCGTGCGAATTCCTCTGGCGTTCATCGCGAGACAGATGACGTTCGACGAGAGATATTCGCCGTTTCCGATGATTACAGCCTTGCTGCGGTCGGACAGCTCGCCCAGTTCGCATACCGCATCGACGAAATGCTCCAGACGGTCGCAGATGGTATTAATCCTGCCCTTCGCATCCTCCAGCATTGACGCGCAGTCCTGCTCAGAAGCGTTGCAACTGTCGGTGTTGATAAGTTCTTCCGCCAATGTCAGATGCCGTGTACGCAGCTGAGCCATAAGCTCATACGCTCCGCTCTTGTCGCGTTCCCGCGCCTTGTCCGAAATCTTGTAGAGCAAGTCTGTCACTTTGGACAATGCAGATACCACGACTATTGGACGTTCTGTCAGTTTCTTCCGAATGATTTCTATGGTGCGCGAAATCGCCGTGCTGTCAGCTACGGATGTTCCGCCGAATTTCATTACTATCATATATGTCTATTTTGTTCTGTTTTTTCCAGTCTGCAAATATACAGAGAATATGTGGAAATATAATATGTGCGTCGGAATCTTGCCTCCGTCAGAGTCACGCGGATTCAAAGGCTCCTCTCTATAGCCTCGCGTGTGCAGGCGAAGACAATGTGGGTGTGCGAGTCGCAGAATGTCGGCAGAACCATACCTCTTTCAGCGTCAATGACTTCATCTGCCTCATTTTCAGATTATGCTACAGAACTGACGTTATGTGTCGCATATCTTATGCGATGCCGAGTGACCGCTTGAGTGTCATTCACACTGACTTCCAAGACGGCATTTTCTTCAGCGTTCTGCGGACAGGCTCCACGTGTCCGGTAAATTCAGCATCAGGCAGGGCATCCGCTGAAATCTTAACCTCTGAACCTAAAGCGATGTGCTGCACCTGTGTCTCTCTGTAATCTGCAATAATCCAGACGTTTGCGTCATCCACGATCTTAACCATAAGCTGACCCGGCTGAACCAACTGTCCGACGTGGATGTCCTTGCGTCCCACATAACCGTCACAAGGAGCGGTGATTACGGTATATGAAACAACCACTTTCTTCTCAAGTTCACCCTAAAGTTGCCGCGGACAAGTACTTGTTTATGAAAAGCTTCCGCCGCCGTCCGGCCATGCGACGTTACAATTATATGCCAGACAACCTGGCAGGAGAATAAGTATAGCATAAACACTGTAATCTACTGGGTAATAATTCGATAACGAGTATTTATCTTATTAATAGATCTGCCAGGTTGTATGTTTTTTCATAGGACCTGGCAGGTGCATTTTATTGCAATATCTTGACATTCAAATAGATATATCTTATGTAACCCGCCAGGTTGTCCGAAATTTCCGCAACGCTGCATCTGAACACATCAATATCGTGAAGCGTTGAAAACCCCTTTGCAGAGGGAGCAAGAGTGTGGCATGAAGGTCTTGCCTGTAACAGTCGTGTTGTGACGTTTTTTGCCATCGAGTCTGCGGATATTAGGAACTATAGTCATTCTTGATGCCGCTTATGCAAAACAAGGCCCGTCTCCTGGAAAATGCCTGAAGGAGACGGGCCCTTAATATATTACCAGTAAATTACTTAACTTCCTGGATGATTTCCATACCCTTGCGGATAGCCTCCTCATTCTGTGGAATGAGGTTGTGGTGACGTGCAGGGAGAGTCTTGCGGAGAGCTGCAAGGACGCTGTCGATCTGGACGATCGGACGTACTTTAAGAAGACCTCCAAGAACGATCATGTTGAAAGTCTTGATAAGGTTCATCTCAGCAGCAGTATCCATGGCGTCGATTCTGAAGACCTTGATATCCTTTCTTGTAGGAGGTTCAGAAATGCCGTAACCGTCATAGATGATGATTCCGCCTGGCTTTACCTTCGGCTCGAATTTCTCGAGTGAAGGCTGGTTCAGCACGATGGCGATGTCAAAACTTGAAAGAATAGGGGAGGAAACAGGATCATCACTTACGATGACAGTAACGTTGGCTGTACCGCCACGCTGCTCCGGACCATAAGCCGGCATCCAAGTAACTTCCTTGTTCTCCATCAGACCGGCATAAGCCAGAATCTTACCCATCGAGAGGACACCCTGTCCTCCGAATCCTGCAATAATTATCTCATCTGTCATAGCCTTGTCGATTTAAAGTTCAACACCTTTGTCCTTAAGGTCACCAAGCTGATAGAATGGGAACATGTTCTCCTCCATCCACTTGTTAGCCTTCTCAGGACTCATCTTCCAACCTGAGTTACAGGTCGATACGACCTCTACGAGGTTAGAGCCCTTGCCCTGCATAGAATATTCAAACGCTTTTCTGATGGCTTTCTTGGTACGGTTGATGGAAGCCACATTGTGTACAGACTGACGTGTAACGTAGCATGTACCCTCGAGGTTTGCAGCGAGTTCGGTAATCTTCAGAGGATAACCGTGAAGCGATACCTCTCTACCATAAGGACAGGTAGCTGTCTTCATGCCCAGAAGGGTAGTAGGAGCCATCTGACCTCCGGTCATGCCGTAGATAGCGTTGTTTATGAATATGATAGTGATGTTCTCACCTCTGTTGAGAGCATGGATAGTCTCTGCTGTACCGATGCAGGCGAGGTCACCATCACCCTGATATGTGAACACGAGTCTGTCTGGCCAGAGGCGTTTTGTGGCACTGGCAAGTGCAGGAGCTCTTCCGTGAGCGGCCTCTTCCCAGTCAACATCAATATATTTGTAAGCGAACACCGCACAGCCTACAGGAGAAATCGCGATGGTCTTGTCTGTCATTCCCATCTCCTCGATTACCTCTGAGACTATTTTGTGCACAACTCCGTGGCTGCAACCGGGACAATAATGCATCGGAGTGTCATTCAATAAGGTAGGTTTCTTATAGACAACCTGTCCTTGCTCGATTATTTCTTCTCTTGTCATGGTCTTTAGAAATTAGAAAAGACGTTTGATTGCATCCACAACCTCGTCAGGGTCAGGAATAATTCCACCCAGACGGCCGAAATGCTGAACCGGTACACGTCCGGCTACGGCGAGGCGGATATCCTCGACCATCTGTCCGGCATTGATTTCGAGTGAAAGGATGCCTTTCATCTTTTCGCCAAGTTTCTGGACTTCCTTGGTAGGGAATGGCCAGAGAGTAATAGGGCGGAGAAGTCCGACCTTGATGCCCTGTGAACGGGCGATCTCAATACTCTTCTTTGCGATACGTGCTGCGGAACCGAATGCTACGATTGCATATTCTGCGTCGTCGAGCATGTATTCCTCGAAGCGGACCTCGCTTTCCTCGATTTTCTTGTATTTCTCCTGAATACGGAGGTTGATGATTTCCATTTCCTCAGAACGGAGCTCAAGAGATGTGATAATATTAGGCTTTCTTCCGCCGAAACGTCCGGTAGTAGCCCAAGGACACTCTTTCCTGATTTCCTCTTCTGTGCGGCGAGGCTTGAAAGGAGGAAGAACGACTTTCTCCATCATCTGTCCGATAGCACCGTCTGCGAGAATCATCGCAGGGTTGCGGTAACGGAATGCAAGCTCGAATCCGAGGTCTACGAAATCTGCCATTTCCTGAACAGATGCAGGGGCGAGAACGATGAGATGATAGTCTCCGTGTCCACCACCTTTGCATGCCTGGAAATAGTCTGCCTGGCTAGGCTGGATAGTTCCGAGTCCAGGACCTCCACGCATAACATCTACGATGAGTGCAGGAAGTTCAGCGCCAGCCATGTAGGACAAACCCTCCTGCATCAAGCTGATGCCAGGGCTGGAAGAAGAAGTCATAACTCTCTTGCCTGTGCAGGCTCCACCATAGACCATGTTGATCGATGAAACCTCACTCTCAGCCTGAAGAACGACCATACCGGTGGTCTCCCATGGTTTCTCTACAGCCAGAGTCTCGAGAACTTCAGACTGCGGGGTAATAGGATAGCCGAAGTAGCCGTCACAACCACAGCGGATCGCTGCGTGGGCAATGGCCTCATTGCCTTTCATCAAAGTGATTTCCTGATCTGCCATAGCTTAGACTGTTTTAAGACGGTAAACGGTTATGCACCCGTCAGGACATACTGTAGCGCATGACGCACAGCCTGTACAGGTGTCAGCAAGAACCTCATGGGCGAAATTATAGCCCTTATGGTTCACTTCCTTGGTCGTAAGAGCAAGGACATTAAGAGGACAAGCGACAACGCAGAGATTACATCCTTTGCATCTCTCGGTATCTACTATGGTCGCTCCTTTCATTTTAGCCATAATACCTTTTGTTTATTGATTGTACATATCCTTGTTGTAGAAATCCAGAATTTCGTTTGCAATCGCATACGCGTTAGCCGCCGGGCTTTCAGGGTTTATCGCCATGGCCTCCAGATAATTGTTGATAGCCAACTGCCAGTCGCCCTTTTTCCTATGGGCATTGCCCAGAAGATAATAAGCTCGGTCTGACGGTTCCGGAGCGGAGGTGATATATTCTTCAAGCAGACGGATTGCTTCGTCGATCCTGCCTTCTACAAGAATTTTTTCTATTGACTCTAATTCAATCATCGTTTAGTCGATAAACATACACCAGTTGTGAGTGTCTTCCTCAAGTCCTTTCTGGATACCGATAATGTGGTTGTAGAGTTTCTCGCTGATGACTCCGCACTTGTCACCGGAAGGCAATCTGTAGCGACGAGAAACATCCGGGCACTCGAGCGCAGGTTTGTCGTCAATGGTGCAGATTGGGGTGATTACCACTGCAGTACCGCATGAGTTTACCTCATCGAATTCAGCGAGTTCCTCGACTTTCACCGGACGGATTTCGATATCCATTCCCATGTCGGCAGCCACTGTGCGGAGGCTCATGTTTGTGATGGAAGGAAGAATACTGCCGGAACGAGGGGTTACATATGTATTGCCCTTGATAGCGAAGAAGTTGGATGAACCGAACTCCTCGATGGTAGTCTTAGTTGCGGTGTCGAGGAACAACAACTCACGGTATCCTGTGTTATGTGCGAGGTTGTAAGCATGCAATGACTGGGCATAGTTTCCGCCGAGTTTATAGCATCCTGAACCGTGTGTAGCAGCTCGGTCATAGTTTCTGGAGATCACTGCCGTGCCTGGAGAAAGACTCTTGGCGCCAGAGTATGTACCTACAGGAGAGCACATTACAGCGAACATTACGTCTCTGGATGATTTGATTCCCAGCTGTGGGTTAATACCGAAAAGTACAGGACGGAGATAGAGGGAAGTACCGGTAACCTCGTATGGTGGGAGATATTCGATATTCTCTTTTATACAGCGTACGCACATTTCGATGAACAATTCCTCTGAAGGGTAAGGCATATCCAGATATTTGGCGCTGGATGCCATTCTTCTCGCATTGCAGTCAGGGCGGAAAAGTCTGATCTTGCCGTCAACACCGCGGAATGCCTTGAGTCCCTCGAAGCAAGAAGGTGCATAATGGAAGATCCCTGCAAAGCTGTTGAGTGCGATATTGAAATCTTCAGTTACGACAGGAGATTCCCATTTCCCGTCAATGCATCGGCTGTATACCAATGCTTTTGTCTCAGTGTAATTGAATGACAGTTTGCTCCAATCGATATTTTTCATAATATAATAGTGGTTGTTTTAATCTTCAATAATTCTGTCCTTATTATATGTATGGATCTTGGTCTGTCCGGAAAGAATGATATATCCGTTTTCTGCGAGACTGTTGATCTCATCTTCTCCAGGGAAGACCTCGACAGGTGCGATGAACTTGACCTTCTCGGTGATAGCATCCATGAGCATCTTGCTGTGGGCGATACCTCCTGTGAGAAGGATGGCGTCTACCTTGCCGTCGGCAGTAGCTGCCATAGCTGCAATATATTTGCAGATGTTCAGTACATATGCCTTCAAGAATGTCTGGGCAAGCTCATTTCCTTCTTTGGCCATATTCTCGACATCGAGCATGCTGTTGGTTCCGAAGTAGGCGACAGCCCCACCACGTCCGACAAGCTTCTTCTGGACTTCTTCTTTTGTGTATTTGCCGCTGAAGCACATGTCTATCAGTTCGAATGGAGGACAGCAGCCAGCTCTTTCAGGGGTGATAGGACCATCACCTCCAAGACCATGGTTGGTGTCGATTACTCTGCCGTTCCTGTGAAGAGAGATTGTAGCACCTCCTCCCATGTGGGCAACGATGAGTGTCGCATCGTTAGTCTTGCGCCCATGCTCACGGAGATACCTTCTCACGATAGCCCTGGAATTAAGAGCGTGGAAAAGAGTCTTTCTGGTAAACTCAGGAAGGCCTCCCATTCTGCACTCCGGCAACATTTCATCTGCCATAGGTGGGTCTGCTATGTAAGCGACGCATTTGCCGAAACGTGGAGTAAGATGCTTTTCTTCTCTAATCTCGTTAATCTCTTTGGCAACATCGTCGGCCAAGATAGCACTCAAGTTGCACGCATGGTTTCCGTCGCGACAGCTCTGAAGTACATCGCGCATGTCCTGGTTTACGTTATAAACTCCTGTGATTACAGGAGTAATGAGACCACCTCGGGCCATCACGATATCTACATCTTCCAGCGGAATGCCTTTAGATGCCATGAAATCCCTGATTGCCTGATGACGCATGTCTGACTGGTCCATTACTGAAGGATATTTGGCTACATCCTCTGCGGTATGCTCCAGTTTAGTGTCGAATACACGGACACCATCGGAATAATATCCGAGCTTCGTGGTTGTGGAACCAGTGTTTATTATAAGAATGTTCCCTACTTGAGGGTTGTTTGTTGGTTGTATCTTGTTATCCATCGGATGTAAGGCTTTATTTTGTCGATAAATTTATTACCTTTTTGTTAACAATCCAAATAAAAATCGACTTTTTTGAAACCTTTTATATGATTTTACTTAAAAATTGATTTTTTAATCGCTTTTTTGCTTAGTAATCCTCAAAAATCGTTTAATGTGGTATAATCGGATATGAAAAAACAAGCCGGCTGGAATCCCAGTCGGCTTGCCAATATATACTACTGAAAATTATTCAGCAACAACTTCGAACTTGAAAGTACCTTTCACGCTCTTGTAGCACTTAACCTCAGCCTCGTACTCGCCAAGCTCCTTTACGGATGAAAGGATAGTGATGTCTTTCTTGTCTACCTCTACGCCTGCAGCAACAAGAGCCTCAGCGAGCTGAGCTGTTGTAACTGAACCATAGATCTTGCCATTCTCACTGACCTTAGCTGCTACCTTAACTGTAACTGCTGCAATCTTAGCTGCGAGAGCCTCTGCGTCAGCGATGAACTTAGCCTCTTTGTGAGCTCTCTGACGTACAGTCTCAGCGTGCTGTTTCTTTGCAGACTCAGTAGCGAGGATTGCATATCCCTGAGGGATAAGATAATTAAGAGCGTAACCAGATTTTACCTTTACGATATCATCAGCGTGACCGAGATTAGCCACTTCTTTCTTCAAAATGATTTCCATATTCCTGTTCTCCTAATTATTTAAGAAGGTCTGTAACGTATGGGAGAAGCGCGAGTGAACGGGCTCTCTTGATAGCCTGAGCGACTTTTCTCTGGAATTTGAGAGATGTTCCAGTGATACGGCGAGGGAGAATCTTACCCTGCTCGTTAAGGAACTTCTTGAGGAACTCAGGATCCTTGTAGTCTACATATTTGATACCTGCTCTCTTGAAACGGCAGTATTTTTTCTTTCTAACCTCTACTGCAGGAGGGTTCAGATAACGGATCTCGTTATTCTGCTGTGCATTGTTTGTCTGTGCCATAATTCTTACCTCCTAATTATTTCTCAGCCTCTGCAGCCTGAGCAGCTGCCTTAGCCTGTTTGTTAGCTCTTCTCTTCTCAGCGTATGCTGCTGCATCCTTGTCGAGAGCAACAGTGAGGAATCTGATGATTCTCTCATCGCGGTGATACTGTGTCTCAAGTTTAGCGATGAACTCAGGATTAGCCTTGAATTCGATCAGGTGGTAAAATCCTGAAGTCTTGTGCTGGATAGGGTAAGCAAGCTGCTTAAGTCCCCAGTCCTCTTCGTACACAACTTCGCCGCCGTTCTTGGCGATGAAGTCAACGTACTTGGCAACCGCTTCCTTCATCTGAGCCTCAGACAAAACGGGAGTTGCAATGAAAACGGTCTCGTACTGTTTCATGTGTTTATAAATAAATAATAGTTAATAAAATGTACTCCTTTTATCGGACATTCCGCAAAAAGGACTGCAAATATAGTGATTATTTTTCGAATAACAATGTTTTCTGCTAATTCTTGTATATAAAGAAAATATTTCCGAAATTTATGCCTTATATGAAAGGAATAGTTTTGGCGGGAGGTAGTGGTACTAGGCTGTATCCTATCACCAAAGGTATCAGTAAACAGTTGATACCCATATTCGATAAGCCGATGATATACTATCCGATTTCGGTGCTCATGCTGGCCGGAATCAGGGATATCCTTATAATTTCCACACCTCAAGATCTTCCCGGTTTCAAGCGTCTGCTCGAAGACGGCAGTCAGTTCGGAGTACATTTTGAATATGCCGAGCAACCTTCTCCGGATGGTCTTGCACAAGCTTTCATTATAGGTGAAAAATTCATTGGTAAGGACAACGTATGTATGGTGTTGGGTGACAATATCTTCCATGGATCCGGATTTACTGGAATTCTCAGGGATACAGTTAATCTTGTGGAGACCAAGGGTAAGGCATGCGTTTTCGGTTATCAGGTAAGCGACCCGCAGAGATACGGCGTGGCTGAATTCGATAAGGAAGGAAACTGCCTCAGCATTGAAGAAAAACCTGAGCATCCTAAGAGCAATTATGCGGTGGTGGGGCTGTATTTTTATCCTAATTCGGTGGTGGAAATCGCGAAAACCATCAAGCCGTCAGCCCGGGGAGAGTTGGAGATAACATCGGTGAATCAGGAATATTTGGAGAGGCAGCAGCTGAAAGTCCAGTTGATGCAGCGGGGCTTTGCCTGGTTGGATACAGGTACTCATGATTCTCTTGCGGAAGCGTCTACTTTCATCGAGGTCATAGAAAAACGTCAGGGCCTGAAGGTGGCATGTCTGGAGGATATCGCTTATGGTCAGGGATGGATAAGCCGCGAACAGTTGCTGGAGGCTGCGCGTCCGATGGCGAAGAATGATTATGGAAAATATCTGCTGAAATTGGCAGGGGAGTAAAGACTATATATACATATATTATACATGAAACAAAAAGTGGCATTGATAACGGGAATTACGGGGCAGGACGGATCTTACCTCGCGGAATTCCTGATAGATAAGGGTTATGAAGTCCATGGTGTGCTCAGGCGCAGTTCTTCGTTCAATACCGGACGTATCGAGCATCTGTATTTGGATGAGTGGGTGAGGGATATGAAACGCAAGCGTCTCGTGAACCTGCATTGGGGTGACATGACTGATACGAGTTCTCTGATCCGTATTATCCAGACCATACAGCCGGATGAGATTTATAACCTTGCAGCTCAGAGTCATGTGAAAGTCAGTTTCGATGTTCCTGAATTTACTGCAGAGACTGATGCGGTGGGTACTCTGAGGCTTCTGGAAGCTGTCCGTATCCTCGGAATGGAGCATAAGACCAAGATTTATCAGGCCTCTACTTCGGAGCTTTTCGGTTTGGTCCAGGAAACTCCGCAGAAGGAGACCACGCCTTTTTATCCGCGTTCACCTTATGCCGTGGCGAAGTTGTATGCGTATTGGATAATGAAAAATTACAGAGAAAGTTACGGTATGTTTGCCGTGAACGGCATCTTGTTCAATCATGAATCTGAGCGTCGAGGAGAAAACTTCGTGACCAGAAAAATCACATTGGCAGCTTGTCGTATAGCGCAGGGGCTCCAGGATAAATTATACCTCGGAAATCTCTCATCTTTAAGGGATTGGGGCTATGCTAAGGACTATGTCGAGTGTATGTGGCTGATGCTCCAGCAGGAGAAACCGGAGGATTTTGTAATCGCTACGGGAGAGCAGCATACAGTGAGGGAATTCTGTACGCTTGCTTTTAAATATGCAGGGATTGAGTTGGAATGGCAGGGTGAAGGACTAGCGGAAAAAGGCATTGACAAAAATACAGGGAAGGTGCTGGTCGAGGTGGATCCTAAGTATTTCCGTCCTGCGGAGGTGCAGACCCTCTTAGGCGACCCGACGAAGGCGAGGACGGTCTTGGGCTGGAACCCTCGCAAAACTTCTTTCGACGAGCTTGTGCGCCTGATGGTGGAGAGTGATAAACAATTTGTACGCAAAGTATAGGAACCTATGAAATTGAAACTTATGATATCTGCGGCACTTTTGTGGTGCCTGAGTGCTGCCGCTTATGCGGGTAATGCAGTAGAAAATCCTGATTCATTGGCACTTGTGAATGCTGAATGGAACTGGAAATCGATAGGTAAAGGTGGCGAGGCCGGATCTGCGAAAGTTAAGATGTTTGGCAGCGATCAGACCATTTCAGCCGTTAAGTATCCTGCCGCGAGATTCAAGACTAAGATTCTGCATTGCCCTGGAGACGAGAGTTCTACAACGGATATGCTTGCGAGCCGTCATGGTTATACTGTGGGTGTAAACGGAAGTTATTTCAATATGAGAACCCTCGAGCCTTGTACATTTTTCGCCATAAACAGGAGTGTCATCAGTTTGACTCCTAAATCTGAAGGGTTCAGGACGAACGGTCTGTTGGCATTTAAAAAGAAGAATGGTCGCGAGATGGAAGTTCTGTACTGTGATTCGACTAAGTTCGATCAATACAGAAAAAATTATAATATGGTGATTGCGTCCGGTCCGGTTCTTATCAAAGATGGTGATACAGGGACATTTGCACAGGATAAATATTTTACGGAGAAGCGTCATCCGAGGACAGTTGTGGGCCAGGATGCCAAGGGAAATTATTGGTTTATCGTGATAGATGGACGTTTTCCCGGTGTTGCCGATGGGGCCACGATTCCTGAAACTGCAGCTATCGCCCGCTATTTTGGCCTGAAAGATGCTATAAATTTCGATGGTGGCGGTTCTTCGACTCTTTGGACTGAGGCGACTGGCGTTATCAATTACCCGTGTGATAATAAAAATTTCGATCACGTGGGATGTCGCAGAGTACCTAATGTGATTGTGGCTAAATAATTAAAACATAATATTTTAGAATACTGAACTTTTATGAAAAATTTCAATCTTTCGTATGCTCGCATGGCTTGTGTGGCTATGCTTGCCGGTGTGGTAGCCGCATGCTCAGGCTCCAGTGGTGATAACGGGAAGGATAAACCGGACCCGTCACCATCCATGTCGGTATCTCCGACCAAACTTTCTATCCCTGCCTCAGGTGAGGCTCAGGTTATGGAGGTCAATGCTGAGGGTATCTCATGGATCGTAACTCCTTCTTCCAGCTGGATTAAGGTGACACCTTCGAAAGGAAATGGAAGCGCAGAAATCAAGGTTTCCGCCGATGAAAACACCGATACCGCCGAGAGGACCGGATCCATCACCTTCTCAGGAACCGGAGTGAGCAATATTGAGGTCAATGTTACCCAGGAGGCAGGAAAGCCTAAGGATGTGGACATGACTGTGAACACGGCTGAGGGGTATTATATGGGTGACAACCTGGAGTCAAATAAGACGCTTGCAAGTGTTATTCTTGTATTGTCTGATGGAAAAACTTCATCCAATACTCTTATTTATCCTTGTGATGTTGTTCAGATTCCTCTTGTTACCAAATTCGCTGAGTTTAAGAATTTGGATTTCTCCGGAACTTATAAAGTAGTTGCAGGTGATGATGCTGTAGCTGCTGAGAATGTCATTCTGGCTAAGTCTACTTCTATTACTCATTACGTGGCTGCAGATAAGGCCACAGCTTCTTACAAACCTGTCTCAGGTGAAGTTAAGGTAGAAAAGAGCGGTGAATCTTACAATGTTTCCTTCGCTTTCGTTTTGGATAACGGAGCTTCTTACAAGGGTACATCTAAGGGTAATCTGCAGATGTATGATGGAACTCTTGAGAGTACATTGAGGGGTGATTTCACTCCTGCCAATGCTACTAAGGCTACTGTTGCTTTCCAGAAATTCAACGATAAGTTGGATGTGGCAGTTATTGACCTCGTAGGTAAGAACAAGTCCGGCAACTATGACGATATGATGATTATGCTTCTGGTGGACAAGACTGTGCAGTCAAGCCGGAACCTTACCGGTACTTATGTTATCGATGAGGAGTATGAGTCTCGTGAGGATAATCTGGTGAATTCTGCTATTCCAGGTATTGCCTATAAGCAGGGTGGCAACAATTATAACTATATCGGATTCTGGTATCTGGAGACTAACGCGTCAGGTACTGACATCGTGGGTAACAGGGCTCCTGGCAAGTCCGGTAAGATTAACATTATCAAGGCGTTGGATTATTCTATCTCATATGAGGTTCTCGATGATGCCGGCAACAAGATCTCAGGCTCTTACAACGGTCCTCTCACTTTCGTGAAATAATCTACATCATAGATAAACTATTAAGGCTCGTGCCACGTCCTTCTTGGACAGCACGAGCCTTTTTTTAGTCATCATCGTGTGCGGAACACCGGCGCGCGAAGATCCCGACGGAGACCTTCGCTGACGCTCATCCCTCCCAGCGGAGCTGGGCCCATTTACGGGGTCGTGGGTGACCACGGGTCTTCGCCGGGACATTCGCGCGCCTTTTAATATCCACATGGAGTTAAGAGCCCGAGTCGCATATGCCGTCGAAAGGTATGGCCATCCGCGGCCATAAAGAAGGGGCCCACGCAGTGGGAAGGATGAGCGTCAGCGAACCTTTCGACGGCATATGCGAATCGGGCGGTGATATCCCATTGAGTCTCACCGCCCGATGTCTATTAATTCCTTATCCAATAAAGTACCTCATGAGTGAAGTAGGTGGAATCTGTTTGTCAGATACCGGTATGAAATAGTGAAGGAACTTGATCAGCTTATGCGCCTCGCTGTACTCCGGACAATTCTTTGGCACCGTAGCCAAAATCCTCTCGGCGTGACTGCGCAAAACCGCGAACTCCACGAGATAAGCCGAGTTGAAAAGCACATCCGCATCCTCCTGATAAGGATAAATCCACTTCACCTCAGCGCGACGCACATTCGGCCAATTCGAAATCGTCTCCTGTGCCGAAAAAGCACCCTTGTTGAAATCACGCACGATACGGCGCAGCAACCTGTTGTCGCTCGTAGGAATGCAATTATGGTCATCCAGAGAAATACTCGTAATCGTATTGATGAAAATCTTGAACTTGCCTGCATCAGGGATATTGTCCAGAAGCTTAGGATTCAGCGCATGCAATCCTTCGATAAGAAGAATAGAACCCTCATCCAGTTTCAACTTCTTTCCGTTATACTCACGAATACCACTAACAAAGTTATACTCAGGAACTTCCACAGTCTCACCGGAAATCAGCTTCATCACATCCTTCTGCAACGCGTCATGATCCACAGTATCGAAATTGTCGAAATCATAACTGCCGTCCGGAAGCTTCGGCGTATCTACACGATTCACGAAATAATCATCCGTCGAGAATGAAATAGGATGAAGTCCGCAAGCCATCAACTGCACACTAAGCCTCTTGCAGAACGTACTCTTGCCACTGCTCGTAGGCCCGGTAATCAACACGATTCTGACATTATTTCCCGAACGATACCTCCTGTCGATCTCCTCAGCGATCTGCACGATCTTCTTCTCCTGCAACGCCTCCGCAATCTGAATCAAATCCGTAGCCTTTCCGTCCAGACAAGCGCGATTCACATCACCGACATTGTCCAACCCCATTATTTTATTCCATCTGATACTCTCCGCGAATACCTCGAAAGTCTTCGGCTGCTCGAAAAACGGCGCCAAATCTTCCGGGTGATGACGATTCGGGACCCTGAGGAACGCACCGCCCCTGTATGGAGTCAGGTCCCAAACCTTCAGATAACCCGCATCCGGAACAAGCACATCATAATAATAATCAGCCGTTCCGCCCAACGTATAATAACTGATATAAACCTCGCCGCAAGTCTCCAGCAACTTCACCTTATCCATGTGCCCCAACTTTCGGAACACCTCTATCGCCTCTCCAATCGGAACCTCGTGCCTGTGGAAAGGAATCGCCTCCGCCACAATCTCCGACATTCTCTGCTTGATAAGGTCAATGTCTTCGTCGCTCAATTCTGTTCCGTCTCCCTTCTCGACACTGCAATAGAATCCCTTCGAAATAGGCCTGCGCATCATTACCTTGCAGTCAGGGAAGATGTCCAAAGTCGCCTTATAAAGAAGGAAACAAAGTGAACGGCAGTAAACATTTCTTCCGAAATAAGAACAATAATCGATGAACTCGATATCCCTATTGTTGAAGACCCTGAACTTAAGTCCCTGAGGAACATTGTTTACCAATGCGGCGATAATAGGATAAGGCTTTTCGAAATCGAACTCATCGATCATTTCGAGAAGCATGGTACCCTCTTGAAATTCCTTGAAGGTACCAGTGTTTTTACAGAAGACTCTAATCATAATCCGGTTTATTCGTTGGAAATTCTTACAAAAATAGAAAAAATATGGTTAACTTTGAGAAAATTTTAATATAATGAGCACCGTTCACGTTATAGACCATCCTATGATTCAGCATAAGCTGACTATCATGAGGGAGCAGGAAACCGGTTCTAAGGATTTCCGCGAATTGTTGAAAGAAATATCACTTTTGATGGGATATGAAATTACCAGGGACATTCCTCTGGATGATTTCGAGATCGAAACACCAATCTGCAGGATGACTGCGAAGAAAGTTTCAGGACGTAAATTGGCTATAGTGCCGATTCTCCGTGCCGGACTCGGTATGGTAGAGGGTCTGTTGACATTGGTCCCAGTCGCAAAGGTGGGACATATTGGTCTTTATCGTGATGAGAAGACTCACACTCCAGTAGTTTATTATTGCAAACTTCCGGAGGATATAAACCAGCGTATGGTTATCGTAACCGACCCGATGCTTGCCACCGGTGGAAGTTCATGCGATGCCCTTACTATGCTGAAAGAGCGTGGCTGCAACAATATCCGTCTTATGTGCCTCGTAGCTGCTCCTGAGGGAATCGCAAGAGTTCAGAAGGAGCATCCTGACGTAGATATTTATGTGGCCTCTGTAGACGACCATCTGAACAAAGACGCCTACATCGTCCCAGGCCTCGGTGACGCCGGAGACCGTATTTTCGGTACGAAATAATTTTGCACGTAACGAGTTTGCGGGCTTTTAGCCAGCTTCCTGCCTTTTTATCTGTTACGCAAGCCGGTCGGAGCGGATGCCCAGCGAGCGAATTGCGAAGCACCTGAGCGAGCGGACGCCGACTACGACGGCAACCATGTTACCCCATAAAAAAGCGAAGATCCCGACCGAGACCTTCGCTTTTAATTATATCAGTAGGGGAGTCCGCGCCTAAGCACGACCCTGCTACTCCAAATTATCCAAATCCTTCAGGAACATAGTCTTCCAAGCATCTGACGGCATACGCCAATCACCCCTCGGCGACAACGAAATAGTACCGACCTTAGGCCCGTCAGGCAGACAAGAGCGCTTAAACTGCTGATTGAAGAAACGCGTTACGAAAACACGTAACCACTTGAGTATAACGGCATTGTCATAAACCCCGGCGAAAGCCTTCTTGGCGAGGAAATAAATCTTCGAAGGCGAGAAACCGAACTTGATCATATTGAACAAGAAGAAATCGTGAAGCTCATACGGACCTACGAGATCCTCGGTAATCTGCGAAATCTCACCGTTGCCGTCCGCAGGCTTAAGTTCCGGACTTATAGGGGTCGCCACGATGTCGAGAAGAATTTCCTTCACGCTGCGGCCGTCCTTGGCATTATTTCCGAAACGGTTGTCAGCCGCCCACTCGACGATATGTTTCACCAAAGTCTTTGGAATACTTGCATTTACGCCATACATTGACATATGGTCGCCATTGTACGTGGCCCATCCGAGCGCAAGTTCCGACAAATCGCCGGTGCCGACCACGATGCCCCCGTTCTTGTTCGCCACATCCATAAGGATCTGCGTGCGCTCTCGCGCCTGCGAGTTCTCGTAAGTGGTATCTGTCAATGCCGGATTATGTCCGATGTCTTCGAAGTGCTGGGCAACAGCCTTTCCGATAGGAATTTCCATCGCTGTTACACCGAGAGCGTCCATCAAATCCTGAGCATTCGAACGAGTCCTGGTAGAAGTACCGAGACCTGGCATGGTGATACCTATGATACGCTTCCTGTCCCAGCCGAGTTTATCGAAAGCAAGAGCTGTGACGATGAGCGCCAACGTGCTGTCCAAACCACCGGAAATACCTATAACCGCTGTCTTGCAGTTAATGTGGGAAAGTCTTGTGACAAGTCCCATTACCTGAATATCAGTGATTTCCTTGCATCGCCAATCCCTTTCTTCCAAAGTGGCAGGGACGAATGGGCGTGGATTTATCGAGTTATATAACTTCTCTTCGAAATTCGTATCTGCACCATCGCCTGCCTGGATCTTCACGTAGCGGCGGTTGTTGTCGCTGTCACGTGTTCCATCGGGAGAAATCGTATGGAAAGTATTCACCTTCTGCCGCTGATCCTCGAGACGTTTGATGTCGATGTCGGCCTTAATCATGGAGTTCTTTATCTGGAAACGCTCATTCTCCGCCAGTAAACTGCCGTTTTCGTAGATGAGTGCTGCACCAGGATAAACGACATCTTGAGTAGACTCGCCGAAGCCGCATGAACAGTAAATGTATGCGCATAACACTCTGGCACTCAGCTGACCTACACGCAACTTGCGGTACTCGTTCTTCATGAGAACCTCGTTACTTGCAGACAAGTTTATGATAAGGTCTGCGCCTGCCAATGCCTGATAAGACGATGGCGGAATCGGGGTCCAGAGGTCCTCGCAAATCTCCACTCCGAATGTGGCTTTGCCCACAGTGAAAAGGAGGTTAGGATAGATGTTCACCTGGCCTCCGGCGTAGTTTATGATATCACCGGCCACGCGGTTATAACAGCTCTTTCCGTCATCGTGAAGCTTACCTGTTCCCTTATCAGATTTATTCAGGAAATCAGCACCTGAAGAGAACCACCTCGACTCATAGAACTCCCCATAAGTCGGCAGATATATCTTAGGTACTATACCCCTGAGGCTACCATTTTGTATTACTGCTGCACAGTTGTATAAATGTCCGTTTGCATATACCGGGACACCTGCGACCATTGTAAGTTTCCTGCCTCTGGAAAATGCCTTCAGCTTCTTGATACCATCTTCCGCCTTACGGATGAGCAATTCCTGTCCGAACAAGTCTCCGCAAGTATATCCCGTCACTGAAAGTTCAGGGAATGCTATTATGGAAACATCATCATTCTCAGCTTCTTCTGCCAATTTGCACATCTCTTCGACATTGGCATCCACATCCGCGACCTTTACTACCGGCACGGCCGCCGCCACCCTGATAAATCCGTAGTCCATCACAAAAATTCGATAAGTTTAGTGAATATGTATGTCATCTTGTCGGTAGCAGCGTCTGCAGCTTTCACGACATCATCGCCGTCATTTTTATAATCAGCAGCGAATTCCTTCTGTGCAGCATTGGTAATGACAGACATTCCGAATACAGGAATCTCTGAGTGGCGGGCCACGATAACCTCAGGCACGGTACTCATTCCTGCAGCATCTGCTCCGATAGTGCGGAAGAAATGCCACTCGGCAGGAGTCTCGTATGAAGGGCCTGAACTTGCGATGTAAACGCCCTCACGCAGACTTATGCCTGCTTCTTCTGCGATTTCCTTTGCTTTGGCTATCAGTCTTCCATCGTAAGGATGTGTCATGTCTGGGAATCTCGGTCCGAACTCATCCATATTAGGTCCGATGAGAGGATTTGTGATCATATTGATGTGATCCTTGATGATCATGAGATCGCCTACCTTGAAGTCGAAATTTATTCCTCCTGCGGCGTTGGAAACGAACAAGTAGCTGATTCCCAATACTTTCATGACGCGGATAGGAAGTGTTACGAGGTCCATAGGGTAGCCCTCATAAAAATGAATGCGGCCCTGCATGGCTATTACGAATTTTCCTCCGAGTTCACCCGCGATGAAATTGCCTTTATGTCCGATAGCTGTAGATACAGGGAATCCGGGAATATCTTTGTAAGGAATAGTGATAGGATTCTGTATCTGGTCTGCCAGTTTACCGAGACCGCTGCCCAAGACGATTCCCGCGACAGGGACTTTGCCGCCGAGATAACTTTTCACGTACTCGGCAGCTTTATAAATTCTTTCAATTCTAGTATCCATAATATGTTGATTCTAAATGATTTTTGCAATTTGTTCTTTGGCATTGGCCAAAATAGCGGCCTCATCCTTAATTTTCCGGCCTCTCATCACGAAGCGCCCGTCGGCGATGAGTGATTCGATGCAGTCGCTGTGCGCCGAATAGATGAGATTCGGGAGAAATCCTCCCGGTGAGAGGAAGAAGGTGTTTTCGGTGTTGACGATGCTGATATCCGCCAGTTTGCCCTCTTCGAGACGGCCTGCAGGTATGCCGAGCGCATCGGCTCCGTTCGCTGTCGCGAGTTTGATGAGTTCGTCTGTCGGCAGCGCCTTCGGGTCGTTTCTCCAGGCTTTTTGGAACAATGCCGATGTTTTCATGGCTTCCAGCATATCCAGATTATTGGAAGAAGCGCATCCGTCAGTACCGATACAGACATTCGCACCCGCGTCACGTAACTCATTGTACAAGAACTTATAACCTGAGCTGAGCTTCGCGTTCGAGTTTATATTGTGTACGCAATTGACTTTACGTTCTCCTAGAATTTTCACGTCATTCTCGCTGAGCCACAGAGTGTGGGCGGCGATGGTGTCCGGCCCCAATATCCCGAGCCTGTCCAAGTACTCGACAGGGGAGAGTCCTCCGTGCTGAGCTTTGCAGTCTTCGATTTCTTTCTGTGTCTCCGAAACGTGAATATGGATTTTCAGATGGTTCTTTTCTGCGAACTCCTTAGCCCATAGCATCAGTTCTTCGCTTGTGGAATATACGGCGTGGATGCTCATCAGGAAAAGGCTGTTGTCATGACGTCCGAGATAAGATTCGAAGAATTTCATGCACTGGTCTTTCTGTCTTTCGGCTTCTTCCTTGTCGTTGTGATCCAGTGTTACATAAGAGATTGCTGCTCTGATACCCATTTCGGCAGCCGCCTTTTTCGCGGCGTAACTATGCCAATACTGATCGTTGAAAGTGGTGGTTCCGGTGCGGATCATTTCCACGCATGCCGCCTTAGTGCTCCAATATATGAATTCCTCGTCGATTTTCGACTCCACCTTCCAGATCCGGTCGATCCAATCGCTGAACGCAATATCTTCACCGATGCCCCTCATAAGTGCCATCCCGGCATGAGTATGCATGTTCACGAATCCCGGAAGAGCTGTTTTTCCAGTACAATCCACGACTTCCACGCCCGATGCTATCGCATGTTCTTCGCCAATGCTGCCGGCCGGAATTATCTTTCTAATGTGCTGTCCATCTATGTGTATATCGGATTTTACTCCGTTGCAGATGATGTTCTTAAGTAATATTGCACTCATCTTTCTCTCAATATTTTCAGGTGTCCTACGCCTCAAGTCTTGTTAAACTTCCCAAATGTAACTAATTTTTTCATATTTGTGTGAGAATCCAACTAAAAAATGCTTTTTTGTCACAGTATGTTTATACCTATAATTTATAAGGGAGTCTGATTGCTTCTCACCGGAAACTATAGACGACGAAAAAAGAGGACAACTTTAAAGCCTTTTGGACTTTTCAGTCATCCTCCGTCATTCCTGAAAGACGTTTCAGAATACGTCCGGATCTTTCACTGAATCATTTTCCTGACCTTCGTCTTCGTGCTGAAAGCGCCTGTCTGAGATAGGTTCACCTTTCAGGCATTTGGTCTTGATATATTCAACGGCCTCCTCGAGTCCTTCTGCAAACTTCTCGAAGTCCTCTTTATAAAGGAATATCTTATGTTTGTCATAAGAGTAGCGTCCGTCCTGCTCGATTCTTCTCTTGCTCTCAGTGATTGTAAGATAAAAATCGTTGTTACCCTTAGTGGATTTAACATCAAAGAAGTAAGTCCTCTTGCCTGCTCTCACCGGTTTTGAATAAATCTCATCTCCGGAACGTTCGTGGGAATACCCACTTTCAAAATCTTCGTTGTACATATCTCCCTTTTTCTGATTTATTTATCAAATATAAGGATAATTCTGAAAAATGATATTATATTTGAGGAAAATTTGACATAACAATATGCTAAGCAGAAGAATTTTGAGGATAAAAGCCTTTAAAGTGCTCTACGGATACTCTGTTACGAACGATATGACACTTGATGAGGCCATGAAAGAATTGGATCTTTCATTCGAGGCGACAAGGGATCTTTACTTGTTTATGCTTGCTATAATTTCACCACTTACTAAGGAAGCCCGCAACAGAATTGAGCTGGCCAAGACCAAGTTCCATCCTACCGAGGAGGACTTGAATCCAAATACGAAATTTGCAGACAACAAGCTGGCACAGTATTTTGACAATGATCCTGATTTTCAGAAAATATTGAAGAAAAAAGAACTTTCATGGGATAACTATGATATTCTAGTGAAATCTGTTCTGGATTCCATTAAAGGGAAGCAGTATTTCGTCAAATATATGGAGTCCGAAGAGCGCTCATTGAAAGAGGATTGCAAACTTTTCACCAGAATTTTTGAGGAAGAGTTTGTCGATAACGCACAGCTTGCAGCTATCCTGGAGGATATGAATATGTACTGGATAGATGACTTGGCATATGATTTGACATTCTGTTGCAGAACTTTGGATGACCTCGCTGCCGGAGAGCAGTGGCACATGCCGGTTCTTTATATGAGCGATATGAAACGCAAGAAAGACCCGTCTGCAGATTTGCAGAGCGACAACGTGTTCGTACACAGACTTCTTAAAAATGCGTTCGCGGGATATAAAGGATATTTCGACAGAATTACCGCGGCGGTGAAGGGCTGGGAAGCTGACCGTCTGAACTCTATTGACATCGCTCTCGTAGTCTTGGGACTTGCAGAGGTGGAGAGTTTTCCTGAGATACCTGTTAAAGTTACACTGAACGAGTACGTGGAAATTTCCAAATTCTACAGCCTCCCCAAGAGCAGTTCATTTGTGAACGGCTTGTTGGACAGACTCATAGCTCAGATGCGTGAGGAAGGAAAGATAGTGAAAACCGGTACAGGTTTAAATTAAACTGATATTAACTTTTTATAATTATGAATATTCTTACATTAGTTTTGCAGACACAGCCGGCTCCACAGGGCGCAGGTTGGTCTATGTGGATTATGCTTGCACTTATTTTCGTAATTATGTGGTTCTTCATGATTCGTCCACAGCGCAAGCAGCAGAAAGAGCTTGAGAAATTCCGCAACGCTCTTAAGAAAGGTGATAAAGTCGTTACCATCGGCGGTATCTATGGTACTGTAGATGAAATCAAGGATAGAACTGTCCTCATTAAAGTGGACGGAGACACAAAGCTCCGTGTGGACAAGAATTCTCTTGTGAAGGATTTCTCTGAAACTCAGCAGCAGTAATCCGTAAGTTCCGGCTTTGAATAGTTTAAGGTAATGCGAGAACTGTTCAGAAAGATTGCAGGGATATTGAATCTCAGCGGGAGGGATGCAAAAGTAATGATTGTTTCTCTCCTGCTGGCTTATGGTATCTGGCTGATTCATAATTTGACATTGAACTATACGGAAGTCATCAAAGTTCCGGTTACGGCACATTGTGACATCGAGGGGCATGCTGCCGAGTCTTCCAACTCTGCTGTTGTCCTCGCCAGATGCCGCACTTCAGGTTTCCGCCTGATTCAGTTTGCCTATGCGGAACACAGGGCTCCGGTAGTCGTGAGTTTCAATGTTCAGGATATGCGCCGCAAGAGTGCGGAGATATTCTATGTCACGAATGACGACTTGAACAAATATGTGAATCACATTTTCGGAGCCGGCACTAAGTTGGAAGCCTTCGTTTCTGACACCCTGATGTTCAGGTTCCCTGAGGAGAATCATAAGAAAGTTCCGGTTCAGGCTGTATATTCCATTGATTTTCAATCACAATACACAAGCGTGGGCGAGTTTAAGGTCGTCCCGGATTCCGTAACTATCTATGGCGAACCTTACCATATCGAATCTATCGAGAAGGTGTTTACCAAGCAGGTGAATCTTTCTGACGTGAACTCTTCCATTCATGGTTCAGTCGAATTGGACAAGATTAAGGGTGTGCGGATATCCACTGATGCTGTCGTGTACAGCTTGAACGTCTCCAGATTTGTGGAAGTGACAGCCTCTGTTCCTGTCTATGTGCGGAATGTTCCGCGCGGCAAGAGTCTGGTAGTCTATCCGTCTACAGCTCAAGTTACGTTCAGATGCGCATTCCCTGTAACATCCGATCCGTCATCTTCAGTACGTATATATGTAGATTACAATGACTTCGTGAAATCACTTCATGGTCAATGTATTCCATACATGGAACAAGTTCCGGCAGGGGTGTTGGATTATGAGGTGAAACCCATAGTGTTCGACTGTGTAGAAAGTGGAAAATGATGCCAGTTACAGTTCTGATAACCGGAGGAATCGGAAGCGGAAAGTCAGCCGTTTCATCGATTTTGGAGTCGGAAGGGATTCCGGTCTATGATTCGGATTCCCGCACCAAGGCTTTGTATGACAGTGATTTGCGGCTTCGCGAAAACCTTGAGTCCTTGCTGGGCGTGAGCCTGATGACAGCGGAAGGAAAGTTCGACAGGAAGCTGTTCGCTTCTATGATTTTTGCCAATGCCGATGTCCTTCGTGAAGTGGAGAATGTTGTTCATCCGGCCGTGCTCGAAGATTTCGAGCAATGGCGTGAAACTGCATTGACCCGAACCGGCATCGTCTGCATGGAGTCGGCGATAGCTCTGGACAAACCGATATTTCGGGGGAGCTACGACTTGGTCGTGATGGTGGATGCGCCGGAGCAGCTGAGAATCGAGCGGGCTTGTCGTCGCGACGAAGCTGATCCTGAGGCGATTATGGCGAGGATACGACAGCAGGAAATAGATTTTTCGAAGGCGGATTATATAATAGAAAACAATGACAGTTTATCTTCTCTGAAGGCTTCGGTCTCAAGTGTTTTCGAAAAGATAAAGGCGGAAATGGAGAATGGTAAACTGCACAACTAATTAAATAATAATTGATTATGAAAACAGATTTAACAAGGATTCTTTCAGTTTCCGGTCAGCACGGGTTGTTTAACTATGTGGCTCAGGCTCGTAACGGAGCTATCGTAGAGGCTCTTTCTGACAAGAAACGTACTTGCTTCGATATGAAGAGCAGAATTACTACTCTTGCAGATATTTCCATTTATACTAATGAAGGTGAGATGAAACTTCAGGAGGTATTTCTTAAGCTTAAAGAGGCTCTCGGCGATGCTGATGCACCGTCTCCAAAATCTTCTTCAGAGGAGTTGAAGGCGCTTTTCGCAAAGGCTATTCCTGATTACGATGCCGACAGATTCTATGTTTCTCACATGAAGAAGGTAGTCGAGTGGTATAATGAGCTCAAGCATTTCGCTTCTTTCGACTTCGTCGAAGAAGGTGCTGCCGAGGAGGTCGACGCAGAGGAAGTTCAGACTGAGGATAAGGTCAATGAATAAGAAGTCTATTCAGATAGTCACTCTGGGATGCTCGAAAAATCAGGTGGATTCTGAGCATATTCTTGCACAGGTCAGGGATGACTATGAAATTATACCGGAAGGTGTGGAGCAGGATGTGGATGTCCTGCTCCTTAACACTTGCGGCTTTATCGGTGATGCCAAGGAGGAATCTATCCAGGCTATATTGGAGGCTGCTGAACGGAAGAAGGAGGGTAAGGTTGGAAGGCTGCTTGTATGTGGTTGTCTTTCACAGAGATATATGGACCAGATGCCCGAACTGATTCCGGAAGTGGACGGATGGTATGGGGCCAGGGAGATAGCTCCGATTGTGGAAGCGTTGGGCATGAAGATGGATCGTGAGCGCCGTAACGACCGCGTTATTCCGGGTAAGAAATTCCCTTATGCTTACCTTAAGATTTCCGAAGGATGTGACAGACGTTGTTCTTACTGCGCCATACCTTTTATTAGGGGTGCACATCGTTCTGTTCCGATGGAAGACTTGGTGGCAGAGGCATCACAACTTGCAGCGTATGGAGTCAAAGAGCTGATAGTCATAGCACAGGATACTACCTACTATGGTCTGGATTTGTATCACAGACGTGCTCTCGCAGAATTGCTTCAGAAATTGTCGGAAATCGACGGCATAGAATGGATCAGGATTCATTATTCATATCCTGCTGATTTTCCGGAGGATGTGCTTGATCAGATGGCTAACAATCCTAAGGTGTGCCGTTACATGGACATTCCGCTCCAGCATGTTTCAGATAATGTCCTGGATATGATGCACAGACATGTGGATGGAGCCTGGACCAGGGCATTGATCCGAAAAATGAGAGAAAAAGTTCCTGGAATCGTGCTCAGGACCACCATGATAGTCGGACATCCGGGAGAGGGAGAGAAAGAGTTCGGTGAACTTATGGATTTCGTGCGCGATGCGAAGTTCGAGCGTCTGGGCGCATTTACCTATTCCGAGGAGGAGGGGACCTTCGATGCGGAGAATTTCGAAGATTCTGTGCCTCAGAATGTTAAGGATGAGAGACTAAGAGAACTCATGGACGAGCAGAGGGAAATATCATTGACCTACAACAAGACCCGTATCGGTTCGGAGATTAAGGTTCTCATCGATGATTTCAATGATGGGGTGTTCGTTTGCCGCAGCGAATTTGAAAGTCCTGAAGTGGATGGCGAGATTCTTGTACATTACGACGCCGACAAGATGTCCGCGCAGCCTGAAGATATGATCGGAACGTTCATGACTGTAAGGGTGGTCAATGCGGATGAGTATGATCTTGTCGCTGAGATTGTTTAAAAACGGATTTTAAATTGTTGTGAATCATGAAACTGAATGTTCTTACGGCTATATTGTGCGCCTCCGGATGTGTGGCAGCATTGACCTCATGTGCTCCTCAGGCTTTTACGATGAATGTGGAAATGAGGTATCCTTCCAGTACGGGGATTTCCTTCGACGGGAAGAGTGTGGCTGTGGTGTATCTGGATGCAGATGCCGCTCGGGATTCGGTTTTCAATGAATATCTGGCGAATGGTTTCGCGTCTTCCATAGAGAAGGATTATTTCGGGGGAGAGCAGGCTGTAAGTCTGTATCGCATGAACAAAAACCTGAATGCGGATTATTCGGACAAGGACTCGCTCCGTCATTTTGTCATGGAGACAGGTGACGATATCGTATTCGTATTCGATGCTCCGGAATTCGGCGATGTTTCCATTTCCGATTTGCAGGAGTCCGCATCGGACAATTCGACTTATTATACGGTTTCTACGCCTGTGAAAATCAAGTTGTACGCGTATGATTCCATGAATAAGGCAGATACTGTTTATTTATGGCAGGGGAACAGAAAGGTAGTTACGACTGTTCCGTACACGTCATCGCTTACACGCTCAGATGCCGCGAATCAGTTCTGGACGAAGTTGGAGACTCCTGGAGAGCAGTTCGGAAAGGCTTCTGCCAAGATTTTCAAGCCGACTTGGAAGGCAGAGGAGTTTACATTCATATATTACGATTCTCCTCAGGCCTGGGATACGGCTTCTCAGGCGGCCTATTCATTTAAATGGAAGGAAGCCATCGAAGCCTGGATGACCCTTCTGGATACGAATAATCCTATGAAGAGGTCATGTGCTGAATTCAATATCGCTCAGGCATGTTTCCTTAATGGAGAATATGCGTTGGCGCTCAAATGGTTGGACAGGTCCGACGCCGATTATCCGGTTTCGTTGTCGACAAATTTGAGGAAACGGATTCAGAAGGCTATGCATTAATTTGTTTCTAGATTTGAAGATTATCTCAGATAATAGATTTTTTAGAGGAATTTGTGATTTTATTTCGCAAGTTTCTCTTTTCTTTGCTTTCGAAGTGAAAACAATTTCGTATATTTGCATTTTGAAACGAAAGTAGTATTTGGCTATATCGTCGACAATCAAAGAGGTTAGTAAAATAGTAAAACAATATAATATAATGACCGGTAAAAATAACAACGAGTTCGATGTCATCGTCATCGGAGGCGGCATTACGGGAGCCGGAACAGCGCGCGACTGTTCGCTGCGAGGTCTTAGGACTTTGCTGATTGAGCGTCATGATATCGCTGACGGTGCCACAGGAAGGAATCACGGACTTCTCCATAGCGGTGCACGCTATGCGGTTACAGATCAGGAGTCTGCGACAGAGTGTATTCAGGAAAATATGATTTTGAAGCGTATCGCAAATCATTGTGTGGATGACACTTCAGGATTATTCCTTACATTGCCGGAAGACGATTTGGCTTACCAGGCGAAGTTTGTGGAGTCTTGTACAAAGGCTGGAATCAAAGCCGAAGTCATCGATCCGAAAGAGGCGTTGAGACTCGAGCCTTCAGCAAATCCTGATATAATAGGCGCGGTAAGAATCCCGGATGGTTCTGTCGATCCGTTCAGACTCTGTTCTTCCAACGTAGTGGATGCCAAACTTCATGGTACCAAGGTGCTGGTTTACACGGAAGTGACCGGATTTATCAGAGAGCAGGACACCATCGTCGGAGTGAAAGTCCTCGACCATAAGACCGGCGAAACCGCTGAGTATCGCGCTCCTATCACTGTCAATGCCGGTGGTATCTGGGGCCATAAGATAGCTGAGATGGCTGGTGCTGCCATCAGCATGTTCCCTGCAAAAGGTGCCCTCCTGATTTTTGCACATAGAGTGAACAATGTCGTTCTCAATCGATGCAGGAAGCCGGCCAACGCCGACATTCTCGTGCCGGGAGATACAGTCTGCGTAATCGGAACCACTTCTACAAGAGTGCCTTACGAGGAGTGCGATGATATGCATGTGACACCGGATGAAGTGAAACTTCTCATTTCAGAAGGTGAGAAACTTGCTCCGTGCCTTGCGGACACCAGAATCCTCAGAGCTTACGCAGGAGTCAGACCTCTTGTGGCAGCAGATGGAGATCCAAGCGGTCGAAACATCAGCCGTGGTATCGTTCTCTTCGATCATGAAAAACGTGATGGAATAAAGGGCTTCATTACGATTACCGGCGGTAAACTCATGACATATAGACTTATGGCCGAAATGACTACAGATCTCGTTTGTCAGAAATTGAATGTAAACAAGAAATGCGAAACCAGGACGACTCCGCTTCCTGGATCCGGAAATGGTGACGTGAAAGAAGTTTCGGGCAAGATTTGGACAAAACCGACCACGGCACAGAAAGCTGCTGCCGGCCGTCAGGGAATCTTGGCTTCCAAACTCGATTTCTCTACCAAGGAGGAGCAGAGTCTTGTCTGTGAGTGCGAGGAAGTTCCTGAAAGCGAGGTAACTAACGCTATCGAGAATCTCGATGTCCATAATCTGGTAGACTTGAGGAGACGTACACGTGTAGGTATGGGAACCTGTCAGGGCGAGCTTTGTGCATGTCGTGCGGCAGGTCTGCTTGCGAAGGCTCATGGTTGTGCTGACAGAGCGAGGACAGACCTCGTGAAATTTATGAATGAACGCTGGAAAGGAATGTATCCTGTAGCATGGGGCGACACCCTTAGAGAAGCAGAATTTACAGCGTGGGTTTATTCTGAATGTCTTGGTACGGACGCTGTTGCAGAAAATAAAAAGACTGAGGACAAATAATATTTAGGACATGAAATTCGACAATATAATAATAGGTGGCGGCCTCTCAGGTCTTGTATGCGGACTCAGGCTGCAGAAAGCCGGAAAGAAATGTGCTATCGTTTCTGCCGGTCAGAATGCAATGCATTTCTTTTCAGGTGGTTTCGGGCTTCTTTCCAAACTTGAAGATGGTACACCTGTAGAGGAACCGTTGAAAGCGATAGAGAAACTCAGTCCTGAGCATCCATATGTTAAAATAGGTGCTGAAAAGGTCGCAAAATATGCTGGTGACGCTAAAGAATTGCTGACGATATGTGGTTTGCCGCTTGTAGGTGACGCTTCCAAAAACGGTTACGTGATATCCGCAACAGGAACACTAAAACCTGCATGGCTTGCAATAGGTGACTCGACATTCCTTAAGGAAAAAGATGAGAAAATCGGCACTAAAGCATTGATAGTGAACGTTGAAGGCTTTTTGGATTTCAATACTTCACTGATCGCTGCCGAATTCGAAAAGAGAGGCGTCTCATGTAAAATCACGGCTGTAACCACCGATGAAATCAAGACTCTCCGCAAGAACCCGAGCGAGATGCGTTCATCCAATATCTCCAAGGTAATGGAGAACGAGTCTGTAAGGGCGAAGTTTGTGGCTGCTGTCAATGCCGTTGTCCATGATGAGGATCTTGTGGTCCTTCCGGCAGTCTTCGGACTCAAGTCATACGCTTCTGTGGAAGATGTCCGCAGGAAGATCAGTGCGAAGACCATTTTCCTCGGAACATTGCCTCCGTCAGTGGCCGGTATCCGTTCCCAGAGACAGCTTAAGGAATCGTTTATAGCAGCAGGCGGAACATTCCTTATGGGTGATGAAGTAGTCAGTGCACAGTTGGAGGACGGCTCAGTAAAATATGTCAAAACAGAAAATCTCGGTGACGAGGAAATGGTTGCAGAGAACTTCATACTTGCGTCAGGCAGTTACTTCGGTCATGGACTTCTTTCAGGAGTAAATGGCGTAACTGAACCGGTTTTCGGTCTGGACGTAGATTTCGACGCCGACAGAAACAACTGGTATGACGCGAACTTCTTCGCGAAGCAGAATTTCATGGGATTCGGCGTAAAAACAGGAAAGAATTTCAAAGCCGTGAAAGATGGGGCGGAAATCTCTAATCTTTATGCAATAGGTTCAGTACTTGGCGGTTACAATGCCTTACATCAGGGCTGCGGTGCCGGTGTAGCATTGTTGACTGCATTCAGTGTTTCAGATACTATCCTCGGCCGATAAACAGATAACGATTATGAAGACGAATACAAGTGAAAATAATTTCGAGCAGTGTATCAAATGTACTATATGCACTGTATATTGCCCTGTCGTGCCTGTAAATCCTTTGTATCCTGGACCTAAGCAGGCCGGACCTGACGGCGAGAGATTGCGTCTGAAGAACAAATTCTTCTTCGATGACGCCCTGAAATACTGCTTGAACTGCAAGCGATGCGACGTTTCATGCCCGTCCGGAGTGAAAATTTCAGATATAATCCAGGAGGCCAAGATAAATTACAGCACCCACAAGCCGAAATTGAGGGACCGTATGCTCGCCAGCACAGATTTCATGGGCTCGCTCGCAAGTCCGTTTGCTCCTATTGTCAATGCTACCTTACCTATCAAGCCTGTCAAGGCTGTTCTCGATGGTGTTTTGGGCATCGATCACAGACGTACTTTCCCTAAATATTCTGGACAGAAATTCGAAACTTGGTTCAAGAAGAATGCTGCAGACAAGCAGGCTGCATTCAAGAATCAGATCGCATATTTCCACGGATGTTATGTGAATTACAACTATCCACAGCTCGGTAAGGATTTCGTGGCCGTAATGAATGCGCTCGGATATGGAGTGAATCTGCTTGACAAGGAAAAGTGCTGCGGTGTAGCCATGATTGTGAACGGACTTATTGACGGAGCCAAGAAACATGCTGTACATAATGTTTCTGTTCTCAAGAAAGCTGCAGACAAGGGTATGAAGATTCTCACTTCATCAACTACCTGTGTTCTTACCATGCGTGATGAATATCCTGATCTGCTTAAGGTGGACAACTCGGCAGTACGTGACAGCCTGTCACTCGCTACCAAGTTCATTTTCCGTCTTATAGACTCCGGTGAGGTAAAAGTGGCCTTCAAGAAAGACTATAAAGCAAAGATTGCATATCATACTCCTTGCCATATGGAGAAGCTCGGATGGGGCATTTTCTCGACCTCTTTGTTGAAAATGATACCTGGCGTCCAGTTCGTAATGCTCGACAGCAATTGCTGCGGTATTGCCGGTACTTATGGCTTCAAGAAAGAGAACTACGAAGTGTCTCAGGCTATCGGTAAACCATTGTTTGACCAGATCCGCAAAGAGACTCCAGATTTCGTCGCCTGCGATTGCGAAACTTGCAAGTGGCAGATCGAGATGTCTACAGGCTTCACTGTGAAGAATCCTATAAGCGTTCTTGCTGAGGCTCTGGATTTGGAAGTTACCGCCAAACTTAACGCCAAATAATTTTGGTGATTCTTATATAAGTCCACATTTGTGGTATAAAAATTGAGCCGCCGTCGCGAAGATCACTCCCAGCGACGGCGGTATTGTTTTCATTCAGTAATATATTTTTGTTTTTCTGAAAGCAAAGTTATCGCCATTTCTCGTGTTGGGAAAATAATAGTGATTGTGACGCGAAAAGTGTGACTAAATAGCTGTTTTTGTGACTAAAATATGTTATTTGGTGACGAAAAAAGGTTAATTTTGTGTTCGTCACACTATAAACAGTAGGTTTGCGATGAATGAAATTAGAGAAATATTCAGAAAATTCGGTCCTCAGGTGTTGCATATCATCATCGTGCCGGCATTTTTTCTATGCTTTATGCTGATATATACTCCATTCGATCTGGACAATTATTTAGTCTCCCCGAAACACGGATATGCATTTCATATAACTATCTTGACATGTATTTATTTCGGATGTGAGATAATAACCCGATCAATCATGTTTGCCGTACGCAGAAAGCTCAATACGAATCTCTATGTGGCATTATGTTTCATGGATGTCTTGGTTGCGGCTTTTTTTACGGCCTTGTATGTATGGCTGAACAAGCGGATGACTGTACCTTATTTCAATATTGTCGCAAATTCATTTGTCTCATTGGCATTGACTTCAGCCTATCCTTACATTGTCATCTATCTGGCGTTGGTGGCCTATCATAGAAAGAAAAAATTCGAGTTGGCGGCGGAAGCGCCTGACGACAGGATAAGGTTTTACGATTCCAGGAAGAATTTGAAACTTGTATTGACCGTTTCCTCTATATATTATATAGGTGCAGATGAGAATTACGTGAATATTCATTATCAGGAGGACGGCGGGAAGACCAAGGTCTATGATTTGAGGGCGTCGATGAAGAGTATCGAGGACTTGTGTGCCAAGAACTCGCTGGTGCGCTGCCATAGATCTTACTTTGTGAATCCTACGCATATCAAGACGTTGCGAAAAGATTCCGACGGTCTTGTCTATGCGGATATCGACACTCCTCAGACGACGAGTGTCCCGGTGACCAAAAGATATTATGCGAATGTCTCAGAAATGTTGTAAACTATGGAAATTATAAAGACTAAGCTGGATGGTGTGGTTATAATCGAGCCGAAGATTTTCAGAGATTCGAGGGGATACTTCTTCGAGAGTTTCTCGCAGCGGGAATTCGAAGAGAAGGTCTGCAAGATTAATTTTGTGCAGGACAATGAGTCGATGTCTTCGTATGGCGTGATGCGCGGCCTTCATTTTCAGTGGCCTCCGTTTACCCAAGCCAAGTTAGTGAGATGTGTGAAAGGAGCCGTCCTGGATGTGGCCGTCGATATCCGCAAGGATTCGCCGACATATGGTCAGCATGTAGCTGTTGAACTCACGGAAGATAATCACTATCAAATGTTTATCCCTCACGGCTTTGCCCATGGCTTTTCAGTCTTGAGCGAAACAGCTGTATTCCAGTATAAATGCGACCAGTTCTATCATCCTGAATCAGATGCCGGCATCAGCATCCTGGATAAATCTTTGGGAATAGATTGGCGCATTCCGACCGATAAAGCCATCCTGAGCGATAAAGATACCCGTCACCCGTTATTTAAAGACTTTGTTACGCCTTTCGAACTTTAGATCACTAGAGACCAGTCGCGTAGCGGCTATCTGGAGCATGAGAGGCTCCGTTGGTAAAAGTTTAGCCATGCCCGAATTTTGCAATGCGAGAGTTGAAAATATAATTATGCCTCGAAGAGCCAGGGAAGTGCCTCAGGCGCGAATTGCGTGCCTGAGTGCATGAGGCTTCCCTGGCTCTACCAAGTTAATTAATTGTATATGAATATACTGATTACAGGCGCAAACGGCCAGTTAGGCAACGAGATGCGCAAAATAGCAGCGGATACCGACCATCACTACATCTTTACAGACGTAGTGGACCAGGAAGGCGTACAGACCGACAAACTGGACATAACCGACCTCGCCGCCATCCGCAAAACCGTCTCAGACCATAAAATAGAAGCAATAATAAACTGCGCTGCCTACACAAACGTAGACGCCGCAGAAACAAATGGAGCATTGGCTGAAAAACTGAACGCAGAAGCTCCTGAGAACTTGGCCATCGCCATGAAAGAAGTAGGAGGCTGGTTAGTTCAAATATCCACCGACTACGTCTTCGGAAAAGAACCATACAACACTCCATGCCGTGAAGACCAGCAGGGGACACCGACAGGCGTCTATGGCCTGACAAAACTCCACGGAGAGCAAAAGATTATCGCCTCTGGCTGTAAATATATGATTATCAGAACATCATGGCTCTATAGCGAATACGGGAAGAACTTCTGCAAGACGATGATGAATCTGACCGCCACGAAACCTGCCCTGAAGGTGGTCTTCGATCAGGTAGGCACTCCGACCTACGCACTGGATCTGGCAAAAGCGATTGTAAAGGCCTTAACTAATCCTGCGGAAGGAATATACCACTACAGCAACGAAGGTGTCTGCTCTTGGTACGACTTTGCGAAAATGATAGCCGAATATAGCGGACAGACCGGTTGTGACATACAGCCATGCCATTCGGATGAGTTCCCGAGCCCGGTAAAGCGTCCGTCATACTCGGTCCTCGACAAGACTAAGATTAAGAAAACTTTCGACCTTAGAATACCATATTGGACTGACTCACTGAAACTCTGCATTGACAATTTAAAGAATAACCAACGATGAAAAGAGCCATATTGATTACAGGTGGTGCCGGCTTTATCGGAAGCCATGTGGTGCGGTTGTTTGTGAATAAATACCCTGATTATCAGATTGTTAATCTGGATAAGCTGACTTATGCCGGAAACCTCGCAAACCTCCATGACATTAAGGACAGACCGAACTATACTTTCGTTAAAGCCGATATCTGCGACTTCGAAACTGTCCGTAGGATTATTCGCCAGTATGAAGTGGACGGCATTATCCATCTCGCTGCCGAGAGCCATGTGGACCGCTCTATAAAAGATCCGTTCACATTTGCCCAGACTAACGTGATGGGAACCTTGTCGATGCTTCAGGCTGCCAAAGACTACTGGGAAAGCCAGTCTGTACCATGGGTGGTAACCAAGGCTGACGGCGAGTCTGTGCCATGTCGCTTCTACCATATTTCTACTGACGAAGTGTATGGTGCTCTGGAACTTACAAATCCGGAAGGTGTGGCGTCCCCGTTTACGACCAAGGCCTCTTCGGACCATCATCACGCTTACGGAGACACATTCTTTACCGAAGAAACAAAGTATAATCCCCATAGCCCATATAGCGCGGCGAAAGCGAGCTCAGACCATTTCGTGAGAGCGTTCCATGATACTTATGGCATGCCGACGATTGTCACGAATTGTTCCAACAATTATGGTCCGTATCAGTTTCCCGAGAAGCTTATTCCGCTCTTTATAAACAATATACGTCACCGCAAGCCTCTCCCTGTATACGGAAAAGGAGAGAACGTTAGGGACTGGCTCTATGTGGAAGACCATGCCCGTGCCATAGATTTGATTTTCCATAAGGGAATACCTGCCTCTACTTATAATATCGGAGGATTCAATGAATGGAAAAACATAGACATCGTAAAAGTCCTTATTGCGACCACAGATCGCCTCTTGGGACGTAGTGAAAGCATTGACCTGGACCTAATTACGTATGTTACGGACCGCAAGGGACACGACATGCGGTACGCGATCGACTCTCGCAAGCTTCAGGCGGAGCTGGGTTGGGAGCCGAGCCTTCAGTTCGAGGAGGGAATCGAGAAAACCGTACGATGGTATCTGGATAATCAGGCTTGGCTGGACAATGTGACAAGCGGTGATTATCAGAAGTATTACGAAGGGATGTATGGAAAAGCGTAGTAATCTTTCCAAAAAAGTTTCGGAAGACGAAAAAAAACGCTAAATTTGTACCCCTGTTAACGATAAACTAAGAAATATGAATACAAAATACGTCTTCGTAACAGGAGGTGTCGCATCCTCACTCGGAAAAGGAATCATTGCCGCATCATTGGCCAAACTCCTGCAGGCCAGAGGACTCAGAGTCACAATCCAGAAATTCGACCCGTACATCAACATTGACCCGGGCACACTTAATCCATACGAGCATGGCGAGTGCTATGTGACTGACGATGGTGCTGAGACAGACTTGGATTTGGGACATTATGAGAGATTCCTTGGCGTCCATATGACGAAGGCGAATAATGTTACCACCGGAAAGGTTTATTTCACTGTAATCAATAAGGAGCGCGAGGGCGCATATCTCGGAAAGACTGTCCAGATTATTCCTCATATCACTGACGAGATCAAGAGGCGTATGCTTCTTCTCGGAAAGTCAGGCAAATTCGATGTGATCATCACAGAGGTCGGCGGTACTGTCGGCGATATGGAGTCACAGCCGTTCCTTGAGGCTATCAGACAGCTGCAGTGGGAGCTTCCTGAGGAGGACCTCGCAAGCATCCACCTTACATTGGTGCCTTACTTGAGAGCAGCCAAGGAGCTGAAAACCAAGCCGACACAGCACTCTGTACAGATGCTTCAGCAGGCCGGTGTACATCCTGACGTTATCGTTTGCCGTACTGAAAAGGAACTTACTCCCGATATCAGAAGAAAGGTGGCTCTGTTCTGTAACGTAAAGCCGGGCCACGTGATCCAGTCCATCGACGCTCCGTCCATTTACCAGGTTCCTATGAACATGGAAAGGGAGGGTCTCGATGAGATGATTCTGAATCATTTCCATATCGAAAATCTTCCTGAGCCTAATTTTACAGAGCTCCAGGGTTTCTTGGATAGATTGTATCATCCTAAGCATCAGGTAGATATCGCACTTGTCGGCAAGTATGTCGAGCTTCAGGACGCGTATAAGTCCATCCTCGAGTCGTTCGTCCATGCGGGCGCTGCCAATGAGTGTAAGGTCAATGTCCATACGTTTCAGAGTGAATTCATCGATGCTTCCAATGTCGAGGAGAAAATCGGAAACATGGATGCTATTCTGGTCGCTCCTGGATTCGGTGAGCGTGGACTTGAAGGAAAAATCGCTGCCATCAAATATGCGCGTGAGCACAATGTTCCGTTCTTCGGAATCTGTCTCGGTATGCAGATGTGCGTAATCGAGTTCGCAAGAGACGTGCTGGGATTGAAGGAAGCTGCTTCGGCAGAGGTTAATCCTTCTACACCATATCCGGTAATCTCTCTCATGGAGGATCAGAAGAGCACTACGATAAAGGGCGGTACCATGCGTCTCGGTGCCTATGAGTGCAAACTCGACAAGGATTCTCTTGCATATAAGATTTATGGTAAGGAAATTATATCTGAGAGGCATAGACACAGATATGAGTTCAATGGCGAATTCCTCGATCAGATGGAAGCTGCCGGACTTAAGGCTACCGGACGTAACCCTGAAACAGGCCTCGTGGAGATTGTGGAAATCCCTACACATCCGTTCTTTATCGGTGTCCAGTTCCACCCTGAATATAAGAGTACACCAGAAGTTCCGCAGCCGATTTTTGTGGCATTCGTAAAGGCTGCCATGAAGTATCGTGAACAGCGCGGCCTGGACGTGGATATCAAGTAAACTATTGTATATGAAGAAGTTCCTGCGTGTTATATTATGTGTTACTTTAGCATTGGCCCTGACCTTGTCATCTTGCGCGAATGCGAAAGTCAGACAGTACAGGCTGCAGGTGGTGAAGGAGTATCCTCACGACCGGGCTTCGTATACGCAGGGACTTTTCTTTTTTGGCGGTCAGATGTATGAGAGCACGGGCTTGAACGGCAAGTCCACGTTCAGAAAGGTGGATATCACTACCGGAAAGCCATTGTTCAGGCTTAATTTTGACCGTAGATATTTCTTGGAAGGATCTGTCGAAAAAGGCGGAAACATCTACATGCTCACGTGGCAGAACCAGGTGGCCTTCGTCTATGATGCAAAGACATTGAACTACAAGTCGACATTCTCATATCCGCGCGAGGGATGGGGGCTTACGACAGACGGGAAGTCTCTGATCGCTAGCGACGGTACTTCCAATCTGTTTTTTCTCGATGATAATTTCAAGACAGTGAAGACCTTGCCGGTGCGTATGGATGGTCGCCCTGTCCACTTCCTGAATGAGCTGGAATTTATAGACGGAAAGGTTTGGGCCAATGTCTATATGTCGGATCTGATAGTCATCATCGATCCTGCCAATGGTGCCGTGACGGGGGTTGTCGACTGTACAGGTCTTTTGCCGGATAAGCTGAAATATTCTGACACAGACGTACTTAACGGAATCGCTTATAATCCTGTAGACGGAAAGATTTATCTGACAGGCAAGAATTGGTGCCGACTCTATGAAGTTAAATTGGTGGAAGTACGTTAATCGGTATGTCCACTTTAATCCGAAATACTAAATGCGTATTGATATATTGACGGTTGTTCCTGAACTTCTCGAAAGTCCTCTCGGTTATTCCATCGTCGGAAGAGCCAGGAAGAAAGGGTTGGTGGAGATCAATGTCCACAATATCAGGAAATATGGCATAGGTTCCAGAAGCACTGTAGATGACTATTGCTATGGCGGAGACGCAGGAATGGTCATGATGGTGGAGCCTGTTTTCAAAATGATAAACGAGTTGACTTCGGAGAGACATTATGATGAGATTATTTATATGTCTCCTGATGGTGAGCAGCTTACGCAGGGTATCTCGAATCAGCTTTCGCTGAAAGAGAACATCATAATTCTTTGCGGCCATTATAAGGGAATCGATGAGAGAATCAGAGAACATCTCATAACCAGGGAAATCTCAGTAGGGGATTACGTGGTAAGCGGCGGCGAAATTCCTGCTGCTTTGTTGGCTGATTCTATCGTCAGACTTATTCCAGGAGCGTTGACTGATGAAACATCTGCCCTAAGCGACAGTTTTCAGGATGGACTTGTTTCGCCTCCTGTCTATACGCGTCCGGCGGAATTCAACGGCTGGAAAGTTCCGGATGTTCTTCTGAGCGGTAATCCCAAGCTGATTCAGGACTGGCAGATGCAACAGGCAGTGGAGCGCACCAAAAAGTTGCGGCCTTATCTTTTAAAAGACAATAAGTAAACTTTTTTTTGCAGTTATGAAAAAAGTGACTAAATTTGCAAACGAAAAGATAAAACGTTAAAAGATTTTTTTAAATCGTTTGCCCGTGACGGGTCGCTAACCAACAAAAAAGTCAACCTTATTTTCTTAGAGGTGTAACACACAAAAACTATAGATATGTAGGACCAGCAGTGATGCTGGTCTTTCATTTTATATGGTGGTTCATTTTTGTGTTAAAATGCTGATTTTATAGGGATTTATTCATATATTTGTAGAATTGAATCCCATTGTGCGGATTCTATAGCTTTTTTACAAACAGAAACTCTTGCTAATTATGAGTGAAGAATTGAAACCTGGTGCAGAAACGACACCAGATGTACTTGAAGGAGCCGAGGTGGCAACACCAGAGGTCCAGGAAGAAACAACACCGAACTACGCTGAAATGTCTCTTGCGGAATTATCGCAACAGTTTGAGACTCTTTCAGAAAGCGAGGACAGAATGAAAAAATCTAAAGAGGCTGAGGCGATCAAGGCCGCTTTCTACAAGCGTCTTTCTAAGGAGAAGGCTGCAGCAGGTATGGAAGCTTCAGAAGAAACTTCTGAAAACGAAGCACCTGAGGTAGAGGAGACAACTGAAGAAAAATCAGAGCTTCAGAATCCTTTCGCGGTTTTGGAAAATGGATTCAAGACAATATATGCCAAATATAAGAAGGAACGTGCTGAATTCAATAGGCAGCAGGAACAGGAGCGTGAGGACAATCTTGCCAAGAAACAGGCGGTTATCGATGAATTGAAAGCTCTTGTGGAGAAGCAGGATGATTTGGGAACAGCCTTCCCAGCATTCCGTGAACTCCAGGCACGTTGGAGAGCTATCGGCCAGGTTCCTGTCCAGAATTTCAGAAACTTGAACGATACTTATCAGTTCTATGTAGAGCAGTTCTATGATAAGGTTCAGATTAACAGAGATTTGCGTGATCTTGACTTTAAGAAGAATCTTGAGGCTAAGGAGCAATTCTGCCAGAAAGCTGAAGAATTGTCAGAGGACGAGAATGTTGTGGACGCATTCAAGGAGCTCCAGAAACTTCATGAGCAGTGGAAAGAGTTCGGACCTGTGGCCAAGGAATTCCGTGACCAGATTTGGGACAGATTCAAGGCTGCTACAGCTGTCATCAACAAGAAATATCAGGCATATTTCGAAGCTCAGAAATCCAAGCAGGCTGAAAACTTGGTAGCGAAGACTGCTCTTTGTGAGAAAGTGGAAGCCATCGCAAATAAGGAAGATATTAAGTCATCCAACGAGTGGAATGCCCTTTCTAAAGAGATCGAGGATATTCAGAAAGAATGGAAGACTATAGGTTTCGCATCCAAGAAGGACAACCAGAAGGTTTACGACAGATTCCGCGCTGCATGCGACAAGTTCTTCGCCAAGAAGAGGGATTTCTATGTTCAGTTCAAGGATAATATGAACGAGAATCTGGAAAAGAAACTCGCCATTATCACTGAAGCAGAGGCATTGAAAAACAGCACAGAATGGAAGGCGACAGCCGACAAACTCATTGAGCTTCAGGCTCGTTGGAAAGAAATCGGTGCCGTTCCGCGCAAGAAATCAGAGCAGCTTTGGAAGCGTTTCCGCGCAGCTTGCGACGAGTTCTTCGAGGCTCGCGACAAGAACGCCGCACCTAACAATTATGCCGGAAATCTCCGCGCAAAGAAAGCTCTCATAGAAGAGATCAATGCTTATGTTTCCTCTGGAGATGCAGCTGCTGATGCTGAGGCATTCAAAGCGTTCGAAGAGAAGTGGCAGAGCATAGGCTTCGTTCCGATTAAAGAGAAAGACAAGATCGGAAAGGCTTATCGTGAGGCTATGAACTCCAAGTTCCACAACTCGAAATCCAATAGAGGAAATTCAGGCAGAGGCGGTGCAGGCAAGTCTGAGAAAGATCGTCTTATCCAGAAGTATAACAAACTTCAGCAGGACATTGATACCTATGAGAACAACATAGGCTTCTTCGCCATGTCCAAGAACTCCCAGCCACTTATCAAGCAGATGCAGGACAGAATCGAAGAATCCAAGAAACAGCTTAAGGACTTGGAGGCTCAGATTCACGCCCTCGAAACAGCAGAAGACAAGCAGTAACTTTAAATATTGATGAATAAGAATACAATTATCGGATTCATACTCATAGGTATCACACTTTTCGGATTTACATGGTACCAGTCTAAAGAGTATGAAAAACAAGTCGCGTATCAGGCTCAGGTGGATTCTATAGTAAGAGCTGAGCGCGCAGCGCAGTACATTGCAGACAGTATCGCAGGAAGACTTCCTGTAGCAGATACATTGGCGGGAGGTGCCCGTCCGGTTTACGAAGCACCAGTGGCGATTTATAAGGATTCTCTTCTGGAGGCTGCACACAGCGGACAGGAGTCTATTTATACTATTGCCAATGATAAGATAGAGGTGGCCTTCACCACGAAGGGTGCACAGCCATATTCGGTTAAGGTTCAGAACTATAGGACTTATGATTCTACAGACCTTTATCTCTTCAAACCGGGTAACAGTGAGATGGGTATCGGTATCTATACCGGAGAAAACATCAATACTAAAGACTTCGTTTTCCAGCTCACTGAGAAGACCGATTCATCCATCGTGATGCGTCTGCCGTTCAGAAACGGAGGTTATATCCAGCAGAAATATACATTGAGGCCTGGTACTTTCGTGGTAAGCAATGAACTTTCATTCATAGGTATGGAGGGTGTCATCCCGAGAAACGTGTCATACTACGATTTCGACTGGGATGTGACCATTCCGAGAATGGAGAAAGGCTACAAGAACGAGGTTCAGTACTCTAAAGTGGACTACTACTTCGGCGGAGACAAGAAACCTGAAGAGATCGGACGAGGAAGAAATGCTGACAAACGTATTGAGAACCGTGTAGAGTGGTTCGCATTCCAGCAGCAGTTCTTCTCAGCCATCATGAGACCTGTAAACCAGTTCGCTTCAGGTGAACTCGCGATTAACTTCATAGAAGAAGACAATCCTTCTCATAATCTTATGGACTGCGCCGCCAAGATGCGCGGAGATTTCAAAGTCTCTAACAACGTGGTGATTAACAACGAGTTCTATTTCGGACCTAACCACTACAAAACATTGAAATCCTATGGCCAGAAATACGAGAAGATCATTCCGCTCGGCGGTTGGATGGTCGGCTGGTTCACCAAATGGGTGATTATCCCGCTGTTCGACTTCTTGCATAAGTTCATCTCGAACTTCGGTATCATTATTTTGCTCATGACATTGTTCATCAAGATAGTAGTGCTTCCGTTCGCATACAAGTCATACTCATCTTCTGCCAAGATGCAGGCTCTCAAGCCAGAAATGGATAAGCTCAATGCCAAGTATCCTAAGCAGGAAGATGCTCTGAAGAAACAGCAGGCGACCATGGATCTTTACAAACGTGCAGGAGTGAACCCTATGGGAGGATGCCTTCCTATGTTGCTCCAGTTGCCTATCCTCTGGGCGATGTTCCGCTTCTTCCCTGCATCCATCGAGTTGCGTCAGCAGCCTTTCCTGTGGGCCGATGACCTTAGTGCATACGATACCATTCCGCTCTTGGATTTCGGTACCAGAATCCCGCTCCTCGGAGACCATATTTCGCTGTTCGCGCTCCTTATGGCCGTGTCAATGTTCCTCTACTCGAAGATAACCACTCAGGGACAGATGTCATCCAATGACCCGAATACTGCTTCAATGCGTTTCATGAGCGTTTGGATGATGCCTATCATGATGTTCTTCATCTGTAACAGCCTTTCTTCAGGACTTACATATTACTACTTGCTCTCAAACCTCATTACTATGATTGAGACTTGGATAATAAAGAAGTTCTTCGTACGTCCGGAAGATGTGCTTGCGAAACTGAAAGCTTCAGAGGGAAAGCCACAGCCTAAGAGCAAATGGCAGCAGCGTCTTGAAGAAGCTCAGAAGATGCAGCGTCAGATGATGAAAGAGCAGGAAAAGAAAGGAAGAAGATAATCTAACAGTTATGTCGATAGCATCGAAAATAACAGAATTGCATAATGAACTGCCACAGGACGTAAAGCTTGTGGCAGTTTCCAAATTCCACCCGTCAGAATGTGTGATGGAGGCGTACAATGCCGGACAACGTCTGTTTGGCGAGAATCGTCCTCAGGAGTTTGCCATGAAATGCAAAGAACTGCCGCAGGACATCCAGTGGCACTTCATCGGCCATTTGCAGACCAATAAACTGAAACTTGTGCTCCCTTACGCCTATATGGTCCAGTCCGTGGATTCACTCCATCTCTTGGAAGATATTGAGAAGTGGGGAAGTATCAACGATAAAGTTATACGAGTGCTTCTCGAACTCCATCTCGGAGCCGAGGAAACCAAACATGGCCTTACTGAAGACGAGATTACCGAGATTCTGAATTCTGTATCCAAGTATCCTCATGTCCGTTTCTGCGGAATCATGGGAATGGCTACCAATACGGATGATGAATCTGTAGTACGTGCTGATTTCGAGCATATTGCAGTTCTTAGACAACGTCTCGTAGCATCCCATCCGGAACTTCCTGATTTCAAGGAACTTTCCATTGGCATGTCACAGGATTACAAGATAGCGATAGAATGCGGAGCGACGATAGTCCGTATCGGTTCAGATATTTTCGGACCGAGAGAATATTAACGTTTACGCAATTCTTCGATCATAGCCTTGGCGACTGCGGCAGATGCTCCGCGGCCGCCAAGTGCGTTTCTGATCTCCTGGTAACCGGCGAGCATATTTTCCCGATACTCAGTGTCCTCTATCATGCGGAGAACCTCCTGAAGCACATTGTCGGGAGTAAAATAAAACTGCAGCAACTCGCGGAAACAAGTCCTGTTCAGAATCAGATTGCCGAGCGAAATGAAACGTATCTTGATTATCTGCTTGGCTATCACGAAATTAATGGCGGCACCTTTATAAGCCACCACCTGAGGCGTTCCTATAAGTGCAGTCTCAAGCGATGCTGTACCGGAATTCACTACAGCCGCAGCTGCATGGCGAAGAACTGCATAACTCTGTCCGAAAACGACTTTCACGTAAGCCTCACGACCGGAAACATATTTGCTGTAATCGGACATTGACCTGGACGGTGCTGCAGCTACAATAAACTGGTAGTCAGCATATTCAGGCAGCGCATGCATCTTGTCGGCGAACTCCATGAAAACTGGCATCATGGAAGAAATCTCTCCAGTGCGCGAACCCGCCATCAATGCAATCACCGGACTGTCCGGCAAGCTATTCCTTCTCAGAAACTCTTCGCGGCTCTCCTTCAATGCGACAGAATTGTCGATGGCGTCGATCAGCGGATTACCTTTATATATAAAGTCGATACCTTTTTTTGTGAAATACGGAATCTCGAACGGGAAAACGATGAAAAGCTTGTCCACGAACGCCTTCAGCTTCTTTATACGTCCTTCTCGTGAAGCCCAGACCTTAGGCGCGATGTAGTAATACACCTTAAAGCCTTTATTATGAGCCCATTCCGCCACTCTAAAATTGAACCCCGGGTAGTCGATAAGGATTACAACGTCCGGATTCCATGACGAAATATCTGCAAAACAACGCTTGAATTTCTCGAAATACGACCTGGCCTTCAACACTACCTGGATGAACCCGATAATCGCGCCATCCTTATAGTCCTGCACGAGCCCGACACCATCCTGATGCTCCTTGTAAACCTCGTTCATCATGTCGCCGCCCCAGAACCGGATATCGGCTGCCGGATCCTCCTGATACAATCCTCTCATCAAGTTCGAGCCGTGAAGGTCGCCCGAAGCCTCGCCTGCAATAATGTAATATTTCATCAGATTTTTCGTTTATGTCAATGCTGCCGTCCCCTAGAAGTCTACGTCGAATCCGAGATTCGATATGCGCTTTTCTTCCTGATAATCAGTCGAATCGATATTGTCCGCGACTATACTGATATATTTCTCCTGCATAAGTCTGTGGTCGGCTCTGGAATCATTACGCTCGTCATCGAGGAACTCTCCGACCATCATATATAACTTCTCGCCAGGTTCTACAGAGGTCTTTGAACTTTGACCTAAGGACTCAGGCGTGATGCCGAACTTCTTAAATATGGACGGATCCCAGTCGCGGAATTCACGTATCCATCTGCCGGCACCCTGATGAGCTACTCTTACACCTTTAATCTCATCGATGGGAATTTCCGGGAAATTGACATTGAAATAAACCCCTGGCTTCTCAGGGAGATTTGACATTATTTTTTCGAAGATGGCGGGGAAGAATTTCCTGACAGCCGAGAAATCCGCGTTCGGATTGAGGGTGTCCAATGATACTCCAATCGAAGGTATACCGTTCAATGCTGCTTCAGCGGCAGCTCCCAATGTGCCTGAGTAACAAGCAGCTGACGCGGCGTTGGAACCATGGTTTATTCCGGAAACGACGACGTCCGGGAATTTGTCCAGGAACGGAACGTTGAGCCCGAACTTCACACAACTCGCCGGTGTCGCGTCCAAATAAGACCATTTTCCCGGCTTTTCCTCAGGCAGGTCTTTATAAGCTACCTGTCTGAGTCCGAGTGAAACTGCCATGCTCATTCCAGACTGGTGATATTTCGGTGCAATGACAGTGACATTGCCAAATTGGCACATTATTTCTGCGAGGACGTGTATACCTTTGGCATTGTACCCGTCATCATTGGTAATCAGTATATTCATTTATTATGGATGTTTCAAGTTATTGCCTGTCATGTACTTTTCTTTAAACGATAAAGTCGGGCAATCCGTTCAAATTTCTCTACAAAGATAGGTAAATATTCAAAAATTTGGCTAATTTTGCACCGTTTTTGCAGGGAAACTTGCGGATGAAGTAAAGGGGGCGATTCCTCGGAAGCTTCGGTTGACTTAAAAAATAAGGTTTAACTTAATAAATTATTTGTTAACAATGGTAAAACTTGGTATTAACGGATTTGGCCGTATCGGTCGTATGGTATTCCGTGCAGCCGTAGAAAACTTCGCAAACGACATCGAAGTTGTAGGTATCAACGATCTTCTCGATCCAGAGTATCTTGCTTATATGCTCAAATTTGACTCAGTTCACGGAGCATTCAAAGGTGAGGTTTCTGTAGAGGGCAACACACTTGTTGTAAACGGCAAAAAAATTCGTCTCACCGCTGAGATGGATCCAGCAAACCTTAAATGGAATGAGGTTGGCGCTGATGTAGTTGTAGAGTCTACAGGTCTCTTCCTTACAGACGAGAAGGCTCGTAAGCACATCGAGGCTGGTGCTAAGAAGGTTATCATGTCAGCTCCTTCAAAGGATGCAACTCCAATGTTCGTATACGGTGTTAACCACACAACATACGCTGGTCAGGATATCATCTCTAACGCATCTTGCACAACTAACTGTCTTGCACCTATTTCTAAGGTTCTCGATGAGAAGTTCGGTATCGTACGTGGTCTTATGACTACTGTTCACGCTGCTACCGCTACTCAGAAGACAGTTGACGGACCTTCTAAGAAGGACTGGAGAGGTGGTCGTGGTATCCTCGAGAACATCATCCCTTCTTCAACAGGTGCTGCTAAGGCTGTAGGTAAGGTTCTTCCTCAGCTCAACGGTAAACTTACAGGTATGTCTCTCCGTGTTCCTACATCTGACGTATCTTTCGTTGACCTTACTGTAGAGCTCAAGAAAGAGTGCACATATGAGGAAATCTGCGCTGCTATGAAAGAGGCTTCAGAGGGCGAGCTCAAGGGTATCCTCGGATACACCAACGAGGCTGTCGTTTCTACTGACTTCCGTAACGATCCTCATACCTCTATCTTCGATGAGAAGGCAGGTATTCAGCTCGATGGCACCTTCGTTAAGGTTTGCTCATGGTATGACAACGAGTGGGGTTACTCTAACAAAGTCCTCGAGATGGCTCGTGTAATTTCTAAGTAATTTTACTTCGGAATAATATAACATCAGGCGGTCAGACTTTTTGTCTGGCCGCTTTTTTACTTGGTAGTATTTGTGCGTCCAGCACACTCCTTCTTCTAAAAGGAATCTATCCTCGAAAATCCATCA
>UREV01000011.1 GCA_900546925.1 uncultured Bacteroides sp.
TGCTATCCTTGTAGTTGCTGCTACTGACGGTCCTATGCCTCAGACACGTGAGCACATCCTTCTCGCTCGTCAGGTGAACGTTCCTAAGATTGTTGTATTCATGAACAAGGTTGACCTTGTTGACGATCCTGAGATGCTCGACCTCGTTGAGATGGAGATCAGAGACCTTCTTAAGTTCTATGACTTCGATGAGGATTGCCCTATCATCCGCGGTTCAGCTCTTGGTGCTCTTAACGGAGAGCCTAAGTGGGAAGACAAAGTTATGGAACTTATGGATGCAGTTGATTCATATATTCCTATCCCAGTTCGTGAGAACGAGAAACCATTCCTTATGCCTATCGAGGATATCTTCTCTATCACAGGTCGTGGTACAGTAGTTACCGGACGTATCGAGACTGGTACTATCCACGTTAACGACGCTGTTGAGCTCGTTGGTTTCGGTGACGCTCCTAGAGCTACCACTGTAACTGGTGTCGAGATGTTCCGTAAGCTTCTTGATCAGGGTGAGGCTGGAGACAACGTTGGTCTTCTTCTCCGTGGTATCGACAAGAAGGACGTCAAGAGAGGTGAGGTTGTTGCTAAACCTGGTTCTATCACTCCTCATACAGAGTTCAAGTCTCAGATTTACGTCCTCAAGAAAGAGGAAGGTGGCCGTCACACTCCATTCCACAACCACTATCGTCCACAGTTCTTCATCCGTACACTTGATGTTACCGGTGAGATCACTCTTCCAGAGGGAACTGAGATGGTTATGCCAGGCGATAACGTTGAGATTACAGTTAAGCTCATCACTCCAGTTGCTCTTAACGAAGGTCTTCGTTTCGCAATCCGTGAGGGTGGCCGTACAGTAGGAGCTGGTCAGGTTACTAAGATCATTGACTAATTTCTATCGAGATTATAGAGGTGCCGGTTTTAATCCGGCACCCTTACACAGGGGCATAGTATAAGGGCTAGTATAGTGGTCTCCAAAACCATTGATGGGAGTTCGAATCTCTCTGCCCCTGCTAATATCAAAGGTTACGATTTGGTAATGTTTAACAGATACTGCGCAAGCTTCCAATAGACAGTGTCCATTAAAAAAAAAGATGAGAAAGTTCATTAACTATGTGAAAGGGTCTTACGAAGAGCTCACCAAGAAGGTGACTTGGCCGACCTGGGCAAAGCTTCAGAGCTCCGCTCTGCTTGTCATGATCGCCACTGTTATCATCGCGGTTGTGCTTTTTGTCATTGACTACATTTTCCAGACTCTGATGACCGGAATCTACACGTTGTAATTAAATTCATTACCATGGGCGAGAAGAAGTGGTACGTCCTTAGGACTGCAGGAAGCAAAGAGAAAAAAGTCAAAGAGTACCTCGATAAAGAAATCGAGAGGGATTTGGATTTACAGAAAGAGATTTCTCAAGTTCTGGTTCCCCTCGAAAAAAAGTATACTGTAAAGAACGGAAAGAGGGTTTGTTCTGAAAAGATCCTTTTCCCGGGGTATGTGTTTATTGAGGCAGAACTTGGCAAAGATTCAGAATATTTGATCCGCAGTCATGTCATACCTGGCCTTGCAGGCTTCCTTTCAGAAAAATCAGTTGAATCCAAGACACAAGGCGAAAAGGTTGCTGTTCCTCTTAGAGACGATGAAGTCAAGAGACTTTTGGGTCAGCAGGATGAGCAGACAGTGACAGAGGCTGCTACTGAAGTTGATTATCAGGTTGGCGATTCAGTCAAGATTACTGATGGTCCGTTCAGTGGATTTGATGGAACGGTCGATGAGATTGCAGTCGATAGGAGTAAAATAAAAGTAATAGTTATGATCTTCGGCAGAAAAACTCTGCTCGAGCTCAACTTTAATCAAGTAACTAAAGAATAAAATCATGGCAAAAGAAGTAGTCGGATTCATTAAGCTCCAGATTAAAGGAGGAGCAGCGAATCCTGCGCCACCGGTAGGACCGGCTCTCGGTTCTAAAGGTCTGAACATTATGGACTTCTGCAAGCAGTTTAATGCAGCAACTCAGGGTTCTGCAGGTAAAGTGCTTCCTGTAGTCATCACAGTTTTTTCAGACAAGTCTTTCACCTTTGTTGTAAAGCAGCCACCGGTAGCAGTGTCTCTCAAAGAGGCAGCTAAAATCCAGAAAGGTTCGGGAGAGCCTAACAGACAGAAAGTAGCAAGCGTAACTTGGGATCAGGTTAAAGCGATTGCAGAAGGCAAGATGGCCGACATGAACGCTTTCACCCTCAAGTCAGCTATGACAATGGTAGCTGGTACAGCAAGAAGTATGGGTATTAAGGTTACCGGAACATTTCCGGCAGATGTAAAATAAAACACATGCATCATGAGTAAACTTTCAAAAAACATGAAGGCTGCGCTGGCAAAGTTTGACCAGACAAAGCAGTATGAGCTTGCTGAGGCATGTGGTATTCTTAAAGAAGTAACTTATACCAAATTTGATTCTTCAGTAGAGCTTGTCGCTAACCTCGGTGTAGATCCTCGTAAAGCTAACCAGATGATTCGTGGAGTGGTTTCACTTCCTCACGGAACTGGTAAAGTAACACGTGTCCTCGTTCTTTGTACTCCTGACAAGGAGGCTGAGGCTAAAGAGGCAGGTGCTGATTATGTAGGTCTCGACGAGTATATCGAAAAGATCAAAGCAGGTTGGACAGATGTAGACGTTATTATCTGTACTCCTTCAGTAATGGCTAAGTTAGCTATCATCGGTCGTATACTCGGTCCAAGAGGTCTCATGCCGAACCCTAAGACTGGAACCGTTACTATGGCAGTTGGTAACGCTGTTAAGGAAGTTAAGGCTGGTAAGATCGACTTCAAAGTTGACAAGACCGGTATTATTCACGCCGCTATCGGCAAGTCTTCTTTCACAGCTGAGCAGATTGCTGACAACGCCAAGGTTGTTATGTCTGCAATCATGAAATTGAAACCTCAGACACTTAAGGGCACATATCTTAAGAGCGCTGCAATTTGCACGACAATGAGCCCTGGTATCAAACTTGATGTCAAATCATTCAGTGCTGAATAATAAATATTCAATGTTATGAGAAAAGAATTAAAAGCCCAGATAATTGAATCTATCTCAGCACAGATTAAGGAGACTCCTAATTTCTATATTACCGACATCTCCGGTTTGAATGCTGAGCAGACAACAAAACTTCGCCGCGCTTGTTTCGAGGCTGGCATTAAGCTTGTTGTTGTAAAGAATACCTTGTTCCACCATGTTATCAAAGGCATGGAGAATGCAGAACTTGAGGCTCTTGTGCCTACTCTCGTAGGCAACACCGCCATCATGTTCACTGAGGTAGCTAATGCCCCTGGTAAACTTATCAAGAAGTTCCAGAAAGATGGTTTCGAGAAGCCTGCACTCAAAGGTGCTTATGTACAGGAATGTGCTTTCGTAGGTGCTGATAAACTTGAAGAGCTTGCTTCTATCAAGTCTAAAGAGGAACTCCTCGGAGATATCATCGGTCTTCTCCAGTCTCCAGCAAAGAATGTCATCTCTGCTCTTCAGTCAGCAGGCGACAAACTTGCAGGAATTGTCAAGACACTTTCAGAAAAAGAAGAAAAATAAATATAAACAATTTAAACAGTATCATTTATTATGGCAGATGTAAAAGCACTTGCAGAAGAGTTGGTTAACCTTTCTGTAAAAGACGTTCAGGAACTCGCTAAGGTTCTTAAGGAAGAGTATGGTATCGAGCCTGCAGCAGCTGCAGTAGCAGTAGCAGCTCCAGTAGCTGGCGGTGACGCAGCAGCAGCTGAGCAGACAGAGTTCGACGTTATCCTCAAATCAGCTGGTGACGCTAAACTTAACGTTATCAAAGCTGTGAAGGATCTCCTCAGCCTCGGTCTTAAGGAGGCTAAGGACCTCGTAGACAAGGCTCCTAACGCTACTTTGAAAGAGAAAGTATCCAAAGCTGAAGCAGAGCAGATCAAATCTACTCTCGAAGAGGCTGGTGCAGAGGTTGAGGTTAAATAACTTCACTTCGCCCCTTGTTGGGAACGAAATCAGGTTTAGAGCCGGGTGTATTGGCTCTAAACCTTTTTGTCGTATTTAAGTTTTTCTCTATTTCAAAGGCAGAATATGTCAAATAAGACTACCAATAAACGAATAAATTTCGCCACATCTAAAATCCTGGATTATCCGGATCTGCTTGAGGTACAGTTGAAGTCATTCAAGGACTTCTTCCAGCTTGACACAACCCCAGAAAACAGAAAAAACGAAGGACTTTATCAGGTTTTCCAGGAAATATTTCCGATCGAGGATACGAGAAATAACTATAAACTTGAGTTTATCGATTATTTCATTGACCCTCCACAGTATTCGATCGAAGAATGTCTTGAGAGAGGTCTGACGTATAACGTACCTCTGAAGGCAAAACTCCGCCTTTCATGCAGTGACCCGGAGCACGAAGATTTCGATACAAAGGTTCAGGACGTATACTTGGGAAATATCCCTTACATGACTCCTGCTGGAACCTTCGTCATCAACGGATCAGAGCGAATCATTGTATCACAGCTCCACAGGTCGCCTGGTGTATTCTTCGACCAGACTCTTCATGCGAATGGTACTAAACTCTATTCAGCAAGAATTATCCCGTTCAAGGGTTCTTGGATAGAGTTCGCAACAGACATCAACAATGTCATGTATGCGTACATTGACCGTAAAAAGAAGCTTCCTGTTACTACTTTGCTCAGAGCAATCGGTTTCGATGCCGACAAGGACATTATAAACATCTTTGGTCTTGCAGAAGAAATAGAGGCTACGCCTGAGAATCTCCAGAAGAACGAAGGCAGAAAACTCGCTGCGAAGGTTCTTAAGACTTGGAATGAGGACTTCGTGGACGAAGATACAGGAGAGGTTATTCCTATCGAGCGTACAACACCTGTCGTAGAGCGCGGTGAAATCATCGATGAGGAAACTATCCAGAAACTTGCAGATGCTGAAGTGAAGACTGTTCTCCTTCAGAAAGATGAAGCTAGCGACAACGAGTACGCCATCATCTACAACACTCTGCAGAAAGATCCGACTAATACGGAGAAAGAAGCTGTCAATTACATCTACAAACAGTTGCGTAATTCAGAACCACCTGATGAGGCTACTGCCCGTGATGTGATCGACAAGTTGTTCTTCTCTGAAAAGAGATATGATCTCGGTATCGTAGGTAGATATCGTCTGAACAAGAAACTCAGCCTCACTACTGATCCTGAGCTCCGTGTGCTTACGAATCATGATATTATCGAGATTATCAAATATTTGATTCAGCTTATAAACTCGAAAGCGATTGTCGATGACATCGACCACTTGAGCAACCGTCGTGTGAGAACTGTTGGTGAGCAGCTTGCTAACCAGTTCAGTGTAGGTCTCTCCAGAATGGCAAGAACTATCCGTGAGCGTATGAATGTCAGGGATAGCGAGCAGTTCATTCCGATCGACCTCATCAATTCCAAGACATTGTCTTCAGTGATCAACTCGTTCTTCGGTACAAGCCAGTTGTCCCAGTTCATGGACCAGACTAACCCGCTTGCCGAGGTGACACACAAACGTCGTCTGTCAGCGCTCGGTCCTGGCGGTCTTTCACGAGACAGAGCAGGATTCGAAGTTCGAGACGTGCACTATACTCATTACGGTAGACTTTGTCCTATCGAGTCTCCTGAGGGACCTAACATCGGTCTTATCTCATCTCTTTGCGTTTATGCGAAGATCGATGACCTCGGATTTATCGAGACTCCTTACCGTAAAGTAGAGAACGGAAAGGTTAACCTTACAGATGAAGGCTGGAAATTCATGAGCGCGGAGGAAGAAGAGGACAAGCTCGTATCTCTTGCGAAAGTGAAGATGGATGACGACGGAAATATCGAGGAAGACAGAATCCAGTGTCGTCTTGAGGCTGACTTCCCTGTAGTGTCTAAGGAAGAGGTTAACTTCATGGACGTTGCTCCTAACCAGATGGCTTCTGTCGCTGCGTCACTCATTCCGTTCCTCGAGCATGATGATGCCCACCGTGCATTGATGGGTGCGAACATGATGCGTCAGGCAGTTCCGCTTCTCAAGCCTCAGTCACCTATCGTGGGAACAGGCCTTGAAGAGAGAGTATGCATCGACTCCAGAACTCAGGTTTTGGCTGAAAGAAAGGGTGAGGTCGTATACGTGGATGCAAATGAAATCCATGTCAAGTACGATCGTACCGATGATGAGAGATTTGTAAGTTTCTCACCGGATATCACAGTATATCACTTACCTATATATAGAAGAACAAACCAGAGTACAACTATCTGCCTCAAACCTATCGTCAGAAAAGGCGATATCGTAGAGAAGGGCCAGGTGATGACTGAAGGTTATGCTACTCAGAATGGTGAACTCGCTCTCGGCCGTAACCTTATGGTTGCGTTCATGCCTTGGAAGGGTTACAACTATGAGGACGCTATCGTTCTTTCAGAGAAGATGGTAAGATGGGATATCCTCACATCTGTTCACGTAGACGAATATGTGACAGAAGTACGTGAGACCAAGCGTGGTATGGAGGAACTTACTTCAGATATTCCTAACGTTAGCGAAGACGCTACCAGAAATCTCGACACCAATGGTATCGTAAGAGTCGGTGCTCATATCGAGCCGGGCGATATCATGGTAGGTAAGATCACTCCTAAGGGTGAGAGCGATCCTTCTCCGGAAGAGAAACTCCTTCGTGCTATCTTCGGTGACAAGGCAGGTGACGTAAAGGATGCCTCACTTAAGGCTAACCCGTCATTGAGCGGAACAGTCATCAAGACAACACTTTATGCTAAAGTTGCCAAGGAAGGAAACCGCAAGGGTGCCAAGGCTGAGCAGAAAGCCAAGATCGAGAGAATCGAGGAAGATTTCAACAGAAAAGTAGAGGCTCTCTACTCCAAGTTCTTCGACAAACTCGTTGTTCTTGCTGACGGAAAGAAGAGCGCCGGAATCAGCGACCTCTATGGAGTCGAGATTATACCTAAGGGCAAGGAAATCAATGTCTCTCAGCTCAAGACTATGGATTTCGAGAATATCAACTCCAACAGATGGACTGATGATGACAGGATTAACCTCATGATCAGAGACCTTATCAACAACTACTGCATCGCTTACAAAGAGGCTGCAGCAGCTAACAAGAGGGCTTTGGACAAGGTTAAGATCGGTGATGAACTCTCAAATGGTGTCATGCAGCTTGCAAAAGTTTACATCGCCAAGAAGAGAAAGATCACTGTCGGTGACAAGATGGCCGGTCGACATGGTAACAAGGGTATCGTTGCCAAGATCGTAAGAGAGGAGGATATGCCGTTCCTCGAGGATGGTACTCCAGTAGATATAGTTCTTAACCCTCTTGGTGTGCCTTCTCGTATGAACCTCGGTCAGATTTACGAGACCGTTCTCGGATGGGCAGGTGCCAAATTGTGCGTCAAGTTCAGTACACCTATTTTCGACGGTGCCAGCATTGACTCTATCTGTGATTATACAGATAAGGCAGGCCTTCCTAGGTTCGGAAGAACTCATCTTAGAGACGGTGGTACAGGAGACTGGTTCGACCAGTATGCTACAGTCGGTGTCATCTATATGATCAAACTGGGTCACATGGTTGACGACAAGATGCATGCGAGATCTATCGGTCCGTACTCTCTCATTACTCAGCAGCCTCTCGGAGGTAAAGCTCAGTTCGGAGGTCAGCGATTCGGAGAGATGGAGGTTTGGGCACTCGAGGCATTCGGTGCTGCCAATGCTCTTCAGGAGATTCTGACTGTCAAGTCTGATGACGTTACCGGAAGATCCAAGACATACGAGGCTATCGTGAAGGGCGAGCCTATGCCTACACCAGGTATACCTGAGTCCCTTAACGTGCTTCTGCATGAGCTTAGAGGTCTCGGACTTAAAGTGACCCTTGATTAATTACAATCAATTTGATTTGATATAATATGCCTACTTTCAACAATAAAGATAATAAGGTAAGGAGCAATTTCCAGAGAATCAGCATCTCGCTTGCTTCACCGGAAGACATAATCGACAGGTCACATGGTGAAGTCCTCAAGCCGGAGACGGTTAACTACAGGACTTACAAGCCTGAGAGAGATGGTCTTTTCTGCGAGAAGATTTTCGGTCCTACCAAGGATTACGAGTGCTATTGCGGCAAGTATAAGAGAATCAGATATCGCGGAATCGTCTGCGACCGTTGCGGCGTGGAAGTTACTGAAAAGAAGGTGCGTAGGGAAAGAATGGGTCATATCGCCCTCACTGTCCCTGTTGCACACATCTGGTATTTCAAGTCAGCTCCTAACAAGATATCTGCTGTGTTAGGTGTTCCAGCCAAGAAACTCGAGTCTGTAATATATTATGAGAAATATATCGTAATCAAACCGGGTGAAAGCGGATTGAACAGACTTGATCTTCTCTCAGAAGACGAGTATCTTGACATTTTGGCCAAGATTCCTGAGAACGACCTCCTTCCTGACGATGATCCTAACAAGTTCATCGCCAAGATGGGTGCCGAGGGAATCTACGATCTCCTTAAGGAAATAGACGTCGAGGCTCTTGCGAAAGAACTTCGTGAGTCTATGGCCAAAGAGACATCTCAGCAGAGAAAGGCAGAGACTTTGAAGAGACTTGGAGTAGTCAAGTGGTTTGAGGAGTCTAAGGGAGTCAACCGTCCGGAGTGGATGATCATGAAGGTCATCCCGGTTATTCCGCCGGATCTCCGTCCTCTTGTTCCTCTTGATGGTGGACGTTTCGCCACCTCAGATCTCAATGACCTCTACAGACGTGTAATCATCAGAAACAACCGTCTCAAGAGGCTCATCGAAATCAAGGCTCCGGAAGTCATTCTCCGTAACGAGAAGCGTATGCTTCAGGAGGCTGTCGACTCATTGTTCGACAACTCCAAGAAGTCAAGCGCAGTGAAGAGTGAATCCAATAGAGCACTCAAGTCTTTGTCAGACAGCCTTAAAGGAAAACAGGGACGTTTCCGTCAGAACCTCCTCGGTAAGCGTGTCGACTATTCTGCACGTTCAGTTATCGTCGTTGGTCCTGAGCTCCAGATGCATGAGTGCGGTCTTCCTAAGTTCATGGCAGCTGAACTTTACAAACCATTTATCATCAGGAAACTGATCGAGCGTGGTATCGTAAAGACAGTTAAATCTGCGAAGAAGATTGTCGACAGAAAAGACGCTGTAATCTGGGATATCCTCGAGAACGTGATGAAAGGTCATCCGGTATTCCTTAACCGTGCACCTACACTTCACCGACTCGGTATCCAGGCGTTCCAGCCTCGTATGATCGAGGGTAAAGCCATTCAGCTTCATCCACTTGCATGTACTGCGTTCAACGCGGACTTCGATGGTGACCAGATGGCGGTTCACCTTCCGCTCAGCAATGCTGCTGTCATGGAGGCTCAGCTTCTCATGCTCGGTTCCCAGAACATCCTTAACCCTGCGAATGGTACCCCTATTACAGTGCCTTCACAGGATATGGTCCTCGGTCTGTACTATATTACAAAGGCAAGACCTGGTGTCAAGGGTGAGGGAATGAGTTTCTACGGAACAGAAGAGGTTATCGTCGCTCTCAATGAAAGAGCCATCGACCTTCACGCCAAGATCAATGTCCGTCTCTTGGTAGACAAACAGAATCCTGAGAAGGGTACTCACATGGTGGAGACCACTCCAGGACGTATCATCGTGAACCAGTTCGTTCCGATAGAGGTTCCTTATGTAAATGAGGTGCTCGGAAAGAAGTCCTTGAGAAAGATTATTACTGAGGTAATCAAATATACAGGTGTGTCACGTACAGCTCACTTCCTGGATGATATCAAGAATCTCGGATATGACCGTGCGTTCCGTGCCGGAATTTCATTCAACCTTGGAGACGTTCTTATTCCGCCTGAAAAGTACCAGCTCATCGATGCCGGATACAAACAGGTTGAAGACATCAAGAACAACTACGCTATGGGATTCATTACGAATAACGAGCGTTACAACAAGGTCATCGACTTGTGGACATCTATCGACAACAAGTTGACAAGTATCGTGGAGAAGCAGATTTCTGCTGACCAGCAGGGATTCAACCCTGTTTACATGATGCTTGATTCCGGAGCCCGTGGATCTACCCAGCAGATCAAACAGCTCTGCGGTATGCGAGGACTTATGGCAAAACCTCAGAAATCCGGTGCTGCGGGTGCCGAGATTATCGAGAACCCTATCGTTTCCAACCTAAAGGAGGGTATGACAGTGCTCGAGTACTTCATCTCTACCCACGGTGCACGTAAGGGACTTGCCGATACCGCGCTCAAGACTGCCGATGCCGGTTATCTTACCCGTCGACTCGTCGACGTTTCTCATGATGTCATTATCAATGAGGAAGATTGCGGTACTCTCAGAGGTCTTATCGCTACAGCGATCAAGAACAAGGATGAGGTCGTAGAATCACTCGGTGAGAGAATTCTCGGTAGAACATCTGTTCACGATATCTTCAACCCTATCACTGGTGAACTTATCATCAAGGCAGGTGAAGAAATCCGTGAGGCTACAGCAAACCTTATCGACTCACTTCCTATCGAGCAGGTCGAGATCCGTTCAGTACTTACCTGCGAGTCCCGCAAGGGTGTCTGCGCTAAGTGTTACGGACGTAACCTTGCTACCAGCCGCATGGTGGAGAAGGGTGAAGTTGTCGGCGTTATCGCAGCACAGTCTATCGGTGAGCCTGGTACCCAGCTTACACTTCGTACCTTCCACGTCGGTGGTACTGCATCAAGTACAGCGGCAGATTCATCTATCGAGTCCAAGTACGACGGTAAACTTCAGTACGAAGAACTTAGAACTCTCGAAAGAGTCTCAGATGAGGGAACTGTACAGGAAGTTGTTGTCAGCCGTACTACAGAGCTCAAGATTATCGACGAGAATACAGGTATCACATTCTCTACATACGACGTTCCTTACGGATCTATCCTTTACAAGAAGGATGGCGAGTCTGTCAAGAAGGGCGATCTGATTTGCGAATGGGATCCATATAACGCTATCACCATCGTTGAAACTTCAGGTACCATACGTTTCGATAATATGCTCGAAGGCGTTACTTTCCGTGAGGAATCAGCAGACGAATATTCCAACAATAAGGATAAAGTCATCATCGAGGCCAGGGACAAAACCAAGAACCCTTCAATCCTCGTTATCGGTGAGACTGGTGAGACCCTCAAGCAGTACAACTTGCCTGTTGGTGCCCACGTTCCTGTAAGTGATGGAATGAACGTGAAAGTCGGTGATATCATTCTCAAGATACCTCGTGCGATCGGTAAGTCTAACGATATTACCGGAGGTCTCCCTCGAGTTACCGAACTCTTTGAGGCCAGAACTCCTTCAAGCCCTGCTGTCATCTCTGAAATCAACGGAGAGGTCATCATGGGTAAGGTCAAGAGAGGTAACCGTGAGATTATCGTCAAGAACAAGTCAGGTGTCCAGAAGTCATACCTCGTTCCTCTTACCAAGCAGATCCTTGTACAGGAGAACGACTACGTGAAGGCCGGATCCAGACTTTCAGACGGTGGTATTTCACCTACCGACATCCTCAATGTTCTCGGACCTGTCAAGGCTCAGGAATATATTGTAAATGAAGTACAGGCTGTCTACCGCCTCCAGGGTGTGAAGATCAATGACAAGCACTTCGAAATCATCGTAAGACAGATGATGAGAAAGGTTCAGGTCAATGATCCGGGCGACACAGAGTTCTTACTGGAGGAGCTTGTCGACAAGTGGAAATTCATGGATACGAACGATGCCATTTACGGTAAGTTCTATGTCCTCGAAGCAGGTGATTCACAGAGATATAAAGCTGGTGACATCATTTCTGCACGTGAGATGAGAAATGAAAACTCTTCACTCGACAGACAGGGACTTAAGATGATGGCCGTTCGTGAGGCAAGACCTGCTACTGGAAGTCAGGTTCTTCAGGGTATCACAAGAGCTGCCCTCAAGACTGACAGCTTCATCTCAGCTGCATCATTCCAGGAGACTACCAAGGTGCTCAGTGAGGCCGCTATCCGTGCGCGCGTCGATGATCTCGAGGGTCTTAAGGAGAATGTGATCTGCGGTCATCTTATTCCTGCCGGCACCGGCCAGAAGGAATTCCAGGATATCGTGGTCAGCAGCAAAGAGGATTATCTCAAGGAAATGAATGACCTTTAACGGTTACTCACATACATAGAAAAAGCGGAGGATGTTAACATCCTCCGCTTTTTCTATATGTATACAACCTATCGCTCGATAGTAGCCTCGCGGTCTGGTCCGAGAGAAATGATCTTGATAGGAACCTTCAGGAAGTTCTCCATGAAACGGATATACTCCTTGAATGTCTCAGGAAGCTCCTCCTCTTTTCTGCAACCGGTAAGATCCTGATTCCAGCCCTTGAACTCAGTATATACTGGAGTGATTTCAGCCTCAGTATCGAATGGGAACTGGTTAGTCTCCTTGCCGTCGATAATGTAAGAGGTGCAGACCTTGATAGTCTCGAATGTGTCGAGGCAGTCAGACTTCATCATGATGAGGTCTGTTACACCATTGAGCATTACGGTGTACTTGAGAGCTACGAGGTCCAACCAACCGCATCTGCGTGGACGTCCGGTAACTGCACCGAACTCATGACCTACCTCGCGGATCTTTTCACCTGTCTCGTCGAAAAGTTCAGTAGGGAACGGACCGCTGCCGACACGTGTGCAGTAAGCCTTGAAAATACCATATACATGACCTACCTTGGAAGGAGCCACTCCAAGACCGGTACATACACCGCCCACTGTTGTAGATGAAGAAGTTACGAACGGATATGAACCGTAATCGATATCGAGCAGTGAGCCCTGTGCGCCCTCAGCGAGCATAGGCTTCTCCTCCAACCACTCATTTACGAAGTATTCGCAGTCAATAAGATGGAATTCCTTCAGGAACTCGATTGCACTCATCCACTCAGCCTCATTCTGCTCAGGATTGCACTCGAAATTCAGATCCTTCAAAAGCTGGAGATGTCTTGCCTTCAATTTCGCAAACCTTTCCTTGAAATCAGGAGCGAGAATATCGCCGACACGCAGTCCATGACGAGAAATCTTATCTGTATATGTAGGTCCTATACCTTTAAGTGTAGAACCGATTTTGCTCTTTCCGGCAGCAGCCTCATAAGCTGCATCCAAAAGCTTGTGTGTAGGGAGAATGAGATGAGCCTTCTTGGAAATCAAGAGCTTAGCCTTAGGATCTATTCCCAACTTGCTGATATTGCCGCACTCTTCACGGAATGTAACAGGGTCGAGAACGACACCGCTTCCGATGATATTGGTCGATCCCTCTCTGAAGATTCCTGAAGGAATACTTCTTACTACGAAGTTCTGACCATCGAAATGAAGTGAATGTCCGGCGTTGGGACCGCCCTGGAATCTTGCGACTGCAGGATATCTGCTTGCAAGTACATCCACGATTTTACCTTTTCCTTCGTCTCCCCACTGGAGACCAAGAACTACATCAAGTTTCATATTCTTATTATGATTAATTTTTGTCGTTTGAAAACATTAGAATGGCAAGTCATCCATTACCTCACCAGAAGAAGGATATTCCGGAGCTGCCGGCTGTGGCTGCGCACTCTGCTGCTGGTATCCGCCCTGCTGAGCCTGGAAACCGGCCGGTGCAGCCTGTTGAGCCTGGAACCCTGCCGGAGCATTCTGCTGGTATCCTGACTGCGGCCCATTCTGCGGCTGTGACCACGCCTGACCTCCGACTGCCTGATTAGCAGGATTATCCTGCTTCTTGCCGAGCAACTGGATAGCATTGGCCACAATCTCTGTCCTGTACTGCTTGGCGCCAGCCTGGTCAGTCCATGAACGTGTACGGATCTGTCCTTCTATGAAAATCTGCGACCCCTTCCTGATATATTTCTCAGCGAGATCAGCCAAGCCTCTCCAAGCTACAATATTGTGCCACTCAGTATTTTCGCGCGTCTCCCCGTTCCTGTCCCTGAACCTTTCAGTCGTTGCGAGAGGGAACTGCGCCACTTTAGGATTTGCCCCCGGTTGAGCAGAAGGATTGTTCTCGAGGTAACGGACTTCCGGATCTTTTCCCACGTTACCGATCAGCATTACTTTATTCAATGACATAGTTGAAACTGTTTTTAGTTTAACTCTGCAATTTACTAAAATTTCTTGGAATTACATCACCTGTTCCATAGCCTCCAAGTCAGGTATCTCCCCAGTAAACTTAACATATCCTGTAAGAGCCTGATACAGAAGCCATTTTTTTCCGGAAACATATTGTGCATCTCCTTCCTTAAGACGCTCCATTACCTCCCCGCTAAACGAAGGATTCTTATAATTCGCCTCGAAAATCACCTTAGCGGGACGCGGCCACTGATACCTGTCCTCACCTTCGAAATCCGCAACGTCCAGCAAATCAATATCTTCTATCTTCATAGGAAGCGTATATATAATTAAATCGCACTCCCTGACCGCCGCCCGGAAATCCGTCAGCTGATCCACGATGAAACTATATTCCGGCATCTCATCCGCGATCTTCTGCGCCTTTTCCGCCGTCCGGTTCATCAGCGCCGTGTCGAAACCAAGTTCCGCTGCCGCAACCGCTGCCGCCCTGCCGGCTCCACCGCAACCCACGACCAGAGCCTGCGGCTTACGTGAAAAGAGTTGTGTCAATGCCTGTTTGACAAATTGATGCACTTTGATATGTGCCGATTCGCCATACTTTGCGCAAAACTGCTTAACGATACCTGGCATATAAGCCTCAGCAAGACTCATAATGATTCCCGTAAAGTCAGAATTGTCAGCCATAATGCCGTCTGGCGTCTTCACCAGAAGATTACTTGCGCCGATTTTCTTACAATAAGAAGTGTAGAAATCAGCTCTGCGGAATGCGTCCTCCTTGAACGGAGCCGTAACATTGATCCCCTTATATCTATCCTCGAAGGCCTTGAAAGACGCGCCGAAATCAGAGCCCTCGATGAGATCATAACTATATTTGCCGCCATATCCGGCCTCGAAGAGAGCCGGTGACAACGATTTGGAGATCGGGTCGCCTATAAGTCCGAATTTATTCATTTTGTCAATGTCTTTTTTCCGGAATGCCTCTGACGGACTGCCTCGAACATGAGAATCGCAGAGGATACGGAAACATTCAGAGAATCCATCTCACCCAACATCGGTATTTTTACATGGGCATCTGCATGAAGCCTCCAGAAAGGCGTAAGTCCCTCATGCTCAGTACCCATGACGATGGCTGTGCCGCAAGTCATGTCAGTATCATAGTACCATTCGGAATCCTGAAGCTGGGCTGTATAGATACGTATCTTGTTATCATTCAGCCACTGTAGAGTCTCAGAAGAACTGGCGGCTACCACCTGTCTTGTGAAAACTGCACCTAAACTTGCCCTGATTAGATTCGGATTATACAAGTCAGTGAGAGAATCACATATTATAACTGCGTCTGCATCAGCCGCATCAGCAGTCCTGAGTATGGCTCCGAGATTCCCCGGCTTTTCCACAGACTCAAGTACAACAACCAGGGGATTTTCCCGTAACTTTATGTCAGACAAAGTCTTGTCCTTAATCCCTATCTCAGCTATAATGCCCTCAGTACCTTCACGATAAGCTATTTTCTCATAAATCTTCTGCGGTACTTCATAGCAGCTGCAGTTGTCTCCGCACCCTGCGGCTATCTCTTCGAAATCCCTTCCGGAAATTATATCCCGGCATACGAACAGCGCCCTGACTTGGTAACCCGCATCGATGCAATGCTTGATTTCTTTACGGCCTTCCACTATAAAAAGCGCATTCTCGCGCCTGGTACGGGATTTCTCCCCAAGCGCGAGAAGCATCTTTATCTTAGGATTTTGAGCCGATGTTATGGTCTCTGTCCTCATATCTGTTTATTTGTTCTCTTCGGAACGGTTTTCCTCAGAAGCCTTTGCCGCCACTTTCTCAGGTCTCATCTGCGGGAAGAAGAGTACATCCTGGATAGTATTGTTGCCTGTCATGAGCATGGTAAGACGGTCGATGCCCATTCCGAGACCGGAAGTAGGTGGCATACCATATTCGAGGGCGCGGAGGAAGTCGTAGTCGATAAACATAGCCTCGTCATCACCGTTGCTCTTGAGTCTTGCCTGCTCCTCGAAACGCTCACGCTGGTCGATAGGGTCGTTAAGCTCTGAGTAAGCATTTGCAAGCTCATGTCCGCAAACGAAGAGCTCGAAACGCTCTGTGAGAGTAGGGTCGTTTCTGTGTCTCTTGGTAAGAGGAGACATCTCTACAGGATAGTCAGTTACGAATGTAGGCTGAATCAAGTGCTTCTCACAGTACTCGCCGAAGATAGCGTCGATGAGTTTGCCTACACCCATTGAAGGCTCGAACTCGACATGGAGTTTCTTGCAGGTCTCACGCAACTGGTCCACGTCCATACCTTTCACGTCGATTCCAGTATATTCCTTGATGGCGTCGAGGATACCGATTTTCTTGTAAGGAGCCTTGAAGTCGATTTCTACACCCTCGTTCATTACGGTAGTCTTTCCGTAGAGGTTCATGGCGATCTTCTCGAGAAGCTTCTCGATGAAATCCATCATCCAGATATAATCCTTGTAAGCCACGTAGATTTCCATACAGGTGAACTCAGGATTATGAGTCTTGTCCATACCCTCGTTACGGAAGTCTTTCGCGAACTCATATACGCCGTCATATCCTCCGACGATAAGTCTCTTCAGGTAAAGCTCATTTGCAATACGCAGATACAGAGGAATGTCCAGTGCGTTATGATGTGTGATGAACGGTCTTGCGGTAGCACCGCCAGGGATAGACTGGAGAATAGGAGTCTCCACCTCGAGACAGCCTGCGTTGTTGAAATACTCACGCATGGTAGCGATAATCTTGGCCCTCTTGATGAAGGTGTCCTTCACCTGCGGGTTAACGATAAGGTCTACATAGCGCTGTCTGTATCTGAGCTCCGGATCGGTGAAAGCGTCGTGAACTTTTCCGTCGGCCTCCTTTACGATAGGGAGAACTTTAAGTGACTTGCTGAGAAGAGTGAGTTCTTTAGCATGAACGGTAATCTGACCTGTCTGAGTCGTGAAAGCGAAACCCTTGATACCCACGATGTCACCGATGTCGAGAAGTTTCTTGAAAACGGTGTTGTACATGGTTTTGTCCTCACCTGGACAAATCTCGTCACGCTTAACATATACCTGAATTCTGCCTGATGCGTCCTGCAACTCCATGAAAGATGCAGCACCCATGATACGTCTTGACATGATTCTTCCGGCGATGCATACATCCTGGAAGTTTCCTTTCTCTGCAGAATATTCTGATTCGATCTGCGCGGCTGTCGCATTTACAGGGTACAATGGTGCCGGGTAAGGTTCTATGCCCAATTCCCTGAGTTTGTCGAGGGACTGTCTTCTGATAAGTTCCTGCTCGCTCAATTCCAAATTTGCCATATATATTCGTTTATTTTTATTATTCTTACTCTTAAAGTCCAGTGTTTCAAGCCACATCTACAAAAGTAACATTTTTAATTCTAAAATTGAAATAAAAAAGGTATCTTTGTATGCTATGCCAAACGAAAGAGAATGGAGATTAAGAGATTCTGGTGATCCGGAAAATGTAGCGCAGCTCTCAGCAGAGCTGGGCATCGACCCTGTGCTTGCATCTCTGCTTGTCACCAGGGGAGTGCACACCTTTGAAGAAGCAAGGTCATTTTTCAGGCCGTCACTGTCCGCTCTTCATGATCCTTTCCTCATGAAAGACATGGACTTGGCAGTGGCCAGACTTGAAAAAGCTGTCGCTTCTCAGGAAAAAATTCTCGTATATGGAGACTATGATGTCGACGGAACCACGGCAGTAGCCCTGGTCTATTCTTTCATCCGTAGACTCACTTCCAGTGTAGATTTCTATATTCCGGACCGTTACGACGAAGGCTATGGCGTATCCAAAAAAGGTATCGACTGGGCTTCGGACAACGGCTTCACACTGATTATCACCCTCGACTGCGGCATCAAGGCTATCGATAAAGTAAAATATGCCGAGGACAAAGGCATTGACCTTATCATTTGCGATCATCATCTTCCGGAGGAAGAAATTCCGGCGGCAGCGGCGGTGCTGGATCCGAAACGCGAGGATTGCACCTATCCGTTCGACGATCTTTCCGGCTGCGGCGTCGGGTTCAAGCTGGTTCAGGCCTACTCTCAGAAAAACGGCCTGCCTTTCGAGTCGCTCCTCCCTCTTCTGGACCTGCTGGTCGTGAGTATCGCGTCCGACCTGGTTACGGTGGTAGGGGAGAACAGGGTGCTCGCGCATTTCGGGTTGAAGCGCCTGAATGAGGAGCCTCGCATCGGCCTGAAGGCCATGATAAATCTCGCGAACCTCGAGCAGGGTCATGTCACTATAGACGATATAGTCTTCAAGATAGGTCCCAGGATCAATGCTGCCGGGCGTATGGAGTCGGGACGTCTTGCTGTAGAGCTACTTACGGCTGAGACGGAAGAGGCTGCAGTGACTATCGGATCGCAGATAAATGATAACAACAACGAACGTAAAAGCATTGACCGTGAGATAACTAAGGCCGCATTGGACATGGTTCAGGACGGCACATGTTGCTCATCGGAGAACGCAGTAATCGTTTACGGACCGGACTGGAACAAGGGCGTGGTCGGCATCGTAGCGTCACGTCTTGTCGAGGCATATTATAAGCCGGCATTCGTGCTGACGAAGTCCAATGGATTCGTAACTGGTTCAGCCAGAAGCGTGAGGGGATTCGATTTGTATGAGGCGATAAGCAGCTGCGCCGATTTGTTGGAAAACTACGGCGGACATATCTATGCTGCCGGACTTACGTTGAGGGAGGAAAATTTGCCGGAGTTTGTGCGGAGAATCGACAAATATGTCGGTGAACATATCTCTGATGAAATGGCTACACCTATAGTAGATGTGGATTCGGAGATTAATTTCTCACAGATTACCCCGAAATTCTTCCGCATCCTGAAGCAGTTCCAGCCTTTCGGACCTGGCAACAGCGCACCGGTTTTTCTGACGAAAAATGTCTATGATGACGGTAACGGGCGAAAAGTAGGACCTGGAGGACAGCATTTGAAACTGGAACTCATCCAGGAATCGCAGCCTTACCATCAAATCTCCGCGATTGCCTTCAATATGGCGTCGCTGTTCGAACACATCCGTAACGGAAATCCTATCGACATCTGTTATAGCGTGGTCGAGAACTATTATCGTGGAAACTCCACTATTCAGTTGCGTATCAAGGATATGCGTGAAAGGGACGTTATTATTTAATCCTTTCTTTTATCTCTTCAGCGACTTGCTCATAATCCTTCCCGTCTATGTCCAGAATCATAGATGCGGTGCTTTCGTATATGGCAGCGCGCTTAGTCATCAGCTCTTCGATTCTGCGGCGTAGCGTTTCACGAGACTCCACCGCGCCCAGCATAGGACGGTCGCCTGGGTATTCCGTCAAGTTGTCCACGAGGGTTTCCGTGCTGGCTTTCAAGTAGATACAAAGAGTATGACCATGAATTATCTCCGCCGCTTCCGGCGTTGTGACCGTGCCTCCGCCTAGTGAAAGGATTAGGTCAATGCTGCCTTTTCTCTGTGAGTCGGCATTGACAGGAACCAACTCCTTGATGGCATTGACCTCCAACTTCCTGAAATGGGCCTCTCCGTCGGTGGCGAAAATCTCTTTTATTGTCCGGCCTTCGCGCTGCTCGATCCAATCGTCGGAATCGATAAGGGTGCAGCCAAGTAACTTGCTGAGTACCTTACCGATACTGCTCTTGCCGCACCCCATGAATCCTGTGAGAGATATAATCATCGTCTTGATTTTTACATGTCGAAAAGATTCGGCTCGTCGTCTTCGTTGTCCGGATCAGGCTCGCCGATGTCGCCCAGTGGCTCTTCTCCTTCTTCTGCAGGACGATACATGGCTTCCGGATTAAAACTTTCGCCCTCCGGAATATCCTCAGGGCCGAGTGTAATTACCTCGCCTGGTTTTACGCCCTCATCTTCATCCTCTTCAGGTTTTTCAAGCGGTTCGATGAATTCGACTTTAAGAACATCGTATCTGTGGCATCTGTTGCCTTTCGCAGTGATACCTTTCTTTGCGATAAACTCTTCTGCATCGAACTTCTCAGGCTCCCTGTGTTCCTGTCTGCCTGTGAAAGTGACCATGAACTGAGGATGCTTGTCTGCGCTGAAGTCCGCGAGGTAAGTGCCTTTGCCTTCAGGTATGAACGATGCCGGAGCATTGTCATTGACAGGGAACGAGAAACGCTTGATGTAGAACTGTTTGGACGGTCCGTCGAAGTAGAGGGCCGCGTAGATTTTGTTCTCGTCGTATTTCTCTATCCTGAGCAGGTCGCCCTGATAGCGGTTGCTCATGTCGTATGATGTGGTGCACCAGGTGCCGTCCTTGAAGATGGCCAATATCTTGTCGTCTCCGCTGAACTGTCCGAGGTGGTCTCCACGTCCTTCTTCGTTCAGTCGGTTTACATCAGTATCGAACCAGATGTCCTTTCCGCCGATTGTGGATATGCCCTTGGATTTCAGTGAAATACGCTGGATGGCGTTTTTCGTTACCAAGTTTCCTCTCGAGAGTTTGCCCTTTATGGCGAGTTCTGAAAAGTCGTACTCCATGTTCAGTTTCTTGAGCTTCGGCTTCGGCTTGAAATAGATTTTCACTGTTTCCGCCTCGCCGTTGTGGTTTACTGAGAACCACATTATTTCAGAACCCGGTGTGCCTTGGGTTATGTTGTACTCTTTGTCTCGCGTTATGCTGGTGATGGCGAATCTCTTGGCGTAGTACACAGCGTTCTTGCCGGCTGCTTTTCCGTCGCGGTAGATGACGTTGTATATAGTTCTGCTGTCGCTTCTGTTGTAGATGCCGACGTAGAGCAAGTTCTTGCCGAAATAGTCTTTTTCGGTGACTTTCTTTATCCAGTATCTTCCGTCCTTGCTGATGACGATGATTTCCGACATGTCAGAGCAGTCGCAGATGAAGTCGCCCTCGTTTTTCTTGAGGCCCATTCCTACGAAGCCTTCCTCCATATTGGCGTAGAGCTTGGCGTTGTTGCTTACGACCTTGGTAGCTGTAATGGTCTCGAAACCAGTAATTTCGGTACGTCTCGGGAAATCCTTGCCATACTTGGACTTGATATTGCGGAAGAAATCGATAGTGTACTGCGTAAGGTTTGCAAGATGCTCCTTTACGACGTTCAGTTCCTTCTCGATTTCGAGAATCTTTTCGTCGATGACCTTCGTGTCGAATTTGGAGATCTTGCGTACAGGCTTCTCCACGAGTTTGAGGATGTCCTCCATCTTGATTTCGCGGACAAGCTGACTCTGGAACTCCTTCATCCTCGCCAGAATGGCATTGACCTGATCCTCCCAAGATTTCTGGTCCTCCTCGAGTAGTTTGTACACCCGATTCTCGAAGAATATTTTTTCGAGGGAGGTGTAGTGCCAGTTGTCTTCGAGTTCGCCTTTGCGGATTTCAAGCTGTCTTCCCAGCAGTTCTTTCGTGTGTTCGGTATCGTAGATGAGGATGTCCTCCACGCTGAGGAACTGCGGCTTGTTATCCTTTATGACACAGGCATTTGGAGCGACTGTAGTCTCACAATCCGTGAACGCGTAGAGTGCGTCGATGGTCTTGTCCGGAGAAACGTCGTTCGGAAGATGGATGACGAGGTCTGCAGTAGACGTGGTCATATCCTCTATCTTCTTGATCTTTATCTTGCCCTTGTCTTTAGCCTTCAAGATGGAATCCACGAGAGCATGAGTCGTCTTTCCATAAGGTATCTCCTTGATGGCGAGAGTGTTCTTGTCGATTTTCTCTATCTTGGCCCTGATTTTCACCGAACCGCCACGCTGTCCTTTCATGTATTTCGAGCAGTCTGCGAGACCTCCGGTAGGGAAGTCCGGCAACAGCTCGAACGGCTTACCCTGGAGATAAGCTATCGAAGCGTCTATCAGTTCGTTGAAGTTATGAGGGAGAATCTTGGAAGCCATACCGACCGCAATTCCCTCAGTTCCCTGTGCAAGAAGCAGCGGGAACCTTACCGGAAGCTCAGTAGGCTCCTGATTTCTACCGTCATAGGATGTCATCCAGTTGGTGATCTTCGGGTCGAAAATCACTTCCTTCGCGAATTTGCTTAACCTTGCTTCGATGTATCGGGCAGCGGCATTTGAGTCTCCTGTCAGAATGTTACCCCAGTTTCCCTGGCAGTCTAAGGCGAATCCTTTCTGACCTAGCTGCACGAGAGCACCGAGGATAGATGCGTCTCCATGCGGATGATACTGCATCGCCTGTCCCACAATGTTGGCCACCTTGGTCATGTTGCCGTCATCCATCTTGAACATTGCATGCAGAACTCGTCGCTGAACCGGTTTCAGTCCATCGACAATATTAGGTACCGCACGTTGGAGAATTACATAGGACGAATAGTCGAGGAACCAGTCCTTGAACATTCCGGACAGTTTGTATTTCTTGCTGTCCTCTCCAAGCAGTTTCTCGTATTTCTCCGACGGAGTCGCTGTGGATTCATCTATAGGCTCCACATTCAGATTTTCATCATTCTCCAACTCATCCGGAGACATCTCGTCTTCATCCCATTCCTTCATTGCTCTTAATAGATTTTAGGAGGCTAATGCCCTGGTTAATAGCTTATTACTCTTCGTATCCGAAGCGACGGAGTTCTTTTCTGTTCTCACGCCAGTCCGGATCTACCTTCACGAAGATAGACAAAAAAACTTTCTTTTGGAAGAAATCTTCCATTTCGATTCTTGCCTTCGTTCCGGTTTTCTTAAGTGCAGCTCCGCCTTTTCCGATGAGAATTCCTTTCTGGGAATCGCGCATTACATAGATGACGGCACTGATTTCATATCGTTCTTCTCCTTCCTTGAACTGCTCGATTTCCACCTCGCAGCTGTAAGGAATCTCCTCTGAATAATTTTCCAGAATCTTTTCTCTGATGATTTCTGATGCGAAAAACCTCAGATTCTTGTCGGTGAACGCATCCTTGTCGAACCAGGCCGGTGACACCGGAAGTTTGGAAATCACCGCGTTGAGGACGCTGTCGATGTTGAACCTCTCCTTCGCCGATACGGGTATGATCAATGCTGAAGGAACTCTTTCTTTCCACTCAGCCATGAGTTTCACCACCTTCTCCTGGTCACTGATGTCGATTTTGTTCACGACTATGATGACAGGACATTCCAGCTTCTTGAGTTTCTCGATATACTCAGCGTTTTTCTCAGCTTTCTCTACGATATCAGTCACATAAAGTATAATGTCGGCATCACCGATGGCGGTGTCGACGAAATCCATCATATTTTCCTGAAGCCTGTAATTGGGTTTCAGAATACCTGGCGTATCGGAGTAGACTATCTGATAGTTTTCACCGTTCACGATTCCTCTGATACGGTGTCTTGTGGTCTGAGCCTTTGCAGTTACGATGGATAACTTCTCTCCGACCAAAGCATTCATAAGAGTGGATTTGCCGACATTCGGGTTACCGATGATGTTGACAAATCCTGCTCTATGCTCTTTTGGTTCCTGTATAGAACTCTCCATTAGACGTATGCTCCCATTTTGAGGACATTGGCCTCACCTTCAGAAAGATATCTCCATTCGCCCTTCTTCAGACCCTTTTTGGTGAGTCCTGCGAAATAAACTCTGTCCAGAGCCTTCACGTCATATCCGAGTGATTCGAAAATTCTTCTGACGATGCGGTTCTTTCCTGAATGGATTTCGATTCCGAGCTTTCTGTGATCTTCTGCGTCGATGTACTCGAGCTCATCAGCCTTGATGTCGCCGTCGTTGAGGGTTATACCGTTCACGACCTTGTCGAAATCTTCCTGAGCGATCGGTTTGTCCAAGATTACCTGATATATCTTCTTCTTGTCGTAAGAAGGATGTGTAAGTCTTTCAGCGATTTCACCGTCGTTTGTAAACATGAGTACGCCGGTGGTGTTCTTGTCCAGACGACCTACAGGGAATACTCTGGCTTTGCAGTTCTTCAGCAAGTCCATGACTGTCTTGTCTGCGTGAGGATCGCTCGCTGTGGTAACGAATCCCTTAGGTTTGTTCATTACGATATAAACCTTCTCTTCTCCTCTGAGACGCTCGCCGTTGAATCTTACGTCATCGGAAAGAACGTTCACTTTGCTTCCGAGTTCGGTAACCACTTCACCGTTTACGGTAACTACACCGGCCTGGATGTACTGGTCAGCCTCACGGCGTGAGCAGATACCTGAGTTGGCGATGAACTTGTTAAGTCTGATGGTCTCCTTGATAGGTGTCTCTACATAATCATTGTCGGAGAGCTGAATCTGATCGAGCTGAGGTTTTCTGCTCAGAATCATATTCATGTTCTGCTCGTCAGTAGCGTTGAATTTGTATGGATTAGGTTTGCCTGCAGGTTTACGCATAGGAGCCTTTCCGCGTGGAGCGGTACCCCTTCCTGCCGGTTTTGCACCTCTGAAACTTCTGTTGTCACGACTTCCGAAGCTGCTGCCTTCATGGTTGCCGTTAAATGCTCTTCTGCCTGAAGGACCGAAACTTCTGTGCTCAGAACTTCCATAGCTGCTCCTTCTCTCGGAGTTGCCATAGCTTCTGTTCTCAGAATTTCCGTAACTCCTTCCTTCAGAGCTGCCATAACTTCTCCTTTCAGAATTGCCATAGCCTCTGTTCTCAGAGTTGCCGTAACTGCTTCTTCCATAGCTGCTCCTTCTGTCGGAGTTGCCATAGCTTCTTCTCTCAGAGTTTCCGTAGCTCCTTCTTTCTGAGCTGCCGTAACTTCTTCCTTCGGAATTTCCGTGGCTTCTGCCCTCGGAACTTCCATAGCTGCTCCTTCTGTCAGAGCTGCCAAATGATCTTCTTCTTTCTGCAGGTCCCTCTGTGGATGAGTAAACCTTGCCGGAAATGCGAGGCCGTCTCGGTCTCAGCTTTCTTCCTTCTGCGGAAAAACCGCCTTTGTTGTTTTCTTCCATTGCTTTGCCTTTCGGCGATTTAAAATTATTATGTGGCTCACGCCATTATATTGTAATTCAGTTTTTTATATGCTCGATTACTTGTCCTCCCTGCATTGTCAACAATCGTGCCTATTTCTTCAATGTGAAAATGTAGGTTATCGTACCCTGTTGCAGAGCAGGAGCGTTTCCGTCCATGTTGAAATGGGTCTGCAGGGCAGCCTTTCTCGCAGCGTTCCAGAGAACAGAGTTGTTTACTGTGGTTCCCTGCGCACCAGGCTGTGCCTTGGTAACTGTTCCATACTGGTCTACCCATATTTTAACGACCACTGTACCGGCATCCTGTACGTTGTATTCCGGTTTGGCTATCACGCCCACAGTATTTCTTCCTTTAAGATGAGCGTTAGGCTCTCCTGAAGTTTTGCCTTTCTTTGTATTGCCGGAAGCGTGACCTTCCTTCAGTGCCTCAGTGACCTTGCTTGCCGTCTGTGCTGCCAAAGTGTCCTTGTCCGTCTTGTTGTTGGCAGCATGGAACAATGCCCGTTTTTCAATAGGTTTTTCTCTCGGCGGCTCATACTTTTCCACATCACCGAAATCATCCATGGTAGCCTCAGGTGCCTTGTTGGCCTTTTTGCCCAGCTCCTGCGCTTCTGATTTCTGAACGAGATTTATCTTCTTCGTCCTGTCCGGTTCTTCGGTCTGTGGTGCGCTGCCGCGTCTCTGCTGCTGCACTGTGACTTTCTCTTCCTGTGAGAAATCTATAACGAAACTTTGCTCAGGAGGTGGAGGATAGATGTATTTCAGTCCGCTGCATACACCGAAAACTACAAGAGCAGCATGAAAGGCCACTGTCGACATAATCGCAACGGTCTTTCCTGTCCTTTCAGTCTTCTTTTGTATTTCCTGATATTTCTTCATGTTTTCTTTTTTACCTCAGAGATGCGGAACTTATTCCGGTTGCGTCGCCAGTATCACCTTATAGTGGTTCCTCTTGGCTATATTCATTACCGAAACGATTTCTTTTACAGGAACAGTCTCATCTGCGTAGATGGAGAATGTCGGATCCTCATCGTTCTGCAAAAGGTCCACGAGGTCGTCCTCCATCTCATTGAACGGAACAGGCTTCTCGTCTCCATTTATATGATAGGTATACATTCCGTCGTGCCAGTCTTTGATGGACACGCTGACTGTCGCCTTCGCCGAAACCTGACCGGTGCTCTTCGGGAGCATGAGTTTCAGCGCATTGGGATTTACCAATGTCGATGTAATGAGAAAGAAGATGAGGAGCAGGAACACAAGGTCTGTCATGGATGACATACCTGCGTCAGCGATCACCTTTGTCTGTCTTTTATATGCCATATCTTACAATCTCCGAACTTATTTTACTTCTGCCTCTCCGTCTTCTGCAGGCTCGTGGAGAAGATCCATGAAATCGATGGTCGCATTCTCCATCTTGAATACGAGGTCAGATATGTTGGAAGTGAGGTAGTTGTATCCGAAATATGCAAGAATACCCACGATAAGACCGCCGACTGTAGTAATCATGGCTGTGTAGATACCGTTTGAAAGGAGGGTAATGTCGATGTTGTTTCCTGCCTGTGACATGTTGAAGAAGGCTTGAACCATACCGAGCACTGTACCGAGGAATCCGATCATAGGAGCACCTCCAGCGATGGTAGCGAGGATAGGAAGACCTTTCTCAAGTCTTGCCACTTCGGTGTTTCCTGTGTTCTCGATAGCTGTCTGGATGTCGGAAAGAGGTCTTCCGATGCGAGAGATACCTTTTTCTACAAGTCTTGCGACAGGTGAATCATATTTTTCACAGAGAGACTGTGCTGATTTCAGTTTGCCTTCGTGGAGGTAGTCCCTGATGTCTCTCATGAAGTTGTTGTCTATGTTTCCGGCCTGATGTATCATCCACCATTTCTTACCGAAGATGTAAATAGCTACGATAGAAAGAGCCAGGAGTACCAGCATGAGCCAGCCGCCTTTCATAGCCATGTCCAGAAGATGCATTTCCTCCTGCTGAGGAACAATAACGTCAGATGCCTGAGCGGCTGCCTCTGCCATCGATGCAGAATCTATGCCCGCTGCCTGTAAGAGATCGAACAACATATCTTTGTTTCTTTTTTAAAATTATCTAATTTTCCACAATCTGCAAAATTAATCAAAATACTTCATTTCATGAAATATATTTAATCTCCTTTGGAAAAATCATATTCTACCGAAGAAAGGAACAGCGCATATCCCGGAACAGACTGTCCGGCATCTGACCTGACCCCTGACTTGATAAGCTCCGCTATCCATTCCGGACTTCGTTTCCCCCTTCCGACTTCCAAAGTGGAACCGACGATGGCGCGCACCATGTTTCTTAGGAACCTGTCTGCGCTGACGGTGAAGACCAAGTAGTCATTTTCGTCTTTCGGATAGCCCATCATCCTCACGTGGTCTGGAGCCCAAGTTTTCCAGCCTGCATCATATATCGTGCAGATGGAAGTCTTGTTATTTCCGCCCACCTTTTCGAAGCAGCTGAAATCGTGTGTCCCCAATAAATATTCCGCAGCCTGATTCATAGCTTCCACATTCAGATCGAACCTGTAGAGATATGAACGCTTGTCCATGAAAGGGTCCTTTTTCCTGTGCAGAAAGTAGTGGTACTCACGTTTTGTTGCATCGAAACGTGCATGAAAACGGTCATCCGCAGGTCTTATTTCATGAACGGCAATACCTTCAGGAAGGATGGCATTTAATTTGTAGCATAGGAACCCGGTTTCGAACTTGCAGCACGATGTAGAATCGAAATGGGCTATGTAATTGACGGCATGTACGCCAGTGTCTGTCCTCCCTGCACCGGTAACTGAGATTTCCTCGTTCAGGAGAGTCGAGAGAGCTTTCTGGAGACATTCCTGAACGGAAGGTGCGTTTGTTTGGATTTGCCAGCCTGAAAAGGCAGTGCCGTTATAGGACAGGCGTATTTTGTATCTCATTTCGTCTTTGTTTAATGATGCAAAGATACGGATTTCGGCCGAACTGCGAGTCCTCGGATTTAATTAATGACAGTAATAAAGTAACTATATATGGAGAGTGTGAATATCAAGGAACTTAATGAAAGGATTCAGAGGGAAAGTTCCTTTGTAGACCTTCTTTCTATGGAAATGGGAAAGGTCATTGTCGGACAGAAACAGTTGATAGAGAACTTGTTGATCGGACTTCTGGCCGACGGACATATACTTCTCGAGGGCGTTCCTGGATTGGCTAAAACATTGGCTATAAACACATTGGCACAAGCCGTCAGCGCTAAATTCAGCCGAATCCAGTTTACTCCGGACCTGCTTCCTGCGGACGTGCTGGGAACATTGATCTACTCCCAGAAGAACGAGCAGTTCGAGGTTCACAAGGGCCCGATTTTCGCGAACTTCGTTCTGGCGGATGAAATAAACCGTTCTCCTGCGAAGGTACAGTCTGCACTTTTGGAGGCTATGCAGGAGCGTCAGGTAACTATCGGCGAACAGACTTTCAAACTTCCTGAACCATTCTTGGTGATGGCGACACAAAACCCTATCGAGCAGGAAGGTACATATCCGCTTCCTGAAGCTCAGGTGGACCGTTTCATGCTGAAGGTTGTAGTTTCATATCCTAAGAAAGAAGAGGAGCGCCAGATTATCCGCATGAACAACACCGGAGAGTTCCCTAAGGCGCAGGCCGTGGTCTCTCCTGAGGACATCGTCAGAGCGCGCAGCGTGGTGAAAGATGTCTATATGGATGAGAAAATCGAGAAATATATCGTGGACATCGTCTATGCTACCAGAACTCCGGAAGACTATAATCTCAAGGCTCTTGGCGGGCTTATCTCATACGGCGCATCTCCTCGTGCCAGCATCTCACTCGCTATGGCGTCCAAGGCTTACGCGTTCATAAAGAGAAGAGGTTATGTGATTCCTGAAGATGTCCGTGCGGTATGCAACGAGGTCCTCAGACACAGAATCGGTCTTACATACGAAGCTGAAGCCGAGAACGTTACTACAGAGAATATTATATCACAGGTACTGAATGCGGTAATCGTTCCGTAATCATCATGGAGACTTCTGCGAGTGACCTGCTGAAAAAGGTCCGTAAAATAGAAATAAGGACGAAGGCGTTGTCGCACCAGATATTCGCCGGCGAATACCATTCTGCGTTCAAAGGACGTGGAATGGCATTCAGCGAAGTGCGGGAATACCAGTACGGCGATGATGTCCGTAATATGGACTGGAACGTGACTGCCCGCCTCCGTGCACCTTATGTGAAAGTCTTCGAGGAAGAGCGCGAAATGACCGTGATGTTGCTTGTCGACATCAGCCGTTCAGGTCTGTTCGGAACCGTGGGAGAAACCAAGAGAGACATGCTTGCCGAAATCGCAGCCGTCCTCTCCTTTTCCGCCATTCTGAACAATGATAAGGTAGGCGCACTGTTCTTCAGTGACCATGTCGAAGAATTCATCCCCCCGCGCAAGGGCAGGAGCCACTTGTTGCACATCATCAGGGAGATGCTGGACCTCCAGCCGAAATCTTCCGGCACCAATATCGGTGAGGCTCTGAGGTTTCTGACCAATGCCATCAAACAGAAGTGCACGGCATTTTTGCTTTCCGACATGATGGACACCGACGCCGACGGAAATCCGAGATACGAGGATGCGATGAAAGTCGCCGTGAACCGCCATGACCTGTCCGTTATAAAGGTTTATGATCCAAGGGAAAGGACCATCCCCGATGTGGGTCTTGTAAATGTCAAAGATTCGGAGACAGGACGCACCGCTTGGGTGAACACCTCCAGCGCCAAAGTCAGACGCATGTTCTCGGAGGCAGTGGAAAAATCTGATGAAAAGGCATTAAAAATGATGCGTAAATATCAGATAGACAGCGTAGAAATTCCTACAGGCTCAGACTATGTGAAGAGCCTTAAGGCATTATTTGACAAGAGATGAGAATGAGCAGGAAAATACTTGTTGTAACTGCGGCCCTTATTATATCAGTGATGTTGTGGGGACAGCACGGGTCGGTATTGCCGTCTGGGAAAGCTTTCCTCAGCCAACTTCAGAAACGCGATTCAGTCCTGATAGCAGATCAGGTGAAATACGGATTCCGGCTGGAAGGAGTGAAAAACGGCACGGAACTGAATCTGCCCGACATGTCTGAAATCCTCTCCGATATCTTCGCCGACAGCGTGGAAGTCGTAAATAATTGGAAATTAGACACTCTTAAAGTACATAAACGCGCCGCTACGAATGATTTGGAAGGCAGCGTGACCATTACTTCATTCGAAGAAGGGAAATACAGACTTCCCGATGTCTATGTCCAGCGCATTTCTCCTGACGGAACTACAGACACCCTCGTTTTCGAAGGCCTGCCTTTGGATGTCAGGACCATGCCGGTAGACACCGCCTCATTCCAGGTTCATGATATAAAAGGCCAGATACGTTATCCGCTAACATTTAAGGAGTTGTTGCCTTATATCCTTGTCATTTGGGGTATTGCGATAATCGTCATCCTTATATGGGCATACATCCGTACGAGAAAGCGTAAAGAAAACGGCGAGGCGGCAGTGAAAGAGCCTCCATACATAACGGCATTGAAAAAACTCGACCACTATCGCGGAAACAAATTCTGGGCGCCTGAAAAGCAGAAGCAGTTTTACAGCGGCGTGACCGACGTTCTCCGCGAGTATATCGCCGCACGCTTCGGAGTCGGAGCGATGGAAATGACCACCGCCGAAATCTTTGACGGCCTGAAAGACAAGGAGATACCTCAGCCGTTGCTGGATGAGGCCCGCAGCCTGTTCGTCATGTCCGACCTCGTGAAATTCGCCAAGCTGACCGTCACCGACGATGAGAATGCGAAGGCTGTACCTGCCGCCGTCCGGTTCGTCACTTCCACATGGAAGGCCGAGGAGGAGGCTGATGCCAATGTTAATGTCAATGATAAAGTAGGGGAGGAGAAGTAATATGTTCTTTGAATATCCAAGATTACTCTGGCTGTTGGCCATCCCGGTACTTCTCGTTGCACATTATATATATAAGGAAGTAAAGGGACGCAGAGCGCATCTGAGAGTGTCTGACATCCGTCCGTGGATGGCAGGCGGAAAGTCGGCGTACAATTATCTGGTACATATTCCGATGATTCTCAGGACTATAGCCATTGTCATGATAGTCATCGCCATAGCGCGTCCGCGTTCATCCAGCCAGATGGACAAGATAGATACGGAAGGCATTGACATAGTTTTCGCCATGGACGTGTCCACCAGTATGTTGGCAAGAGACTTTACCCCGGACCGTATCAGTGCTTCGAAAGATATCGCCATCGAATTCATATCCCAGAGACCTTCTGACAGAATGGGTATCGTAGTATTTGCAGGGGAAAGTTACACGCAGTGCCCTCTTACCACAGACAGAGCCACTCTGATAAACCTTATGAAGGAAATCCAGACAGGTCTTATCGAAGACGGTACAGCTATCGGAAACGGACTTGCCACAGCAGTAGCCAGAATGAAGGATTCCGACGCCAAGAGCCGTGTGATAATACTGCTGACCGATGGTGTGAACAACAGTGGTGAAATCACCCCACAGACGGCTGCTGATATTGCAAAGACTTATGGCATAAGAGTTTATACTATAGGTGTAGGAGCTAATGGAACAGCGCCATATCCTGTGATCACCCCTTGGGGCGTGCAGATGCAGGATGTCCAGGTGGAAATCGACGAGGACCTTCTCAGGAATATTGCCGAAACTACCGGAGGCCGCTATTTCAGGGCTACTGACAATACGAAACTTGCTGAAATCTACAGTGAAATCAACAAGATGGAGAAGGCGCGCACAACAGTGGACAGCTTCCCTGTATACAAGGAACTGTTCGGTGACTTCGCACTCGTTGCGCTTGTGTGCCTGATGCTGGAAGCATTGCTCAGTCTTGTCGTGTTTAGAAAACTGCCATAAATGAAGGAGACTGGATTATGATATATTTCGCAAATGCCCAATATCTTTTGTTGCTGTTCTTAGTGCCGGTATTTCCGGTGCTATACGCCTTGTTGAGGTATCGCAGACGCAAGAGTATCAGGAAGTTCGGTGATGAGAAACTGGTTAAGGAACTCATGCCTTCATATTCAGGCTCCAAGGGATGGGTACGTGTTGTCCTGTTCTCATTGGCCTTTATGTTCTTCTCCATCGGTATGGCCCGTCCTCAGATGGGTGCCAAACTGAAGGAGCATCAGATGAAGGGCGCTGAAGTCATGATAGCGCTCGACGTCTCCAACTCCATGCTTGCCAGGGATTACTCTCCGGACAGACTGGACCGTGCGAAACTGGCCATATCCCGTCTTGTGGATAAGCTTAACGGAGACAGAATCGGTCTTGTATTATTCGCTGGAACATCCTTTGTCCAGCTTCCGATAACCACTGACTACGTTTCAGCGAAAATGTTCTTGAACAACATTTCCACAGAATCGGTACCTGTTCAGGGTACTGCTATGGGCGACGCGATAAACACTTGTATCCGCAGTTTCAGCGCGCAGAGTGAGAAGAGCCGTGCCATAATAGTGATTACCGATGGTGAAAACCATGAAGACGACCCTGTATCTGCGGCCAAGCAGGCAGCTGAAATGGGAATCTCCGTGTATACGATAGGTGTGGGGTCTGAACAAGGCCAGCCGATTCCGATGAAAGGCGGACTGCTGAAGGACTCGGAAGGCAACATCGTCGTCACGAAATTGGATGAATCGACTCTCCGCGACGTGGCACGTGCCGGAAACGGTGCCTATGTCCATGCCGGGAATGACGAATTCGGACTGAATCCGATCATTGACAATGTCCGTAAACTCGATGAAGAACAGTTCAGTTCAGTAGTTTTCGAAGAATATGACGAGCAATATATGTATTTCTTCGCCATCGCACTGGCCCTTTTTGTGATACAGATGATGGTCGGCGAAAGAAAAGTGCTTCGTCATCTATTTGATAAAAAGTAAGTTATGAAGGGAATGAAATATATATTGACATCTGTTTTGGCTATACTCTGTGCAGCTCAAATGTTTGCTCAGGTGGATAGACATGATGTCAGGGCGGGTAACCGCAAATTCAAGAAAGAGGACTGGCGTGAGGCCGACATATCATACCGCAAGGCACTTGTGAAAGACTCCACATCTGTCGCTGCGAACTATAATCTCGCCAATACCGCCTACCGGCAGAAAAACTACGACGAGGCCGGAAAGTTGCTGGACCGCATAAAAGATTCCGCGCCAGCGTCGAGCCATGTCTCTGACTATTGGTTCAATGCCGGTGATGTCGCTCTCGCCAAGAAGGATTATCAGGCTGCTGTCAATGCTTTCAAGTCAGCCCTTTTGGCAAATCCTTCAGACCTGGAAGCTAAAGAGAACTATATCTACGCGAAGAAGAAACTGGAAGATCAGCAGAAAAATGGTGGCGGTGGCGGGCAGAATGACCAGAACCAAAACCAGGATCAGAACCAGAACAATCAGGACAACAAAGATCAGCAGAATGATCAGCAAAATGATCAGAATCAGCAAGATAAGCAGGATAATAAAGACCAGGACAAAGGTCAGGATCAGAATAATAACCAGGGACAGAACCAGAACGGCCAGTCCGGTCAGCAACCTGTTAAGATTTCTCCGCAGCAGGCACAGCAGATGCTGAAAGCCATCCAGGCTAAGGAGAAAGAAACTCAGGATAAAGTGAACAGAGAAAAGGCTGAGGCCTTGAAATCTCGTCAGAAAGAGAAGAACTGGTAGGAGGATGAATACATGAGAACAACGGCATTGAAAAAAACAGCATTGACCATAATCACTTGGGCTATAGGTATTTTCGCGGCAGCGCAGTCGGTCATTAAGGTGGACGCGCCGGGGATAGTCGCGGCTGATGAGCAGTTTAACGTCACCTTCATAATCGAGGGCGAAGGTCGTCCATCGGGGTTCAGCTGGACTCCAGGGGACGGGTTCTCTTTGGTTTGGGGGCCGCAGAAAGGAGAGTCGACGAGCGTCAGCATCATTAACGGTAAGCGCACGAAATCGTCGCAGTTTACATACACCTATATTTTGATGCCGAAGTCGACCGGAAAGTTTGAACTCCCGAGGGCTACAGCCAAGGTCGGCGGAAATGAAATTTCATCTGCGGAAACATCGATAGAAGTCTTGGCCTCTGGCAGTTCCTCTTCTTCGAATTCCGGACATAGTTCGTCAGGAGGGCGTTCTTCATCGTCCGCCGCCAGTGGTAATATCTCGTCATCTGACCTGTTCCTGAAATTTTCGTTGAACAAGACCAGTGCTGTCATCGGTGAGCCTATTACGGCTGAATTGAAACTGTATCAGAAAGTGGATATTGCTGGGTTTGAAGGCGCCAAGTTCCCTTCGTTCAACGGTTTCTGGAGCCAGGAAACCGCTTCGCCCAACAATATCGAGTTCCATCGCGAAGATGTCGGCGGACAGTTGTACAACGCGGCATTGCTCCGCAGATATGTGCTTATCCCTCAGCAGGCCGGCAACTTGGTAATAGACCCTGCCGAACTTGTATGTCTGGTGAACGTCAGAACTGCATCCAGAACAGGCAACAGTATATTCGACAGCTTTTTCGATGACGGTTATACCACTGTCAGAAAACGTATTTCCACACCTGCCGCCCATGTTCATGTCAAGGCTCTCCCTGCCGGTGCTCCTGCAGATTTCTGTGGCGGCGTCGGAAACTTCCGCGTTTCGGCCAAGCTTGCGAACGATAATTTGAAGACTCACGAGGCGACTTCGCTTATCGTTACGGTTACCGGAAAGGGAAATGTATCCCTGCTTGAGGCACCGAAGATAAACTTCCCTCCGGATATGGATGTCTATGATACTAAGACCACTGAGAATACTGACAAAAGTACGGGAGGCACTTCAGGAAGCAAGGTCTTCGAGTATCCGTTCATCCCGAGAAGCAGCGGTCATTTCGCCATAGGACCTGTAAAGGTCTCATATTTCGATGTTTCTTCAGGCAAGTATGAAACGATAGACGCCGGCACGTTGGAATTCGATGTGGAAAAAGGCGCCGCCACTTCAGCTTCGTCCTCTTCATCCCAGTTGGTCATGCCGGACAGAAAGGGTGTGAAGAATTTGGGAGAAGATATCCGTTTCATTTCTTCTGCCATTCCGTCCTATTCGTTCAAGACGGGGTTCTTCGTCGGAACTTGGTATTACTGGCTGATAGTTACGTTGTTGCTTGTCGCAGCAGCCGTGGTTTGGTATCTGCTGCGCGGAATTGAATCCAGAAAAGCCGACGTGGCCGGTTCCAGAAACAGACGTGCTACCAAGATGGCACTTGCCCGTCTCAAGTCTGCCGGCGATTTCCTGAAAAAGAATCTCTACTCGGCATTCTATGAGGAATTGCACAAGGCCCTTCTCGGTTTCGTGTCCGACAAGATGAATATAAGCGTGGAGGACCTGAGTAAGGAGAATATATCGGAAACGCTTGCTGAAAACGGTGTGACTGAGGAACTTGCGAAGAGACTTGTGGATCTCATCGATGCCTGCGAATACGCAAGATATTCCCCTGACGGCGGTCACGAGGCTATGAATACCCACTATAATGAAGCTGTGGACGTGATTTCCGCAATCGATTCTATGATGAAAGGAAAAAAGAAAAATACCGCATCCAAGACTGCCGTCACGATAGTCGCGCTGATGCTGACCCTTCCGGGAGTGGTTCGGGCCAATGCCGATGTATATCTCGATTCTCTGTGGCAGAAAGGCACTGCCGCCTACACTGAGGGAAATTGGCGTGAAAGCCTGGATTCCTGGAAAGCTGTGGAAAATACCGGAGTAGTCTCACCGGAACTGTATTATAATATAGGTAACTCATATTTCAAATCCGGAGACTATGCACACGCGATTCTATATTATGAAAGAACACTTAAATCCAGACCTTCGTTTTCGGATGCAAGATATAACCTGGAATTTGCCAACAGCTTGATACAGGATAAGATAGATGTAGTTCCGGAGTTTATTCTGAAGAACTGGGCGAGAAAAATAAGTTACCTGCTCTCTTCCAATGTCTGGGCAGTCCTGTCACTTGTCCTGCTCGCGGCAGCATTGGCCATGCTCCTGATTTTCCTTTTGGGGAACAGGCGAGGACTCAGGCGGGCCGGTTTCTATTCTGCGATAGTGCTCTTTCTGATGGGCGCGGGAACTTTCGGATTTTCGGCATGGCAGCGAAGTGATTATATGAAAGCGGATTACGCTATAATTATAAGTCCTGTTTCATCTGCAAAGAGTTCACCGTCAGCAGAATCTTCGAAAGATTTGTTCGTGCTGCATGAGGGGACTAAAGTGAAGATCCTCGATTCTGTTGGTGTGTGGAAGAATATTTCTCTCTCTGATGGTCGACAAGGGTGGATCCAGGAAAGTGATATGGAAATAATCTGATGATGAAGAATAAAATACTTTACATTCTGTCCGTGGCTGTGATATTTTTCGCAGCGCGGACGTTTGCGTTTGCTGACTCCCGTAGAGACAGTACTTTACGTTTTGCGTTTTTGACTGATACTCACCTTGCTGCGAATTCCGGGGCTATCGATGACCTGAAGGCTTGTCTCAGAGATATAAACCATCAGGATTCGCTGGACTTTGTGCTTTTCGGAGGTGATATCACCGATTTCGGAACCGATGAAGAAATAGCATTGGCCAAAAGCATGATGGATACTCTGAGATTCCCGTATTATGTGGTTCAGGGTAATCATGACGCGAACTGGTCAGAGAGCGGTTGCAACACCTTTCTGAAGGTCTTCGGTTACGAGCATTTCGACTTCAAGAAGAAAGGTTGGAGATTCATAGGCTGCAACAGCGGTCCTGATATGCGTATGGCACCGGGACTGGCTCCGCGTGAGACTATGGAATGGCTGAAGTCGCTGAACAAGGAAGGGAAGTGCATATTCATAAACCATTATCCGATGGACTCTTCCGTGCTCAACTATTTCGATGTCACCAAGCAGCTCAAGCGACTCGATGTGCGTTTCGAGATAGGCGGACATTGGCATCAGAATATCGCCATGAACTATATGGGGATTCCTGCGGTCCTGTGCCGTTCTACCCTGTCTGCGGGCAGAGTGCCGGGATATAATATCGTGAGACTTTCTCCGGAGAAAATATCTTTCTCGGAGCGTAAGATTTTCGGTTCCACAGTGGTGGAAATGTCTCCGTGGTACGAGTACGAATTCCATGGCCCTGTGGTAGATACCGTGCATTATGACGCTTATGGACTTCCTGACGATTATCCATGGATGAGATATGATGTGAATGAGCGTTATCCTCAGGTCCGTGAAGTCTGGAAACAGGTGTTCGGAGCGAATCTTGCGGCCGGTTTCGCCGTGAAAGGGGACAGGGCATATTTTCCATTGGCCTCTGGTACAGTGAATTGCATATCGCTCAAAGACGGCCACACCATCTGGTCCAAGTCATTCGGAAGTAAGATTTATTCTACACCTGCGATTTCAGGAAACACCCTCGTCTTCGGCTGCACCGACGGAAAAGTCTATGCGCTGAAAGCCTCTGACGGGTCCGTCAAATGGGAGTATGCTACCGCAAAATCCGTCCTCGCGTCTCCGCTCATCATGAATGGAATCGTCTATGTAGGGGGTTCTGACAATGCCTTCAGAGCGCTTGACCTGAAGACCGGAAAAGCGGTCTGGACTTATACCGGAGTAGAGGGACATGCCATTTCTTCTCCTTATGGCGACCAGGAGAGGGTGGTGTTCGGAACCTGGGGAAGGAAACTATATTCACTGGACCCTAAGACTGGTCGTGAGCAGTGGGTCTGGACAGTAGGGAAACCGTCCAGGATGCATTCTCCTGCGCATTGTGTCCCTGTATATGCTGCCGGCCGCATATTCGTAGCTGTCCCTGACAGAAACGTTTACGCCATCGATGCCAAGACAGGAAAAGAACTTTTCCATGTGGCGGGCGGACGTGATGCAATAGGTCTCGGAAGTGACGGCAATACTGTTTATTCCAAGGTCATGTTCAGCAGAATGTATGCTTTCCCTGCTGACGTAGCTGCTCCTGCTGACGGAGGGGAACTCGATCCTTCACTCGAGTTTTGGAATGTGAGGGATAGCCTCGGATACGATATCGCCCCATCGGCATTGACAGAAACCGAAGGCATCTTGTATGTTCCGACAGACAAGGGAAATCTTGTCGGGATGGACGCGAAGACTGGTTCTTTCCTTTGGGCGCACAAGATTTCCGTCGCTCTGGTGAATCCTGTCCGCGTGCTGAAATTGCATGGACGCCGTTGCGTGCTGGCCTCTACGATGGACGGCACTGTCGTGCTTTTGGAAATTGCGGAATAATAATTACCGATATTAAAACTGATAACCATGGAATTGAGAAAAATTGTCGCACTTGTGACGGGATTAGTTCTCCCGGCTGCAGTGGCTGTTTCTTCTGACAAGAATGTCGGAAGTTTGCCCGATTGGCAGAACCCTGCTGTTTCAGAAGTGAACAGGCTTCCTATGAGGGCCACGTTCGTTACCGACCAGCAGAAGACATTGACCCTGAACGGGGTATGGAAGTTTAACCTTTGCGATAGCCCGTCGGTGGCGGAGGACGCATTTACGGCTGAGAGTTTCGATGACTCTGCGTGGGGGACTATGCCGGTTCCGGGAATGTGGGAGCTGAACGGTTATGTGGACCCTGTTTATCTGGATGTCGGCTATGCTTGGCGGGGACATTTCGAGAATAATCCTCCGTTCGTTTCTGAAAAGGATAACTACGTGGGGCAGTATAGACGTACTTTCGACCTGCCTGAGGACTGGAATGGAAAGCAGATCCGTCTTTGTGTGGGTTCCGCCACTTCCAATGTCCGTCTCTGGGTGAACGGAAAGTTCGTCGGATATAGCGAGGACAGTAAACTGGAGGCTTGCTTCGATATTACCCGTTATGTTCAGAAGGGGCATAACTTTATCGCGATGGAGATTTACCGCTGGTGTGACGGAACATATCTTGAGGATCAGGATTTCTGGAGATTCTCAGGAATCGCACGCGGAATGTATCTTTTCACGAGAGAAAAAGACCGTATCGAGGATGTGAATGTCCGCGGAGAAATGGACGGTAAAACGGCATTGACCCTTACCCTTACTCCGGGAATTACCAGCCTCTCTTATGAAATTACAGACCCGGCAGGCAGGAAGGTCTATTCGGCGACAGAGGCGTTGGGCCGCAACCTCGGGAAAGATGCGTACGGGAATCGCGTTTTCCGCGCGGAATTCGGCGTGGCTTCTCCTGAACTTTGGACAGCCGAGACACCGTCGCTTTATACTTTGAAAGTCAGCGCCTCAGGTCGTAAAGGATTGGAGGAGAGCACATCTCTTCAGTTCGGCTATAGGACTGTGGCTATCAGGAATAACCAGCTTCTCGTGAATGGCCAGCCGATTCTCATTAAAGGTGTGGACCGTCATGAGATGAGCACACACGGTGGATATGTCGTCACTGAGGAGGAGATGCTCAGGGATATCAAGATTATGAAAGAGTTGAATATCAATGCTGTAAGAACGTCTCACTATCCTAATGATCCTCTCTGGTACGCCCTCTGCGACAAATTCGGCATCTATGTGGTCGATGAGGCGAACGTGGAATCACACGGAATGGGTTACGATGAAGAAACTTTGGCGGCGCGTGAGGACTTCTTCGATATGCATCTCGTGCGTAACCAGCGTATGGTTTTCCGTGACTATAACCATCCTTCCATCATCATCTGGAGTATGGGAAATGAGGCTGGAGACGGTTCCAATTTTGAGAAAATATATGACTGGATCAAGTCTTATGACAGCAGTCGTCCTGTCCAGTACGAGCGGGCTAACCGGAAACGTCATACCGATATCTGGTGCCCTATGTATACTTCCCCTGAAAGATGCGAGAAGTATCTTAAAGGTTCTCCTACCAAACCGCTTATCCTCTGCGAATACTCCCACGCGATGGGCAACTCCTGTGGAAACTTGAAAGAATACTGGGACCTTGTGCGTAAATATCCTGAGTTCCAGGGTGGTTTCATCTGGGATTTCGCGGACCAGGCTCTTTACAGAAAAGTAGGCGATTCAGAGGTGTTCGCTTTCGGAGGCGACTTTAATGATTACGACCCTTCCGACGGTTCATTTAACTGTAACGGAATCGTGTCAGCCGACAGGCATTTTCATCCTCAGGCATATGAAGTGAGATACCAGTACAGGTCTATCCATACTTCCGCCGACAGTACATTCCGTCTGAAATCATCTGTATCTGAGGATAATACGGAACTGAAACTGAAAGTATACAACGAGAATTTCTTCCTCCCTCTCTCCGGCTACAGAATGGTCTGGTCAGTCGAGGCCGGTGGCGAGAAAGTGCTTTCCGGCGTTTGCGAGAACGTGGACCTTGCCCCTGGTGAGACCGGATATGTAAGCCTTGGCATCACCATGAAAGACGTCCTCCAAGCTGTTGCCGGAGCCACGAATTCGGATTCCGGATGCGCGACATTCCACATGGACACCGATATCAGCATCGATGCAAGTTGGCAGCTCAAATCCCGCGACGGCATCCTCCCTGCCGGTTTTGAGGTCGCCTATGACCAGATCCGCCTGTACGAGGCCCCGGCTTGCGCCTATACCGCCGGCTCCGCAGCTGTCGCGAAAGGAATTTTACCTGAGATCAATGACGGGGTCAATGTCGAGTTTTCCGGGAAGTTTACTTATGCCGGTTTGTCCGAAGGTGTACGTGTTGCTGATTGGGCGGCTGTATTCGATAAGGTTACAGGAGCATTGACCAGCTACAAGATCGATGGTACTGAGTTTCTTAAAGAGGCATTGATGCCTTCTTTCGGCAGAGCTCCGGTGGAGAATGATCTCGGTGCCAAGCTGCATGTCAAGTCAGAAGTGTGGCGTTATCCTGTATTTGAACTTCTTTCGTTTAATGTGGAGAAAAAGGCGGACAGATACGTGGTTACGACATTGTATGAGATTCCTGTAGGCCAGGTCAGCATGACTTATGACATTTTCTCTGACGGCTCGCTTTCGGTTTCTGAAAAGATGATCGATACGGGTGAACTCAGCAAGGCTCCGGATCTCTTCCGTTACGGAATGAAGTTCGCTATGCCTGGAGATTTCTCCACAATGGATTTCTATGGCCTCGGTCCTTGGGATAACTACTGTGACAGAAATTCGTCCGCGCTTCTCGGTCATTATACACAGAGGGTTGAGGACCAGTATTGGTATGGCTATGTCAGGACTCAGGAGTCCGGTACCAAGACGGGACTTCGCTGGCTTCGTGTGACTGACGGTTCAGGTATGGGCCTGGAGGTTACATCTGATATCAGATTCAGCGGGTCGGCACTGCCGTTCAGTCAGAAGGATATGGATTCGGCATTGACAGATCCTATGCCTCGTCCTAATCCTACGAACGGGCAGTTCGGCAACGGTACACATTCGCTTGAGCTTCTGCCTCTTGCACATAATGATAACCGTACGCTCGGAACGACTTACGTTAATTTCGATATGAAGGAGGCCGGTGTAGGCGGTATCAATTCATGGGGTGCGCTTCCGATGGAAGATTATCGGGTCCACCCGGCTGAATATGATTTTAGATTTGTTCTTAGACCAGTCAGGTAGCAGCGAAAGTTGCTGAGTGACAAAGAAAAAGCCCTCGGAAATCTCCGAGGGCTTTTCTCAATATTTGGAACTAAGATTAGTATCTGTTCAGAGGACGTCCGCTTGTCATCATGTGTACTCTTCTCTTTACGTCGTCGAGTACTTCCTGGTGAGCTGCGAGAGATGCTTTCTGCTCCTCGGTGCGCTCTCCTTTGGCTGTGATGGCGTCGATGTGCTCAGCAGCTGATGAAAGAACGGTGTCGATGAGTTCTACGATATCATCCATATCTTTGTCTACAAAACCTCTGGATGTTACGGCAGGTGTACCTACGCGGATTCCTGAAGTCTGGAATGGTGAACGTGAATCGAAAGGAACCATGTTCTTGTTTACAGTGATGTCAGCCTTTACGAGCTCGTTCTCGGCTACTTTACCTGTAACCTCAGGGAATCTTGTACGGAGGTCGATGAGCATCAGATGATTGTCAGTGCCGCCGGATACGACTTTGTATCCCTTGCTGATGAACTTGTTGCACATAGCCTTAGCGTTCGCTACGACCTGTTTCTGGTATTCTTTATACTCAGGCTGGAGTGCCTCGTAGAATGCTACTGCCTTAGCTGCGATAACATGCTCGAGAGGACCGCCCTGGATTCCAGGGAATACGCTTGCGTTCAGGATCTGAGACATCTTCTTGATCTCTCCCTTAGGTGTCTTTCTGCCCTGAGGATCGTCGAAGTCTTTACCCATGAGGATGATACCTCCTCTTGGTCCACGGAGTGTCTTATGTGTGGTAGATGTCACGATGTGAGCATATTTGACAGGGTTCTCCAGAAGGCCTGCTGCGATGAGACCTGCTGTGTGAGCCATGTCGATCCAGAGAATAGCTCCTACTTCGTCTGCGATTTTTCTCATGCGGGCGTAATCCCACTCTCTTGAGTATGCAGATGCTCCTCCGATGATGAGTTTCGGCTTGCACTCTTTAGCTGTAGCCTCCATCTTGTCGTAATCTACTCTTCCTGTTTCCGGATCGAGTCCGTAAGCGACAGCATGATAGAGGATGCCTGATGCGTTGACCGGTGAGCCGTGTGTGAGGTGTCCTCCCTGTGAGAGGTCCAGACCCATGAAGGTGTCACCCGGGTTAAGAATAGCGATTTCTACGGCGAGGTTAGCCTGTGCGCCTGAATGAGGCTGTACGTTTGCGTATTCTGCACCATATATTTCGCAGAGGCGATCGATAGCTATCTGCTCGATCTGGTCTACTACTTCACATCCGCCATAATAGCGTTTTCCAGGATATCCCTCAGCGTATTTGTTTGTGCAGATGGATCCCATAGCCTCCATGACCTGGTTGCTGACATAGTTTTCAGAAGCTATGAGTTCAAGTCCCTGAGATTGTCTTTCCTTTTCCTTTTTGATAAGATCAAAAATTTGAAGATCTTGTTTCATAAAAAGTTGTTTAGAGTCTGGTTTAACATGTTAATCCTTTCATGCTCTTTGCGGGCATTCGTACAAATATAACACTTTTAATCGATTTTAAATAAATAATTGTAAGAATTTTCCTTGTTTTGGGATATCTTTGCAATTATTTGTGAGGAATTGGGTTACGAAGGCATTGACATAAACAATAGGTGGTATGAAAGATAGAAAGTTGCTGAACATCGAGCTCGGGCGCGTCAGCCCGGAGCAGTATAAGGATCTTCCGGAATCGGGGGTTTGCGTGGTCTTGGACAATATCAGGAGCGCGCATAATGTGGGGTCCGTGTTCAGAAGTGCGGATTCTTTTAAGGTGGACAAGGTCTGGCTGTGCGGAATCTGCGCGGTCCCGCCGTCTCCGGAGATTCACAAGTCCGCGCTGGGGGCTGAGTTCAGTGTGGATTGGGTGTATGAGAAGGAGACGATGGATGCTGTCCGGAAGCTGAAGGAGTACGGTTATGTCGTGCTGAGTGTGGAGCAGACGGTAAATTCGATAAAGTTGGACAAGTTCGTGCCTGAACCGGGTAAAAAGTATGCCCTGGTTCTGGGAAATGAGGTGGATGGCGTCCAGCAGGAAGTGGTGGATGCGTCCGACGGTGTCCTGGAGATTCCTCAGTTCGGCACGAAACATTCCCTGAATATTTCAGTGACAGCCGGAATCGTGCTTTGGCATTTCCGGCTTACCGGGGGGATTTAGTCTGCTTTTTTGTGGCGCATGAAGGCCGGGTCTTGAGTAGTTCCAGAAGATAGTCTTTGTCCGGGGAGTCGGATTTCATGATTAGTTTTCGTAGTCTATTATACCTTGTATAAAGGGTTTGGCACGAAATTTTGGAAATGGTGCTTATGACTTTATACTCCATATTTATAGCATATAGAGCAAATAATAAGAGGTCTTCTTCCTTATAATCCGGGACTACTGTTTTGAATTTGTTGAGGACTCCTGTGAATTTTTTATCCGTATATTTTAATATGCAATCTCTGAAGTCTTTGGCGCAGATGTGGGTTTCTATTATGTCGCCTATGCTGTCTTCGAGAGAAATCTTTTTGTTTTCCGGAGAGTAATAGCGTTGCAATATTTCACCTATCATTGATATCAGGACGGAGCTCTCATCGTATTTTATCAAGTCCCTTAGTGTGTTCTTATAGTCTTGGGCCTGTGCGGTCATTTGCGTGAGGTGCTTTTCTGAATTGTCTAGCTTGGACTCTGTCTCGGATAGTTCCTGTTCAGTGTTGACCAAGACTTCTTTCGTCTTGGAATGCGCTTTTTTCTCGCTTCGTAATATTTTAATGGACAAGAGAATAAGTGTGGCTGCGAGGACAAGCAGAAGAGAATAGATGACTCTGTTCGTCTTTATTTTATAGTCGGCGAGTTCTTTTTGCTGCTGATAATACTTTTCATGAGCCAATGTGATGGACTGCTGAAGAGTTTTAGCAGTTATATCATCCACTATGTCTTGGAGATCTTTTAGTAATGGGTATGCTGCTGTGGTATCTTTTTCTCTGTCGCGTATTTCGAAATCTGCTGCCAGTGTGTACATTCTGTCATGTTTTGTATTGATGGCTGCATAGGCGGAATCGATGTAAGTATGAGCCTGTTGTCTTTCCCCTATAAGGCTATAGGCCTTCGCGGCTTCACTATACAACGATACGTCCAGTTTTTTATTTATTTGTTGGATTTGTTTTATAATATGTATGGTGCTGTCAGGATGCGGGGGCTCCAGAAGCATATAGAATGAAGACATCAGACTGAGGGCTGATGTGAGTATCGGATTGTTGTTTAGTGATTTAGCTTTAGTGTATGTGTCTTGGCATAGTTTCAATGCTTCGTCGAAACGCTTTTGGCTCATATACGCGGATGCTAATTTCAATTGAGACCTCAATATATAATGAGGATCTCCGACTTTATTGAAATAGTTGCACGCGATTTCTTGGTATTTTATACTTTCGTTGTTATTGTATTGTCTGGAATATAAGACGCCTATGCGGGAAGATGACATCCCGCAATAGAACCAATCCTTACATTCTTTTGCGAGCAGTAACGCTTCAGTGTAAGAGGAGACGGCTTCTTCCAACATATTTGAGTCTGTCTGCTGATCTCCAAGATAAAAGTTGAACAACATTTTTTCTCGGGGATTACCGTGGCGTTTGTAATAGTTTTTATACGCTGACAGTGTATCGAGAAAGCTGCCGGAGTCATAACTGTTTTTGTCCAGAGCGATAGCGTATAAGGTACAATACTTCGCCCTGTTTTTTCTATTCGTGAAATCTGACTCTTTATATTTCTTGAGTTCTGTGTATGCGCTGTCCGGATATGTTTGTATATAAGAATCGATATTCGCCAGTAATTTGCTTTGGTTGGAACAACTGGTGAGGATTATTGTGAATATCGATAATATTGTGGCTATTTGTTGTGTCTTCATTACTTTTTGTTTTGATTAGTTAGGCTGTTACAAAGGTAATGAGAATTGCAGATTGTCCCAAAAAATCTTTGTTTGTCTATTGATTATCTTACTTGCAGACTATTAGGAAAAACGGCCTTCTACGGTCTTTAGAGGCGTTTTGTAAGAAGCGTGCTTCTTGTAAGCGTTGATAATTAATCAGTTGTGAAAATACCTGTAAGTAAGGAAAATCATCATCGATATTGTATTGTTAGTTTCTGTTTTATAGCTTTGTCGTAAAACATTTAAATCCGGTAGTATGAAAAAAATATTTTTATTTTTGGTAGTCGGCATCATTCTTTCCGGATGTGGAGGAGGTGTCGTGAAGGTGAATAATGAAATTAACTTGGGTGATCATTTAAAGGACAACGCACCTTCATTTATGTTGAATGACGTCGCCGAGGTAATCAGTGTAATCGAAGTTGGTAATTCTGATTCCCTGGTGCTGGAACGAGTTTTTCCTGTAGATGAGCACGATGGAATGCTTCTTATAAATGGAGGTGATGTGCTTCTCTCAGTGGATATGATGTCTGGGACGATACGTAGCGTGATAGGTCATAAAGGTAAAGGTCCTGGCGAGTATCTGAGGCTTTCTGGTGCAGCTTATGGTAAAGACGGGAGTGTTTATGTTTGTGATATGAATCCGAAACGGATATTGAAGTATCATTCTGATGGTAGTTTCGCCGGTAATATCCAATTTGATAATGCGGCATCTATATCAGTTCTGCCTGATGGAAAACTGGCTGTGTCGTTGAGTCCTGTTGGAAATGAAAAGACTAGGCTTAAGATTTATGATGAACTTACTAGACAGGTTCGGTATAGTGAACTTCGGGATCGAGATGTAAATACAGCTATGGTGTATCTGAATAGTTTATGGGGAAAAGATGATTACAGCTATTTCAAAATGCCATTCTCGGATACTATATACAGGGTCACTTCTCATGAAGAATCTCCATGGCTGGTTTTATCGAGCGGAAACTATACTGTGCCGATTGACGCATATTCGTCATTGGACAAACTGAAATCTGTTTCTCGGGAATGTATAAGCAGCATATCTAAGGTGTTTAATTCGAAATACATGTATCTGAATTATAGGCTCTCGGATATGTGGTATTTTGATATGTGGAGTATTGAAGGATGTAATTTGATTGGCCGTAATCTTTTAAAACATCCTGGCCCAGGCAGTCATGCCGGCTTTGATGTGGATGTGAATGGTAAAAGGACTCTCGCTGTTCCTTGTTATATGTCTGAAAAATATTTGGTTTGCGAGTTTGTCAATGTTGAAGATGCTAAAATAATATATCCGGCTGTTACGGAGCAGTCTAACCCTATACTTCTGATTATGAAGTTTGTCTAGGTTGTGTTGAAGGTTAAAAACGTATTTATATGTTGAAGAAGTGTCTTACTCTTGTGTGGCTGACGGTTTTTTCGGCCGTCCTTGTATGTTGTGGCAGTAGCGATGAAAATATTTTCGATGCGCCAGTACATAAAGCTAATGCTGAGAAAACGTGTACTATGAGCGGGATTTCCGTTGACCTGAATGGAGATAAGCCAAATGGGATATGTGGTATATTCGTTTCGGATTCAGTTTTGCTGTTGCGTGGAACAGTGAAGGGGTCTCCTTTTATGGTTCATGCATATTCTCTTAATGATGGATCTCCTCTAGGGGCGTATATAGCAAAGGGACGAGGGCCTAATGAACTGTTAATCCCTCTGTTTGAGGAACTTATTAATGAAAGTAATCTTCTTTATATATTTGATTTGAGCTTGGGGGCTTCGTATAGTTTCGACTATCTGAAGTCTATTGAAACTCATAATACAGTCCTGTCTGAATTATTAAAGCTGCCAGGCAGGCCTTTATACGCGTTTCCTATGCGAAAGTCACATGCCGTAATCATTCCGGAGGCCGATGATTATTCTCTGGAGATTTTGGATGAAAGTGGGCATCGAATTAAAAAACTGTCTCTCTATCCGAATGTCTCAGGAGAACAGTATTTTGATAGATTATCATCAGCTTGCGCATTAAATCAGAAGAATAGCAAATTGGCTATGGCGATGTGTTCGTCTCCGCAGGTGAATTTTATGGATTTAGAAAAGGGTGATAAGATAACGTGTGCGATTTCTGATGAATACAAAAAGTGGAGAGATATGCTAAATGCAAGTGACGAGAATCATCGTCTTTATTATATGTCTTCAGCGCAATCATCTGAATACTTTATGTCATTATATGTTGGCGGCGTGTCTCTTATGGATTGGATAAAAGGTGGTGATGCCCCTCATCTTCATATATTTGATTGGGATGGAAATCTGCTGTTTGAAATCTCGCTGAAAGAAAGTTTGAAATCAATAACATTTGACGGGTCTTCCAAAGTGTTGTATGGTGTAGATGCTAATGACAATATCTACAGATATGATATGTCTGAACTCATATAGCAGCTCTAACTGTCGGTATGGATAGACATAAAGTTCTGATTTTAAATTCTGTAGTTATGCGAAGTGTTTGCCGAACATATTTTTCGTTACTCCTGATATCGTTTTTGTGTCTTGCTATGATATCCTGTCACAGCGGAGCGAAGACGAGTAACTCTGTTGGGCATAAGCAGGTCGCAAATTGTGATACCATTATTCATTTGGAGGATAATCTTCAAGTTTTTGATATTAGCGTTGACGATAGCCTTCTGGTTCTCCTTACTGGCGGAAATCCGATGTTCTATGCTGTGGATTTACATCGGAATGTGGTTTGCAAAAAGTTTGGTTACATCGGTCGTGCGTCCAACGAATATTATATGAGGCCACATCAGTTTAATATCAGGAATCATATCATTCAATTCTTGGACAGATCGCGTAAGACGATGTGTTATATCTCTTTACCTGGTTTTAAACAGTCGGAGAGACCTGTGCCGTATACATCTGAATTCCGGCCATCACGAGCTGTTGATGTGGAAGGCAATATTATAGCGGTCGGCTCTTTTTCGGACACGAGATTAGGACATGTGGACCCGGAAGGTAAGATTTGTCAGACGGATTTTTCATACCCGTTTGATACTGGGGATGTCGAAGGAATCTATAGGGGAAGTGTTTTCCAGTCTGATGTCAGAATACCGCAGACTCGTGCATCAGCATTTGTATATGCCCTGTCATCAGATAGTTATGAAATTTATGATGTGGATGATGCTCATTTGGAACGTGTTTATTCCAGTTCTGTGGAAAATGCGCCGAAGTTATATAAAATGGGGTCCAGGACGGGGATTGACCATAATAAAAGTAAAGCTGGCATAATGCAGACGTCAGTTACAGATAAAGGGATTTTTCTGATATCTTCTGATGAAACTTATAATGAAGCGGCCAAGAATGGTTTTATAGGCGATTTGGTGAAGGAGTATGACTGGAATGGATCATTCGTTACCGATTATCGACTGCCTTTTCCGGTATCTGCATTCTGTGTGGCTGAACAGGTGCTATATGCTGTTTCTGAAGATATTGGCGGGACTGTAATTGTCAGGGTACCTCTTTCTTCGAAATGATTAACTGTATTTTGATGGGTATGAGATATAATACAATAACAAAGACTTTGTTGGCTGCTGTATTATTAATGACAGCATGTTCGCACCAGAAAACATGGTTGCAGAGTGTTCCTATGACTAAGTTGGAAGTAAGTCGCGATGTAGAGTTCCTGCCGATTCCTGGAGATTCTATAGTCATGCCGGAAATACTCGCCACATGTGGAGATTATGTGCTTTGGTCAGAGAAGAAAGGTGATGAACTGTTGAGGATTAGTGATTGTGACGGAAACCTTCTGTCATCAGACATCAAGAAGGGGAGGGCTTCCGGAGAATTGCTGAATATTACTCAGATATTGGTGCAGGATCATGACTTTATTCTTTGCGATGTGCTCAAGAATAAAGCATACTCTTTCGTACTTGAGGGACATTCTGTCGATAGAGTGAATTCTTTTGATATCGGAACTTTCAGTACAATTGCAGTGGCGGGTGATACGATAGTCGGTATCGCTAAACATGGAAATTATAAATATGAGTCCAAACTTTTGGATGGAAATACGATTTCAAAGTTCGGGAATTATTCATTCTATGGTTTGGATGTGGAGACTGGTTGTAGTCTTTTGCGGGGACATATTTGTATCAATGACGCTTTAGGGAGAACGGCTGTTTTCGGATATTGTGCCGGTGCTTATGAAATTGCGGACTACAGACACTATGAAATTGTGCGGAGTGAAAAGCTTGAAGATTTTTCATTTGATGGGAAAGTTGGAGGACAAGTTTTGATGGGACCGGAGTCTAAACTGAATTTTATTTCGGTCTCGTCATCTGAAACCTATATTTATGCTTTGTACGACGGGAAAGATCTTAATTATTATATGTCTAATCAGGTAGATTCTCCAAGTGGAAATACTATTTGTGTTTTCGATTGGGATGGTAACTACGTAAAATCTGTACATCTGGATTATCCGGTTACGTGTATTGCTTGGAATCCGGATGATAATAGCCTATATATTAGTGTGTTAATGGATTGTGATTACCGAATTGGAACTATTAAATCAAATCGTTTATGCCCATGAGAAGAGTTGTTTGATTATGATATCAAAAAACTCTTTAAGCGGTAGTTTTAGGTTGTAAATGTTTTTAAAAATCGTTGAAAATGAGAAAGAAAGTTGTTTTGGCAGTGAGCCTGGCAGTGTTCGCGGCTGCTTCGATTTTAATGGAGATCACTTCATGTACAGGCAAATCGGGTGACGCTTCAGTTATAAAGACTATAAAAGTTGGAGATTATCAGGAGGATAATTTCGATTGGAAATCGGTGTTCGAACAGGATCTCCATCTTGTGGAACTTACGGATACTTCGAAAGAGTATTCTTTTACTGAGATATCTAAACTCGTTTTCAAGAAAGATAAGTTCTATATCTCCGACTGGGCTACTCGCAGGATAATTGTTTTTGACTTGAACGGTAATCCTGTGTTTGTGTTGAATAGACGCGGCCGTGGTCCGGAGGAGTATCTTCAAGTCACTGATTTTGATGTGGATAATAGTGGTGGATTATGGATTCTGGATGGCCAGAAAGATGCTGTGTCTCATTATTCGTCAGATGGAAGATTCTTGTCTCAGAGTAAAACTGGAGACTGCCAGTATTCGCATATCGCTTGCTCGAATGAAAACCTTCTTTTGAGTGTGGCATATTGGGATAAAACTGAAAATAGTGAATATAAAGCTGTTGCTGCCGATACAAATCTTAATGTTACTTCACGTTATGGAAGAATTCCGGAATTCCGTGATCCTGACTTTATGTTCCCGAGTGTAGGCTTTTCTAAGATTGGTGATGTGTTGATGTACAATAATCCGATTGATGATTATGTAAGTGTTTTCGAGAGTGATGAATATAAGGGAGATTATTACTTCGATTTCGGTAGTAAGAAAGTTCCTGATGATGTCCGGAAATCAGTAGAGTCTCATCTTGAATCTATTGCCGATTATACGTTCTTGGTTAATGCTGTAGGCGTGTATAAGGATTATGTTGTGGGCACTATGATGGAAGCTGGTTCCCCTAAGGATTTTATTATCGATATGAAGTCTGGAAAAATGTATAAGCAACCATGGGATGAAGGCACTCTGCATTTGTCCGCAATTTCTAACGACAGGATAATCCTATCAGGGACAGATGTCGAAGCGGATAAAGATGTTCTCGCTTATGTTCAGTTGGATGAACTGAAGAAACATCTCAAATAATAATGATTAGCAGATAATTCACCGATAAGACGACAGTTGTGGGAAAATATACTAACTTTATATGATTAACCATATTAGCCGACCATTTTAATGAAACGAGTGTTGATAATAGTGCTGTTGTTCGTGACTATGCTTGGAAGAGCACAGCAGATGACCATGCCCGAAGTGATCGAGACAGCCCGAAGGCAGTCTGTCGCTGCACTGGAGGCACGGCAGGCATTCATATCTACATATTGGGCTTGGCGCTCATATAAAGCGAGCCGGCTTCCGTCCCTGCACTTCTATGGGGATATCATGAATTACAACCGCTCATTAGTCCTTCTCCAGAATTATGATGACGGAACCCTGAAATACGCCAGTACCAATAACTTACAAAACAGCTTTGGACTTCGCGTGAGGCAGAACGTTACCTTTACCGGCGGTGTGCTGTCTGCATATTCCGACCTGTCCAGAATCGACCAGTATGGTATGAACAAAGACTTGTCCTGGTATTCGCAGCCGGTGACATTGTCCTATACACAACCTCTTTTTTCTTACAATCAGTTCAAATGGGACAAACTCATCGAACCGAAGGAGTATGAGAAGGGGCGCCGTACATATATCGAATCGATGGAACAGATTACAATCGACGCTGTGAAGGCATACAGTAATCTGATTCTTGCCAGGATGAACCATGAAATCGCACAGACGAATTATGACAATACTATCCGTATGCACGACGTCGCGCGCGAGAGGTTGTCACTTGGCAGCGTGACCAGGGATGAGTACCTCCAGCTGGAACTGAGAATGCTGAACGACAGTATTTCCATTAATGAGACCATGGTGGCGGTGCGCGATGCCCAGATGGACCTTAATTCACTTCTCGGCTATGACGAGTCCGTGGAGATAGAACCTGTTCTGTCTGAAGATCTTCCGGACGTGATAATGGACTATGATATGGTCCTTGAACGCTCTTTGAACAACTCCAAATTCGATCTGGAAAACGAAATAAATATTCTAAATGCGCAGTCTGCCGTGGCGAAAGCGAAAGCTGACCGTGGAATTACCATGACATTGAATGCGCGTTTCGGACTGTCCAATACGGCTCCCAAAATAGATGGCGCATATAGACATCCTCTCGACCAGGAAGTCGTCGGCCTTTCATTCAGTGTCCCTGTGTTCGACTGGGGACTCGGAAAAGGGAAGGTCCAGAAAGCCAAAGCTGCAGAAGCGGTGGTGAGGGCGCAAGTCCAACAGTCTGAAAACGACTATCGCAGAAGCATCTACACCGCAGTCGGACAGTTCAACAATCAGCGCCGCCAGTGCGAAGTCTCCCGCAGGGCCAAGGATATCGCCTCAGAACGCTATTCCCTGATGATGGAAAAATTCCGTAACGGCAACGCAAGTGTGACAGACCTGAACACTGCCCAGTCTGAAAACGACACGGCTCTACAGAGATATATTAATGATATAAGCAATTACTGGTCATATTATTACAAACTCAGGCAGTATGCCCTTTATGACTTTATTGCAGGACGGGACATAGACATTGACCCGGAAGAAATGTTGAACGAATAATTATCGGCGATGAACAGATTAGGCTATATTTTCTTATCGCTTGCGGCACTGGCCCTCGCAGGCTGCAAAGGCGGCGGCAACGCATTGAAAGAAGGGAAGTTGGAGTATACGCCAGAGGTGAATGTGGTCGAAGTGATGACCCTGAAGCGGACGGATTTCCCGAAACAGATACTTTCCAACGGTAAACTCATGGCGTCCTCCCGCGCCGTGCTGAAATTCGGTACGTCCGGGGCGGTAAAGACGTTGAATGTGAAGAACGGGCAGCGCGTCCGTGCGGGTCAGGTCATCGCCGAGCTGGACCGTCCTGATCTTGTCCTCGCACTCGAATCCGCTCGTCTGTCGCTGGAGAAAGCCCGCCTCGAATTGTATGATGTCCTTGCCGGTCAGGGGTTTGCCGCGAGAGATACCGCCTCCGTACCGGCTGATGTGCTCGCGATGGCTAAAATGCGCTCCGGCTATGTGGGTGCTGTCAATGCTCTTGAGCGTGCGAAGTATGATTTGTCCTGCACCGTGCTCAAGGCGCCGTTCTCAGGCACTGTCGCCGACTTGAAAGTCAAGCAGTATGACCAGACGCCGTCCGACGCATTCTGTACATTGTTGGATGACAGCACGATGGATGTGGACTTTACAGTGATGGAGTCAGAATATCCGTTCCTTTCCGACGGCTTGAAAGTCGATGTGGTCCCGTTTGCTGACGGTTCCAAGAAATACAGCGGCAAGGTGACCGGAATTAACCCTACAGTGGATAAGAACGGCCAGATTTCCGTCCGTGCAAGCCTCCATGGAACCCCATCACTCATAGATGGCATGAATGTAAAGGTGACAGTGGAGAAAACAGTTGCGAATCAGTTGGTTGTGCCGCGTAGCGCTGTCGTGATAAGAGATAACATGAACGTGCTTTTCACCTATCAGCCGAATGGTACGGCGCGTTGGGTGTATGTAACCATAATTGCTTCCAATCGCGATTCATTCGTGGTGGAACCGAACAGCGAACGAAACTCTCAACTTAGTGAAGGTGAAAAAGTTATCATATCGTCGAATCTAAATCTCGCGGATGGCTCAGAAGTCCGCCTGAAGGAGTAGCCTATGCTGAAGAAACTTTTGGACAGACCAGTTATGGTGACGATGGTGATGCTTGTGGTGATAGTGCTCGGCATCGTCAGCATCCGCCTGCTCCCTGTCTCGCTCATCCCGGACGTGGACATCCCATACGTCACTGTGCAAGTGTCGGCTCCCGACATGTCAGCTCGCGAACTGGATGAAAACGTGTTGAAACCGCTCAGGCAGCAACTTATTCAGATCAATGCCCTTTCCGACATGGTCTGCCGTTCGAAGGACGGTTCCGGTGTCATAAAACTCACTTTCGACCACGGCTCCGACGTGGACTACTTGTTCATCGAGGTCAACGAGAAAATCGACCGGACGATGCCGTCGCTGCCCCAGATCGACCGCCCGCGAGTGCTGAAAGCCAGCGCCACCGATATCCCCGCGTTTTATGTCAATGTCACTGAATCCGGAGAGAGTAGCGCTACCGGTTTCTCCGGGTTGAGCCGCTTCGTCCAGGATGTTATCTGCAAAAGAATCGAGCAACTGCCCGAAGTCGCGATGGCTGATATCAGCGGTTGTGTCAATGATGAAATTCTCATCGTTCCCGACGCTGGAAAACTGACCCAGTTGGGGCTGACTCAGAAAGATTTCGAAAATTACATATCATCGGCAAATATCCGGTTGGGGTCACTGTCCATTCGTGACGGTCAATACAGATATAATGTGAAATTCCTCTCCGACGTGTCGGGAAAAGAGGATATCGAAAATATATGGTTCAAGAAAGGTGAACGTGTTTTTCAGCTGAAAGATATCGCTTCTGTAGAACAGCATCCTGCTGCAAGACAAGGACTTGTGCGCTCTGATGGAAAAGATGCGGTAAGTATCGCCGTGATAAAGCAGAGCGGAGCCAGGATGTCCGCATTGAAACATTCCGTGGCTGAACTGATGGAACAGTTCGAGTCCGATTATCCGCAGGCGAAATTCGAAGTGACCCGTGACCAGACTCAGCTTCTGTCATATTCCATCAACAATCTGGTGAAGAATATCGTTCTCGGAGTCGTGCTGGCATGTCTGGTCATATTCCTGTTTATGATGGACTTCAAGTCTCCGGCCCTGGTATCATTGACCATGCCCGTAGCCCTTATATTCTCGATGGCGGTTTTTTATGTGGCCGGCCTGACATTGAACATAATATCACTGGCGGGACTCCTTCTGGGCGTCGGCATGATGGCGGACAACACGATTATTCTGGTCGACAATATCACCTCGCGTTGGCAGAGAGGTGAGGATTTGAGGAAAGCCGTCTTGCGGGGTACGGGGGAGGTCGCCGGGCCGATGCTGAGCTCGGTCCTTACGACGTGTGCGGTTTTTATTCCTCTGGTGTTCGTGAAAGGTATGGCGGGAGCGCTTTTTTATGACCAGGCGATGTCTGTGACTATCGTGCTTCTTACCTCTTATGTGGTGACAGTCACTGTGATACCTGTTTATTATTGGCTGTGGTATAAAAATCAGCCATGCTTCCGCGCCGCGACATTCCTGGAGAAGCATTCCATACATGAACCTATGTTGCGGTTCGAGGAACGTTGCGTGAATTGGTTCATAAGACATAATGCAGTGGCATGGGGAATATTGGCGGTCTCATTAGTCGGAATTGTGGCCTGCTTCATGTTCATGTCTAAGTCGCAACTGCCTGAAATGACTTATGATGAGACCATTATGACCATCGATTGGAATGGTCAGGTGTCTCTGGAGGAGAATGTGTCCCGTGTGGCAGGTCTCGAGAAAGTTGTAGAGGAATCTTCGGTTCAAGTCACGTCGTTATGTGGTATCCAGCAGTTTATACTCGGACATAGTGGAGACCTCGGATCTTCGGAAGCGTCCGTTTATATAAAGTGCAGAGATGCAGGGGAATTGGCGAAAGTGCAGGAAGCGGCGTCTGAATATATGGCTTCATATCCGTCAGCATCATGGTCGTTCGGTATCGCCGGAAATATTTTCGACATGGTATTCGGCAGCTCGGAGCCTGAACTTGTGGCGCGTCTGCGGCCGGTGTCTTCGCCGGAATTGGAATCGGGAATGTTGAGAGAATCCGTTTCTGCCGTGAGGGCTGCGCTCCCTGGAGTTAACGTGTCTGATGTGCCGGAAAAGACTGATATGCTGTTTATTGCAGATCCGGATATAATGGCTCTTTACGACGTTTCCTATAAAGATCTTGTTTCTGTGCTGAAAAATGCCATGAATCAGAATCGGCTGTTTACCATAGTTCAGGGCTCCCGTACACTTCCTGTGGTTACCGGAACTGACAGGCAGTCATTGTGGGAAACATTGCAAAATACTTATATTCACGACGTTCCGGTATCAGGACTCATGCGCCAGACCTTTGTCCGGGATTTGAAAACCATAGTCTCCGGTGTGGAAGGAAACTATTATCCTATGAACTTGGATGTGCCGCAGAAAGATGTCAGGGATGTCATGTCTACAGTCCGCCGAACGCTTTTGGATAAAGGAGATTTCGAAGCCTCTTTCGGAGGTTCATGGTTCTCTTCCCGTGAGATGGCAGGACAGATGGTGCTGATTTTCATTATCGCCGTAGTCCTTCTGTATCTGATACTTGCATCTCAATTCGAATCTCTCGTCCAGCCATTGCTGATTATGGCGGAAATAGTCGTCGATGTGTTTGCCAGCCTTCTCGTGCTATGGGGAATGGGCGTCACGATTAACCTTATGTCCCTCATCGGTCTGATAGTGGTCAGCGGAATCGTGATCAACGATTCTATTCTTAAAGTGGATACGATAAATCGTCTGCGGAAAGGCGGCATGGAACTTAAACATGCAGTGGTGGAAGCGAGCGGCCGCAGGATGAAAGCGATAATAATGACATCCCTGACAACGATTCTGGCGGTCGTCCCGTTCCTGAGCAGAGGCAATATGGGTGATGACTTGCAATACCCTATGTCATTGGTGATTATAGCCGGCATGACAGTCGGAACGTTAGTCAGCCTTTTCGTACTTCCGGCTCTTTACTGGTCGGTTTATCGTAAACGTAAATAGAGGATAATGAACAGAATACGATTTTCGCCGTTTTCGGTTATACTGGTCATGGTGGCGCTGTCGGTAATAGGCATCGCTTCGTTCGGCATGCTCCGTATCCAGTACAAACCGGCATCCGGCGGACATTCCATTTCTGTCTCTTACAGGATGAACGGGGCGACTTCTGAAGTGGTGGAATCGGAAGTGACCTCCAAACTCGAAGGTGTACTTTCCAGTCTGAAAGGCTGCTCCGGGACATCTTCCACCTCCCGGAAAGGCTCTGGAAACGTGAAAGTCTCATTCGACAAGAAAACCGACATGGCGGCTGCCCGTTTCGATGTGGCATCTGCCATAAGAAACGTATATCCGAGTCTCCCCAAGTCGGTCTCGTATCCTTCTATCTCGTTGGATATCAGCGGAAATAAAAATGTGACCGCCATAACTTACCTCATAAAAGGAAGCCTGCCGTCGCAGGAACTCCTCCGCTTCGCCGAGCGAAACATCCAGCCGTCCCTCTCGACCATAAAAGGAGTGGATAAGGTCAATGTCAGCGGCTCGACACCTTTCCGCTGGGTCATCACCTTCGATGCCGACCGCGCCGCCTCGTTAGGCATTAGCTCTCAGGATATTGCCAATGCTTTTTCGTCGCGGTATGATGACAGGGTTTTAGGCATGACGCAGGTTCCTTCAGATATGGGCGGTGAAAACTTCAGTCTCATGGCCGTCCGTCTGGAAACCGGTGGTGATGCGGATTTCGGTTCCATACCTGTGAAACGCTCCGGGGACAAGATGATATATCTCAGAGATATCGCCTCGTGGAAATATGAGGAATCTGTCCCTCGCAGTTATTATCGCATCAACGGGTTGAATACCATTACGTTATCGGTTTCTGTGGCCGGTGATGCGAATTTGATTTCCACTACTGAGACCATTAAAGAAGAGATGTCTAGGCTTCAGAATGACTTCCCCAAAGACATAACCATAAGCATAGGTTACGATGCTTCCGAATTTGTGGCTGAAGAACTGGAAAAGATTTATATCCGTACAGGTCTGTGTCTTCTTATCCTGCTGATTTTCGTGTTCCTGGTGAACAGATCATGGCGGAGTACACTCATAGTCACGGCAGCATTGACAGTAAACATCCTCATCGCGGTAGCGGCTTATGCGCTTTTGAGGATTCCGGTTCATATTTATACGATGGCCGGGATTACGGTCTCGCTGGGCATCGTCATCGACACGACGATAGTCATGGCCGACCATTATGGTTACTATCGGAACCGGCGCGCCTTTCCGGATCTTGTGGCGGCGATACTCACGACGGTGGCGGCGCTCTTGCTGATTCTGCTCCTTCCTGAATCGGAACGTGGAAACTTGACAGACTTTATCTGGGTGATAGCCATTAACTTATGTATATCGCTTGCCGTCGCGTTTTTCTTTATACCGGCGCTTATGGAGTATTTTCCTGTGAAGCGGACAGCTTATTCGTCGTCGTTCAGAAGACTCCGCCGCGTGGCCAAATGGAACCGTCGCTATTCCCGTTATATATCATGGGGAATCGGGCATCGCTGGGTGTATATCCTGATATTTATAATCGTGTTCGGACTGCCGTTGTTCCTGATACCTCAGCCGGAGGAGAAGGAGCAGGGACCGTTCTATGAAAAATATGTGCGTCCGGTGCTTTCGTGGAGACCTTTCGCTGACAACCGCGTGCGGATCGACAAGTGGACGGGCTCTTCGTTCGGTTTGTTCTACCGTTCCCTCGACAGGGCTAATTTCTATCGCGAGCCGGAAAAGAAGACGCTTTATATATGTGCAGGGATGCCGGAAGGCTGTTCTGTGCAGCAGCTTAACGAGGTAGTGAAATCGATGGAAAATTACTTGGCTTCTTTCGATGAAATCTACGTATTTACCACTCGTATAGAGTCTTACGATGATGCCACTATCAGTGTGGAGTTCCGCCCTGAATTCGAAAATACGTCGTTCCCGTCCATGCTGAAGTCCAATGTGACAAGTATGGCCATAAACTTCGGAGGTGCCAACTGGACAGTAAGAGGTGTCGATGACAACTATTTCAACAACAATATCGTATCGGATCATAAGTCCAGCCGCATAGCCCTCTACGGCTATAATTATAAGGAACTTTACGGGTATGCCGAAAAGCTCGTGGAATACCTGTCCGGATACCGTCGCGTTTCCGGTCCTGAAATCTGGAGCTCCGGCTGGAACGGGCGCCCGTCGACCGAGTTCGTGCTGGATTATGACTTCGCCCGTCTCGCTGCCGGCGGCGCCGACCCATACGCCTACTACGGAGCTCTGTCATCGCTCCTGTATGATGAGCGTATCGGGTCAATGCCGATGTCCGGGGAACTGTCCGATGTGGTATTACGGTCTTCTGATACAGATGTTTACGATTTGTGGCATGTCCTGAATGAACCCGTAAAAGTCGACTCGGTGAAAATGACATTGACAGATATAGGGACCATAACAAAGAGGCGCTCCGGCATCGATATCAATAAGAAGAACCAGTCCTACGAGCTTAATGTCTGCTATGATTTCATCGGCAGTTACGAGCTGGGAAAGAAAGTTTCTGATGCTGCGATCAAATACATGAACGACGAGGTGCTGCCGATAGGTTTTCGTGCTGAAAACCCTTATGGAGGATGGTTCGACGAGCACAAGGACAGGTACGCCTGGCTCATATTGCTGATAGTCGCCGTGATATATGTTATGCTTGCAATGGCTTTCGAATCACTGCGTTATCCTCTCGCTACGATTTTCATGATACCTGTTTCCTTCATCGGACTCTTCCTGGTGTTCGGTTTGTCTGACTTTGCATTCGACCAGGGCGGATTCGCAGCGTTTGTGATGCTCTGTGGCGTGGTAGTGAATGCCGGGATATATCTGGTGAATACTTGGCAGGGACAGATGAGGCGCCGTGCCGGACGTTCTTCTGTCAGTGCATATGTCCGCGCATGGAATCACAAAATAAATCCGATAATGCTGACCATCCTTTCGACCATTCTCGGACTTCTTCCGTTCCTTTCCGACGGACCTGAGGAAGTGTTCTGGTTCGACTTCGCCATCGGCACCATCGGCGGAATGATATTCTCCGTGATAGCGCTGATATTTATTCTTCCTGTGTTCCTGATCAGGAAACCGCGGGTCGCTAAAACTCGTCCTTGATGTTGTATTTGTTTCTCTCTGAGGAAGTTCTGGAAATCAGTTCGCAGATGAATCCTGCCAGGAAAAGCATGACACCCAGGATGACGGCCAGAAGTGCGATATAGAATAACGGCTGGTCAGTCACAGGGCGGAAATGCATGCCGCCTGCCTGGTGGATAAGTTTCGCGGCGATGAGAATTACGGCGATTATGAATCCGCTGAGGAACATCAGAATTCCGGTGAAACCGAAGAAATGCATAGGCTTCTTGCCGAAGGTGCTGAGGAACCACAGCGACAGCAAATCCAAGAAGCCGTTCACGAAACGCTCCAGACCGAATTTGCTCTTTCCGTATTTCCTTTTCTGGTGATGGACAGGCTTTTCCGTGATTCTGTCGAAACCTGCATTTTTCGCAAGGTAAGGGATATAGCGGTGCATCTCGCCATAGACCTCTATATTTTTTACAACCTCGTTCTTATACGCTTTCAGTCCGCAATTCATGTCGTGAAGGCGGATGCCGGTAATCCAACGCGCGGTAGCATTGTACAACTTGGAAGGGAGATTTTTCGTCAGTTTGTTGTCCTGGCGGTGCTGTTTCCATCCTGAAACCACATCCCAATCCTCTTCGGTAATCATTCTGTACATCTCCGGAAGCTCGTCAGGGGAGTCCTGCAGGTCTGCATCCATGGTGAAGACGACACGTCCCTCTGCGGCCTTGAATCCGTGGAACAATGCCGCAGATTTGCCGTAGTTTCTTCTGAAACGGATACCATGAATGCTTGAGTCTGAGGCAGATAATTCTTTAATGGTATCCCATGAGCCGTCGGTGCTTCCGTCATCTATCATGATGATTTCATAGGTCCAACCTTCTTTTTCCACGACTCTTCTGATCCATGCTACAAGCTCGGGGAGAGATTCTTTCTCGTTCAACAGTGGAACGATGATGCTGATATCCTTAGAGTATTCCATGTCGTTACTGCTCGTCAGTTGAATTGTCATCTTTGAAAATATCTCTCGGCGGAATGGCAGTCGAGAAAATCTTCGCTACCACAGTACCATAGAGGAAACAATAAATGAATGTCGTGAAAAATGAAATATGCGGCAACCAGCTCATCATCCGCTCTATTGCGATCCTCTCGCTGTCCCCCAGAGGCGTCACCGAAGTATAGCTCTGCATCGCCGTGTCGACTATCTCCTGCATCGATCCCTGCGAGATCAGCAGGATGTTCGCCAGGCTGATCGCCGATACTATTAGGGCTGAGGTCAATGCTATCAGAACGCCGAATCTGAATGTGGTCTTATTCTTTATGCCAGAATAATTTATGGCGAATTTGAGCATGAAAAATCTGAACAGCCAGAGGCATCCGAGGAACTTCACAAGCCACAGTGCCAAGTTAATCAGCGTGCCTGCAAGTCTCGCCCCGAAACTGGAGCCTAAGAGATAGGTAAAAAGGGCATTGACCAAAATTATGGCACCGGTGAAAAGGCCGAGCCAGAGGCCGGCTTTCGCGGCTTCGTTCCAGATTATGCTTTTATCTGCTTCGATTTTCATGTTTCTTATATTTATAGGGCAAAGATACACAAAAAATTGCTATCTTTGCAGTCTTGACTAATAATATGGCTAATCAAGTTTAAGTACTTGGTTTGTAAATACTGGTTAGTCCAATTTAATTATTACAGTTTTTAAGTTATGATTAACATTACATTTCCTGACGGCAGCGTCAAAGCCTTTGAGAAAGGCGTAACAGGTTATCAGATTGCAGAAAGTATCAGCCCAAGGCTGGCAGCAGAAGTTTTGGCTGTTTCAGTGAAAGCTGAAGGCGATACATCAGTAGGTAAGGGTACAGTTATCGGACTGGATACTCCTATCGAGGAAAACTGCACTGTGAGACTTCTCAAGTGGGAAGACGAAGAAGGCAAGCGTGTATTCTGGCACTCTTCAGCTCACCTTATGGCGCAGGCCCTCGAAGCATTGTATCCGGGAGTCAAATTCGGTATCGGCCCGGCTATTGAAAACGGATTTTATTATGACATCGACCTTGGAGGAAAACAGCTTACAGATGCTGATTTCCCTGCTATCGAGAAGAAAATGCTGGAACTTGCGAAGAGTAAAGAGGCTTTCAAGTGCACACATGTTTCCAAGGCTGATGCCCTTAAATATTTCACAGAGAAGGGTGACGAGTATAAAGTAGAACTTATCAACGAACTCGAAGACGGAAAGATTACATTCTACCAGAACGGTAACTTTACAGACCTTTGCCGCGGACCGCATTTGAGAAATGCTGAAGTGATTAAGGCTGTGAAACTTACATCTATCGCAGGTGCATACTGGAGAGGTGACGAGAAACGTCCTCAGCTTACCCGTGTTTATGCGATAACCTTCCCTAAGAAGTCACTTCTGGACGAGTACCTCGTTCTTCTCGAGGAGGCTAAGAAGAGGGATCACAGAAAACTCGGAAAGGAGATGGGTCTTTTCACATTCTCTTCCCGCGTAGGTCTCGGTCTTCCTTTGTGGTTGCCAAGAGGTGCTGTCATGAGACTTCAGTTGGAGAACTTCCTCCGCAAGAAACTCGACGAGTTCGGATATCTCCCTGTTGTTACTCCGCATATCGGAAGCAAGCAGTTGTATGTGACTTCAGGACACTATGCAAAATATGGTAAGGATTCATTCCAGCCGATTCATACTCCACAGGAAGGTGAGGAATATATGCTCAAACCTATGAACTGCCCTCACCACTGCGAGATTTACCGTTCAGAGCCTAGGTCTTACAAGGATCTTCCTTTGAGATTTGCTGAGTTCGGTACTGTTTACCGTTATGAGCAGAGTGGTGAGCTTCACGGACTTACACGTGTGAGATGCTTTACTCAGGATGACGCTCACTTGTTTGTGCGTCCTGACCAGCTGAAGGAAGAATTCGAGAAAGTCATTGACCTTATACTTTATGTATTCGGAACTTTCAAGTTCCAGAACTTTACCGCTCAGGTGTCCCTCCGCGACCCTAACCACAAGGAGAAGTACATCGGAACTGACGAGAACTGGGATAAAGCAGAGCAGGGAATCATCGAAGCTGCTGCTGAGAAGGGACTTAAGACCGTCGTTGAATATGGTGAGGCCGCATTCTATGGTCCTAAGCTCGACTTCATGGTGAAGGATGCTCTCGGAAGAAAGTGGCAGCTCGGAACTGTACAGGTAGACTATAACCTTCCTGAGAGATTCCAGCTCGAATATACTGACAAAGACGGTTCCAAGAAACGTCCGGTCATGATTCACCGCGCACCGTTCGGATCTATCGAAAGATTCACCGCTGTGTTGCTCGAACATACCGCCGGTCACTTGCCTCTCTGGCTCGCTCCGGATCAGGTGAAAATACTGCCAGTCAGCGAAAAATATGCGGATTATGCAAAAAAAGTTTGTGATTTGATGAAAAAATCCGATATTCGCGCTTCCGTAGACGATCGTAACGAGACCTTGGGTAAGAGAATTAGGGAAATTTCCCTCCTCAGAGTCCCTGTTCTTGTGATTGTCGGCGAGAAGGAAATGACTGACAATACACTTTCCGTACGTCATGAAGGCGTGGACAAGGGATCTATGTCAGTAGAAGACTTTATAGGAAAATTCACGGCTGCATGCGCTAACTATGGCGCTGAGCTTTAGGATATACTTAAGTTTCGCATTTGCGAAACACCGCTTTTAGAGCCCGAGGGGGCGAAAGCAAGTCCCTTCCCCGAGGGGAGGGATTTAGGGTGAGGGTAACGTGCACAAAAAAAGTGCGTGGGGCTTACAGCCTTCGAATGAGTGATAACCCTCAAATGAGCGCTTGTGCTCAGCAAGTTTGACAACTTGCGAAACTTAGGTGATGTATAATTTAAACAGATAGGAGGATCGATTTATCGCAACGCCTTTTAAACCACACTTTGGTGGCCCGAAGCCATCAGGTAACAGACCTTCCGGCGCACCTAAGCCGAATAGTCCGAAGCCGGCAGGACCCCGCGACAGCAGAAATGCGCCGCGGCATAAAGATGAGAATGAACTGAATATAAATGATGAAATCAGGGCTACTCAGGTTCGTCTCGTCGGTGACAATATCCCGGAACCGGGAATATATCCGATCGCTCAGGCCATGAAGATGGCTGACGAGATGGAACTTGACCTTGTTGAGATTACTGCCAAGGCTGACCCTCCTGTGTGCAAGATACTTGATTATCAGAAGTATCTGTACCAGCAGAAGAAAAAGGCCAAGGAGATGAAACAGAACTCCACCAAGATCGTCATAAAGGAGATCCGTTTCGGTCCTAATACCGATGAACATGATTTTCAGTTTAAACTGAAGCATGCTCAGGAGTTCCTCTCAGAGGGTTCCAAGGTAAAGGCGTCGGTATTCTTCCGCGGCCGTTCTATCCAGTTCGCAGACCAGGGCGAGAAGCTTCTTCTCCGTTTTGCTGTAGAGTTGGAAGAGTACGGAAGGGCAGAGCACATGCCTCAGCTTGAAGGCAAGCGAATGATCATGATGATCGCTCCTGTTAAGAAGAAGTAAATAATAGCCTTCTGAGGATGAAAATCCGGGTGAAGGCTACATATAACTAATTAAAAATTTTTGTAAAATGGCAAAGCTTAAGACCAACTCCGGTGCTAAAAAGCGTTTTGCGCTTACCGGAACGGGAAAAATCAAGAGAAAACACGCTTATCACAGCCACATTCTCACCAAGAAGACCAAGAAGCAGAAAAGAAATCTTGATCACTTTGCATATGTCCATGGTGACGATGTAAAGAGAGTTAAAGAGCTCCTGGTTATCTAATTATTATTTTTTATTTAATGTAATTCAGAGGGAACAAGAGTTTCTGCATCTCTTCTTCGTTCATGTTCTCTCGCAAAACGACCGTGCATCCCGTATCGACAATAGAATGTTCGGGCTGGTTACCCTTTAAGGTTTCTAGTGCTGCACCAAAAGCAAGGTAACCCATCTGGAACGGCTGTTGAACGGTCAGGAAATTGACGACACCTTCCTCCATCAGCGCGACAGTGTCGTTGTTGGCATCAAAACCACCCAAGATGATGTCATCACCCCTGCCCTGCTGAATCAACGCAGTGCCACAGCCGGATGTACGAACCTCATCCACTGCAAAAATAGCTTTCAAATCAGGATTAGCAGACAACACATCCACAGTCTGTGTAGTACACAGGTTGATATCCGCCTCGGAATAAAGCGTGCCGAGCACTTTGATTTTCGGACAATTTGCGGCCATGTAATCCTCGAAGCCTTTCAGACGGTCTACATTGGCGGTGCTGGCCGGGCTGCCCGCAAACAGATGAACAGCGCCTTCATAATTCATCAAACGAGCCATTTCCTCTGCAGCCATTGCGCCGGCAGCA
>UREV01000012.1 GCA_900546925.1 uncultured Bacteroides sp.
GTTGTCAATGCATTACAAAGAGGGGCCGTGCCGACTCCCAGAGCCCCTTGCTCCACGTGGATATTGAGGTCATGGGTGACCACGGGTCACCCGCCGGGACTTCTGCCCGCCTCTCATCATCACGTGGATATTAGGTGCTACTCCTTATTGGTGGGTGTGCCCGATATTCTGATCATTGTTGTCATTTGGTACCGTAAAAACGTTTTCTTGTGCACGGAATTGGTACACACGGATATGGGCGGGTATACTCTATACAATATTTCGAGCCGCAGGATGGATGCTCACTGCAGGACTTGCCGCCCTCGGCACTAGAGGGAGGGGCCCGCGATAGCGGGAGGGCCTGGTCCTGCAGAGAGCATCACATCCGCGAGTGCCTGTTGTAAAATATCCTTACAGATTTGTAAAGATTCTTTACACAGCGGATAAATAAGCGAGAATGTAATGCATTGACAGATAGTAAATTACCATCTCTGGCACGACGCATGTTCATATTATAGGAAAACGATGAAGATTATGAAGTGGATAATTCCTATAATAGTATTTACATCGCTGGCGACCGGAGCCCATGCGCAGGAGGCTGTGCCGGCGACTCATGACACAGCCCAAGTGCCGGAACATGTTTCGTCACAGCTGGCCACGACCAAAACCATGTCCCTGCGCGAGTGCATGGAATACGCCATCAGCAACTCTACACAGGTGCGCATTCAGCAGTCCAAAAACGACGATGCCAGACTCGACAGACGTGACGCCATTTTGGGCGCATTTACACCATCAGTCGACGGAAACTCATATGGCTATTACAGATGGGGTAGATCCATTGACCCTGAGACAAATACATATGTCACTACGACATCATTGAACCAGGGATTCTCAGTATCGGCCGGCATTACGGTATTCAACGGATTCTCCGCCATCAACAATCTGAAAATCGCCAAGACATCCATTGCGATGGGCATCTCTCAGGAACAGCAGGAGAAAGACAAAGTCTGTCTGGCTACTATTGAAGCATATTTCAATGTCCTTTATTATACTAGACTTACAGACATCTTGGAAGAACAGGTAAACAACGCCCGCAACTCTGTCAAACTCGCTGAACGTCAGGAGGAACTCGGCTCCAAAGGCTATGCGGACGTGGTTCAGATGAAGGCTGATCTGGCTGACAGAGAATATGAACTTACGACTGCCATAAACAATAGAGACAACGCCCTGATTACCCTGGAAGATGTAATGTATTGGCCTACAGATGAAAAACTTACGATTAACGCAGACCTCTCAGCTCTCGAATTCGACTCGGCAACTTCCGCTACTGGAGACATCATCGACAGGGCAGTGAAATCCATGCCGGCGGTATTGATAGCCAAAGGCTCCATGGATAATGCCCTCCGAAGCCTGCAGACAGCCAAGTGGCAATTCCTTCCGACACTGGGCCTCTACGGAGGCTGGTCTACCAGCTACTATACATACCCTGGACAGGCAGGATACAAAGCCACCCCTTATTGGCATCAGTTCAAGAACAACGGAGGTGAATACGTGCAACTGTCATTGAACATACCTATATTCGACAGACTTCAGAAACATACGGCATTGGCCAAAAAGAAGAACGCATACCAGCGCGCGAGCCTGGAATACGACAAATCCCTCCGCGATGTCGAATCCGAAGTCCGCAGGGCCATTCAGGACAGGGATGGAGCCGAAGCCGCTCTACTTCAGGCCGAAAGACGCGCGGAAGTCTATGACGAGGCATATAAACTCAACGCCCGCAAATTCGAACAAGGACTGATCTCCTCCATAGAATATAACACCGCCTCATCCAACTACTTGAAATCCAAGGCGGAACAACTTAACGCAGAACTGCAGTACCAGCTTAAGCGCCGCATCGTCGAGTACTACAACGGAGTATCATATTTGGAACAGTAAAAAATCAGAATCATGGATAAGATAATAGAAAAGAAAACAGGATTGGCTGCCGCATTTACAAAAAAAGCCATAAAATATTGGGCAGGTGCAGCATTGGCAATCGTCCTTATAGTATTGATAATCACTGGGAATAGCTCTGCGGTACGCGTTGACGGCGGCTCCATCATCACCGGAACCGCGAAAAGAGGCGAGTTCAACGATTACATCCGCGTAAGCGGACAGGTCCAGCCGATGACCACCGTCCAGCTCAGCCCCACCGAAGGCGGCAACGTCCAGAAAATCGTCGTCGAGGAGGGGAGTAAGGTCAATGCCGGGGATGTCATAGTCGAGCTGTCGAATGAAAGCCTTGACATGCAGATACTTAACTCAGAGGCAGAACTTGCCGAAAAGGAAAACATCCTGCGCAACACATTGATTTCCATGGAACAGCAGAAACTCTCAGTTCGACAGGATAAACTCACGCTTCAGATAGAGGTCCGCAGGGCCAATAGGGCATACGAACAGAACAAAGCCCTTTATAATGAGAAACTTATAGCTAAAGAAGAATACCTGAAAGCTGCCGAGGACTACGAATTGGCGAAAGACAAACTCGAACTCGTAATGGACCGCGAACGTCAGGACAGTCTGTACCGCAGCACTCAAGTCTCCCAGATGCACGAAAGTTTGGAGAATATGCGCATAAACATGGCCATGATCCGCAGACGTAAAGAAAACCTGTCAGTAAAGGCGCCGATCAGCGGAGAACTAGGACTTCTCGACGTGGAACTCGGACAGTCAGTAGCAGCAGGTTCCAAAATCGGCCAGATAAACAACCTCGATTCGTATAAGATTGAAGCCCAGATAGATGAACATTACATTGACAGAATCACACCGGGCCTGGAAGCGACTTTCGAGCGTCAGAACGAGAAATATTCGGCGGTCATCCGCAAAGTCTATCCCGAAGTCCGCGAAGGCAAATTCAAGGCCGATTTCCGCTTCGAAGGCCAACAGCCCGAGAACATCCGCGCCGGCCAGACCTACTACCTGAATGTCCAGCTCGGCCAGCCCGAAGAGGCCGTTATCATTCCGCGCGGCTCCTTCTACCAGGCAACTGGCGGCAAGTGGGTGTATGTTGTCAATGCCGATGGAACGAAGGCTACTAAACGTAGTGTCCGTATAGGTCGCCAGAACCCTCAGTATTACGAAGTTATAGAAGGTCTGGAGCCTGGCGAGAAGATTATCATATCCTCTTACGACAGCTTCGGCGACAAGGATGAACTGATTATAAAATAAACGTCGACCATGAGTACATATCTGAAATTCCTCTCGAAAAATAAACTTTATACTGTAATCGAGGCATTGGGCCTGTCAGTGGCACTGGGATTTGTCATATTGCTGACCTCTTATGCCAGGACGGAGTTCAGCGTAGGCGCAAGGCAGCCGCTTTCCAAACAGATTTATGCCATCGGAGGCGGTGATTGTGTCGGCATGACGCTGTGCACCGGAGATGAATTCTTCCCGTTAATGCCGGAGATTGCATCATGGACACGAATCGGAGATTTAGGAGATAAGGATGTTACCGTGGGCGAAGACTATTATCCGGCAGTGGCATGTGCCATTGACACGAATTTTCTGAAACTTTTCGATTACAGACTGGACGGTTGCGACAGAAACCATATTCTTGCGAATACCGATGAGGTCATTCTTTCGGAAAAGTATGCGAGGAAAGTTTTCGGTAGTGAAGACCCTGTCGGGAAGACATTGACAATAGCCGGAGACAAACTGACCGTGGTCGGGACAATGGAGGATTTCGGAGCGTTTGACGAATTTTGTTATTACGATATTTTCCTGAGTGCCAAGAAATTGGCGGAGGTGAACGCCCCGATGGATAATTTCGGAAATGTGCAGACATTCGTCACTCTTGCCGATGGCGTATCCCCTGATGCTGTCAGAGAAAAACTGCTCGACAAGTACATGGGATACTGGAAAGAGTTCTACACACGGAACGGGGACGATGGCGGCTTCCTGTGGGGCTCATCATTGACCAGATTAGACAAACTGTATTTCAGTGAATTGGAGTCATACAGACCATTGAGGAAAGGAGACAAAAGGACAGTTGAGGTCCTGCTCCTCGTGGCTATAATTCTCCTTGTTTCCGCGATTTTCAATTATATAAACCTGACTGTCGCACAGACGGGAAAACGTGCTAAAGAGATGGCTACCAGACGTTTGCTTGGCGAATCGTCCGCCGGAATAGTTACGAGATATCTGACAGAGTCTTTCCTCTTTACGGCTGTGTGTATGGCTATAGGTGTGTTGGTGGCATTCGCATTCAAAGGGTGGTTCGACAGAATCCTTAGCACGGAAATCGTCATCGCTTCCGACATGGGGACCATCATCGGAGCTCTTGCTGTCCTTGTCATTGTATCATTGATTTCCGGCCTCTTGCCTGCATTGATGGTATCCAGATTCCAGCCGATTTCTGTAGTCAAAGGCGATTTCAGGTTCCGCAGCAAGATGGTGTTCAGCAAGGTCTTTATCGTCTGCCAGAACATCATAAGCATGGTTCTTGTCTCGGTTGCATTGACAATGACTCTCCAGATGCGCCATCTGGTATCTTTGCCGGTAGGGTACAATACAGATCTGCTGTCTGTTTCCTCATGGGCGCTTGGCTATAAAAATATGGCTGCCCAGGAGGCTCTGCATCAGAGACTTCAGGCTCTTCCGCAGGTGGAGACGGCGGTTATGGCGGTGCAGCTTCCGTTCTCATGTGGAAGCAATGGCGTACATATTGAGGGTGAAGAAATGTCGTGGCTTCAGCTGCCTGCTGTTGACAGTGCGGCATTCAGGCTGCTTGGGTTCAAAGTGATAGAACAATATTCCGATCCTATTGAATGGACATGCTGGTTTACGGAGGAGGCGCAGCGGCGTTATGGAATCACTGCTGAGAACAGGACTGTCGGGACCAATAAATATGGCGAGCCGCAGTATGAGTGCTGCGGCATAATAGCGGATTTCCGCGCGCGTGATCCTCTTTATAAACCAATGCCTGACAGTCATCGGGCTGTGCAGAACCGTTCCGATGTGTGCATGAATCATCTGCTGAAGGTACGTGGTGACAGGGCAGAGGCGTTGAATGCTGTCCGCGGGGCATGGCGTGATGTGGCGAAGGAGTATATCGGTGTGCCGCGCGAAACTGACATATATTATATAGATGACTTCCTGGCGGATTCATTGACAGGAACCCGCAACACTATGAAACTGGTGATGACCTTCATGGTCCTTGCGATCCTGATTTCAGCGCTCGGCCTGTTCGCGATGTCCGTCTACTATACTGAGCAGCAGTCGCGTCAGATAGCCCTCCGGAAGATTTTCGGCTCGGGTGTCAAGGCCGCCGCGTGGAAACTCTCGAAGTCGTTCATCCTGATGACCGCTGTCGCCGTCGTAATCGCAGTTCCGGTATGTATCTGGTCAATGCGTTATTACCTGGCTGATTTTTACAATGCCATAGCCTTTCCGTGGTGGGTAATCATTGTGGCGGCTGCATTGACCTTCCTTATCTCCTTCGTCTCGATTATATCCCGGACATGGAGTTCGGCAGCGGAAAATCCTGTGGAGGTTTTGAAGCAGGAAAATTGACAAATGTCAGAAAAGAGGGTTATATTTGTGTTACAAAACGACATTATTATGAAGAAAACACTTATAACCCTCTTTTTGGCATTAGGCAGCATTCTGCCGATGTCCGCCCAGCATGGGAAGATCGTGGATGACGGATGGCTCAAAGAGAATTACACCAAGCGCGAGGTCATGGTGACTGTCCGTGACGGCAGGAAAATCTACAACGCCATATATGAACCCAAGCGGGAATATCTTCTGAAACTTGGACGTGATGCGAGTCCGATTATGATGTTGAGGACTCCGTATTCACTTAAACCATACGGACTTAAGCCCGGACAGGACTTCGGTCCTACCAAATCTGAAGGCTTCGGAGGTAACTTGAAAGGTGACATGGCGAACTATGTTGCCGAGGGATATGTGATTGTCCTGCAGAACGTTCAGGGTAAATTTCTGAGTGACGGCAAGTACGAGAACATGCGTCCTTATCTCTCTGGTCCCCGCGGCGCCGCAGATACATTGAAAAGACAAGACGGTTCTGTTATAACAGACGAATCTACAGATACTTACGATACTATCCAGTGGCTTCTAAAAAACACAAAGAATACCGGTAAAGTAGGTGTGAAGGGAAACTCTTACCCAGGATTCTACACAGTGATGGCCGTGCTGTCCCGTCACCCTGCCATCAAGGCTGCCTGTTCTCAGGCCCCTGCTACTGACTGGTTCATGGGAGACGATGCTCACCATAACGGAGCGCTTTGTCTTACAGACTGTTACAGATTCGGAGGCGGATTCTACAGGGAGTTCAGGAAACCTTCTACAAAGGGATTCTCGAACCTTGTGAAAATCGAAGGCGACGTCTATGATTATTTCCTGAACAAGCCGATGTCTGAGATTTCCGCATTCTTCGGCGATAGTCTGAGATTCTGGAGCGACATGATGAAGCACCCCAACTACGACCAGTTCTGGCTGGACAGAGACCCGAGCTTGCACCTTAAAGACATACGTACCCCTGTCCTCGTGACCGGCGGTTTCTATGACGCTGAAGATTGTTACGGTGCATTCCGCGTTTACAACATGCTCAAGAAACAGTCACCTGAATGTGACCTCCATCTCGCCGCAGGGCCTTGGTACCATGGAGGTTGGAACAACCGAACCGCGAACCACCTTGCCGACGCATGGTTCGGCGAAGGCTCCGGTGCCTACTACCAGGATGCCGTCGAATACCCATTCTTCCTGTACTACCTAGAAGGAAAGGGTACCTGTCCGGCTAAGGTCAATGTTCTTGCGTCGGGGGAGACTATGAGTTCCGTATCGCAGGGCGTCCAGTCGGATGATTTCTTCGAGTTCTACGACGAGTGGCCTCCTAAAGGGATGAAATACAACAAATTGTATCTTTCCGGAAAAGGTGGTTTGTCTTTCACTTCGCCTAAGAAAGCATCCCGCACCATCGTTTCTGACCCTTCCTCTCCAGTTCCGTATATGGACATCAAGTCCGACAGCAGAGACAGGGCTTATATGGTTGCAGACCAGTCATTTGCAACGCTAAGAACAGACGTTCTCACATATAGAGGGGAAGCATTGACAAAACCCCTTCATCTTGCGGGACCGGTGAAAGTCAGGATTGCGCTCAGCCTGGATTCGGAGGCGGCGAAGAAAATGCTGGACGCGGATATCGTCGTGAAACTCATTGACTTGCGACCTGACGGATATCAGATGCTGGTGCGCGGCGACGTGATGCCGCTCCGATTCCGTGAGGGATTCCAGATGCCGAAACCTGTGAAAGCCGGCAAGAAGACGATTGTGGAATTTACCATGTGCGACATCGACCACCGTTTCATGGAAGGACATACGCTTATGGTGCAGGTGCAGGGCAGCTGGTTCCCTCTCATCGCCATGAATCCGCAGACCTTTATCGCTGATCCTGTAACTGCGAAATCCGAAGATTATCAGCCTGTTACGATAACCGTAAAATCGGCCGAGTCTTATCTGGAACTGCCTGTCTGTGAATGATTACCAGCGGTTGTCACCGAATCTCCAGCCGATGCCGAGCATAAGATTGTTAGGGTCGTGGAACTTGCACATTTTATAACCGACGTGCAGGAACAAGTGACGGCTGACATTAGTTTTAAGCGCGACGATCTGATACCAACCCTTCAGGTCGTCGCCTTTATATATCACATTGTGACCTATACCGACATTGACAGAAAAAATCGGCATCACGAACTCGGCGCGCAGCGATAGTCCGGCACCGATGGATTCCCGCAGCGGCGGGCGGTAGAAACGCAGGTCCTCGCCGTGACTGTCCACGTAATTACCGGCCACGTGCTTGTCGAGATTCGCGCTCTCATCGTATTGAATATCAGCCGATATGCCGGTTTTGAGGAACTTATTTATGCGGAACATCGGGTTCAGGTTCACGCCCAAAATCCCGAACTTTCCGGAGACGATATAGGCGTTGTCCTTCCAAATCATCCCCTTCGCCCGGCCGGCCCCGTAAAGTATCGCGTCTAGTGTCCAACGGTTCCGGTGCCCGCTTTTGCCGTCGATGCCGGTTCGGGTCAATGCCGTTGTGACTTTTTCGCCCATTCTGGTGTCGAAACTATATGTTGCGCCGATTCGTCCTCCGAGAGTATTGACGCCGGCGTTGGGATATTTGGTATTTCCGTTCGAAAAATGCGTGGCCTCAAGTCCGAATTTCATGTTCCAGGACGGGGTGATGCGCCAGTCTAGGAGAAGCCCGAAATTGATATAGGCATTGGCCCTGGAACCTACCACCATATTGTAACTGTTTTCGTACTCTTTATATGGATGCCAGCCGAAAGAAATGCCGAAGTTCCATTCGTAACTTAAATCTATACAGGGACTTAACTTTGCTAATCTTGCGCCTTGGAGAAGATAAACCGCTGTCGGTCTGCCGATTTCCTTATTGTCGTAAAAATTGTTGAACCCTACGCCGATGCCTTGATAAGCCGTGGGAAATGTCTTGCCGAAATATGTGCCGGACGGGAATGAAAAAGCATACTGCAGATGGACTGACGAACTGAGATTCAGTCTCTCCCCAAATTCGTTTTCTCCTCTGAAAAACGGATTTGTCGGAGCCAGATAACCGCTGCGGAGATTTACGCTGAGGTGGTTTCTGTATGAAAGTGAATCTGCCTGGTTGTGGGCGGATAAAACAATGCAGACCAGGCTGGCGGCTATCGAAGAAATCAGGCGTTTCACTTTTATTGATTTTTATCGAAACAAAAGTAATGAAAATATGAGTTATGTGCAATTTTAAGGTTATATTTGCATAATGGGGCGATGAAAGAACTGTTTGTCGCGGCATAATATGGAATCTGACATGAACAAAGAACAATTGATAGAGAAAGTGAACGGCATTCTTGCTGAGGAATTCGAAACGGATGTAGCTGAAATGCAGCCGGATGCGTCACTTATGGAGGTACTTGACCTGGATAGTTTGGATATAGTGGACATGGTGGTTTTGGTGGAAAAGCACTTCGGAATCATCATGAAGAAAGAGGATTTCGGAACAGTGCGTACCTTCGCAGACTTTTATGATTATCTTGAATCCCGATTGAAATAATGGCAGAAGGCGGTTGGAAAGGCAAGTCTCGTGGCGGCAAGACAGGCTATAGCATATTTATCTATCTGATAAGACATACCGGCCTTTTCCCTGCTTATTGCCTGCTCGTTTTCGTGGCCGCATACTTCGTTCCAGCGTCGCCGTCTTCCACGAAAGACATCTGGAACTATGCCCGTAAGATATTGAAATATGGACGGTTGCGCTCGGCATTCTTCGTTTATAAGAGCTATTATTCTTTCGGCCAGTCCATTATCGACAAGTTTGCCATCTCTTCCGGTCTTCAGGGCAAATACGCTTACGAATTTGAAGGGGAGGATGTCCTGGACGAGGTCTTTTCTTCCGGCAAAGGTGCCATAATTCTGTGTGCCCATTTCGGAAACTGGGCAGCAGGGGAGGGCTTTTTCAAAGCACAAAAGACGCGCCTGAATTTCGTGATGTTCGATAATGAACACCCTGAAATAAAGGAGGTTATGGAGAAGAACAATGACCCTGATGCCTCATTCAAGATTATACCTGTAAACAAGGACAGCCTTGCACATGTCTTCCTGATCACTGAAGCGATAGACCGCGGAGAACTGGTATGTTTCATGGGCGACCGTTATGTCCATGATACCAAGCTTCTGGAACATGATTTCATGGGACATGAGGCGAAGTTCCCTTCCGGCCCGTTCCTCTTGGCGTCCAAACTGGGAGTACCGGTGCTATTTTATTGGTCAATAAGGGAATACGGCAAACGTTTCAGGTTTAAGTTTACGAAAGCCGACACTGTTTCATCGCGACGCGGCGGAGATATGGAACTGTTGAACCAGTACGTGGCTTCCCTTGAAAAGGAGGTCCAGTTACATCCTGAACAATGGTATAATTACTACGATTTTTGGAACCTGAGATAATATGAACCCCAAGTACAAAACTAAAAAGATGACGGCTCTCGACGCACAGAGGGCGGCACATGAAATCGCATTCGCTCCCGTGGTTTTCCAGGTGAGCAGGCTCATGTTGGAATACGGAATCTTCGCAATGTTGGAAGAAGCAGGACGGAAAGACCCCGCCGGCATGACGGTGGAAGAAGTCGCAACTGCTTCCGGCATATCTGTTTACGGCGTGAAGGTCCTGCTGGAATCATCACTTACGGCAGGCACGGTTTTCTACGACAACGGCAGGTTCACCATTTCCAAAATCGGCTGGTTTCTGCTGAACGACGATATGGTCCGAGCCGACATTAACTTTAACCACGACGTGAATTACAAGGGACTTTTCCACCTCGACGAGGCCATCCGCACAGGAAAGCCTGCCGGGCTGAAAGAAATCGGGGACTGGCCGACGATCTACGAAGGACTCTCCTCATTCCCGCCGAAAATCCGCGAGAGCTGGTTCGGTTTCGACCATTTCTACTCCGACCATTCGTTCGAGGACGCGCTCGCCCGAGTCTTCGCCACCTGCCCCAAATCGCTGCTCGATGTCGGTGGCAACACCGGACGCTTCGCGCTTAAGTGTGTGGAGGTCAATGCCGATGTCCATGTTACTGTGATGGATCTTCCCCAGCAGCTTGCCATGCTGAAACAGAACATCGCCGGCAAACCGGGTTGCGACCGCATTGACACATATCCTGGAAATCTTCTGGATCCGGGCACCGGGATTCCAGGCGGATTCGACGTGGTCTGGATGAGCCAATTCCTGGATTGTTTCTCTGAAGAGCAGGTAGTCAGCATATTACAACGTGTTTCCGCGACTCTTAAACCTGGGGCGTCAGTGTTTATCATGGAGACACTTTGGGATCGTCAGAAATATGATACTGCCTCATTTGACTTGGCGCAGACAAGTGTTTATTTTACCGCCATGGCGAACGGAAACAGCAAGATGTTTTATAGCGAGGACCTCTTCAGGATGATAAGAAAATCCGATTTGGAAGTTGTCGAAGTTATTGATGGACTGGGATTTGGCCATAGTCTTATAAAATGCGGCAAGTGATGGAAGGACGTGTTTACATATCGTCTTCGTATATGATTACGTCGCTTGGCTCTGGAGTGCAGGAGAATTTCGAAGCTGCACTTCAGGGACAGAGCGGGGTTCATATGTGCCTGGATACTACGAAGTCACAGAATCCGGTTATGGCCGGGATTATAGATCCTGCTGTATTTGAGGAGCTTAGTGAAAAATATGATGGCTCTTGTGGATTTGGATCATATACTGATGCTGAACTGCTTGCCATAAATTGTGTGGAGAATGTTGTCGGGGATGCCGGTCTGCCTGAACGTACAGGGTTGGTAATAGCCTCGGCTAAGGGGAATGTCGGACTTCTGGAGGGACGATGTGGGGTGCCTCAGCCTCAGCATGTTACGGACTTGCCAACTCAGGGCTCTAAGCTCCCGCAGTGTTCGGAGAACCAGTCTGGCGCGTCATCGCGGAAAGCTTCGTGCCCGCAGCATCTACAAGAAAACCGCCTGAACCGCGTAGGAGAGTTTTTCGGAATCGACGAATCCGACGTCTACTATATTTCCAATGCCTGCATTTCCGGAGTTTCTGCCCTGATTTTCGCCAGACGAATGATTCTCAGCGGCCGCTATGACAACATGATAGTAGTCGGCGTGGATGTTCAGAACCGCTTCATTATCAGTGGTTTCGCTTCGTTTAAGTCGCTTAGCCCCGAACTCTGTCGACCTTATGACGCTTTACGTTGCGGCTTGAATCTCGGAGAAGCATGTGGAGCCGTAATGCTCACTAAAACAGGGACTTCGGACCTCGTAGCCATTGACGGCGGTTCCGCTTCTGATGATGCCAACCATATTTCCGGCCCGTCCCGAACAGGTGACGGACTTTATTTCGCCATGCGAGATGCCATGTCGGAAGCCGGAGTCGGACCTGCCGATGTGGACATGCTTCAGATGCACGGCACAGCCACCGCTTACAATGACGAAATGGAATCCAAAGCGGCCGGTCTCGCCGGACTTTCCGATGTCCCTGCCCAGAGTCTGAAACCCTACTTTGGACACACCATGGGAGCATCCGGAATTATCGAAACCATCCTCGCTGCTGAAGAACTGAAACGCGGTATATTCTTGGGTGTCAAAGGATTCGAAGAGTTAGGCGTACCTGTTCCGCTTAATGTTTCAGCGGAAAACCGGCTTATCACGAATCCCCATCATTGCCTTAAAACGGCATCCGGATTCGGCGGCACCAATGCGGCTGTCCTCCTTTCATTCGGAACCCCCGCACCCGCTTCCGCGAAGAAAACCTCATCCGCGCTGAATCCCGTCCGTCGAGTGCAAATCTCTCAGGGTCAGGTCAATGTCGATGAAACCCAAGCTTTCATCTCCTCACAGACAGACTTCCATATATTCTCCCGAGAGGCGTTCAAATCCCGCGGAGAATCCAATATGAAGTTCTATAAAATGGATGACCTCTGTAAACTCGGTTATCTTGCATCCGCATGGCTTCTGGATGGAATCGAATACGGGGAAGAAGAATGCGGCATAGTCATGTCCGGCAAATACGGCTGCCTCGATACGGATATCCGACATCAGCAAATCATTGATTCAGAAGGAGATTCTTCGGCCAGTCCTGCCGTGTTCGTTTATACATTACCGAATGTCGTGGCTGCGGAAATCTCTATCCGTCACCACATTAAGGGAGAAAATATATGGTTTTGGTCAGAAGACGAGACCATGTCTGACATAAAGAAATATGCTTCTATACTGGCGGCGTCACGTGATTTGAAATACTGCATAGCCGCTCATATAGATTTTATAAATGGCGATTATTTCGCTATATTTGAACTTTTAGAAAACACTGATCGATAATGGAAGCACTTGTAGAAAAACTTAAAACGCAGCTCATAGATGCATTGAACCTGGAAGAAATCAGTCCCGAAGACATTGACACAGAAGCTCCTCTTTTCGGGGACGAGGGTTTGGGGCTGGATTCCATTGACGCATTGGAGATTATCCTGCTGCTTGACAAGGAATATGGAATAAAACTGAAGAACCCTGCAGAGGGAAAAAGCGTGTTCTATTCAGTCCGCACGATGGCTGATTATATAATGGAGCACGGAAAGAATCAGGCATAACTATTTAATATGGAGATATTTGTAAACGGAATAGGGTCTGTGTCGGCAGGTGGAAGCAATGTCCGTGAATTTGCAGAAACTGTCCGCTTAGGTAAATCCCCGTTACATAAACCGACGAGGTTCCGGACGAATCTGGAATTCCCCGTCGGCGAAGTGCCGTTATCGGACATTGACCTGAAACAAGAGCTTGGTATAGAGGGAATTATGAGCCGAACGGCCCTTCTTGGGCTGAAAGCAGTAAGGGAGGCGTTGGCGGATTTTGGGGCGCGGACAGGCGTCAGTAAGCCTTGTCGTGTGGCGTTCATTTCCGGAACTTCGGTCGGCGGCATGGATCTCAGCGAAGAGTTTTGGGAGCATAATCGCGATAATTTTGCTGGCGGCGATGTCCAGATGCTGAAGATGCATGACCCCGGTGCAGTTACTGATGCGATGGTGCAATATCTTGAGGCTGAAGGCTATATAGGCTCCACAGTGTTTGTCAATACCGTGAGTACGGCGTGTTCTGCTGCGGGTAATGCCATCATGTTGGGGGCGAAGCTGTTGCGTTTAGGAGAGGCGGACATCGCGATAGTCGGCGGGACGGATTCGCTTTGCAAATTCACCATGAACGGGTTCAATTCGTTGCGGATTCTGGACCCGGAAATCTGTCGGCCGTTCGACGAATCGCGCGCTGGTCTGAACCTCGGCGAGGGCGCCGGCTACCTTATCCTTTCCCCCAACGATGCCGGTGCGTATTGTCGCCTTTCGGGTTGGGGCAATGCCAATGAGGCTTATCATCAGACGGCGAGCACTCCGGAAGGAATCGGACCCGGATTGGCTATGGAAGCTGCCATCAGATCGGCAGGTATCTCACCTTCGGAAATCGACTATGTAAATACGCATGGTACTGGTACTCAGATAAATGACATGGCTGAGATGAATGCCATGAACCGTGTCTTCGGCGGTAAGATTCCACCGTTCAGTTCGCTGAAACCCTTTGCCGGTCATACCCTCGGGGCGTCTGAAGGAATCGAGGCGGCATGGGTTTGCGGCATGATGAAGGACAGAGGTTACCGACATGTTTTGTCATCTGCGTTCGGATTCAGCGGCAATTGTGTTTCACTTGTATTCTCGGAATGATATGTGGTTTATACCTGAAATACCTTGTTACATTCACTCGGTACAGAGTCTTTATCCATCCGGTAAAGTGGAGGGAGATGCTACTCGTGTTATAACTGAAGAACCTGATTACAAATCTGTTATAACGGATGCCAATCTGAGGCGCAGGATGGGGCGACTGCTGAAAATGTCTATGTACTGCGGCTTGAAATCGTTGGACGGAATCGAGTCTGACGACGTGGTCGGCATAATTACTTCGACGGGAATGGGTTTTATGAAAGATACTGTTGTTTTCGGCAATAGTATTTTCGACCGCGATGAGGATATGCTGAATCCTTCGCCGTTTATGCAGTCTACATTCAATACTGTGTCAGGTTATCTGGCACTGATGCGGAAAATCAGGGCTTATAATACGACTTTTGTGCATGGAGCAGGAGGGTTTGCTGCGGCTTTGGCAGATGCCTCGATGCTTTTGACGGAATCTGCTGCCGGGTTGCAAAATCCTGAAAATCAGAGTAAATCTGTGCTGGTCGGTGCCTTCGACGAGGTTACGGCAGAGGTAGATACGCTGCGCAGGATGCTCTTGGGAGATGATTGTCTTCCGCTTGGTGAAGGAGCTTGTTCGTTCTTGCTTTCTTTGTCGCCGTCGGATATACATTTGAACTCTTTCGGTCTGACATCTTGTGACAATGATCTCCCGGAAGATGTATTCTTCTGCAGTTCTTATGTAGACGAAATGGGCGCCTTCCCGTCGATGCTTCCGGTGTTGCTCTGCCGTTTGATTTCTGAAGGCTCTATCGAGTCGGGAGCCTTCGCCATTGTGGACGACGTGAACCCTGGCGGTTATACGCTTTTGCTTGAAAAACAATAGTTTATGATTATATTTGTCATCATACTCGCGCTCGCATTGACAGCCTTCCTGGTCTGGGCCTGTGCCGACATCAGCTCAGGTGTATGGCTGAAGACGCGTTGTCATGTAGAGTCCGATGACAAGACCGTTTACCTGACTTTCGATGACGGACCTGTTTCAGGAACTACGCCGAAAGTACTGGATGTCCTTAAAACGCGAAATGCACGCGCGACGTTCTTCTTGATTGGAAAGAATGTGCCTGATAATCAGGATATTGTGCGCCGAATTATCGCTGAAGGTCATAGAATCGGCATCCACTCATACAGCCACTCCGGCCTTTTCCCGCTCTACTACTGGAAAAAGATGTTGAAGGAAATTCTTGAGTGCCAGAAAGTTATCAATGAGTGCTGCCCTGAGGATCGGGTCAATGATGGGGTAACGTTGTTCCGTCCGCCTTTCGGGGTGATGAATCCCAGTGTTGCTGATGCGGTCAGCATGTCGGGCATGACAGTGGTAGGTTGGGATGTTCGCAGCCTCGATACTATGCATAGCGAAAAACCTGATTGGCAAGATGTTACGCTTAATAGAATTATGAAACGTGTGAAGCCTGGGTCTGTCATTTTGTTGCACGACAGAATGCCCGAGGCCGATAAATTATTGACTGCGTTGTTGGATAGGTTGGATGAAGAAGGGTATAGGTATGATAGGGTTTTGCCGTTTTAGCCGGCGATAGAAGTCGGATTTGTAATTGCTTGATGTTTATGGTTTTAATATAATATAATGAGAAGATTTTACATATCAGTTATAACCTGCCTGTTGACCGTTGGGGTGCTTGCTGGTAACTCCCTGGTCTGCTCAGCTGCTGACCAGTTCGTGGCGCTGAAAGACAAACAGGCATTCAGAAAAGAACTCGCCGAGAAGAACCAGTCGGTTCATTCCATTCGGGCTAAGTTCTTGCAGGATAAATACTTGGACGTGTTCAGCAAGACGGTGAAATCCGAGGGGTGCTTTTTTTGGCAGTCTCCGGACAAGATATGTTTGGATTATTCATCACCTACCAAATATAAGATAGTGATCAATGGTGATAAACTTAAGACTGAAACAGGAGGACGCTCCTCTGTCGTAAGCGCCAAGGGAAATCCGATGATGGACCAGATGAGTAATCTTATCTCGGCCTGTATGACGGGCAATTTGGATGCGCTCGGCTCCGATTTTCGATATGAAGTCCGTGAGTCTGCGTCACAGTATCTGGTTACGATAGAGCCTGTCTCTCAGATGGTCAAGAAATATATTGTCAAGATGGAGATACGTCTGGACCGTCGTGACATGTCTGTCGTGAAACTGGTGATGTTCGAAAATGCAACTGATTATACATCATATACTTTTACCGAAAAGAAGTTTAATGAGACGATTCCTTCAGCTGTTTTCAGTATCCGTTAGCCTGATTTTGTTTGACGGATCCTGTATGCCGCGTCTGCTGATTTCTTTTGCTGAAGAATCGGCGGAGGTCGCGTCGTCTGATATTGTACGGGATTTCACGTTCAAGGCCGGTAGACATGAACTGTCCGGCCTGATGATGATCCGTAATGTGGGACCTGATGCTGTAAGAGTGGTGGCTACAACCTATTTCGGGATGTCATTGTTTGATATGACAGTCACAAAGGATTCATATACAATGAATTCCTGTGCAGATTTTCTCGATAGGAAAGATGTGGCGGCGTTTATCGCTTCGAGGATCAGGAAAATGATTCCTGAGTTTAACTGGGAGAACATTTAGTAACTATAAAGCCAAGTCAATGGAGCCAAATATAATGACCAAAGAAGATTGCAGACAGAAGTTCAGACAGCTTAGATGCTGTGTGCTGATACCGACATACAACAATGCCGGGACACTTTCTTCTGTAATAAATGAGGTCTTGGAATACTCTGATTCTGTGATAGTTGTGAATGACGGATGCACTGACACCACACCTGAAATCATTTCTTCTTTCGGTGACAGGATTCGTTCTCTTACCCATGAGAAGAACAGCGGAAAAGGTGTCGCCATCATGAACGGTTTTGCTTATGCCTCACGACTTGGTTTCACTCATGTGGTAACTATTGACGCCGACGGCCAGCATTTCCCTTCTGATTTGCCGCTGTTTGCTGAGGCGATGGAGTCTACCCCTGATGCCATTATCGTGGGTGCCAGGGATTTACAGGCGGACGGCATGCCCGGAAAGAATACATTTGCGAACAAGTTTTCCAATTTCTGGTTTAAATTAGAGACTGGTATTCGTTTAGAGGATACGCAATCTGGTTTTAGGGCGTATCCGCTTGGTCATGTGGATTTTACGTCCAGATTATTTACCGGCGGATATGAGTTTGAACTGGAAGTCCTGGTCTTTTCTGCATGGAAAGGAACTCAGGTCCGCAATATCCCCGTCCACGTTTATTATCCTCCTGAGGGTGAACGGGTTTCGCATTTCAAACCATTCCGGGACTTTACGAAAATCAGTATTCTGAACACGATTTTGGTCTTTTACTGTCTGTTCTGGAGATGGCCGATGTCGTTTTTCCGCAAACTTACGTGGACGAACATAAAGAGATTCATTGACAAAAACATAATTCATTCTGGCGAGAGCAACCTTCGGATCGCGTCGGCCATCGGGTTCGGCATTTTCATGGGGCTGATGCCGATTTGGGGCTATCAGATGATTTGCGCGCTGGCGTTGGCGCACCTGATGAAGCTGAACAAGGTGATCACTCTTGTGGCCGCGAATATCAGCCTGCCGCCGCTGATCCCGTTCATCGTGTTCGGTGGCTATTGGACTGGCTGTAAGCTGCTTAGCCAGCCGGTGCGGGTTTCGTTCGAGAACTTCGACTTGGCTTCCGCCGGCGAAATGATGCTCCAATATGTGCTCGGGAGCTTAGTGTTCGGCCTCGTCGTCGCAGCAGTTTTTTGGGTTTTGTCAATGCTTTTGCTTACTTTTTTCAGGCGTGATGTTCCACGTCCATAGTCTTAAATATATCTGAAAATGCATCGGATTTTTGTCAAGATATATAATTTTTTCAGGCGTCATCGTCCGGTTTTCTGGGTCTCGATGTTCTCGAGTTTTGCCATATTTCTGTTTATGGCATCCAGGATTCATCTGGAGGAGAATATCACGTCTTTCTTTCCGTCGGGAAATTCTTCCCATATGGCGGAAGTCTATTCTAATCTGAAGGTTAGCGATAAGATACTCATAATGTTCTCATCGGGGGACGGCAGCATTGACCCGGACAAGGAGGATAGTCTTTTTTCGGCGGCTGCGCGATTTGGGGAACTGGTCGAGGCGGCTGGGGTGCCGGAAGGGAAATATTTGGATTGCGTCAGTGGGGATGATATTTCGGGGATGTTGGATTTCGTGGGGGCGCATCTGCCTGTGTTGATGGAAGATTCTGATTATGAATCTCTTGCGAGGCTGGATAATCCTGCGGTTGTGGATTCGGCCATCAGAAATGTGTATCTGAATCTGATTTCTCCGGCGGGATTTGCGGTGAAGGATGTGCTTATGTCGGATCCGCTTTCGATAGGTGGCGGAGTGCTGGGACGTACGGCGGAACTTAATCCTGTATCTGATTATCAAGTCCGTGAAAATCACGTGTTTACGCCTGACGGAAATACTTTGTTGGCGTTTCTTGAGCCGGCTTTTTCGTCGGGGGAGACTGGAAATAATGATGCGTTGGTCGGGATTGTGGATGCGGCTGTGGATTCGCTTGCGGCGGAGTTTCCGACTGTGGAAGTTCATTATTTTGGCGGGCCGGCGATGAGTGTGTATAATGCGCGTCAGATCAAGAGGGATACTTATGCGACGTCCATTGTGGCGCTGGTGATCATTATATTGTTCATTCTGTGTGTGTTCAAACGTCGGCGTTCCATTTTCCTGATTCTGTGTCCGGCGATTTACGGGGCGGTTTTCGCGCTTGCAATGTCGTGGCTGACACGCGGGAGCATTTCGGGGATTGCAGTCGGTGCAGGTACCGCGATTATGGGAATTGCGCTGAGCTATTCGATACATTTTCTTGCACATCAGAATTATGTACGTTCTGTTACTCAATTACTTGAGGAACTTTGCAGCCCGTTGATCATAGGCAGCGTGACTACAATCGGAGCGTTCGTCGGGTTGCTTTTTACGTCTTCCAGACTGCTTCAGGATTTTGGTTTGTTCGCTGCTTATACTTTGCTCGGGACCATGGTTTTCTGTCTGGTTTTTTTACCGCAGTTCCTGGTGGCGCAATCGGACGTCCGTGAGGGTAAAGTGCTCAGAATCATTGAGAAAATCAGTTCTTATCCTTTCGACAGGAACAAGTGGCTGATCGCGGCATTGGTCATTCTTACGGCGGTTTGCGGCTATATGTCCACGAAGGTGGGCTTCGACAGCGACATGATGGACCTGACGTATTGGGAGCCGAAACTCAAGGAGGCGGAGGCTATGCTGGCCGCGCAGGACCGTGACAGCACCAAGACTGTGATGCTGGTCAATGTCGGAGTGTCTGATGATTTGGCTTACAATGCTTTACGTGGAACTTTGCAGGAGCTTGAGGCGTTGAAGTCTGAGGGCCTGGTTTCGGATTATTCTGACGGCGGGGCGTTTGTTGCCGGGCATGAGGAGCAGATGAGGCGTATCGGAAAGTGGAAGGCGTTTTGGACTCCAGAACGTGTGGCGTCGGTATCTGAAGAGATACGTAGTGCTGCTGTGAAATATGGTTTCAGAGAGGATGCTTTCGACGGCGCAATCGCCAGGTTGTCAGCGGATTATCAGCCTGTGGAGTGGTTTGATAGCGGGGATTCTTCGGGTCGGGATTCTGCTGATCGTGATTCTTCCGGTCAGGATTCTTCTGGTCGCGAGGCGGAGTATTCTGCTGATTCTTTGTGCCAGGTTGTGGGAACTCAGGCTATCCCGATGGCGTTCAGCAGCTGGATGGGCTCGTCGGACAATCTGAAAATGTTTGTCTGTCAGGCGACTATGCGCAGGGCTGACATCGATGAAGTTTATTCCCGTTTCTATGGAAATCCGAATGTGGTCATTTTCGACCAGAGTTATTTCGCGAACAAGGCGGCGGAGAGTATCAACAACGATTTCTATCTTATATTGTTCATTTCTTCGTTCTTGATTTTCTTTGTACTCTGGCTTTCTTACGGCCGGCTCGAACTGGCATTGCTCAGTTTCCTGCCTATGGCGGTCAGCTGGATTATCATCACGGGAATCATGGAAATGCTTGGTGTTCAATTCAATATAGTGAATATCATCTTGTCCACGTTCATTTTCGGTATGGGGGATGATTTCAGTATTTTCATCATGGACGGGCTTCTCCATAAATATCGTACCGGTAGAGAGTTGGTGAATTCGCATAAAAGCGCGATATTCTTCTCTTCATTCGTGATGATCGTCGGTATAGGGGCATTGATCTTCGCCAAACATCCTGCACTTCACTCGATTGCATTGATCACAATCCTGGGAATGGTGGCGGTGGTGCTGGTGGCGTATGTCGCGGAGCCGGTGATTTTCAGGGAGTTCGTTACGAAACCGGCTTCGGAGGGGAAGGCTCCTTACACGTTCGGAACTGTTTTCGGGGCGCTTTTCTTTCTCTATATCCCGGCGGTGCTCGGTGGGGCGGTTATCTTGTTGATAGGCATGTTTTTACAACTTGTGCCGATAGGCCGTGAAAGACGTCAGACCATCATTTCGCTGATGCTTCATCATGCTTGCCGACTGCTTGTGTGGATTTGTCCGTTCATCAAGTCGGTGCGCCTTGGTCCTGATGGCAAGCGGCTTCGTCAATGGACTGGCAGTCACGGGATTGTGTGTGCAAATCATCAGTCGTCGCTCGATATTATTCTTCTGATTTCGCTGTTCCCGAAGGTGAAGTTTTTCGTGGCAGATTGGGTGCGCAATTCGCCGTTGTTTAATCTCATTTCGGGGCTCTTAGGTTATATCTGCAAGTCGGACGGATTGATGGAAAGTGAAATGGTTCAGCGTGTTGCGACGGATTTGGAGCATGGCTGGAATTATGTGATTTTCCCTGAGGGTACGCGTTCACGTGACGGTTCCATGAAGAGGTTCCACAAGGGGGCATTTTTGCTGGCTGATGTTATGAAGGCACCTATGATTCCAGTGGTTTTCTACGGCAACTGGCGGATTTGTCCGAAGGGTACCGGGCTGAATCTCACGCGGGGAGTGTCTGTTACTCAGGTACTTCCGTTCGATTCCCGTTCTTATGAGACGATTACGGATGTGCGTAAGGCCATGAAGTCGGTTATCGTGGAGGCGCATGAGAAGTTGTGCCGTGAGTATGATTCGCCGCGCAATCCATATTTCCGCAAGGTGCTGGTTTCTTCGTATTTGTACAAGGGGCCTGTGACGGAGTGGTATGTGAAGGTAAAGACTTCATTAGAAGATGATTACGCTTATTTCGATTCAATGCTTCCGCGTACCGGACAGATTACGGATATCGGTTGCGGGATGGGTCAACTGGATATAATGTTGTCGTTGCTCCACCCGTCGCGCAAGGTGCTCGGACTCGATTATGACGAGGAGAAGATCGCTGTCGCCAGGAATTGCTGGCCGGTCCGCAATCTCCCGGGGCTGTCTTTTGTCAATGCTGATGCTCAGTCTGCGGAATTGCCTGAGAGTGACGCGTTTGTAATCAGTGATATGCTTCATTACATCGACAGTGAGGCGCAGGAGAGGCTTATCCGTAGGTGTGTTTCGCGGCTTAAGGACGGCGGTCTGATTTTGTTGCGCGATTCGGATACTGGCAATGTCAAGGGGCAGAAGATGACGGCGTTTAGTGAGGTCCTGTCGACCAAGATCATGGGTTTCAACAAGACTTCGGGCGATTTGCATTTCATTTCTGAGGCGCAGATTTCCGGCATTGCCAAGAGCCTTGGTCTTTCGCTTGAGGTGAAGACGGATGGCCGCAAGACGTCGAATACTTTTTATTTGCTTCGTAAACGTGCTTGCGTGGGCATGCGGCCTTCAGACGACTGATAGCCCTCAAATAAGCGCTTGCGCTCAGCAAGTTTGATGACTTGCTTAAGTATTAGAGTGTTAACTGTGGAACTACGTAAAAAGGAGGTAGACATGAGTTTGAAGAATAAGGGCCGTACCCGAACCCGGTCCGTCATCTTTAAGGTGTTATCGTGGGCCTTTGGAATTCCTCTCGCCCTGATCGCAATCGCCGCGCTCGCGTGCGTGTGGCTCCACGCTACCGCGGACCTCGGCGAACCGGAGTTCGTGCCTTCGCAAGTTCCTGTGGTTCAGGTCAATGACAGTTTACGCCGATGGGGTTCGTCGTCTCTTCGCATTGACCCGGACGGTCTTTATGAGATGCGGGTTTGCGGCGGTCCGTTTGAGCGTGGGGAGGCGATAGGGAAGTTGGGCGAAGATTTGCTTTATCAGCAGGAGAAGGCGTTTGCGGACAAGCTTTTCGAGATGGTGCCGAGCAGCAGGTATCGTGCTTTCCTTCATTACTTTATAACTATTTTCAATCGTCGTATGGGTGCGAGTGTACCGTTGGAGTATCGGCAGGAGATCAAGGCGATGTCGGCGTCGTGTACGCATGAGTTTGATGAGTTCGGTAATCCTTATGAGCGTCAGATGCAGTATCATTCCGCGCATGATATCGGTCACGTGATGCAGGATTATATGTTGGTGGGCTGTACTTCTTTCGCGGTCTGGGGCCGGGAGTCTGCGGATTCGTCGCTGCTCATGGCGAGGAATTTCGATTTTTATATGGGTGAGGAGTTCGCGAAAAACAAGCTTGTGCTTTTCGAGAAGCCTGATTCCGGATATGCTTATGTATCAGTGACTTGGCCCGGTATGCTGGGCGTGGTTTCCGGCATGAATACGCAGGGTCTGGCGGTGACTATCAATGCGTCCAAGTTGGAGGTTCCGTCGTCTTCTGCTACACCGATTTCGATTTTGGTCAAGTCTATTCTGCAGTACGCGTCGAATATCGAAGAGGCGGAAACGATCGCGGCGTCGTTTAAGACTTTTGTTTGTGAGTCGATTCTGGTAGGGTCGGCCAATGACGGTCGCGCAGTGATTATCGAGAAGACTCCTTCTGCGATGGGGATTTACTCTCCTGAGGGAGATTCGGAGTTCGGTCGTATGACTGCCGCTTCTTCTGCGAACATGGTTTCCCAGCTCGGTGGGGCTGTCGAGTCAGTTCGTCAGGGAGTCGCTTCTTCATCAGCGGCGGATGGTTCCCCTCATGGGTGTGGCTCCGGGACTGGACGGTTGACTGATTCTTCTTCTGGGAATAGCGCCGCTTCGCTCGGTGAGGCGTCGGTTGTTACTCGTGTTATCTGTACAAATCATTATCAGTCAGACCGTTTTCGTGACGACCCGGTGAACGTGGAGAATATCCGTGTTTCTGATAGCGGTTACCGTTACAGGCGCGTTCAACAACTTCTGGATTCATTGGGCAGTATCGACTATCTGAAGGCCGCCGCAGTTCTACGTGATATCAGGGGAGTCGACGGTGAAGATGTAGGGTATTGCAACGACTTGTCTATTAATCAGATGCTAGCCATGCACTCCGTGATTTTCAAGCCTGCCGAAAAGAAAATCTGGGTTTCTACCTCGCCTTGGCAATTCGGTAAATTCGTCTGCTTCGATCTGGATGAGGTGTTCGGGGAAGAGGGGCTATCCACTCGTGGTGTTCGTGGTGACGGCCTCTCTGACTCTGCAGCCCATTTTACTGGTGTTTCGGGCCAGGCAACTCACTCAGGTTCCAGAAATCTGTCTTCTGGTGAAGAGTCTGTTCACGTTGCGAGTGTCGATGTGAATCAGAGAACTTGTGGGTCGGGTTCTGCAAGTCACTTGGATTCTAGGAGTCTGTCTTCTGGTGAAGAGTCTGCTCACTTTGCGAGAGTCGATGTGGATCAGAGAACATGTTGGGCGGGTTCTGCACGTCACTCAGATTCTAGGCATCTGTCTTCTTGTGATGATTGTGCTCACTTTGCGAGAGTCGATGTGGATCAGAGAACTTGTGGGGCGGGTTCTGCACGTCATTTAGTATGTACTCTAGCTGTTGATTCAGGATTCAGTGACGATGAAATGTCGATTCCGGCGGATAAGTTTTTGGAAACTGAGGCGTTTCGTAATGTTCTTAAGTTCAAGGCGATGCAACAGACACTGGCGACGGCATCCAAGTCAAGGCGTGAAGTGCCGGCAGATTCGTTAGCGTTATTTGTATCGTGGAACCCATCTTATTACGGCACATACGTGTCTGTCGCCTCATATCTTGAATCGCTTGGCAAAAAAGCCGAAGCCGACGAATATTATCGCCGAGCCCTCACCTGTCCAATGAAACTCTCCGAGCGCCAGCACCTCGAGACTCGGCTTCGTGGGCGTTGATTCGGGAGTGCTCTTTCTGCTTTGAATTTTCGGACAACCTGGCGGGGTCTGGTATTATTATAAATGTGCGTATTATATTGATATACAAGTTGATAACCGGATATTGTCTATTCTTTGCTCCTGCCAGGTGGTATGTTTTTTTATAGGACCTGGAGGGTAGTTTTTCGCTGCTAATGGTTATAACTATCAGATTATTATCGTGTTACGATGAATTTTGTTGATTATCTATCTGGCAGGTTGTCTGAAATATTATTGATATACTATTTAAAGACGTACTATTAGTCGCCGCCGTCTAATACGATGGCCAGCTATCTTTAAACGTAGAAAGTGCACGTGTCGTAGCCGGTCGGCGGCGGATGCCCAGAGAGCGAATTGCGGAGCACCTGAGCGAACGGGCACCGACCGCCGCCGGCATCCAGGTATGTCAGGTTCGTTGTCGGAATAGTCGTTACGATACATCTGTAGATTTTCTTCGGATGACAACGATCCGGGGAGATAGTTGATGATATGTCGGTCACCGCAGCTGGCGAAAACGCCGGCCAGCTGCTCAAAGCAGGCTGCGCAGCTCCGCCGATGGCAGCTCCGCCTGCTTTGTGCCCCCGTGGACCATGGTCGTTTATCTTCGAGTTCACCAAGACTATCGAGAAGCATCCGCGACAAAATTACGTGTCGTGGCCGGGATTTCCGCTGATCGGGGTCGGCGGATTTTGGATATTGGAGGTATTGAGTATCAATGAATTACGTTATTTATATCCGCCGACCCTCCGTTTTTTAGGGGTGTCGGCGGATGACGATTTTATAATCACTTGATTATCAATGTTCTATAAAGTATAAATCCGACGACCCCAAGCTGCCGTAGTTCATAATGTGGATTGCCAGGAGTGCATCACGTTTCATGGCCGATCGGCGTCGGCACCCGGGTTACGCCTCGATGACGAGACCGTCGTAGGCCGGTTGGATATCCAGGTCGGGGGAGAGAGTTTGGAGCTGGGTGCAGAAATCCGGGTACGTCGGGAAAGTGTGGGAGAGGTGAGTCAGCCAGGTGTGCTTGGCCCCGATACGGTGCGCCAACTCGATAGCCTGATAAAGAGAAAAATGAGAGTGATGCGGCTTATAACCGACAGTATTCAGAGTTATGTGCTCCAAGCCCTGCAACTTCTGTAACTCGCTGTCAGGCAGCATGCTCATGTCAGTGATATAAGCGATATTACCGAAACGGAAACCAAGGACCGGCATCTTGTCATGCATTCCACGTATCGGAATAATCTCCACGCCGCGCCCTGACGCGGAAAGGCATTGACCCGAAAAAGAGGGATCGGCGGCGAGCTCGGCGGTCGACACTTTGCGGTCGTCAGTCGGAATCGTGCTGCCGTCCGCGAGTTGCCAGCAGTAACCTTGGTCGTGCACCCAGACCAGCTTCATATCGTCATCACTCGGCTCCACGAAAAACGGTCGCTCGTCGATCAGATGGATGTGCCACTCGGGAGCGCCGGGATACTTGTTCTCGGCGAAAACATAACTGTAACCCTCTTTCAATGAATCCAATACCTTTGACTCACAATAGATTTCGGCAGCGCGTTGATCGATGTAATTCAGCGAACGTACATCGTCCAGGCCGCCCGTATGGTCTCGGTGGCTGTGCGTGAGAAGAATCGCGTCCAGGTGCGACACCCCGTGCGCCAACATCTGCATGCGGAAATCCGGCCCCGCGTCCACCAGAATCGTCAGGCCGCCATACTCCACCAGCGCCGCTGACCGGAATCGCTTATCGTGAGGGTCAATGCTCTTACACACAGGGCATTGACAACCGATGATGGGCACGCCTTGCGACGTTCCGGTGCCCAGAAATGTCAGACGTGTCTTCATAGCGTCACCTCCACGATTTTGCCTGCAAGGGTAGGGTCCCATGGACGGTCTACCTTGATGTAATTCCCTGTATATCCACTCATTACGCCGTCGTTGTTATCCTCTTCGAAAAGTACATGTTCACGGACACCCTTCTGGGAGGCGATAAAATCTTCGTTGAGCGTTTTGCAAAGCTCTTCAAGCATGGCTACGCGTTTGGTCTTTACGCAGTCCTGAACCTGGTCTTTACGTGCGGCAGATCTCGTTCCGGCTCTACGTGAGTAAGGGAAAATATGGATAAATGCAGGTTTTATCCTGTCTTTCAAGAAGTTATATGTCTCCAAAAAGAGCTCGTCGGTTTCTCCGGGGAGGCCGGCGATTACGTCAATGCCGAAGAAGACGTCGGGTTTTTTGCTTCCGTCAGCGTTCAGTTCTCCAGGTTTCGGATTCATCTTTTCGCGGATATATGCTATTTTGTCGGCGAAAAAATCCGTGGTATACTTACGGCCGACGTCCTTCAGAATCGTGTCGCTGCCGCTCTGAAGAGGGATGTGGAAATGTGGCAGGAACTTGGTTCCGGACGCTATCCAGTCTACTATGTCGTCAGTCAACAGGTTCGGCTCGATGGACGAAATCCTGTATCGCTCAATGCCTTGCACATCGTTGAGCGCCTTCAGCAGATCCAGGAAACTCTCCCCGGTCTTGCGGCCGAAGTCGCCAGTGTTGACGCCGGTCAACACGATTTCCTTCACGCCCGATGCTGCTATTTTCTTAGCTTCGCTTACGGCTTTGTCAATGCTGATGCTGCGGCTCCGTCCACGTGCGTATGGCACAGTGCAGTAGGCGCAGAAGTTGTCGCATCCGTCCTGCACTTTCAAGAACGACCTCGTGCGCTCCTCGCCGCTGGAGTATGCCGCGAACGTTTCCTCCTGCGGGGATGTGGTGGGTTTGGACTCAGTCCGCTGGGCGATGTAGCTGAGTGTGGTGGTGACAAGGGATGACTTTTCGTTCGCACCGAAGACCAGGCTGACACCTTCTAGAGCCTCGACTTCGGCCTTTTTCAGTTGCGCGTAACATCCTGTTACTACGATAGTTGCATCGGGTGATACCTTGTGTAGCTTACGGATTATGTTTCTGGATTTCTTGTCGGCGTGCTCCGTTACTGAACAGGTGTTGATGACGAAGAGATCCGCACCCTTGTTCCAGGGAACCGATTCGTAACCGGCATTGATAAAGCCGCGTTCGTATGTGGATGTCTCGGCGTAATTCAGCTTGCAGCCGAGCGTTATGTATGATGCTGTTTTACTCATTGCAATAAAAATTTTGTAAGGCTAGAATACCATGCGGTGAAAGACCTCAGTAAGGGAACACATCGCGATCAGCCATCGGCCAAAAGCAAGAGGCATGAGCGCAGGTTTCGAGCGTAGTCCTAATGCGCCAAAATAAGAAAAACACAAGGCCGTTTGCCGATAATATTCTCTTTACCAGCCACATATCTCTTCCACTCAGCCACAGTTTTTGTCATAATGTAGGCATCCGGCATGGTAATATCCGCCGCCACGCATAATTCAGTCGAACCCTGGCAAACATTCAGTATATCAGCGAATAACGAATCATTTCTGTATGGCGTCTCGATCATAATCTTCGTCTGATGCGCTGACGCAGAATGTTTCTCGATACTCTTCAGAGCCTGACGACGCTCATCAGTCTTCGCAGGAATATAACCTAAAAACGCGAACGATTGGCCATTCAGACCGGAACCCATCAGCGCAAGCATAAGTGAAGACGGACCGGAGCACGGCACTACCTCTATATTATGCCTGTGACAAAGCTTGACAAGCTGTGAACCAGGATCCGCAACAGCCGGAAGACCGGCCTCAGTTATCAGACCGACATCATTGCCGTTATCGAAAAGCGGAAGCAGACGCTCCACCTCCTCAGGCTTCGTATGCTCATTAAGTTCGTGAAAATCAAGTTCCTGAATATGACCCTTAAGACCCGCCACAGACAGATAACGCCTGGCAGTGCGTGTGGCCTCCACTACATAAGTGTGAATCTTCGGCAACAACGCCAATACCCCGTCAGGTATTACCTCCCTCGGATCATTCTCCCCGAGCGGCGAAGGTATTAGAAACAATCTTCCTTTATTATCCATATCTACTTGTTATTCTTTTTCTTAGACATCTTCTTAGGCGCCACCGCACTCGGCCTCGTCACCATAGTAGAATCAGCATTGATCCTGATCCTAACATTCTTGCGGTTCAGACTCTCTTGCTGCTTCTCAGCCTCGATTTCCTGCTTCCGCCTGCGGCTCCTGAAAAGATTCCTTATAAAATCTATAAAATTGTCATACTCTTTCTGATACGTGAAACCGAAACCGTTGCGCTGCGTATTGTCCAGATAATTAGAGTACTGGTCAGCAGAATGCGAGAACAGATTCAGCCTCAGCGCGCCCGGCTTGTCTAGCTTCACATCGATGTCCAAATCCCCGACCACCTCTGTCGTCGTCGCTCCAGGCATATATTGCCGGTTTCCGATAGTGCCGTTCACGATTACCCTGTTGTTGAACAGAGCCGTGGAAATCGCCACGTCGAAAATGTCTGAACCGCTCGTATTCTGCTGATAATCAAGTCCGAAGTCGACAGGGATATTCAGCTTCTGAAGTATATTGTTCAGCTGGTTCGCCATGATATCCGTGATACTGCCGAGCATCGTGGACGAGTTCGTGACACCTGACTGCTCATCAGGCAAAAAACTGTTCGTCACAAGCAGCGCAATCATCTGTTTCTGAATCTTATCCTGCGTGTTCAATGCCGTCTCGACTCTGGCCTGCGTCGTCGGATCCAAATCTGGGACATTGATACTGAAAGCAAGACGCGGACTGCTCAGCCTGTCAGTAATCGCGATACCACATTCCACAGTCCTTCGTGTAGTCGATGTCGTGTCGGCAATCAATGTTCCCACAGATGCCTTCGTCTTGTATAACGCTTTGATATCCAAATCACTATCCATAACGTCACCGTTGAACTTCACAGAACTGCCGTCCTGGATGATGAAGTCCCTCTTCGCCAGTCCCAGCGCCACAAAATGATAATTACCATCCACGATATTATACGCCCCATTGATGGTGAAAACCCCGTCCGAAGGTCGCACCTCCAGCTCGATCACACCGTTGCCGCGCCCAGTTAGGACGTTGCCTGTAGATGGGTCTATGTCAATGCTGGCGGTAACGCTTGGAGTGGCATTGACCTTAATCTTCACTCCGAAACTGCTGCTCTTCTTCTCCTTTTCCTTCAGCCTGAGTAACATCTCCTCATATGGGTCGATCACGACCTCTTTGTAAGGCTCGACGAACGTCAGCAGATTCGAGTGCGTTGCCGACGATGTGGAACTAAGAGGAATATGCAGATTGCCAGTCTTTGCAGTAGTGGCATCAGCCGTAAGCATCAGATTGTCAAGTGGTCCCGTTATGTTTACTGTTCCTGTAGCGGAAATGTCGCCGTAGAAAATCGGGTTGTCTTCCTCCTTAGTATCCAGCGCTTTCACGCCATCGAATCTGATAGCCGTGTCGAAAACCATGTTCCTGAAATGATCCCACAGGATGCCGCCGCTGACCATTCCCTTAGCATTGAACCTGTCCCTTACATTTACATTCTCGAACATCACTCCCTTCGAACTGAGGCTCACAGGTCCGTCAGCGATGTACTCCACGTTCGTGAAGTCCACCTTCATGCTCGTCTGATTCAGTCGTAAATCCTTGCTGCTCAGCTCCAAATTATCCAGAGGACCGTAGAAATCTATCTCGCCGGAAGCAGTGCCGGCCATGCTGCTGAAAATCGAATTCAGGAACGGCATACCATAACCGACATTGAGTCTGTCGAGGGTGACTTTACCTTCCAGGAGGCGCGTCTTCGGGTAGAAATTACCGTAGGCGTTGAGATTCTGCACACCGTCCAACTCATTGCGGCACACATAGTTGAACCCATGTCGCTCTTCGTTCCATACGCCGGCCATTCTCAAAGTTCCGATTCTTTCTCCACCGAACTCTCCGGATTCGCAAGTCATGCCCAAAAGCAGTCCGGTTCTCTCTTTCGTCGGCGAAATCAGGACAGCATTTCCGGATAGCAAACCCTTGATTTTCAGATCCATTTTCGAGAACGCATTCAACATCGAGATGTCGAACTTGTCCATCTTCAGTCTCAATGTGTCAGCCATCGTAGGGGAGTAACCTCCGGAAAGCACAATCGACTGATTATCACCGTGTATACTGAGATTGCCGATGTTTATGTCACTTCCGCCGAAGCTTATATCCGACGACGAAATATCCCATTTGGCGCCATTCAGCAAGATGTGTGACGGGAAGAAACGGAACTTCGCACGAAGCGTATCATTTTCATCGCGGAAGATATTGCCACCTAAATGGATAACGCCGCGGTTCTCCAGTTCTGTCTTGTTGTCATAACTGAAATCCACGCTCAACGAATCCGCGTCGGCATTGAAACTCAGCTTGTTGGCCATAGTCTTTATCGGCCCTGCAGAAAGTTCGCCGATTGTCATCACTCCGCCCAATTTTCCTGAGGCATTGTCAGCCGATAACTTTATTCCCTTCAAATATTTATCTTTCAATGCGATACGTCCCGACTTGACATTCGCTTTCATCTGTCCGTCCGCAGTAATCTTCATCGAAAGCGCCGTACTGTCAGCGATATAGGCCCCCGGCGCAAAGAACGACAACACATCTTTCGTATCGTGGAACAGGAACGAAAGCTCATACCTGTTGTTGTCCCAGTTAGCCTGCCCGGACTTGTATAGTGACGGCAATTCTTTCAGCGTAGAAACATTCTGGATATCCCGTATAAAGCTGGCCAAGAACTTGTTACCCACGTAAGAACCCTCCGCGAAAGCAGAATGGAGACGCACTCTGTTCAGTTCGTCGCCCATGTGTGACGCAATCTCGATATCGCCCACGTCATGCCGTCCGTGCTCGTCCTCCAACATCACATCCTTTATGCTGATGTTGCCGATAATGTCCTCGCCGCTTATTCTCGTGAAATTCGCCTGCGTGCTCAGACTCATCTTCGACACCCCGCGCTTGTCGATGTTCAATGCGTGCAAATCGGCGTAACCGAGGTTCGCATAGAACTGATACAGAGCGTTTTTCGTCTTCGAAGAAAGCGAGAATATACCCTGGAAAAGGAAGTTCAGATTCGGGTCGCTGCACACGATTCGTCCGTCGAAAGCATCCTGCGAGAACGTGCCCACAGCCGCGATATTGCTATATTTATATCCCAAAACATCCAGCCCGTCCACGTAAAGCGAATCGATGACGATACCCAGCGAATCCTTCGCGAAAGTCGCGTTCAGCCCAGTCCTCATGTCGCACTCGCCCACCGGAATACCCGCCATAATGCGCCCAATATCAAGCCGTTCGGTGCTTGCGCTGCCCCCGATTTCGAGAGGACGGTTCGGGTCAATGACATTACGCAGGGTGACGTTAAGGTCTGCTTTTCCGAAGTCTGTATGCATGGTTCCATGTGCATGGAGACGATTCAGAGGTCCGCTCGCTCTTCCTCTGAAAGTGAGACGCTCTCCTTTACAGAACTTGTCCAGGTCGAGATTAACACTTGGTGCCCAGCCTTTTACGAATTTTTCCAGTCCATGTGTAGAGAATGTCAGCTTATGTACATTGGCATTTACCATCATGGCATAAGAGTCAGGAAGTCCTGTGACTGAGCCGTCCAGTTCGCCGGAAATTCCGCCGTTATGTGAGGTAGGTTTATCGGCGAAGCCGTCCGTATCTGTTGTGGAGAAACGTATACCCTTGAGATCAAAATCATTGACATAACCATCGAACTTTCCGGTTATGGTGGTGGTCATCCTGAATTGGGCGAGAGCTGGGGCGAAGAATCGCAATGTGTTCATACTCACTGCGCTGCGACGGATGGTTCCCGTCATGCGGACCGCATTGATAAAGTCAGACCACGACTCCGTATTCTTGTAACTCATTACGAAATCGGGGATGTCGACGTCCGACCAATTGTCGATGAGTCGCAGATTTTCGATTATGGTCTTGCCGTTGCCGACCTTAGTGCTGCCGGAAAGATGTCTGCAGACGTAGCCGCTCTTTTCACGGAAAGACATCTGATCGCAGGTGCCGGACATTACGCCGCCTTTCATTCGCAAGTCCCTGCCTTTCACGTAGATACTGTCCACTTCGAGGTCGTACCAGTTCATGCCGTCGTACCCGAACTCCGACGCGTCACGTTTAAAATTCCGCATCGTGAACTTCATGTTTTCGAGACGCACGTCGCCGATGCTGAAGATTTCCTTGTCGGAAACGCTCTTTTCCTTGTCGGGATTAGTGCCGAGTCGGAAGATGCGCTTGAGGTTCACCTGCGTCGTCGCGCTGTCGCCGATCATGACCGGTTCGATGACCAGATTAAACTCGCCGTCAGTGACCTTCGCCGCCCCGATGCTGATGTTGCCGCTCAGGAGCGTCCGGAGATTTAACTTCGCCGTCACGTACCCGGCCCGGAAAAATGTGTCCACGCGGCTCTCGTAAGGGTGTTTGTCAATGACTGCCAAGTCTTTAATAACTACGGCTTTGAAAGGATTGGCCGTGATTTTTCCGACCTTTATGTCTCCGTCAATGCTCTCGTTCAGTGTGGTGAGGACTTTGTCTGCCAGACGAGTCTGGACGACAGAAGATTGCAAGGCGATAATGCCCGCGACGATGAACGTCACGAGTAATATTACCAACCGGTAGAATATTTTAATCGTCTTTTTGATACTTCTTTTTATATATACTGTACAAAGATACAAAGAATCTGTGTTATTTTCGTATAATCATGTCGCACGTAAATTGAAATTTTAATGTTATATTTGTAGCTTGAAGTTTTGATTGAAATATGGAGAAGTCAGATATAATTCTCGGAATAGAATCATCGTGTGATGATACTTCCGCTGCAGTAATCAAGGACGGATACCTTTTGTCCAATGTGATTGCAAGCCAGCAGGTTCATAAGGATTATGGCGGAGTGGTGCCGGAGTTGGCGTCGCGTGCGCATGAACAGAATATAGTTCCGGTTGTAAGTCAAGCACTTGCGAAAGCCGGAGTGAAGCCGGAAGATCTTACGGCAATCGCGTTTACGAGAGGGCCCGGTTTGTTGGGTTCTTTGCTTGTAGGCACTTCATTCGCGAAGGCATTGGGTGTGGCTCTCAATATTCCGATTGTGATGGTGAACCATCTTCAGGGACATATACTTGCGGATTTCGTGAAGCAGTATGACAAGGAGAATCACCATCCTGAATTTCCATATTTGTGCCTCTTGGTCTCAGGAGGTAACTCTCAGATAGTCAAGGTGAACAGCCCTCTGGATTACGAAATTCTCGGACAGACCATAGATGACGCCGTAGGTGAGGCGTTCGACAAATGTTCCAAGATGATGGGACTGGGTTATCCCGGCGGACCTATAATAGACAAGTTGGCAAAACTCGGTGACCCTGAGAGGTTCAAATTCGCCAAACCGCATATCCCTGGACTTGACTACAGCTTCAGTGGAATCAAGACGTCGTTGCTCTATTTCGTAAGAGATGAGATGGCGAAGGATCCTGATTTCATGGAGAAAAACAAGGAAGATATCTGCGCAAGTTTCCAGAAAGCGCTTATAGATATTCTCATGGACAAGCTGATTAAGGCGGCTAAACAAACTGGTATTAAAGAGATTACGATAGGAGGTGGCGTGTCTGCGAACAGCGGGCTGCGTAACCGTATCGAGGAAGAAGGACGCAAGCGCGGATGGAATACATATCTGCCGGAGTTCAAGTTTACGACAGATAACGCAGCGATGATAGCTATCGCAGGTTATTACCATTATCTTGCAGGAGAGCGTACACCGCTCGATGTCTCCCCGGTATCCCGTATGGCTGATTTTTAGAAATTTAAGAAGATATATGATAGAATTTGAAGTGTCCTGCAGAATGGGACGTGAACCGAGAGTAGACGACATTAGGATGGCAGCGGCTGAGGCGTTGAACTTGAAACCTAACGCTGTGATAAATGTAATCGACCCGACCAAATCATACCAACCGACATTAGTGAATGCTGATGCGCATTGTCACATCGTGCACCGCTCCATCGACGCACGCGGCGACGTCACCATGCGCTACCGTGTAGAAGCATATAAGAAAGATGAACCTTACGAGGAATATAAACTCCCTGAATATCAGGACGTTCATGATGCTGAACCAGTAATTGTGGTAGGTTCGGGCCCTGCAGGAATGTTCGCAGCGCTGCGACTCCTCATGCTCGGTCTCAAACCTATAGTTATCGAGCGCGGTAAAGATGTAAGCGGACGTAAACCGGATATTGCAAAACTTTCCAGAGCAGGCGTAATCAACGCTGATTCAAACTATTGCTACGGAGAAGGCGGAGCCGGCACATTCTCAGACGGAAAACTTTTCACCCGTTCATCCAAACGCGGTGACAACAGAGAAGTCCTCTACCAGTTCGTGAACTTCGGAGCGGATCCGTCCATCATCGTCGACGCTCATCCGCATATCGGAACCGATAAACTTCCACGCCTGGTGAGCAACATCCGCGAATGTATCCTCGAACACGGCGGAGAATACCATTTCCAGACACGTGTCACCGACATTGACAGAGACGAAAATGGTGTCATCACAGTCACCGCGCTCGACGACAGCAAGGGTGGCGAAATAAACGACAAGACCGCCAAGACATTGACCTTCAAAGCGAAAGCAGTCATTCTGGCGACCGGACATTCAGCCCGCGACATCTACGAACTCTTCGACAAGAAGGGTTGGGAACTGCAGGCGAAAGGCTTCGCGATGGGCGTACGCGTCGAACATCCGCAGGACCTCATAAACAAGATACGCTATCGCGGACAGTGGGAGCCGGGCTTCCCTGCGGCCGAGTACTCGTTCGTCGAGCAGGTCGATGAAAGGGGAGTGTTCTCGTTCTGCATGTGCCCGGGCGGCATCCTCGTCCCTTCATCCACAGAAGACGGCTATACCGTTCTGAACGGCATGTCGAATTCTGCCCGTAATTCCAAGTGGGCCAATGCCGGTGTAGTGGTGTCTGTGGAACCTGATGATGTACCGGAAGAGTATAAGAAATATGGTGCATTCTCGCTCCTTAACTTCCAGCATGACGTGGAGAAGAAGATGTTCGACTATGCTGCCGCTCATGCACAGCCGGATGCGAACGGTGAGGTAAACAAGTTCTGTGCGCCTGCACAGCGTATGGTGGACTTCTGCGAGGAACAGATGTCGGAGGACCTTCCTGAGACTTCATATCGTCCGGGAGTGGTTTCAGCACCGCTTTACGAATTGCTTCCAGAGTGTGTCGCTACACGTCTACAGAAAGCCTTCCCATTGATTAACAATAAGATGCGCGGATATTACACAGAAGATGCATTGCTCCTCGGAGTCGAGTCCAGAACTTCGTCACCGGTGAGAATCGTCCGTGGTGAGGATTATCAATGTCCTCAGGTCCAGGGCCTTTTCCCTTGCGGTGAAGGTGCCGGATATTCAGGAGGAATCGTATCCTCAGCCATCGACGGAATCAACTGCGCGATAGCTGCCGCTAAACTGATAAAACACTAGAATGAAGAAAACCACGATTATAGCAGCGATTGTAACTGCTTTAGTGACACTTGTTTGCTTTGGCTGCGCAGACAAGAATGACGAACGATGGTCCAAGCATAAAGCCGGCGAATGGTATGTCGAACAGGGATGGATTTCCGGATGCGACTTCATCCCGTCTTATGCTGTGAACCAGCTTGAAATGTGGCAGGCTGAGACCTTCGACCCAGAAGTTATCGAACGTGAACTTGACTGGGCTGAGAGACTCGGATTTAACTGTATGCGCGTCTTCCTCCATCATGTGCTCTGGGAGACCGACCGTGATGGCTTGGTAGAGAGGATGAACAAATATTTGGCTATCTCATCAGGACATGGCATTTCCACTATGTTCGTGTTCCTGGACGACTGCTGGAATGAGAGTTACGCTCCCGGACCTCAGCCGGAACCTAAGAAAGGCGTACACAATTCAGGTTGGGTGAAAGACCCTGGTATCCTGTATTTCGGACCATGCGGAAGCGGATGTGACTATGCCGCCGACACTACGGCTATTGTCAATGTCCTGGAAGACTATGTTACTGATATCCTGACTACATTCCGTGATGACGACCGAATCCTGATGTGGGACCTCTACAACGAACCGGGAGGCGGTCAAGATCCTGACAGATACGGATATAGAAGCTTCCCTCTGTTGAAGGATATCTTCTCATGGGCACGTAAAGTGAATCCTTCACAGCCGTTGACTGCGGGAATCTGGAGCAACAAGCTCGGGGATATGAATCTGTGGCAGATAGACCATTCAGACATAGTGACTTACCATACTTATGCCCCGTTGGACAGCCATCAGGAACTCGTAGATACGCTCAAGGCTTATGGTCGTCCGATGATTTGCACCGAATATATGGCGAGAACTGAGGGAAGTACCTTCCAGACCATTCTTCCTATGCTCAGAAGAGAAAATATCGGCGCCATTAACTGGGGATTAGTAGCCGGAAAGAGCAACACCATCTTCCCATGGTCGACTATGCACGATCCATGTCCTACGGAGGAGCCTGAAGTATGGTTCCACGACATCCTCCGCAAAAACGGCAGTCCGTATGATGACGACGAGGTGATGTGCATATTGAAGTGTAATACCAGATAACTAATGTTATGATGTTCAGGAAATTGCGAACAAGTTTGAAAACCTTCAAGCTTACCATGAAGATGAAACTGACATTGAGCCTAAGCTCGATAGCAGTCGTCCTACTGGTGTCCAGCTTCATCTCCATCATGGAATACAGCAGGATGAGCAACTACGTAACTGAACTCATCGCAGAGAACATAGGCAGTATCAACGCTTCGCAACGTCTTGCCGATGCGAGCAATGCCTATAATCTTCAGATACTTGAGGTAATCGGTGAGAACTCCGTGAAGAGGCTCCCTGAACTGAGGCAGAATGACTTCATCGCGCATTGCGACAGCCTGAAATCATCATTGAACTCACCCGGAATGATGACATTGGCGGACTCGGTGCTTTACTCGTACTCGGCTTACATGCTCACGACCTTCGAACTGCAGAACGTGATTCTTTCGGATTTCATCAATGCGCGTGAGTGGTATTTCGACAGGCTGCAGCCTAAATACAATCGTCTCAGTTCGGATATCAATATTCTCAACACGGCCATTTACAATGAGTTACAGAAGAATTCCCAGACATTTGAGCGCGGTTTTTACCGGAGTATCATACCTGGAGCGGTAGCGGTCGCCGTCGGACTTCTGATGGTATTGCTCCTGCTCTTCTTCCTGCTGGCATACTACGTGAACCCTATATATAAGATGTTGAACGGGCTGACCAATTACCGGTCGTTCGGAAGTAAATATTCTTACACTTTCGACGGCGATGACCAGCTTTCGGAACTGAATGAAGGCATCACGGAAGTGGTAGGCGAGAATATCCAGCTTCGCAAACGCATTAAAGCCATGCGGGAAATTATGGAGAAACATACAGAAGATTAAAAGGGTAACAGAATGAATCTGAAGGTCATATCCAGAAATGTCGGGTTCGCACTTCTTGCAAGTGCGTTCTTCATGTTTCTGTCCATACTGGTGTCCATTGCCAACGGAAACGACAGCGCGCTCGCGGCATTGATCATCAGCTTTACATTGACCTTCACCGTGGGAATCTTCCCATTCATTTTCGTGCGCAAGTCGCCGAATATCAGCCTGAAAGACGGATATATGATTATCGTCCTGTCCTGGCTGCTGTCCTTCATTTTCGGCATGTTGCCCTACGTGCTGTGGGGTGGGCCGTTTTCGGTCATCAATGCTCTTTTCGAGACGGTTTCAGGCTACACGACTACCGGTGGCACTATACTTGAGAGCGTAGAGCAACTTCCTGACAGTCTGTTGTTTTGGCGCTCCTCCACGCACTTTATCGGCGGTTTGGGAGTCGTGGTCTTTCTGCTGCTGATTATCCCTTCGTCCAGCCCGGTAAGACTCAGGTTGACGAATATGGAGGTCTCTTCTCTATCTCGTGAGGGCTATAAGAGCAGGGCGAACAAGACCGTCTGGATTTTCACTATCGTTTATTTCGGAATAACAATCGCTGCGTTCCTCTGTTATTGGCTAGCAGGTATGGACTCTTTCGACGCGATAAACCATGCTTTCAGCGTGGTGTCGACTGGAGGATTCAGCACGAAGGATCTTTCTATCGCTACGTATAATTCAGCGGCTATCAACTTGATTACCATGTTTTTCATGTTGATAGCATCCATTCATTTCGGCCTTATTTTCATGGTATTCGCCACGAGAAGCCTAAAACCGCTTAATAACCCTGTGCTGAAATTTTACGTCTTGTCCATAGTCATCTCAGCCTTATTGGTTTCGCTCTCGTTGAAATTCCAGGGCACATGTTTTACCTGGGGACAGTCATTAATGACAGGGTTCTTCCATGTAATAAGCGCCATATCGACCACAGGTTTCGCGATATCTGACAACAATACCTGGCCGCTTTTTGCCTGCATCATCACTATCATAATCACTATTCCGTGCGGTATGGCGGGATCTACGACAGGAGGTATCAAAGCGGACCGTATGTTGCTCATATTCAAGACTATCGGACAGCAGGTAAAGAATGTTGTGCACCCTTCATCCATAAATAGACTTCACATCGGAAACCATATTTTGGACAAGGATGAAATCTATCCGCACATCGTATTTATGTGCCTTTACTTCATAACTATCGGTGCCTCAGTGGCATTGACCATCATGTCTGGCATGGACGTACAGAATGCGGTGGCGACGTCGATTACCTGCCTGAGCAATGTGGGGCCAGGCATCGAAAGTGTCGGGACATTCGGAAATTACAACGGATTGCCAGTGATGGCCAAAATAACTTTCATCCTCGACATGTTCCTCGGACGTGTGGAAATTTACCCTATCCTCGCTGTCGCCATGATGATTTTCAGCGGCAAAAACCGTTAGTTTATGGGACGGGCAGATTTTCTATACTCCAAATTCCGGGACCATTTCCAGTATGAACCCACTGACTGTCAGGATGTTTTCCTGCATCAGGCGGCGGAATTCCTGACGGCTGACGAGGGCGATATCCTCGTGCTGAACGGCTACGCGGGAACAGGAAAGACCACCGCCATCTCCGCTGTCATCGCGGGTCTGAAGGAGTTCGAGGTTCCATGCGTGCTGCTCGCGCCCACCGGAAGAGCTGCCAAGGTTTTGTCAATGTATTCGGGCATGTCGGCTTACACGGTGCATAAACAGATTTACCGCCAGAAATCAGTCGGCGAAAACGGCTTCGGGCAATTCTCATTGGCCCCGAACAAGCTGAAGGACGCGCTTTTTATCGTGGACGAGGTGTCGCTTATCGGAATCGACGGAGGAAGCCAGCAGACGAATGTTCAGTTCGGAACTGGAAACCTACTCGAAGATCTTGTGACATACGTGCGTAACGGATTGGGTTGCAGGCTGATACTTATCGGTGACTCGGCACAGCTGCCGCCGGTGGGACACGAATACAGTCCGGCATTGTCACACGAATATATGGACCATTTCGGGGGAGTATCATGGGCGGAACTCACTACTGTGGTCAGACAACAGAAAGATTCGGGAATACTCTATAACGCCACTATCTTACGTACAGTAATCGCGGAAGATTATGAATCCGGAGGCGCACTTTTCCCTATCGAAAATCTCGAACTTAGCACTGACGGATTCACTGATATTCAGAGAATTAACGGCGGAGAACTCATAGAGGCATTGACAGATGCCTACGACAGATACGGGGAGGACGAGACCATCGTTCTGAGCCGGTCGAACAAACGCGCGAACAGGTACAACGCAGGCATCCGAAGCCAGATCCAGTACAAGGAGGAGAGGCTCGTGCGCGGCGACAAACTCATGGTCGTGAAGAACTGCTACCAGTTTATCGAAAATATGAAAGATATGGACTACATCGCGAACGGCGACATCGTAAACCTCTTGTCCATAAATCATTACGAAGACAGATATGGACTGCATTTCGCACAGGCGCGGCTGTCGTTCCCTGACTATAACGATCAGGAAATATCCGCGAAAGTCTGTCTGGATACCCTCGAATCTGAATCCGCATCGCTGACTTACGAGCAGCAGAACGCGCTTTATCAGGGAGTTTTGGCGGATTATTCCCATCTCACAACCAAGAAAAAACGCTACGATGCAGTCCGTGAAGACCTGTTCTACAATGCGTTGCAACTGAAATACGCCAATGCCATCACCTGTCATAAATCACAGGGCGGCCAGTGGCGTTGCGTCTTTATCGACAATCCTTTCTGGCAGGAATTTTTTACTGCCGACGATTATAAATGGCTTTACACGGCAATCACCAGAGCCGTAGAAAAAGTATATCTGGTAAACTTTAAAGATGATTATTTCTTATGATGCGTAACCTTCTCTTTGGCGGAATCCTCGCGACAGTGATGGCTTTTTCCGCCGGAGCCCAGGAATTCAACAGGATTCCATCACGTTGGAAATGGCTCTCAGATGACGTCGTAACATTCACATACGACGGCACTTACACCGACGAGCAGTCGTTTGCAGTAAGAGCGAAAGACTGCAAATCCATGGGCAGGATCCCTGCACCTGAACGTTATTCAGATTTCCCGGCACATCCGGAAGGCGCCGTAAACCTAACCTTCTCTCCAGACTCATCCATGCTCGCATTTACCAGAAGCAACGATCTTTATGTCTATGACATAGCTTCAGGAAAAGAACGCCGACTGACCAATGACGGTTCCGAGCTTATCTTAAATGGCTATGCTTCATGGGTTTACTACGAAGAAATCTTCGGCCGTCCATCCAGGTACCGCGCATTCTGGTGGTCACCTGACTCCAAGAAAATAGGATTCTACAGATTCGACAACACAGCAGTTCCGATGTTTCCGATTTATTCAGCTGCCGGTCAGGATGGTACGCTCAGAAATACGCGCTATCCTAAGGCAGGAGAACCAAACCCGGAAGTGAAGATCGGCATCATTGACCTGAACAAAGAGGGGATCGTGTGGGCGGACTTCGACGAAAAGGAGGATCAGTATTTCGGGACTCCTTTCTGGGGCGCCGATAGTCAGGAATTTTTCATCGCGCGCGAGCCTCGAATCCAGAACACACTCGATCTTTATAGCGTCTCAACGACCGATGGTTCGAAGAAGCACATTTATCATGAGGAGTACAAGACCTGGCTCGACTGGATCAATGGTATGTTGTTCACAGATAAGGGATTGTACATGGCGCGCAGCTTCGAGACGGGCTGGCAGCAGATCTATTTCCTCTCCTATGACGGCCAGCTGCGCAGACTGACCGACGGCCCGAACTGGCGAATTTCGCTGCTCCGCGCCGATGCCCGCAAAGGGGACGTGTACTTCACCGCCTGCCGGGACGCTTCTGTCCGCGAGTGTTTGTATAAGGTCAATGCCAAGGGCCAGATTACTGCTCTTACGGATACTTCGATGAATGTGAGCGGCGTCTCCTTCTCACCGGACGGAAAATACTTCGCGGCGGCATTGTCCAACTTCACTACTCCTACACAGATTCGTGTTTGCCGTTCTTCTGACGGTAGGGGCCAGGTGGTGGCTGACAAGAAAGGTCCTGATTATGATGCTTCCAAATATGCGCTTCCACAGCTGATTTACATAACGGTGGACAATGGATTGAAACTTCCTGCTTATATAGTTTATCCGAAGAATTTCGACCCTTCACGCAAGTATCCGGTGCATGTGGATATCTACGGCGGTCCTGATACACCGCTGGTTAAGGATTTTTGGATGCAGCCTTCGAGCCGTAACCAGTGGTGGTCGGATAATGATATAATAGAGGTGACTGCAGACTGCCGCGCTGCCGGACATAATGGACGTGCGGGACTGGATATGGTTTATAAACACTTGAATACCTATGAAGTACAGGATTTTATCTCTTGGGCCAAGTATCTGAAATCGCTTCCTTATGTAGATGGTGACAAGATCGGCGTAGAGGGATTCTCATTCGGTGGAACCATGACTTGCATGCTGCTTTTCACTGCTTCTGAGTACTTCCATTACGGCATCGCAGGCGGAGGAGTTTATGACTGGATTCTTTATGACACTCATTATACAGAGCGTTTCATGGAGACTCCGCAGACTAATCCGGAGGGTTACAGAGACTCGAAAGTAATAAAATATGTTCCTGAGTATCCGGTGGTTTATGATGCGGCTTCGGCAGCAGCTGCAGAGACCGGTGAAATAGAGCCTATTATGCTGAAAATCACTCACGGAACAGGTGATGACAATGTGCATTTCCAGAGTACTCTTCAGCTTATCGATGCATTGCACCAGCATAATAAGAAGTTCGAGTTCATGATATATCCTGACGGAATGCATGGTTATCATGACTATCAGGGAAATCACTTCCTGAATTCGAATCGTGAGTTCTGGCTGAAGTATCTTTGCAGCAAGAAGGCTGAGTAACCTCTGTTGATAGATTTATTTTTAGGGCCTGTTCCTTGTTCGGGGATAGGCTTTTTCGCGTTAAGGCATTGATTATAAACCACTTGGGGGGGGTAGAGTTTAAGAATGATTTTATTTTGAACTAAAATGAACCTTACATTTGTGTTTCAAAAGTGTGATGGTATGTATATAATTTCGTATATTTGCATACAAGTATCTTTGCGGGGTTTCCTGCATGGATAATAAAGCGCTACTGAAATGAATAAGCAACCTATGCGAGTATGTTGTATGCCGTCATCGGATACGAGAAACGGCATAGACATAGAGTAGGGATTGAGACTATGGCACTGGATAGTTCGGTTTCGATACCTACCACCCGTGGAGGTGTGGCTGAGGTAGGGTATGATGTACCCTGCTGTGAACCGCAAATCCTTGATGGTGAAAACTTTAGTGGACAGGAGGAGAAGACCTGCCCAGAGATAGGGAAGTATACTGACACGAACTGGGGTTACTTGTTCGTCCATAATCGAAAGGCCGAAAATCTGGTAGCATTGATCGAAAAACGCGGCCATTTCAAAACATTCATTCACAAGACAGTACGATTCAAGATTGCCCGAGGCAAGGGTAAGGAGGAGGCTTGCCCGACCATCTCCGGTCTTGTGTTCATTCAGGGCAATGTCTCAGAAATTCAAAAATTCTTTCAGAATAATATTCCGCAGTATCATCTGGTCAATGACTGCTCTACTCACGAGACTGCGGTGATTCCTGACGAGGTCATGCAGCCGTTCATGCGAATCGTGGAGGCTGACCCGGTGAAAGTCAGATTTTTACTTAATCCGATAAGCAAATACGCCGAGGGCAACACTCTCGTCCAGGTCATGACAGGTCCGCTTGCAGGTCTTCAGGGTTACATCATCCGTATCGACCGTGACAGGAAACTGGTTATGAAGGTCGGTGATATGACCATGGCCATAGGCGGTGTGCACAAGGAACATTTCGAGAATGTGGAGCAGCTCGGTAAAGAGCTGAAGGCCAAGGAGAAAGTTTCCAAACGTGATACAGAACGACGCTTGACCGAAATGCAAGGCAGCATTGACAAAACCATTTTCAAGCCCGCCAGTTTCAGCGACGTTCTCGCGGTGGCGGCGAACCTCGGGATTTGGCAGCAGCGGGCGACGGGTTATGCGGGTATCGGTCAGCTGGACAAGGCGATAGAGATGCTGCCGTTCATTCTGGAGGAAATCGGTTATTATTTCACAAATCTTTATCTCGAAGGAAAATTGGACCTGGAACCGATTATTTCGGTGGGGAAGTCCGTTTCGGAGCAGATCCGGAATCTTATTGTGGACGCCCGAATGACCTATGAGCAGTGCCAGAATCTCGAAACGAAGTACGAAGAGCAGATTATCCGTCACGGATATATGTTCGGAGTGGAGTTGTAATATATTACAGATCAACCAGTAATACGATGAAGTTAAATTTGGACAAGTACGTCAGCACGAAATTGATCTTCGTGACTGACATCTTATTGTCGGTATTTGCGACATTTTTAGCCAACATTTTAGTGCGCGTGATGTTCAACGAGCCGGGTCTCACCACCGTGCGCGCCTTCTGGATGCTCGTCGGCTCCGGAATCTTCAGTGCGTTGGCTTTCATAGCGTTAGGAACATTCAGAATCATCATCAGGCACGCATCGTTACGCGACGCGGCCAAATTCTTCGTAGCTGCCGCTCTGAAAGACGTCTTTCTCGTCGGCTACGGACTCGCGCTGTCGTATATCTTCAAGGAAGTGCCTCACGTGAGCAGCACCGCGACCTGCACCGGCATCATGTTCGACTACATGTTCTCGCTGTTCCTGCTGCTCGGCCTGAGACTGTTCCTTATCGTCTCCTACGACTTCATCAAGGCCCGCGTCCGCAACAGCTCGAACTGCAAGAATGTTTTGGTGTATGGCACTGGCGACAAGTCAATTGCGATGATCCAGCGCCTCCAGAATTCGCCGCACTACAAGATCAACGGCTTCCTGGTTTTCGGCCGCAGCAAGTCCGACAAGCAGATTTCCGACTACCCGCTCTATGGTTTTGTCAATGCCGATGATATCAAATATTTGCATTCGCATGCCGACGTGGATGGAATCCTGTTTACTTCCAACGCCGATGCACAGGGGGAGAGCGACAGGCTAGTGAAATATTGTACGGAAAACGGTGTTCAGCTGTTAGTTGCGCCTCCGATCGATGAAATAGGCGGAAGAACAGCCCGTACTTCAGTCCACGAAATCAAGATCGAAGACCTCCTCGGTCGCGACGAGATCAAGATATCGATGAAGGAAATCCGCGACAACTTCTGCGGAAAGACAGTCATGGTGACAGGCGCTGCCGGTTCCATCGGTTCTGAACTCTGCCGCCAGCTCGCGACATTCGGAGTAAAGGAACTCGTGCTCTTCGACAATGCCGAGACCCCGATGCATAACTTCCGTCTCGAACTCGAAGACAGATTCCCTGATTTGAAATTTACACCGGTCATCGGTGACGTACGACTTCCTGAACGTCTCGATTACGTGTTCAGGAAATATCACCCTCAGGTGGTATTCCACGCGGCAGCTTACAAGCATGTGCCTCTTATGGAGGAAAATCCATGTGAAGCAGTTCTGGTGAACGTAGGAGGCTCCCGCAATGTAGCAGACAAATGTCTCGAATATGACGTGGAAAAGATGGTGATGATATCTACCGACAAAGCCGTAAACCCAACAAACATAATGGGTTGCACCAAGCGTCTGGCAGAAATCTACGTCCAGTCCCTCGGCCTCGCAATAGAACGTGGCGAACGTCAGGGCAAGACCAAGTTCGTGACCACCCGCTTCGGTAATGTCCTCGGTTCCAACGGCTCTGTAATTCCTCGTTTCAAGGAACAGATAGCCAAAGGTGGTCCTGTAACAGTGACCCATCCAGACATCATGCGCTTCTTTATGACTATTCCTGAAGCTTGCCGCCTGGTGATGGAAGCAGCGACTATGTCCACAGGCAATCAGATAGTTGTATTCGATATGGGTTCACCTGTGAAGATAGCCGACCTCGCGAAACGAATGATCGAACTCGCCGGATTTATCCCGGATGAAGACATCAAAATCGAATACACCGGCCTCCGCCCAGGCGAAAAACTCTACGAAGAAGTCCTTTCCAATACCGAGAACACCCTTCCTACCAGTCATGACAGAATTCGCGTCGCCAAGGTTAGAGAATATGGCTACCTCGATGCTTGTGCTGCCTTCGACTCCCTGGTTAAACTTGCGAGAGCAGTCGAGATACCGGAGATGGTGAAACTCATGAAAGCCACAGTGCCGGAGTATAAGTCTAATAACTCTGTGTTTGAGAAGTTTGATAAGTAAGGTAAATAATAGTATATAATTATATGTCAATATTTGCTGGCAAGACCCTGATGATCACCGGAGGTACGGGATCATTCGGGAATGCGGTGCTGAACCGCTTTCTCCGTACAGATATCGGAGAGATTCGTATATTCTCAAGGGATGAGAAAAAACAGGATGACATGCGCCATGAGTATCAGGCAAAATATCCTGATGTCGCTAACAAAATCAAGTTCTTTATCGGTGATGTACGTGACCTCCAGTCATGCCGCAATGCTATGCCTGGAGTCGATTATATCTTCCATGCAGCAGCGTTGAATCAGGTTCCATCATGCGAATTCTTCCCTATGGCAGGATACGAGAGTGAAACTATATCATGTCAGGACTGCGGAGAGTATGTAAGCAAGAAATTGGCCGAGGGCTACGCCCTATCTGCTCTTGATGAGAAACTTTCAGAAGAGAAGACATCGCTCAAAGAAGATATAAAGAAGCAAGTAGCCGATTATCTGGATGATTTCAGGCTCTATTTGACTTGCCTTCGGTTGATGGATGTCTCTGATCACTCGGTTAGGGAAGTTGAGGTTGAGCTGGATACTGACAATTATGAAGTCCTTAGAATCGATGACGAAAGCATTGAATTGGAACTTCACCCCGAAGTGGCTTTCACCGTCGATGTAGATTATGTCGATTATGACTATGCCCAGTACGATAGGGAAGACGGGGTATGGTATGGAACGGAGAACGGCGTATATGAGGTAAATGGTTCAACAGAGATTCGTTTAGTTTTGAGGTTCCACTATCAAGGCAATGATGAAACGGAGCCAGAACTTGAAATCGCAGATCTGGATATGGCCGCTTTAATGGATGTTATAGAATAAGCAATATATGTACACCGCCACCATACACACCGTCTCTACCGTCTTGCCAGGCGTGACCATAGAAGAAGAACACATAGCAAGGGAAACCATCAACCGATGAGCTGCCGCAGCAAAAGTAGAAGATAGAGTAACAGCAAAACGATATAGAACACCAATGAAGATTCTTGTCACAGGAGCCGCTGGTTTTATAGGCTCCAACCTAATGACCGTACTGGCAAAGCGTGGAGAGGAAGTCGTAGGTATCGATAACCTCAACGATTACTACGACGTCAATCTCAAATACTATCGCTTATCAAAGCTTGGTTTCCGGCGTCCAGTAACATCTTGCGTGGATGAGTTTGAAATAGACGAATTCGGATACAAAGTCGCGCCTTTCAGTGAAGACATTGGGTATTATAGCACTGAATATCCCAAATGCGTATTCTGGAAGATGGATATCGCAAACAAGGCCCAAATTGACGAGTTATTTGCCAGGTATCATTTCGACATTGTGGTGAACCTCGCCGCCCAGGCAGGTGTACGTTACTCCATCGAGAATCCAGACGCTTACATCCAGAGCAACATGATAGGCTTCTACAATATCCTGGAGGCCTGCCGGCGCAATCCGGTGCAGCACCTGGTGTACGCCAGTTCATCAAGCGTCTATGGAGGCAACAAGAAGGTGCCATTCAGCACGGATGACCGTGTGGATAACCCTGTAAGCCTCTACGCCGCTACCAAGAAGAGCAACGAACTCTTTGCACATTGCTACAGTAAGCTTTACGATATCCCCACTACGGGGCTCAGGTTCTTCACTGTATACGGTCCCGCCGGGCGTCCGGACATGGCCTACTTCGGCTTCACAAACAAGCTCCTCAAAGGACAGACCATCCAGATCTATAATTACGGCAACTGCCGCAGAGATTTCACATACGTAGATGATATCGTTGAGGGAATCGTGCGTGTAATGTACAAAGCCCCCGAGCGCAGGAAAGGAGAAGATGGCTTGCCCATCCCGCCCTACAAAGTATACAACATTGGTGGAGGTCAGCCTGAAAACCTTCTGGATTTCGTACAAATTCTCCAGGAGGAACTCCTTAGAGCAGGTGTTCTGCCCCAGGATTACGACTTCGATGCCCACAAAGAACTTGTGCCAATGCAGCCCGGTGATGTCCCTACGACCTATGCAGACGCGTCAGCTTTGGAAAGAGACTTCGGTTTCACTCCCAGAATCACACTCCGTGAGGGGCTAAGGCACTTCGCCGAATGGTATAAGCAATACTACAAATAATGCAGTACCATATTTTCAGCCCATATAGAGTTTGCCCCTTGGGCGCTCACGTAGACCATCAGCACGGTCTAGTGACTGGTTTCGCAATTGATAAAGGTGTAGACCTGTGCTTCAACATTTGCGAAGACAGCAAAGTTATCCTGGACAGCGAATCCTTCTCTGGTCATGTAGAGTTTGACATTGCAACCCCTACACTGGTCAAACAAGGCGATTGGGGAGATTACGCACGCGGAGCCAAATTTGCGCTCCAGAAACGATTCAAACTTGAAAAAGGAATTAAGGGAACAATCAAAGGCTCCCTGCCTGTTGGCGGTCTTAGCAGTAGCGCTGCCGTCCTTATTGCTTACGTGATGGCCTTTGCCAAGGCTAATAACATCACCCTCGCCGCCTTCGAGGTCATGAAGATTGCTTCTGAAGCGGAGCGGGAATATATAGGCCTCAACAATGGCCTTCTGGATCAGGCTTGTATTGCACTTGGAAAGAAGAACCATCTTCTTATGCTGGATTGCGAGAGTAATGAGTATCGCCTCATTCCCAAGGCTGATAATATGCCACCCTTTGAACTAGGTATCTTCTTCAGCGGCCTTACCCGCAGCCTGATGTCCAGCGACTACAACCTTCGCGTAACTGAATGCAAGACCGCAGCCTGGATTGTCCAGGCCTATGAAAATGTGCCGTTGAAGACCCATGACAAAACATTTCTTCGTGATGTCCCTGAATCTTCCTTCAAACGCAACCGCGACAAAATGCCTCCACGCTTTGCCAGAAGAGCAGACCACTTTTACTCTGAGCACAAGCGGGTCCGTGAGGGAATCACGGCTTGGGAGACCGGCAATCTGGAATGGTTCGGCAGCTTAAGTAAAGCATCCTGCGAATCCAGCATTCACAGTTATGAGTGCGGCAGCCCCGAACTTATTGCAATCTATGAAGCCATGCTCACCACAGACGGTATTTATGGTGGTCGATTCTCTGGTGCCGGTTTTAAGGGAGCCTGCATTGCCCTTGTGGACCCGACCAAGAAAGAACAGATAGAAAAAGAAATCACAGATAAGTACCTCGCCGAATTCCCGCAGTACAAAGACTCCTTCAAAGTCTATTTCTGCAAGTCGGATGATGGCGCTAGATTCGTATAAAGTCTTCAGGCATCCTGTCATTCTGAACGAAGTGAAGAATCGATGAAGAACATTGTAATTGCAGCTGGCTACGCCACCAGGCTAGGAGAATTAACAAAAAACTTCCCCAAGCCACTACTTAAGATAGGCAGCAGTACTATCCTGGGCCGTATGCTGGACGATATAGATTGCATACCTGAAATTGATGAACACATTATCATCACAAACGGCCGCTTTGCCAGTATTTTTGAGTTTTGGGCCAAGAATCAGAAGTATATTAAGCCGGTAACAATTGTAAACGACGGAACCTTTACCAACGAAACACGTTTGGGAGCTGTATGTGACCTTTTATTCGCTATGGATAAACTGGAGATAGATGATGACCTCCTAGTTGTTGCAGCAGACAACATTCTCGAGTTCTCCTTTAAAGAGTTCGTGGACTTTGCCAAATCCAAGAACACAAGCTGCATTATGTGTCATCAGCAGCCCAGCATAGAGAAACTTCAGCGTACCGGCGTAATTGTGGTAGATGACAATATGAAAGTGCTTAACATGGAAGAGAAGCCTCAGGTCCCTAAGAGCACATGGGCTGTCCCTCCTTTCTACATCTATCTCAAGAAGGATCTGGACCTGGTTCGCCACTCCGTGGAACACGGCTGTGGCAAGGATGCTCCTGGCAACCTGGCTCACTACATGGTGGACCACACGACTATGCACGCCTGGCCCATGAGCGCCGGCCGTTTTGACATAGGCTCTTTGGATACCGACTACGAAGCAGTAGAGAGGTATAAATAAGGCGTTATGCCCCCGAGCTGATCAGGCATCTGATTGACATCGTTTTGTTGCTCTGAACTAAATGAAGAATCTAAAAACGACTTAATATGAAAATTGCAGTAGCAGGAACCGGATATGTTGGCCTTTCAATTGCCACATTGTTAGCACAGCACCATGAAGTAGTAGCCGTAGACGTTATACCGGAAAAAGTAGAAAAGATTAACAAGAAGATATCACCTATTCAGGACGAATATATCGAGAAGTATCTAGCAGAAAAGCCTTTGAATCTTGTTGCCACGTTAGACGGGAGGGCAGCTTACAAAGATGCGGACTTTGTTGTCATTGCTGCCCCTACCAACTATGACTCAAAAAAGAACTTCTTCGATACATCTCATGTTGAGGAAGTAATCGAATTAGTATTGGAAGTCAATCCGGATGCAGTAATGGTAATCAAGTCTACCATTCCGGTAGGTTACACCAAGAGCGTCCGCGAGAAGTTCAGCTATCGTGAACGTCAGTCAAATGGAACTTTCAAGGTTGTTGTCCCTAAAATTATCTTTGCGCCGGAATTCCTCCGCGAGAGCAAAGCACTATACGATAACTTGTACCCGTCACGTATCATTGCCGGATACGATGAGCCTGCTCTGGAAGACGCAGCCCACACTTTCGCTTCCATCATCAAAGAAGGCGCTATCAAACAGGATGTTCCTGTCCTCTTTATGGGCACAACCGAGGCTGAGGCTGTGAAACTCTTCGCTAACACATACCTGGCCCTCCGCGTCTCCTTCTTCAATGAACTGGACACCTATGCAGAGATGAAAGGTCTCAACACGCAGTCAATCATTGAAGGCGTTGGTCTGGATCCGAGAATTGGCACACACTATAACAATCCATCCTTCGGGTATGGCGGCTATTGCTTACCTAAGGATACCAAGCAGCTCCTTGCTAATTTCAACGATGTCCCGGAGAACCTCATCAAGGCCATCGTTGACAGCAACCGTACCCGCAAAGACTATATTGCAGACCGTGTTCTGGAAATCGCCGGTTACTATACCGCCTCCAGTGCATATGATACTGCCAAGGAGAAGGAGGTCACCATAGGAGTTTTCCGTCTCACCATGAAGTCCAACTCCGATAACTTCCGCCAGAGCGCCATCCAGGGTATCATGAAGCGAATCAAGGCCAAAGGTGCAAAGGTCATCATTTACGAGCCCACGTTGGAGAATGGGACTACGTTCTTTGGATCAGAAGTCGTTAATGACCTCAACACCTTCAAGGCAAAGAGTCAGGCTATTATAGCTAACCGCTACGATGCCGTATTGGATGATGTTCAAGACAAGGTTTACACCAGAGATATTTTTAAGAGAGACTAATATATTAACAATCAAACATTTATGTCAGTTTTTAATGGTAAAGTCCTCCTCATTACGGGAGGTACTGGAAGCTTCGGGAATGCCGTTTTAAATCGCTTTTTACGCACGGATATTGGTGAAATCCGCATCTTTTCCAGAGATGAAAAAAAGCAGGATGATATGCGTCACGACTTCCAAGCAAGGATGCCAGAAGTGGCCAATAAGATTAAGTTTTACATTGGTGACGTCCGCAACAAGAGCACGCTAAAATACGCTATGAAAGGGGTAAACTTCGTGTTCCATGCGGCCGCACTGAAGCAGGTGCCCTCCTGCGAGTTTTTCCCCATGGAGGCTGTGAAAACCAATGTGATAGGAACAGATAACGTACTTGATGCAGCTATTGATGCAGGTGTGAAGTGTGTCATCTGTCTCTCCACTGATAAAGCTGCTTATCCTATCAATGCGATGGGTATTACCAAGGCTATTGAGGAGAAGATTGCTGTGGCAAAGAGTCGTCTGAGTGGTGACACCAAGATCTGCTGCACGCGTTATGGTAACGTAATGTGCAGCCGTGGAAGCGTTATTCCTCTCTGGATTGACCAGATTCGCAAGGGCAACCCTATCACCATCACCGAGCATTCTATGACCCGCTTTATTATGAGCCTGGAAGAGGCTGTTGACCTCGTACTGTTTGCTTTCGAGAATGGCAAGAATGGTGACATTCTGGTTCAGAAAGCACCTGCCTGCACCATTGAGACACAAGCGAAGGCCGTAGTAGATCTGTTTAAGCATCAGGCACCTGCGGAACCCGAGATTCGCGTGATTGGTATCCGTCACGGTGAGAAGATGTACGAAACCCTCCTCACCAAGGAAGAAGCTGCTAAGGCCATTGATATGGGTAACTTCTATGCGGTTCCTGCAGATAACCGTGACCTGAACTACGATAAGTACTTCAAAGATGGTGATACAAAGCGTGCCACTATTGAGGAGTTCAATAGTAACAATACCAAGCGCTTGAATTTGGAAGAAACAAAAGAGAAGATTGCCTCTTTGACCTATATTCAAAACGAACTTAACGGTATTCCTAATCTTGTATAACTATGGCAGCATTTAAAGATAACGGAAAGCTTAAGCTCCTCATCATTGTTGGCACAAGACCGGAGATTATCCGTCTGGCTGCAGTAATTAACGAGTGCCGCAAGTATTTTGATACATTGCTGGCACATACCGGTCAGAACTATGACTACAACCTGAACGGGGTGTTCTTCAAAGACCTGAAGTTGGCAAATCCTGATGTGTATATGGAAGCCGTAGGTAATGACCTGGGTGAGACCATGGGTAACATCATTGCCAAGAGCTACCAGCTGATGGTGGAGGTGAAGCCTGATGCAGTTCTTGTTCTTGGTGATACCAACAGCTGCCTGAGTGTGATTGGTGCCAAGCGTCTGCATATCCCCATCTTCCATATGGAGGCGGGCAACCGTTGCAAGGATGAGTGCCTGCCGGAGGAAACCAACCGTCGCATAGTAGATATCATCAGCGATGTCAACATGGCCTATAGCGAGCATGCAAGACGTTATCTTGCTGATACAGGCTTACCTAAGGAGCGTACTTACGTAACGGGTTCTCCTATGGCAGAGGTGCTGCACAATAACCTTGCAGAGATTGAGGCCAGCAATATTCACAAGCGTCTTGGGTTGGAAAAGGGTAAGTATATCTTGCTCTCTGCCCATCGTGAAGAGAATATTGATACCGAGAAGAACTTCCTTTCGCTGTTCAATGCGATTAACAAGATGGCAGAGAAGTATGATATGCCAATCCTCTACAGCTGCCATCCTCGTTCTCGTAAGCGTCTTGAGGCTTCTGGATTCCAGTTGGATAAGCGCGTGATTCAGCATGAGCCTCTTGGATTCCACGACTACAACTGCCTTCAGATGAATGCATTCTGTGTGGTATCTGATAGTGGTACACTGCCAGAGGAAAGTTCGTTCTTTACTTCTGTTGGTCATCCTTTCCCGGCTGTTTGTATTCGTACATCTACAGAGCGCCCCGAGGCTTTGGATAAGGGCTGCTTTGTGCTCAGTGGTATTGATACGGTTGGACTGCTGCAGAGTGTGGATGTGGCTGTAAGCCTGATTAAGGATGGACATCAGGGCATTCCTGTACCCGACTATGTAGATGAGAATGTAAGTACCAAGGTGGTGCGTATCATTCAGTCTTACGTAGGTGTGGTCAATAAAATGGTCTGGCGCAAAGAAATTTGATTTAACTTTTAACAATATAACGTTAAACATTTCAGATGAAGATACTTGTAACAGGAGCCAAGGGGTTTGTTGGAAAGAACCTCTGTTGGGCGCTGAAGAATATTGCCGATGGCAAGGACAGGCGGTTCCCGCAGCTGCAGATTGACGGAATCTTTGAGTACGATCTGGATTCCACACCCGAGCAGCTAGATCAGTGGTGCCGCGATGCCAACTTTGTGTTCAATCTGGCAGGTGTGAACCGCCCCAAGGAGCAGAGCGAGTTTATGGCGGGTAACTTTGGCTTTGCCAGCATCTTGCTAGATACGCTCAAGAAACACGGCAACACCTGCCCTGTGATGCTCAGCAGCAGCCAGCAGGCCAGTCTCACCGGCCGCTTTGGCAATAGCGAGTATGGCCGAAGCAAAAAGGCAGGCGAAGACCTGTTCCTGGAGTATGGCCGCGAGACGGGCGCCAAGGTATTGGTGTACCGCTTCCCAAACCTGTTTGGCAAGTGGTGCCGCCCCAACTACAACAGTGCCGTGGCTACCTTCTGCAACGCATTTGCCAATGACCTGCCTTACACCGTCAACGACCCCAGCGTAGAGCTGGAACTGCTTTACATTGACGACCTTGTTGACGAAATGATAGCAGGCTTGCAGGGCAAAGAGCACCACTGCGAGTTCAATGGCCTTGACGTACTGCCGCAGGCGGACGGCAAGTACTGCTACTGTCCAGTGACCCATCACGTCACCCTTGGTGAGATAGTTGAACTCCTCAAGAACTTCACCGAGCAGCCCAAGACCCTGATGATTCCTGAGATACCTGCTGGAAGCTTTGCCAAGAAGCTCTACAGTACCTATCTCAGTTACCTGCCTTACGAGAAAACCGCTTTTGACCTGAAGATGAATGTGGATGACCGTGGCAGCTTTACGGAGCTGGTACATACCCTCAATGCGGGCCAGGTGAGCATCAATATCTCGAAGCCCGGCATCACCAAGGGCCAACACTGGCACAACACCAAGTTCGAGCAGTTCATTGTGGTAAAAGGCCACGGCCTCATCCAGCAACGCAACCTCAATGATCCCGAAGGCCGTGTGCTGGAGTGGGAAGTCTCTGGCGACCATATCCAAGCCGTCCACATGCTCCCCGGCTACACCCACAACATCATCAACCTCTCCGACACCGAGGACTTGGTAACGGTGATGTACTGTAACGAGGTGTTCAATCCTAATAAACCAGATACGTTCTTCGAGAAGGTCTGAAACATTAAGAGTAACAATTAGCTTGACCTCTGGTCGCTTCGCTTGCGAAGAACAAGTTAGCATCCGTTTATGGCATCTGCATATGTAGAAGAAGTGACGTGCCCGAAATGTCACACTAAGGTCAAGGTGAAAGTGACGAATGGGATTTACCCCATGCGTTCAACGGAAGTGGCTAACTGCCCTGTGTGTTGGGAAGAGTTGTTCCATAAGAATATCACGGGTGATATTGAAGAAAGTGTTTTGTCACTCGAAGAGACAATAGAGCCCTATTTGTCTGAATACAAAAAGAAGATAGAGGCAAAGCAATAACACCGCTCCAGGCACATTTGCGGAACAAGTCCGCAAAAGAGCCTTCCGCAAATGAAAGCGGTACAGCCCGTGGCTCCGTAAACTCCGCCACCGGCTGTGAGACTTTTAGAGCGGCCACTGGCCGCACAAGCAATGCGAATTAACAATTAATTATATGGAAGTAACTAAGGATTTTATGGGATTTGCCGATGTGGCTGATTTGAACTACCAAGAAGTTTACGACTTTTACCAAGCAGCGGTAGGAAATGAGGATGGACAAACTACATTCCAAGTTCTCCCTGCTAATGGAGCTCCAGAAGATACACTTATCATCTATAATACGTACAACGACATAATTGCTTTGCGGTTTAGCCCTGCAGCAAAGGCATACTTGCCTGAGTGGATTGAACAGAACCTAATGAACGGTTTAGATGCAGAAAGCTACTGGGGCTTAGAACATGTTAAAGAGAAAGATAACGACTAGTAGAAATCTGCGACAAGAGTAAAAAAGGTTGTTGGAAAGATATTAAAGTGAGGTGAATAAATGAATAGAGACTACCTCAGTTTTATAAGGCGATTAGCAAGGCACCAGTGGGAGATTGCGCCTCACTTAGAGCGTATGCTTCAAAATTGGGATGCAGACGCTCGTGAAGCTTTGCATTATAAATCAGAGAACATGAGCGATGTCGAAGCTGAGCGCGTTAATGCTTTCCTTTCTTTTGGACACTTTAGAGAATTTGATGATAGAACCAAGCGTGCAGCTTATTGTGTAGTTCTTGATGCTGAATACGAAAAGGAACTTCATGAACAGATAAAAGCCTGCTCGCCGTATGAAGGAGACGAACCAATTTTTAAGAATAAAGAATTTGTAGAACACAGAGAAGGAGATTTGATACGTAGACCAATTGGCCAAAGGTTACCTCAGTCGAATATCTTTAAGTATGGTAATCAGTGGGGTTATTATGATAGACGTATTCCACTGGAGTTCTATGACTGGTTAGAAAAATGCTTTGCAGACAAAGCATCAAGAGTACGCGTCGAGCCTAACGGACTATATGACCGCAAACCACAAGATCTTGTGTTGGAGTTCTTAGTAGTACCTCCAAAATGGAAGTGGTGGAAATCATTAGGCTATTTTATAGGAGATTTCACCGGTAGTGAGTATCATTTGTTAGGCAACGATCCTAATAATTTGCCTGATTATATGGATTATAATGGTCGTTATCAGGTACGCAAACTTCAGACGATAGCCACCAGGCGCGAAAAGAGATATCTTAGCATGATGGTAGAAGAATTAAGTGAATTTAACCATCCCACTGACCCTAATAAAAAGTATGTAATCGGGCGAATGATTCATCTTGATTCTGATGCGATTATAGGAACGTCATTTAAGAATGCTCCCCTAAAGCATATAGACCTGGCATTCAATCTATATATAGATAACGATGCAGTTACTAGAATGGGGCAGACATTAGCTGATGGAAGCCAAGTACAAGACGCTACATTTAGAACACATGTATTGAGGGTTGAGGATGTTCCTTTTGAAACCCTGTTCAAGTTTGCCATATCATTTTTCAAATCAAAACATTTGACCAACGAATGGCTAACAACAGAGTTTAAGTAATATACAAGTAGTATAATGGCATAAGCAGGGAAATGTGATAGGAAAGAATCACATCATCTGCCAATCATTGAACAATTAATAGTTAACATATTAACGTTTAACATTTAACACGGCCACCGGCTTTACGCGCAGCCGGAGTCGCGATGGGGCAGAAGGTCTACCGCACAGTCTTGAGGCCCCAACCATAGGGTGGGTAACCCGCTGGTCTCTCATAACAATAAGGTTCTTGGACGAGCCAAGCGGCAAAGCCGAGCGCAATAAACAGCGGGCCAAATCTTTTAAAAATCAAGTAACATTCTTTTTTCTTATCGAATGAAAAATTTTAAGATTTTTGACGCGACACTCCGTGATGGTGGTTACTACACGGATTGGGATTTTGACAACGAAACCGTTGATGCATATATAAAAGCTATGAATGCTCTTCCGGTTGACTATCTAGAACTAGGCTATCGTAACAACCCTTCGAAAGAGTACTTGGGCAAATATGGTTATTGCCCTATTAATGTGCTCAAGCATATTCGTGCTATCTCTACAAAGAAACTTGATGTAATGCTCAATGAAAAGAGCACGAAACCGGAAGATTTAGAAACACTCATCAAGCCTTTGGTCGGAATCGTTGATATGATTCGTGTGGCTATTGATCCTAAGAATTTTGAAAGGGCAGTGGTTCTTGCCAAGGCAATTAAGGCTATGGGCTTTGAACTTGGTTTCAATTGTATGTACATGAGCCGCTGGCTCAGTGATTATCCAGATTTCTTAAAAAAACTGAATCAGATTAATGGAGTGGCAGACCTTTTCTGTATGGTGGATAGCTTTGGTGGAATGACTCCCCAGGAATTGACTACTATCGTTAAAGAGGTAAGGGCTAATACCACAGTCCCTGTTGGCTTCCACGGTCATAATAACCTTCAGTTAGGCCTTATCAATACGCTAACCGCTATTGAGCTTGGGCTTGATTATGTAGATTGTACCGTTCTGGGTATGGGTCGTGGTGCTGGTAATCTGAATACAGAACTCTTGCTTACCTATTTGAACGCACAACAGGGCCTTGAAGTAGATTTCAATGTGTTGGGTGATGTGATCACGGCATTTACTCCATTGTATGAGAAGTATCGATGGGGTACTCAGTTGCCATACATGATTTCTGGTGCTAACTCTATTCCTCAGAAGGAGGTTATGGAATTGGTTACGAATCGTGTATATTCATTCGACAGCATAGTTCGCGGTTTGCAGAACCGCAAGGATAAGGTGGTGGATAATGCTAAGTATCCTATCCTTGATAAAAGGAACTATGAGAACGTAATTATCATTGGAGGCGGTCAGTCACCATTGGAACATTTGGATGGTATTTTAGATTTCATCAAACATAGAAAGAACATAGCCCTAGTCTTTGCGACGGCACGCCATGCAGGTAAGTTCCTAGATGTTGATGTATCACAATACTATTGCTTGTTAGGGCGAGAAGCAAAACGCTTGAAAGCAAATGTGAGTGCAGAGTGTTTCAAGGCTACTTGTGTTTTGCCACCTTATCCCCGAAAACTTGGAACCGATGTTCCTGAATACGCAGAACAAGCTACGTATGAGTTGCCCAAGATTGAATTTACGAAAGAGTATCAGGATTCTTGTACAACCTTGGCCATCCAGACAGCATTGAATATCTGCAAGGGGAATATCTACATTGTTGGCTATGATGGTTATCCTGGTAGTGTGCTTTCGGAAAAAGAGGTGGCACTAAGCAATGAAAATATGGCACTCCTGCAGGATTATGAGAAATTCACGGGTAAGAAGATGAAGTCATTGACCCCTTCTTTATACCCTGAACTTGAAGTGGAATCTATTTATCAGTTTATATAATCAATGAAAGAAAGAATTGCATTCTTCTTGCCCACACGTAAGGGTAGTGAGCGAGTGAAGAATAAGAATACCAAGCCTTTTGCAGGCATTGAAGGTGGCTTGATGGAGAATAAAATCAAGCAGTTGGTGGAAACCGAGTTGCTGGATGAGATTATCCTCTCCACCAACGATGAAACTTGCATGGCTATTGCTGAGAAATATTCTGCGAAAGACAGCAGAGTGAAAATCATTCCACGTCCAGAGGAGTTATGTCTTAGCAGTACCAACCTGCAAGACCTTATCTGTTATGTTCCTACTATTACAGATGCAGAACATATTCTGTGGGGACATGTTACTACACCTCTTGCAGGAGCAGACCAGTATGATTCTGGAATCAAATTGTATTTGGATAACCTTAAGAACGGCTATGATTCATTGGTGGGTGTAACGGAGTTGAAGAACTTCCTGTTGAATAAAGATGGTAAGCTGGTAAACAATACCACAGATATCCCCTGGCCTCGAACTCAGGATTTGGAACCGCTATATCCTATCAATCACACAATGTTTTTGGCAAAGCGTGAAGTCTATGTGGAGCAGAAAAACCGTTTGGGTAAGAAGATTTTGCTTCATGTGATGGATGAACTCCATTCATTTGACATTGACTGGCCAGACGATTTTGTGATTGCTGAAATTATGTATAAGAACCTTTACGGCAACAAATAATATGGCAAAAGTAGTAACCTTTGGTGAGATAATGGTGCGCTTGGGAGCACCTGGGTATTTAAAACTGATTCAAGCCAGCCAATTTGATGTAAGTTATGCCGGTGCAGAGGCTAATGTGGCTGTGTCGCTGGCTAACTATGGTTTGGAAACTGATTATATTACTTGCTTGCCCGATAATCCCATTGCAGAACGTTGCATTATGGATTTGCGTGGGCATAAGGTTGGTGTTGATTATATTCAGAGAACAGGTAAACGTATGGGTATTCTCTACCTGGAAACAGGTAGTAATGCCCGTCCATCAAAGGTTTACTATGATCGTGAAGACAGTTCTATTGCAACGGTTGTCCCTGGTTCCATTGACTGGAAAGAGATTCTGAAGGATGCCACTTGGTTCCACTGGACAGGTATTACACCAGCTCTTTCTGCCAATGCTGCCGCAGAATGTTTGAAAGCCATCAAAACAGCCAATGAACTGGGAGTAACTGTGAGTTGTGACATCAACTATCGAGGTAATCTTTGGAAATATGGCAAAACTGCTGCAGAGGTGATGCCTGAGATGGTAGCTGGTTCTGATATCATACTTGGTAACGAAGAAGACTGTGAAAAGGTTTTTGGTATCAAGCCCAAGGATTTTGATGCAGCCAAAACCAATGGAAATGTTGACCAGGGTAGTTTCCTAAGTGTTTGCCGACAGATGATGGAACGCTTTCCCCGATGCAAGAAGATGGTTGTAACACTCCGTGGTGCCATAAATGCCAACCATAATACCTGGGGTGGTGTGCTTTACAATGGCAAGGAACTGATAGAGTCTCGCCGTTATGACATTACAGATATTGTGGATAGAGTAGGTGGTGGTGACAGTTTTATGGGGGGACTTATCTTTGGTCTACTTCATTATCAAGATGATTGCAAAGCATTGGAATTTGCAACAGCAGCCAGTTGCTTGAAGCATACTTTGAAGGGAGATTATAACTGGGTGACTGTTCAGGAAGTAGAGAATCTGATGAATGGAGATGCAAGCGGAAGAGTTAGAAGATAGTTTTATTTCCGCTATAATGCAAAAGTAGTATAATAATGCCAGTCAACAATTCAGTAAATAATATCAGAATTGCCAAGAACACTCTTGCTTTATATGCAAGAATGTTACTAATGATGGTGATATCCCTCTTCACCTCAAGAGTTATATTTGATTCCTTGGGAGAGGTGAATTATGGTATATACACTGTTGTTGGCGGATTTGTCGCAATGTTCTCAATACTGTCTGGACCTCTTTCAGGTGCTATTCAGAGATTTCTTGCGTTTGAAATAGGGAAAGAAGATGTAGAGAGTTTAAAGAAAGTTTTCTCCACTTCAGTTAGTATCCAAATTATCATGGCAGTAACTATAATCATAGTTGCTGAAATCGTTGGTCTTTGGTTCCTTAATACGAAGATAAACATTCCTGCTGAAAGGATGGAGGCGGCTCATTTTGTACTTCAGTGTTCTATAGCAACTTTTGCACTTAGTTTACTCAGTTTGCCATATAATGCAACGATAATAGCTCATGAGAAAATGAGCATTTTTGCATATATTAGTATTTTAGAAGCTGTTTTAAAGTTGGGAATTGCTTACCTGATTTATATTTCTCCCATTGACCAATTAAAAGTTTATTCAGCACTTCTTTTGGGAGTAGCATTTATAATCCAATTTATATATTACATATATTGCAAGAATAAATTTGAGGAAGCCCGCTACAACTTTAAACTGGATAAAGCATTGTTCAAGGAAATGGCTGGCTTTGCAGGATGGAATTTCTTTGGTTCAGCGGCATATATGTTCAATACCCAAGGAGTTAATATGCTGATTAATGTCTTCTTTGGTGTAAAAGTAAATGCTGCTCGCGCTATTGCTGTTCAGGTGGATACAGCGATGTCGCAATTTGTCAATAGCTTTACCACAGCAATTAATCCTCAAATTACAAAATCTTACGCGTCTGGAAATACTGATTATCTGTATAAGCTTATAACATACGGATCCAAATTTTCTTTCTTTATAATGCTTATTATGGTTGTCCCTGTAGTGTTAGAAGCGGATACCATCTTAGGTTTATGGCTAAAGAAGGTTCCTGATGATACAGTAATTTTTTTGAGGTTGGTAATTCTTAGTACCCTTGCTTCAACAATGGGCAATTCGATGATGACAGGAGTGCTTGCCACAGGAAATATTAAAAGATACCAGATAAAAATGAATGTGGGCGGATGCTTAACATTCCCATTGACGTGGCTGGCTTACTTGATGGGAGCCCCAGCTTTTTCTACATATATAATACTATTGGTAATGAACTTTTCATTGCATTTTGTCAGGCTTGATGAATTAAAGAGACTTATTGATTTTCCTGCAAGAGAGTTTATTAGAAAACATATTACTAGAATGTTGGGCGTGCTAATTTCATCTTTTGTATTGCCTGCTATAATATGTCATTTCTGGGAGCCTTCTTTCGTCAGGTTAATAATTATTTGTTTCACTAGTGTTTTATGGAGTTTTGGTTGTATATATTTCATAGGTCTTTTAAATGATGAAAGAAAGTATGTCATAAATAGTATACGATCAGTGATTGACAAGTATACAAAAAATAATAAAGTTCAATAAAGATAATGCAAGATATGGAGGAAGAAAGTTTGGAACAGCAAACAGAGAACGAAGTCAAATTAAATGGCAGCGAGGATATCAAAGATAAAAAGATGGTGATAGTGTATGGTAACTGTCACACCTCGATAATATCGCAAATGCTGGAGGCAAATCCAGAATTCAATAAACGGTATTATATTTATCCTACAGAGCGCATCCAAAATATAACAGATCCTAAGGATTTATATCTTGATTGTTATTCTCAATGCGATGTTTTTATTCACCAAAGCATTCGTTTAAACAATCGTTACGGAGAGGAATATGCTTCTGAAAGAATTATTGCCAGGCTGAAGCCTGATTGCAAAGTGATAGCAATACCTAATGTATATCATCTACCACTGTGTTTCTTTCCCCAGTATTACGATGCTCATGAACTGAAGAATAAAGACGTAAAAAATGGTATGACTTATTTCTTCCGTGATTCAATAATTGACTCTCATCTTAAAGATGTCAAAGGTCTATTTAGATTATTCAAAAAAGTAAACAAAGATTATAACAACCCATGTTTTTTTAATAATGAGGAAATAGTAGCATCTTTTAATCAGTTTGTTGATAAGGTAAGAGTTAGAGAAGAGGAATGGGATATAAAGGTCTCGCATTTTATATTAGATAATTATAAACAACACCAATTGTTCTATGACCCTAACCATCCTACAAATTATTTTGGGTCACTAGTAAAACCCCGTGTTTGAATTAAAAGGGAACAAGCTTAATCTTCTG
>UREV01000013.1 GCA_900546925.1 uncultured Bacteroides sp.
TGCCGGATTTCACTAACATGGCGCCTGAAGTCGCTGTGATACCCGGACACGGCTATGTCATCTGCGATTCTGACAACGTCAAGGAATTCCCGTCCAGAAAAAAGGCAATCCGTGAGGATGCGCTCATGTACAGGGTATATGTCGATTCATGGATTCAGACTAACGGAAAAAATGTCGGGGCCAATGTCTATTTCCTGCTCAGCAGCCCTCTGGAACGCGGGCAGATGCCGGAAATGGACAGCGACCTCGGAACACTCGCCTTCGATCTGGTCAGCCATAAGTCCAATTCAATCAGCGTAAAGTTACCTTCGGAGGACATTGAGGTTATTGTCAATGACAAGACACCTCTGGCTTGCTCCACCAAAGGTAGGACATTGACATTAACATTGACAAACGCCCCGATGTCATATGAGACCGGCACGTGGCCACTCAGCATCCGCAGCGGAAGGGTCTATACGAAGGCGACAGTCGCAATTGAACTCTGACAGGGCGGCGGAAGAGTTTCTTTTACAAAATCAATGATAAGCATTGGTGGGACGCGGCTACGGAGCGCTTTGTAACTCGCTGATAATAAGATACTATTCCAGATATGGCGTGGAAATGCAGGCTTCTTTGGTCGCGTTTCCACGCTGCATCCCGACTACGGGAAGATTGCGGTGACAGCCGACTGGGACAGCATAATCGAAATACACTGATGTATTATTCTTCCATAAACATCTGCTGTCGGATATATTCGAGGCTTTCTTCTACATATTTGTAGCCGCTCGAGCCCGGTTTCCCGTACGAGAGATACATAAGACAGTATTCCTCAGCTTTCTTCCAGTTCTTGAGCCGCTCGTAGCAATAGGCGATGTTGCTCAGAACCGAATACTTGCTCTTGTCCGTTTCCCACGATTTCAGATAATAATCAAGAGCCATATCGAATTGATTGGACCTCATATACCCCAAAGCATATTCTCTCTGAATCTTGCCGAGCAGGTCAGGGGAGGGCGTAATGATTTTCAATGCCCGGTCAAACCAAGGCTTTGCTTTGTTTATTCCCTGGCCACATTCGCTCATGACTGAGCCGATGCTGTAAGCAAGATTTACGTCACTGGAATCTAATTGCCAAGCTGCTTCCAGCTCCCTTATTGCGGGTATATACTCTTTGTTGCGCCATTGGTTCTGTCCCAAGTACAGGTGAACACTGTAACTGTCATTCCCGTCTTCTTTCATTTTCTGAAATACATCTTCGGAACTGTTGAAATCCTCCATCAGAAAATAAGCAAGTCCTTTCAAGCCTCTTATGCCCATATTCGTGGAATCAATCTGAAGATAGTCTTCAGCCATATCGAGTACCTTCACATATTCCTCCCGCTCAAGATGTATTTTAGCTGCCTTGCTGACCACAGAAGGGTTTGCAGGGTTCATTCCAATATACATGTTATAGTAGATCAGTGCAGAATCAGGCATTGCCATCATGTTGAATGAATCTGCTGTGAGTGAAACTATTGCGGGAATCGTATCCCTTTTGATTATGGAGAGTCCAAGTTCAGAGCTTGATTTGTAATCTTTGGACCGGTAAGTCGTGAGCATCAGCTTGATTCTGTATAAAATGCTTTCCGGCTTCATCATCAGCAGTGTAGAATATGTGCTGGCTGCTGCATCAAGATCTCCTGCTTGGATGTAACAGTCTGCAAGTTCATTTTGTACTTCTTCGTCCATCTGTCCAGGACTTATAAGCCCTGATAACAATTCTATAGCATCCTCAGTCTTGTATATACTCTTGAGATACCTTGCTTCTTCAATGGTGGCGTTTCTGTCTTTCATTAACTTGGGCGACTGTGCTGATGCGATGAGTTGACATAAACAATTGATAGTCAGGATAATGGAAAGTAACTTTTGCATAGGCGTTTATTCAGTTTTTGTGTTTCTCCCGATTCTGAACATGGCAGTAATGCGAGTTTCTTTTGAGTTATACCAGCAAAGATAGTCATTCATTATGATAAAAAAAGTGAATTTTTTCTTGTAATTTAGGGGAGTAGTATATTTGTGTCGTATAAACCACTAACGACATGAAACAGTTATTATTATTCATCTGTGCCGCAATGATGATTTTCAGCTGCGGCAAGGAAGAGTCAGGAAACAAAACTGTAATCGACCCTGTGGAAAAGGTAACATGGCCCACTGTTGTCAAGGCGTATCCATTCCTGGAAGGCTTTCCTGTATTTGACGGCATTGGCCCTGTCGGCAGGTATTACGTCGCACGCACAGACCGTTTCCGACAAGAAGGCAAAGCGTCAGAAGGAAGAGATTGTCAATGTCAGGGTATGGCTCAACAAGGGAGAGGATAAAGTCATTGACGGTTCGGACAAATATGTGAAGAGGCTGGTCAAGATGTACGGAGCATTGGGCGGTCCGGCAAAGGTCGAATGGGTGCGTGAGGAATACCGGGGCAAAGGCATTGACCTGTACTCTCTTTTCACTGTCGAAGCCGAAAGGACAGGAAGGAACATCACGGTCGTGAGACCGGTCCGCTCGTGGTACCTGAGCATTGCCGGGGACATAGCCATAATGGTCGGGTCTGATACCCGCAACAGCATCTTTGACAAGGCTGATCCACCGATGTCCGGGTCAATGCTGAACAAGTATTTCGGTAAGATATATGACTATCCGGAATTTGCCGCAAGGATAGGGGAGGGCGAATTCAGCACGTTTATGGATGTCATCCATGCGTGGGAATCATCGTACGGAGGCATTGCTCTCCGCGAGGACGGGAAGCTCAAGGACGGGCAGGTCGGTGTCTCTCCTGTAATCGCGGAGTGGACAAAGGTGATGAAGCATGCCACTGACGGACTCCGCTGGTACTTCTGCAACAAGGCCGGACCCTGGGTGGAGGGCGGCCATGACGCAGGCTACGTGTCGGCAGGCTTGTCATTCAAGTTCTGATGAGGTGGCGGGATAAACCTGCACGTGACATCATAACGAATTATTTCATGATAACTTATGTAATACAGCGTGGAAACGCAGGCTTTTTTTGGTCGCGTTTCCACGCTGCATTTTATGACACATTGATAATCAACGCCTCCAAAAATAAGGCGTGGCTTCGTCCCGCCGAGGTGCTATTTAATCGCTGGACAGGGCAATAGAATGCGCAGAAGAGAACAGCGAAATCCTGTTTTCTCATCTCATTGTAATGCGACGTAATATATATAATTAATATATATAATATAATAATACATAATACTGTAACGTAATTAGTTAACATACTATGTAAATAGCGAAAAAGTTGTTGAAAATCAATATTTTATAATTGGTATTTGTTCTATATCTTTGCCACGGTTAAGCTTATCCAAGGGAAAATATTGAAGGCTTGCAAGGGCCGATTGTTTAAAAGAAATACTATTCGCATTATGATTGAGTTTAAGAAATATAGTTCCATTGAGAACTCGTTTTATAAAGACTATGTGAATGACGTGAGAGAGCAAGTTTCATCTGATGTCAAGTGGGTAGTTCAGGAGAAAGTACATGGTACTAATACAAGTTTCCTTTGCGATGGACATGATGTCAAGTTCGCAAAAAGGACCTCAATTCTGGCTGACGATGAGAATTTTTATGATTATCATGAGATTCTTGAGCAGTATCACGATAAGGTGCTCTCGCTCTTCAGAAGATTGTGCCAGACACATGAGGGTGTAAAGTCGATCTCAATTTTCGGGGAACTGTTCGGTGGCGCATATCCACATCCGGATGTTCAACGTGTTGGTCGACTTACTGTAATCCAGAAGGGAGTATTCTATACTCCGAAACATGAATTCTATGGATTCGATATCTATGTCTTTACTGAGAATGGCGGCAGCTATCTCTCAGTAGATGAAACTAATGCTTTATTTAAGTCCGAGGGCTTCTTCTATGCAAAAAGTTTGTTTTCCGGGACTTTGGATGAGTGCCTTAAGCATTCAAATCAGTTCCAATCCAAGATTCCTGAGTGGCTGGGATTGCCTGCAATAGCGGATAATATCTGTGAAGGTATTGTTATAAGGCCTGTTGTTCCACAATACCTACGGACTGGCAGCAGAGCATTGATTAAGAGTAAGAATGAGAAATTTGCGGAGAAGAAGAGTGTGAAAAGACGCAATAAACAATTGGAGCAAAGTACAGAATACAGTAAAGAGCTTAAGGAACTTCTATTTTTGATCGAACCTTATGTGAATGAAAATCGCCTTGCTAACGTCATCAGTCACATTGGCGAGGTGAATATTCCCCGAGATTTCGGTAGGCTTGTCAAGGCTATGTACGATGATGTGATGGAGGATTTTCTTAAGGAACATAGAGATGCTCATGAATCCGTAGACAAGTCGGAGCAGAGAGTGTTCAACAGTAATCTGAACAAGAAAATCATATCATTAATCAAGGCCATGTATATTGCTGCACAATAAACCAATTGATTTATGAAGAATAAAGAATTCAAGGTCTTGCTGATGGACATTAATAAGAATACGTATGAGGAATACGACATCTTGCCCTATTTTAGGCGAGAATGGAAGATTAGACCATTTGGAAGAGATGAGAAGTATAAGAAAATACCCGTCACGACAAAGTCCCAGCTAAGGGAATGGGTAGATGCATTCGCAAAATATCAGTTCTGGTCAAGATGTGAGTATGAATTCCTAATGGCGCAATGGCCATTTTGCACCCGCAAGATCAATGATGATATCAGACATTATGTTAAGGTAAATCCAGACGCAAACAATGAGAAGGATGATATACAATTATGCAATATTATCATTAAAGATATGGTAAAAATCGATGCGTATGAGCAAATTAGGATGAACATAGATGTAATTGTCGATATTCTTTATGAAGAGTTTTTAACCAAATAACGTATTGAGATATGAATAATCAGAAATTAAACTTTGAGGAGTTCTGTCAAATGTATCCGGAACTTCTTGAGCAGGCAAGAGAATATGCGCAGGGGATAATCGAGAATCCAGAGGAACATGATGATGCCGTGGAATCATGTATATGTGACTTTTTGGAAGGAGCACGTGCTGCAATGTCATATAGAGAAGATTCTATAATACATTCTTGATTGTTGAGGATAAATCGGCAACTGCGGTTGCCGATTTACATACCGCTGATACTTAACTGACCTAACCACGTCATGTTTCCGGCGTTTTCTAGCCGGTCTGTTCCGTAAAAGGACCGACATCCTATAATTGCGCATTTCTATATCCGAAATGATGTAATTTTAGATCGGAGAAGAATTTTACATTCGATGTAATATAATTTAATAAAAGTTTACTATATTTGCATCCGATAGGATGTAATTATATTATGAAGACACTATTGTCTGCAAAACTCAAATCCCTCCGCAAGGAGTATGGATTGACACAGGAAGAACTCGCCCTGAAATGCGGTGTCGGACTTAATTTCGTGCGTCAACTTGAGCAAGGAAAACCGACGCTCAGGATGGATAAGGTTAATCAGGTGCTTGCAATGTTCGGCTACGAGCTCGCACCGGCAAGAACAGATGAATTGAATGAGAAAAGCTGAGATTCCATGATATGATTGACATGCCGTTTCTGGATGACGAGTGCAAGGAAACTTATAAGCAGGGCATCACATCACGGTTGGAAAGAATATCAAATCAGAAATAAAACAGCGGGCAAGTCTTTTGAAAAACCAGAAAAGGCGGCCCATTGTAATAATGTTCCGCCTTAACTATTTAATTATTAAGCAATTAGCTACTAATACTCCTCGTTAAAGAAAAGGACAAACCTTATTTTAGGCACTTGTAGCGCGGTTTTCAAATCTTTAAGTACGATTTTCAGTACGATTAATTTTCCTCAATATGCCACAATATACCAGATATTTTTAGACCGCTAAAAATAGTCTATATTATACTCGCATTTGTGTACACATCAAGAATTTGAAACAATGGTATATTCCATACTTCTCGTGGAATATCGAAGCATTCAATCAATTTCATTTGTGTACACACTTGCCTTCAACAATTCGATGGTGCTGCTATCGAACGCATATATCATCTCTTCAAGACCAATCCGCAGTTTTTCATCTTTGTAAAGCGCTGTGGCTTCCTTAACCAAAGTCATCGCAAAGTCTTGATAAATACGCCAATCCTTCTTCTCGTTGGCCTCTGCAAGCGTAGATTTGGGCATCACCTTGATGCCGGATCTATAGAGGTCCCCGCAGAGGTTAAGTGTAGTCTCAATATCTCTCAAACCAGAGCGGTCGGTGAACTGAGCAAAGCTCATCACCATGAACTGGTCTCGACAATTGAACTTAATAGCGTGACGGTCGCCTTTGTAGCGATCGACGCACTTTTTGAATTCGTATTCGTCAATGAGGAACATAATTTGCGCGAAGATTGTTTTTCCTTTGTTCATGGCTTGCGGATGGCGTCTTGTTGCCGACCGCAAAGTTCCGAAGTTCTAATCGAAAAATATTCTGAGCCTTGTAAGTTATTGAAGTTAAACAGTTAAAACCTTGTCGGAGAAAATTTCTCCGGACAGTAGTGATAAGATAAAAAAGTAGGAAATATTCGAAAAAGATTCTTATATTTGCAATGTCATCGCTCGAAGAACGAAGGACTTGGTTGGCCGCATTACCGTAAATGCGGTTATTTTTTTGCTCTCTAAGTATTCCAAACTCATCTGCTAGGTTGTCTGACATATAATCATAACTCTCACACTAGGCAAGCCTTGCTTTCTTCATGATGTATATCTACGACTATTTGCGTGACATCATGGCTTTACGCAAGTGGTTCTTGCGTAAATAGCATCTGATTTAAATGGTGTACTTCCTCAGTTATTATCTTTCCGTTCGATAAGGCGCTCCCGGATCCGAAACGCTTGTTCAGTGCTGAAGTGTTAGGGATGCGCCAGGAGCTCGGACTTGTCCGCTCAGGTGCTTCGCAATCCGCGTCCTGAGTTCCTGCTCCTGGCGCTGCAAAACTTGGATTGTGTCTCGGTGAGTATTGGCAGAGTTGAGAATTTGGGGTAAAAAAGCGCCCCTTTTTCCACCAAATGAATCAAATTTTCCTATTTGGTGCCGCGAAAACGTTTTAGGTGGTACAAAATGCATCACGCAAGGCGTTTTGTACCGGAAAAACGTTTTACATGGTACAAAATGCTCAACCCCTGGTACAAAATGCTCAACCCCTGGTACAAAATGCTCACCCCAGTGTTTCCTGATGGCAAGACCATGCGGCTCGACAAATACATTCTGGCGTATCCCTGCCTCACAGAAACGTCGCCTCAGTGCTAAAAAGCAAAAATAAGCACCCGATATAAAACATTTTGCTTTCAATTCCTTCTTTTCGCGAAAAAAAATATTACTTTTGTGAAAAGAAGGACTTAATTTTATACCAAGTGGATAATACAAAAAAACTAATGACTGCCGCAGCTGCTGCCCTGTCTCTGTGCGCATGTGGCAAGCAAGAAGTGAAGAAACCTAATGTTGTCTTCCTGCTTTTCGATGACCTCGGATATGGCGACCTCGGCTGCTATGGACAGGAAAAAATCGAAACCCCGAATATAGACGCCCTGGCATCTCAGGGACTTCTGTTCACGGACATGTACTCTGCCGCGCCTCTATCGGCTCCTTCCAGATGCTGCCTGCTTACAGGTAAGCACATGGGACACAGCCAGATACGCGGAAATGAAGAACACTACGTCCCGACCGACAGCCTTGGCTGGAACGGCGTATTCCTGAACCCTGATGCACAGGGCCAGTTCCCGCTCGAAGAAGGCACGCAGACCCTCGGAACCATGCTACAGTCAGCAGGTTACAAGACCGCCATGGTAGGCAAATGGGGCTTGGGCTTTCCGAAAAGCGGCTCCACCCCTAACACCATGGGCTTCGACTATTTCTACGGATTTAACTGTCAGGCACTTGCGCACTCATATTACCCTGTAAAACTCTGGGAAAACGGCGTGGAAGTCGAGACCGGAAACGACCTCGTAGTCCAGGGCTGCAACTTCCCGGACTCATTGGACAAATATGACCCCGCCAACTACGAAAAATACGGCGGCAAGCACTACAGCTGCGACCTGATGTACGACAAGATGGAAAAATTCGTCGAGGAGAATGCCTCTTCGCCATTCTTCCTGATGTGGACCACCACCGTCCCTCACAGCGCCGTCCAAGCCCCGATGGACGAAGTCATGCACTATGTCGAGAAACTCGGAGACGAAGAACCGTGCACCAATCCTGGAATGTATCTGCCTAACAGATACCCACTTGCGACGTATGCGGCCATGGTCACCCACATTGACACACAAGTCGGGAAACTCATCGGCAAACTGAAAGAACTCGGAGTCTGGGACAACACCATCTTTATCGTCACCTCCGACAACGGACCTGCCTCCAACGGCAACTCTCCGATGGAATATTTCCGCAGCGGCGGCCCGTTCAAATGCGCGAAAGGCTGGGGCAAATCCTCGCTCCATGAAGGCGGAATCCGCATGCCGTTCATCCTCCGCTGGGGCGACAGCAAAAAATGCGAAAAAATCACCCGAATCTCCAGCTTCGCCGACATCATGCCGACCCTCGCCGACATTGCAGGCATCGCAGCCCCGGCCAACGACGGCATCTCGCTCGCCCCGACCATCCTCGCCAAAACCGCCGGAGGAAAGGTTTATGCCAATGCTAATGAGGTCAATGCCGGTGAGCAGAAGGACCACGATTTCCTATACTGGGAATTTCCTGGCGCAAAAGGCTGGGTAGCAGTACGTAAGGGTGAATGGAAAGGTCTCCTGAAACGTGTTCAGAAAGGTAACACCGAGATGGAATTGTATAACATAGTGAAAGACCCGCGCGAAACCACGGACGTAGCCGCACAACATCCTGAAATAGTGGAAGAAATGTGGAAAGCCGTGAAAGAAAGTCACCGCGATGCGAACCCTCAGGTTCCGAAATTCTGTATGGATATCACTTATCCTCAGGAATTGTCGCTGGACAAATAATCGAAATGGTTATCATGCCATGTCCATGTATGAAGGGCGCCGGAATCGGCGTCCTTTATCGTTATCGTCTGGCGGAACGCCTTGCAATACCGTATGTTGCTGCCGGAAAGAACCATGTTTCCGATACACTTCCAAGCATTGCCGATATATCCGAAAACATAGATGGACATATTCTTCGCACCTGCTTGGCGTACTCCTATAACTAATTCAGGCTGAGTGTCATCGGTGAAGTCATGAGACCCGACTACATATTCATTGGTCTTAAGCTCGGCTCCTGAATCGAACCCGATTTTGGTGAAATTTGCATTGAAAGTGGCCGGTACGGCAGGTGCTCCGTTCGTGAACAGCAGCGACCTTTTTCCGGTCCCGTCTTCTACAGCCGTCACAGTACTGTTGTTATAATAGAATGTGATGACCTTGAATTCCTTACCGAAAGTGGTTACGGACATATTCTTACCCGCCGAACCGCATTGCTGTCCGGAAAAAGCGAACCCGTTGTCCAGCCCGGTGACAAATAATTCCTGAGCTGAAGCGGAGTAAGGTGATGCCATAAAAAACAGGCATGACAATATGCCGATAATCCAAAAATGTTTCATAGTCTGCAAAGTTACGAAAAACCTGCAGATATCTGTGCAACGAAAACTTCCGTTTTGGCATCTTATAAATGTTGATAGGCTAATTTATTACGCGAAAATGAAACGCATACTTATTTTTTTACTTACAGTTTTAACCTTGAGCTCCTGTTCGGACCTGCGCACGGAATACCGTTCGGACATAATTTACGATATAAACCCGATTGTCCTGCATATTTATGTCAATGATGCTGACGGCAGAAATCTTCTCGATGGCCGTGAAGGATCGTTGGACACAAAGAAAATTTCAGCCACATACGAAGGTGAAATCTATAGCGTAGAACTTCAGACCAAATACTATATGCCAAGCTTTAGAGGTCTGGTCTTGAAGAAAGATTCTACCGGTAACAATGAACTGGTGTTCGGAGAACTCGACGGAGCGAAAAACTTGGATTACGTGGACTTGGTAATCAGCTGGGGAAACGGAACTTCCGACACCATCACCATTTTCAACGACTATAAAGTGAAGTCGAACGGGAAACTCGATATCACCCGCCGTTTCTATGTGAACGGCAACAAAATGGACCGCGACATCGACAAGTTTGTGTTCGTAAAGTAACATAGGATGTCTTTAAGTGTCTGCCCGTTTGGTCACTATCAGGAAATTTCTTACTTTTGTATCGTCTCTTTCGGGCCTTTATCCTTGGAGGGGGCGATAATTATATTAATAATTTAAGTTTCGCAAGTGCGAAACACCGCTTGTGGAGCCCGAGAGGGCGAAAGTAAGTCCCTTCCCCGAGGGGAGGGATTTAGGGTGAGGGTAACGTGCACGCAAAAAGTGCGTGGGGCTTAAAGCCTTCGAACGAGTGATAACCCTCAAATAAGCGTTTGCGCCCAGCAAGTTTGACAACTTGCGAAACTTGAGTAGATAAGTAAAACCTCTAGATTATGCATATCGCAATCGCCGGTAATATCGGCAGTGGAAAAACCACTTTAACTAAAATGCTGGCAGCCAGATATGGTTGGACACCGAAATTCGAATCAGTGGATTTTAATCCATATCTTTCCGACTTCTACGAAGATATGAGCAGGTGGTCGTTCAACTTGCAGGTATATTTCCTTAACAAGCGTTTTAAAGACGTCGTGGATATATCCAAGAATCAGGAGGTTATCATACAAGATAGAACTATCTACGAGGATGCCAGGATTTTCGCACCGAACCTTCACGACATGGGACTTATGAGCTCCAGGGACTTCGAAACATATTCGGACCTCTTCGACCTCATGATGTCACTGGTGAAGATGCCGGATCTTCTGATTTACCTGAAGTCATCCATCCCTAATCTGGTATCACAGATCCAGAAACGTGGCCGCGAGTACGAGAAAACCATCAGAATCGATTATCTCACAGGACTTAATGAGAGATATGAAAAATGGATCAGCGGTTATACCGGACACCTTCTCGTGATAGACGCGGACAAATACAAATTCGGAAATAACCCGGAAGATTTCGAAGCAGTCACCAATATGATTGACTCGGAACTGTTCGGACTATTTCCGGCAGATTCTTCTAAGTAAACAAATCTCCGGCAGATGAGAGTCCGCCGGTTAACAAGATAACAATATGACAGCAAAACCGACAATTATCGATTTCGTAGAGAAATACACGAGACAGTTCGCTTCTCATGTCTTCCTTCGCGAAAAACCGGCTGACCGCTGGACTGAGACCACTTTTGAGCAGACAAGACTCGAGGCCTACAGGGTAGCGGCAGGTCTTATGGCTTTGGGAATCAATAAGGGAGACAAGGTTTCACTCCTTTCCGAGGGCCGCAATATGTGGGTGATCGGAGAACTTGGAATCCTTTATGCAGGAGGTGTGAATGTGCCGCTTTCCATTAAGTTGGAAGAGGGAAGTGACCTCGTGTTCCGAATCAAGCATTCCGATTCACGATTCGTGATGGTATCCGGTACTCAACTCCCTAAAGTGAGAAGAATCATCGGCGATGTTCCGGCAGTAGAAAAAGTTATTGTGTTCGATGAACTTCCTGAGTATCAGGAAAATGAAATTCCTATGTCCGAGGTTCTCAAGCTTGGTGACAAGTTCATGAAGGAGAATCCGGGTGCACTTGAGGAAAGATATAAGTCCATCCAGCCTGATGACTATGCGAACATCAGCTACACTTCAGGAACCACAGCTGACCCTAAGGGTATCCTCCTGACACACAGGAACTATACGGCGAATGTGGAGCAGGCTCATTCAGTAGTGGCTATTCCTGAGAATGCCGTGATGCTCATCATCCTGCCTCTCGACCACTGTTTCGCTCACGTGGCAGGTTTCTATACCATGATGTCATATGGCGGAAGTATCGCTACCGTGCCTGTAGGAAAGACGGCTATGGCATCATTGAAGAATATCCCGATGGCTATCAAGGAAGTAAGGCCACATGTAATGCTGTCAGTACCGGCATTGGCCCGAAACTTCAAGAAGAACGTGGAATCCGGCATCAAGGCGAAGGGCCCGAAGGTGGAGAAACTCTACAATTTCGCCCTCAAGCTCGCGATTTCTTACAACAAGGAGTATTACAACCGCGGCGGTTTCTTCCAGCTTTGGAAAAAGCCGTTGATGGCTCTCTTCGATAAGATTATCTTCAAGAATGTGCGTCAGGGCTTCGGCGGAAGAATGATGTTCTTCGTCGGAGGCGGTGCGCTCTTGGACATAGAACTCCAGAGATATTACTGTGCTATCGGAATCCCGATGTTCCAGGGCTACGGCCTTTCTGAGGCTACGCCTATCATCTCAGCCAACTCATTCGACCACTGTATCTTCGGCTCGTCAGGTGCTGTCGTGAAACCGATGGAAATCAAGATTTGTGACGGTGACGGCAAGTCTCTCGGATATGGTGAGAAAGGCGAAATCGTAATCAAGGGCGAGAATGTGATGGCCGGTTACTGGAAGAATCCTACAGCTACAGCTGAGACTGTCGTGGACGGATGGCTTCATACAGGTGATATGGGTTATATGAGGGACTCACAGTTCCTTTATGTCGTGGGCCGTTTCAAGTCTTTGCTTATTTCTGCTGACGGTGAGAAGTACAGTCCGGAAGGATTCGAGGATTCACTTACAGACAGCTCCAAGTTTATAGACCAGGTGGTTCTCCATAATAACCAGGATCCATATACTACTGTCATCATCGTTCCTAACAAGGAAGCGCTGAAGGAGTTCGTGAAGAGTGAAAATCCGGGAATCGATATTACTTCACGTGAGGCTAAAGAGCTTATGCTAAAGAAGATTCAGGATGAAGTGAACTCTTACAGAAAGGGCGGTTCACGTGCCGGCATGTTCCCTGAGAGATGGCTTCCTGCTGCGATTATCGTGGCTGATGAGCCGTTTACGGAGCAGAATCACATGGTGAACAGCACGATGAAAATCGTCCGTGGAAAGGTGGAGAAGCACTATGCAGACCGCATAGCTTATGCGCTTACTGCAGAGGGCAAGAACCTGTTAAACGAGAAAAACATTGCATCGCTGTAAGCGGTACAATGTTTTTTCGTGCTTCGGACGGGACTTGAACCCGTACAGGCATTGCTGCCCAAGGGATTTTAAGTCCCTCGTGTCTACCAATTCCACCACCAAAGCGAATTGGAATCACAAAGTTAAATAAATTTGTTTTAAAAATAAAATATTATGGGTTTACTAGACGGAAAAGTTGCTCTTGTTACAGGAGCTGCCAGAGGTATCGGTAAAGCGATTGCCCTTAAATTCGCTTCCGAAGGTGCAGATGTCGCTTTCACCGACCTTGTAATCAATGAGGCTGCAGAAGAGACTATAAAGGAGCTTGAGGCGTTCGGTCACAAGGCTAAAGGATATGCTTCCAACGCTGCTGATTTTACTCAGACTCAGGAAGTTGTAGATCAGGTTATGGCTGATTTCGGTCATATCGATATTCTTGTTAACAATGCAGGTATCACCAAGGATGGTCTTATGCTCAGAATGAGCGAGGCTCAGTGGGATGCGGTAATTAATGTTAACCTTAAATCAGCATTCAACTTCATACATGCATTGACCCCTATCATGTCTCGCCAGAGAGGCGGAAGCATCATCAACATGTCTTCAGTGGTAGGAGTTTCAGGAAACGCCGGTCAGTGCAACTATTCGGCTTCCAAGGCCGGTCTTATCGGTCTCGCCAAGTCTATCGCCAAGGAGATGGGCCCTCGCGGCATCCGTGCGAACTGCATCGCTCCGGGATTCATCATCTCTGATATGACCAAGGCTCTCTCTGAAGAGGTTCGCGAGCAGTGGATGAAGACCATTCCTCTTCGTCGCGGCGGTACCCCTGAGGATGTTGCGAATGTCGCCCTGTTCCTCGCCAGCGATCTTTCATCTTATGTCAGCGGCCAGGTTATCCACGTCTGCGGCGCGATGAACTGCTAGGTTCAGGTCAATGATTTTACACGCGTGGGCTTCCACGTAAAAAAAGAAACCCGTATGAGAACGTTCTCGTACGGGTTTCGTCATTAGTAAAGTGAATATTATTGGAGTTCGATATAAGTTTCGTTTCCTGAAGTTTCCTTCACGTTTACAGGACAGAGTCTGAACCTGAAGAACATTCTTTCTGCAGGGATAAGGTACTGCTGATGAGGATATGCGCCCCAGCTGGTATCTCCACCTACACCCATCTGTTTGAGGTCAATGTTCCAGGTAACCATGTCTTTCATCTGAATATCAGAGATATGGCGCTGTGACTTGCGGGTTCCCGGTTCATCCAGATCTTCTGTAGGGAACATGTAAGCGCTGGTGCTGATGTATGGCTCTCCGATGGCCATGAGACCGAGTCCGGAGTTGTCTGTGAGGCTCATCCATCTTACATCAGTCTTGTTGCCGTTCTCCTGAGGACGGTCGTAAGGGAAGTACTGCTCAGCCACTGTACCGCTGTAAAGACCTACATATTCATGATTTCCGCTATCTCTCGATGGTTCAGGCCTTTGTAGAATGACAGTTCGAAGGCTTCTTTCGCCTTAGGAGACAGTTTGGCGATGGCTTCGGCGATTTTAACATTCTCCTTGTGGCCGGAAACGATAGCCTGATGCTTGATATAGTTCAGGCATCCGTTCTGCGTACACTTATATAAAAAGGATTGGATGGAGTCTGGAGACAGGACGGTCTTATTCTCCCAGTATTTCACAAATACCTCCTGGACAACGTCTTCCGCAGCATCTTCCGAAACGAAGCGGCAAGCGACTGACATCATCCTCGGATACAGCAAATCGAACAGAAGGCGGAACTCATGTTCGTCTCCACTCTTCAACTTGTCGATATTTATGTCCGACGGCTTCATTTTACATTAGAAATACTTTTTCTCTCTGTGGTCAAGTGCCAGGAAAATGGCCAACATTATGGTGAAAGCCCACAACGACGACCCTCCATAACTCATGAACGGAAGAGGAATGCCTATAACCGGCATGATTCCTATGGTCATACCTATGTTAATAAACAGGTGCATGAACAGGCAGCTTGCAAAGCAATACCCATAAATCCTCGTAAAACTCTCCCTGCTCCGTTCCGCATCTTTCATTATTTGCAGAATAATTGCTACGTAAAGTCCGATTACGATAACACATCCGAGGAAACCCCATTCTTCGCCGACAGTACAGAAAATAAAGTCGGTACTCTGCTCCGGTACGAAACCATAAGTGGTCTGAGTGCCATTCATATACCCTTTTCCGAACATGCCCCCCGACCCGATGGCGATCATCGACTGATTGACATTGTAACCTACGCCTGACGGATCTTCCTTCATGCCGAGAAGTACCTCGATACGCTTCCTCTGATGATCCTGAAGTATATTGTTGAAAATAAAATCTGCTGAAAAAATCATCGTCATCCCCACAGCGAAAGACAGAATGGATATCTGCGAGAACAGATTCCGTGTCTTAAATGCGCGCCAAATGATGAATGGCAGTGCTATCCCTGTGATTGCCAATAGAATATGCATAGGCTTGATCTCCATGAGGACCTCCCAGCTCTCGCCCTTCGCCTCCTGAAGGAGTCCCCAGAGTCCCGGCACGAATGCCATAGCTGTCAGGGTCAATGCCCATATCACGATCCAATGCCATATCTTCTTGGAGTTCAGTGCATTGCAGAATGAAATAATTCCTATAAGGACCAATGCTGCCGTATAAGGGGATGCTGTCAATGTCAATATGAATATGAGTATGGCGACTCCTATCATGAAGATAAGCCATCCTGAAAGGCCTTCGCGGTAAAGAACGAAAATGAATCCGACATAGACAAGTGCCGAACCGGTCTCACTCTCTGCCAGGATAATCAGCATTGGCAGAGCCAACAGCAGAGCTACTGTGATGAAATCCTTTAACTTGGTGATTTTGAATCCCGAACGGCTCATTACGAAAGCCAGCAGAAGGGACGTTGTAATCTTCGAAACCTCAGCAGGTTGGAACCGTACAGGTCCGAAAGCGAACCACGATCGTGAACCCTTGACTTCCACGCCGAGGAAAATCACGGCGACCAACAGCCCTATCACTATGAAATACAGCACGAAAGCTCCGCTGTCCCATAAGTTCGGACTTATCACGAACATAATCAGCCCTCCGAGTCCGAATGATGTCAGCATCCATATGAACTGTTTGCCGCTGTTGGCACTGAAGTCGAATATTCCGGAGACATCATTCCCATGGATGGATGCATAGATATTGATCCACCCTATGAAAACCAGAAGCAGGTAAAGTATTACCAGCTTCCAGTCATATGACTGACCGATGCTTCTTCCGTTATATCCTTCCATATCCCGTAAGATGTTAATAAGTACGGACTCTGGACATGAGGTTTCCGTCCAAAACCCTTTGTTCCAGAGGTTTGCGTTTCTCGTCGATCGTACCGTTCAGATACTTCTCCACCAGAAGCGAGGCGATAGGGCAGGCCCATGTCGCACCGAAACCTCCATTTTCTATATAAGCGGCCACTGCGATTTTCGGATTCTCCTTAGGCGCGAAGCAGATGAACACGGAGTTGTCCGCGCCACGTGGATTCTGTGCAGTTCCTGTCTTTCCGCAGATATCCAGCCCCGGTACTGCAGCGATGCTGGCTGTTCCACCTGAACCGAATCCGCTGTTTACCGCCCTCCACATTCCGTCTATTACTTGGTAGAAGTGGGTAGTATCTACCAGTGTATATTGTCTTTCTTTATATTTCTGGTCTATCTTCAGCGAATCGGAGTCTTTTATGATATGCGGTATGTAATAATGACCGCGGTTCGCCATGATAGCACACATATTGGCTATCTGAAGCGGGGTAGCACCGATTTCTCCTTGTCCGATGGAAATGGAAATGACCGTAGTGAACTTCCATCCTCCCTTTCCGTAAATCTTGTTGTAATACGCTGAGGTAGGGATAGTTCCACCCAACTCAGAAGGGAAATCGCTCCCTAATTTATGACCGAATCCGAAACTTTCCAAATATTCATGCCATTTGTCCAACGCTTCTCCCGGACCCTTGTATTTCTTGTTCTCCAAGATGTTCTTCATCACGTAGCAGAAATATCCGTTGCAGGACATCATGATAGCTTCTTCCAAGTTAAGCGGAGATCTATGTGCATGGCATCCCAGTTTGTGGCTGCCGAAGTAGTAACCTTTGTTGCAAGGGTATGTGTATTCAGGTTTCAGGACCCCTTCCTGAAGTCCGATCAGTCCGTTCACGAGTTTGAAAACGGAGCCTGGAGGGTATGGCGCCTGTACTGCTCTGTTGAACATCGGCTTGTGCGGGTCGCTTACTATTTCAGTATAGTGTTTACCGATATCGGCAAGCATTTCCACGTCGATTCCAGGGCTGGAAACCATGGTAAGAATCTCGCCGGTGGAAGGTTCTATCGCCACGAGACTGCCTACCTTATTCTGCATCAGAAGCTGTCCATATTGCTGTAAATCAGCATCTATAGTCGTTACGATATCTTTTCCTGGAACGGCTTCCTGGTCCATTTCACCGTCTCTGTATTTGTCTTCTATCTGGTTATGGGAATTGCGCAGATAAATGTGATATCCTTTTTTCCCTCTGAGTTCTTTTTCCCTGGCCGCTTCTATACCTGTCTTTCCCGCATAGTCGCCGGGACGATATTCACCGGGATGGCGTTTTATGTAGGACTGGTCGACTTCCGACACGTAGCCGAGAAGGTTACCTCCGGCATTGACAGGATAATCTCGAATGCTTCGGACTTGTCCCTTGAATCCCTTGAACTTGTATTGGATTTCGGCGAACTTCATGTAGGTTTCCGGCGGTATCTGCTTGAGCATCACCATGGACTGGTATCCGATTCTTTTGCGGTTCTTGCGGTATTCCGCCATTTTTCCGCGCAGGAACTCCGGCGTGATGTTCAGGGCATCTGCGAGCAGTAATGTGTCGAATGGTTCGACTTCCTTAGGGGTTACGAGAATATCGTATGCGACCTTGTTTCCGACGATAATCTTTCCGTTGCGGTCGTAGATGATGCCTCGGGTCGGGTATATGATGTCATACACCATCGAGTTGTTCGATGCGTTGATCTTGTACTTGTCATCAAGAATCTGTATCGCGAACAACTTGGCTATCAGAACGCATGCCATCAGGCAAAGCCCGATTTTCAACTTTCTGTATCTGCTGAAGCCCATATTATTTCCTCTCATTTGGATCCAGCATCTGAGCCATTATCAGCGATAAGGCAGATCCTGTAATCAGTGACAATACGAATCTCAGTATGTTGAACATCGCAGGTCTTGCCGATGCTCCGTCTGCCCAAATGTAAATGAAAAGGAAAATGCTCTGTGCTATGACAATAGCCGGAAGCATGGCGCTGACTCCATGTTTTTTCATGGAGATGTCTTCACCGGATGCTATGATTTCTTTTCCGATGATCATATCGAATATCCATCTTCTTGCTCCTGCTACAGGCACGAGAGCGAGAGCATTGATCCCGACGATTCCTTCAGCGAGGAAGTCCACGGTGAGGCCGGTGGCGAAGGCGATCAGCATGGCCGAACTCGGGCCAATCTTCGTAGGCATGCATAAGATGGCGCATGGAAGGAGGCTCAGCGTAATGTATGCGGTCACGTGGAAGTAATTGCAAATCAGCAATTGCACTCCCACGATAATCAGATACATTATGAAGTAATTCTGTTTCATTTCCGGACCTCTTCTGTTTTTCCTTCCGCCAGGTCTGTTATTTCGTTTATATTATTGTTGTGTACGATGGTTACGTATCTTAAAGCGGAATACTCCTGGAACAGTTTGATTTTCACTTCGTAAGTGGCACCGTTTACGATTTTGGTTTCTCCTGTCGTGCCGAGAGGGATGTCTGCCGGGAAGATGGATGAGTAGCCGCTTGTGTAGACAGTGTCTCCGGGCTCGAATTTGTACTGGAGCGGGATTTCACGTAACAGCGCCCCATTTTTTCCGTCCCAGACCATCGGTCCTGCGGCTCCGTCATCTCCGATACGTGCGCTTATGCTCAGCTCGGTGTTGAGGAACGATATCGCATAGGAATAGTGGCGGCTTACGGCATCCACGATACCGACTACGCCTTCACTGGTTATGATGCCGGACTGAGGTTTCACGCCGTCTTCGGATCCTTTCCCGATAATCAGGTAGTTGTGCTGCTTGTTCAGGCTGTTCTTGACCACGGTGGCAGGCATGTATGAGAATCCGTCAGATGCGGTACCGATGGTGTGGTAACTGCTGCTGAGTTCGTCCAGTTTCATGCTGTCCTTCATCACTTTCCACTCGGCCAACTCTTTGTTCAGGCGGAATATTTCCTCTGACAGTCTCTTGTTTTCGCTGGCGAGAGAGAAGTAATGCTTTACCGATTCCGTGACGCCCCAGCCGTATCCCATGAAGCCATGAGCGGCTTTCGCGACGAAGAAATTCTGAAGAGAACCATTGTGTATGAGCATATTAAGTGCGGCAATCTCCAATAAGATGAAGACTGCCGTATCTGTCAATGTCCTTAATATCGTTCTCTTCCTCTGCATTTATCCTATCTCTTCAGGAAGGTGCAGTTACCGACATGCTTGAGCGCGAGGCAAGTACCTCTGGCTACTGCGTGAAGCGGATCTTCTGCCACGTGGAACGGAATGTTTACTTTCTCTGAAAGACGGACATCGAGCCCTCTGAGCAGTGCGCCACCTCCTGAAAGGAAGATTCCGTTTTCTACGATATCAGAGTACAACTCCGGAGGAGTCTGCTCCAATACATGCAGGATGGATGACTCGATTCTGGTGATGGATTTGTCCAGACAGTGAGCCATTTCCTGGTATGTGATCGTAGCCTCTACAGGGTGAGCTGTCATAAGGTTCGGACCTCTCACGATAAACGGATCCGGTTCCTCCTGCAAGTTAGGGATAACAGCTCCGACTGCGATTTTAATCTTTTCTGCAGTGGTCTCACCGATACGGATGTTATGCTGCTGTCTCAGGTAAGTCTGGATATCGTTGGTGAACACGTCACCTGCGATTCGGATACTGTCCTGAATTACGATACCGCCCAATGAGATGACAGCGATTTCTGTAGTTCCGCCTCCTATGTCGACAACCATGCTTCCCTTCGGCGCCTCGACTTCGAGTCCGATACCGAGAGCAGCTGCCATAGGCTCTGAAATTAGATATACATCACGTCCTCCCGCATGTTCTGCCGAGTCTCTGACGGCTCTGATTTCCACCTCAGTACTGCCTGAAGGAATACCTACCACGAGTCGGAGGTTAGGTGAGAACAATGATTTTCTTTTGCTGTTTACCTGCTTGATAAATCCGCGGATCATCATCTCTGCGGCGTTGAAGTCAGCGATAACGCCGTCTTTCAGCGGTCTGATGGTCCGGATGCCAGGTTGCTCACGTTCATGCATAAGTTTAGCCTTATGTCCAAGAGCAAGGCATTTCCCTGAACTACTGTCGATTGCGACAATACTTGGCTCGTCCAGAACGATCTTGTCATTCTGAAAAATGACCGTATTGGCGGTTCCTAAGTCCATCGCCAATTCCTGAGTCAAGAATGAAAAACCCATATTTTCTGTTACAAATTTTCCGTTAAACAATAATTTCCGTAAAAATACGAAAAAAAAGTTAAATTTGCTGCATATATCTTGACTTCTAACATCATGAATAATAAAAACTACGTTATAATCATGGCTGCCGGGCATGGCACAAGAATGGGCTCTAAACTTCCGAAACAGTTCATGTCTCTCGGAGGAAAGGCGATTCTCCAAAGGACCATCATGAAGTTCGCCGACGCCTGTCCGGGGATCAGGATTATAACGGTCCTTCCGCCTGACGGAGAGTACGAAAAGTGGTGGAAGGATTACTGTATCAGAGTGAATTTTTCCTGCCCGCAAATCATCGTCCGCGGAGGAATCACCAGGTTCCATTCGGTGAAGGCTGCTCTCGCTAAAGTCCCTGACGGAGCGATAGTTGCGATCCATGATGGGGTTAGGCCAATGCTGACGAGGGAGATGATCAGAACGATGTTCGGCAGCATTGACACGGACCCGGATTGTCACGCGTTGATCCCGGTACTCCCCAGCATTGACACTCTCAAAAAACTTACGCGCGACAGCGGCGGAAACTTGGTGAGTTCGGGCGAGGGGGTCGACAGGTCGGAGATTTTCGGTGCGCAGACGCCTCAGATTTTCCGGTCGGAGGAGATTAAGGCGGCTTATTCGCAACCTTATGACACGTTGTTCACGGATGATGCTTCTGTGGCGGAGAAATATAAAATACCTCTCACTTTCTGCGAAGGTGAGAGGCTTAATTTCAAGATAACGTCTCCGGAAGATATGGTTCTTGCGGAAGCGGTTTTGGGGCTGAAAACCAGGTAATTATTTCTCGTCGTCCTTTGTGGATCCGGAGAAACTGGTGCTGTTGTAATCATTTACCCAAACCTGACGGTCGATGGCTTCATCCAGAGCTATCATGGTGTCGGTGGCCTGGATGTAAGGGATTTTCTGGATAGTGTTCAGCAGGATTTCCATCAGGTGGTCATTGTCGAAGCAGTAGATTTTTACGAGAAGGGCATATTTTCCTGTAACGAAATGACATTCCACGACTTCAGGAATTTTCCTCAAGTTGGCTACGACTTCGTTGTATTTTTCTGCTTCTGAGAGAGATACACTGATGAAAGCGCAGACGTTCAGACCGATGGCCTGAGGCTTGACCAGGAGTCTGGATCCTGTTATCACTCCGTTCATTTCCAAACGGCGTACTCTCTGGTGTATGGCTGCACCTGATACTCCGCATTCGCGTGCGATTTCCAAAAATGGCATTCTTGCGTTCTTTACGAGAAATGATAAAATCTTCTGGTCTGTCTGGTCTATGTTATACTTGGTCATAGCTTACAATTTTTAACTGTCCTTGGACTTAAAGTTAATTGGTTGTTTTCTTGTCCACTGTCACAAAAATAGAGTTTTTTTTGATAAAAAAACGATTTCCGAGCATTTTTCTTTACAATTCGTAATAAAAAAACTCGGAAATCGTCTAAGAATTTCAATTTAAATACAAATTTTAATGAATTTTATTTTGCACTTGTCTTTCTCTTGAATCCGCGCTTGGTCGGTTCTGAAGTGGAAATTATCTCTTTGCACTTCTCTTCTGTAAGTGAAGAAACTTCCGTACCCTTAGGAATCTTGAAGTTTTTGCCGTCATGCTTGATATAAGGGCCATATCGGCCATTTATAATCTGAATGTCACTGTCCTTATACTCTGCCATGATGGTGTTTGCGGCGGTCTTGCTCTCGCTTTCGGTGATGGCTGCAATGCAGTCCTCAAGGGTGACTTTCAGAGGGTCTGTACCCCTCGGCAGTGAGACGTTCTTTTCTCCATATTTAAGGTATGGTCCGAACCTTCCTTTGGTGGCGATGATATCGATTCCGTTGTATTGGCCGATAACCTTAGGCAGAAGGAATAATTTGGCAGCCTCTTCCAGGGTTATGCTCTCAATGAGCTGCCCCGGTGCGAGGTGTGCATACTGTTTCTTCTCGCCGTCACCCTTCTGGATGTAAGGGCCATATTGACCGAACTTTGCGATAAGCATTTCGCCATCAGAAGGATCCTTGCCCAGTTCTCTGGAAACATGATTATATTCCTTGTCTCCAAGGACCTCCTCTACCTTATGGTGGAAAGGCGAGTAAAAGTCAGAGATGACTTTATTCCATACCAGGTCACCATCAGCGATTTTGTCGAAGTCCTTCTCGACATTCGCTGTGAAGTCATAACCGAGAATAGTGTGGAAATTCTTTACAAGATAATCAGTTACGATCATGCCTATCTCCTGTGGCAGAAGTTTTCCCTTCTCTGCGCCGACAGTCTCTGTTTTCGCGCTCTCTGTAATCTTGCCGTTCTTCATCGCAAGGCATGTCACTGGAATCTTCTCACCCTCTTTGTCACCTTTCACGATATAACCGCGGCCGGTGGTAAGAGTAGAAATGGTAGGAGCATATGTGGACGGACGTCCGATACCGAGTTCCTCAAGCTTCTTCACGAGCGTTGCCTCAGAATATCTGGATGGTGGCGCTGTGAATTTGCAGTCCGCTGTAAAGCCGAGCGCCGTCATGGAATCTCCCACGTGAAGTTCCGGAAGCAATACCTCTGCCTCCTCCTGGGCATCGTCCTGACTTTCCATATATACTTTCAGGAACCCGTCGAAAACCACCTGTGTAGCCTGTACCGTAAATTTCTCTTCGCGCTTGTCTGAAGCGATCTTTATATCGGTCTTAAGAACCTTGGCGTCAGCCATTTGCGATGCGATAGTGCGTTTCCAAATCAGGTTGTAAAGCTTCTGCTCCTGAGCTGTTCCCTCGATTTCCGTATTCTCGATATAAGTAGGTCTGATGGCCTCGTGAGCCTCCTGAGCGCCCTTAGCTTTGGTCTTGTACTGACGAGGCTTAGAATATTCCTCGCCGAACGCACCTATAATATATTTCTTCGATGTCCCGAGAGCCAGGCTGGACAAGTTAGTCGAGTCGGTTCTCATGTAAGTGATGAGTCCGCGCTCGTAAAGGCTCTGCGCGATCCTCATGGTCAGGCTGACCGGGAACCTGAGTTTCCTCGCCGCCTCCTGCTGGAGTGTCGATGTCGTGAAAGGCGCAGCCGGAGTTCTGACTCCATCTTTTTTGTCAATGCTGCTGATGCAGAATTTTGCGTCTTTGCTGTCCTCCAGGAACTGTCTTGCCTCATCCAGGTCATGCAGTCTTCTGTCGAGGGTAGCATTGACCTTTACACCGGCAGCAGTATTCTCCGGATGGAACGTGCCGTCTACCTTATAATATTGTTCTCTCTGGAATCCGATGATTTCCCTTTCGCGGTCCACTACGAGTCTGAGCGCGACACTCTGTACACGTCCTGCAGAGAGCTTCGGCTGAATCTTTCTCCAGAGCACAGGGGAAAGTTCGAATCCTACAAGTCTGTCCAGAACACGACGTGCCTGCTGGGCATCCACGAGATTCATGTCGATGCTTCTTGGATTTTCTATGGCACGCAGAATCGCATCTTTCGTGATTTCATGGAAGACGATTCTCTTGGTGTCTTTTTTCTGTAGTCCGAGAGTTTCATAGAGATGCCATGAAATAGCTTCTCCCTCCCGGTCTTCATCGGATGCAAGCCACACGGTCTGTGCATCGTCTGCCAACTTCTTCAGCTCGGAAACGACTTTTTTCTTGTCGGCCGGAATGACATATTCAGGAGCGAACCCGTTCTCCACATCCACACTTAACTTCTTGTCCTGTAGGTCTCTGATATGGCCAAAACTTGGTTTGACGATATAATCTTTTCCCAGGAATTTCTGGATAGTCCCCGCTTTTGCAGGAGACTCCACAATTACAAGGTTACCGTTCATGGTATATTCGTTTTTTTGTTAAAGAACTGCAAAGTAAGGAACAAATCAGGATATTTTCCAAATTTTCTGTGTAATTTTGTCATTTTGAACGAGAGATATATAATTATGACCGAGAATACGAGAAAGAAATTTGTGAAATGGTTCTGGATAATCATTTCCTGTCCTGTGATTTTGTTGGCCGTGATGTTGCTGGCTGTATGGCTTTTCGCTGATATTCCTTCTTTCGAGGAACTGGAAAGCCCTGAAAGTAAGCTCGCTACGGAGGTGATTGCTGATGACGGACAGGTCCTTACCACTTTTCATATAGAGAACAGATCTTATGTGGCGTACAAAGATTTGTCTCCATATCTTGTTCAGGCAGCCGTGGCTACTGAGGACGTGAGGTTCTACCAGCACTCCGGCATTGACTTTCAAAGCCTCGGACGTGTGGCGGTGAAAACTTTGCTCCTGAGCGATTCCAGTCAGGGAGGCGGCAGCACCATCACTCAGCAGCTTGCGAAGACATTGTATCCGCGCGCGGACGTTTCCAGCCGCATCCCCGGATTCTCGAAGGTCAAGATGGTGTGGATAAAGCTGAAAGAGTGGATTACGGCCGTGAAACTGGAGCGCGATTATACGAAGGATGAAATTTTGGATATGTATCTGAATGCTGTATTCTTCGGCAGCAGTGCTTATGGAGTCAGGGCTGCGGCTCAGACTTTCTTTGCGAAAGAACCTGCGGATCTTACTGTAGAAGAGAGCGCTACGCTTGTCGGTATGGTGAACAAGCCGACCAGATATAATCCGGCATTGCACCCGGACAAGGCTCTTTACAGAAGAAATTTCGTCATCGGACAGATGGAGAAAGCCGGATATCTTACCAAGCACGAGAGAGATTCCATACGCGAGATTCCTATTTCGCTGTCATATCAGGTTCAGGACCACAATGCCGGTCTTGCTCCGTATTTCAGAGATATGCTCCGTCGTGTGATGAACGCGAAAAAGCCGGTGAAATCTAGTTATACCTACTCAGAGGACTATACGGCGGATTCTTTGCTTTGGGCAGATGACGGCCTCTATGGCTGGCTGAACAAGAACAAGAAACCGGACGGATCCCAGTATAACTTGGATAAAGATGGCTTGCGTATCTATACCACTATTAATTACAAGATGCAGAAATATGCTGAAGAGGCTGTGGCTGAGTATCTTGGAAAAAATCTTCAGAAGAGTTTCGAACGTGACCTCAGGTCTAAGCGCAACAAGCCGTTCTCGAATGACGTGGACAAGGATACCCGCGACTATGTGATGCGCCAGGCCAGAAAATGGAGCGACAGATATAGGATGATGAAGAAAGAAGGCGTTTCCGAAAGCGAAATCCTGAAGTCCTTCTCGGTGCCTACTAAGATGCGCCTATTCTCTTGGAACAAAAAGGGTTACGTGGATACAACCATGACCCCGGACGACTCCATCAGATATTATAAATCCATCCTTCGTGCCGGTTTCGTAGCTATGGAGCCTGTTACCGGTTACGTGAAAGCTTACGTCGGAGGACCGAACTACAGATACTTCAAGTATGACAATGTCCGCCAGGGCAAGCGCCAGATCGGTTCCACCGTCAAGCCGTTCCTCTACACCCTCGCGATGCAGTCCGGCATGAGTCCTTGTACCAAGGTGGTCAATGTCCCTCAGACGTTTATCGTGGGCGATAAGGAATGGACTCCGAGAAGTACAGATAAAGACATCTGGATCGGAAAGACCGTCACCCTCAAATGGGGACTTACACATAGTTCGAACAACATTTCGGCTTACCTCATGAAGCAGCTCGGACCTGAGGCTATGGCACACATGATGCGTACCATGGGAATCCAGAGTCACATCGACGCCGTGCCTTCACTTTGTGTGGGACCTGCGGACTTGTCTCTGTATGAGATGGTTGCGTCATATAACACCTTCCCGTCACGTGGAGTATATATCGCTCCGCAGTTTGTGACCAGAATCGAAGACAATCAGGGCAACGTGCTCGCCGAGTTCACCAACAGAAAGAAAGAAGCCATCAGTGAACAGACCGCTTACCTTATGGAGAACCTGATGCAAGGCGTTATTAACAATGGAACAGGTGCCCGACTTCGTGCCGTATATCAGCTGAAAGGTGAAATCGCCGGAAAGACGGGTACGACCAATGATAATGCCGACGGTTGGTTCATCGGTTACACTCCTTCGATTACAGCCGGTGTCTGGGTAGGTGCGGAAGACAGACAGGTTCATTTCCAGGCACTTGCGTTGGGTAGCGGCTCCAACATGGCCCTGCCTATCTGGGGTATATTCATGAAGAAAGTCCTCGCTGACGGTACCCTCGGCATATCCGAGTCCGACAGATTCGTAGCTCCTCCTGGAATGACTCTCGACCTGAGCTGCAGCGGCGGTGATGAAGATGCTTCCGGCAGCTTGCGTAGTGAAGCGGATTATTATTTTGATTAACATATTACAACATATGGGAAAGTATAACACTATTGCAGTGATTTATGGCAGTGACTCCTCAGAGTGGGAAGTCGCTTGCCGCAGCGGAGAATTTACAGCTTCGAGAATCGATGCTACCAAATATGATGTCTACGAGATCTTCGCCAGATTCGGCAAATGGAACCTCGTGGCATTCAGCAAGAGAGACTCCATGAGAGTCACCTTCCCGGAAGGCTCCCGCCCCGAGATCGACAAGAATGATTTTTCTGTCAATGTCTATGGCCAGAAAGTGAAGTTCGATTATGCCTACATCATGCAGCACGGAACACCTGGTGAGAATGGACTTCTCCAGGGCTATTTCGAGATGCTGAACATCCCTCACAGCGGATGCAGCGCATTCGTTTCAGCCGTAGCCTTCGACAAATTCTCATGCAAGAGCTATCTTCGTGATGTTGACTTCGTTAAGTTAGCTGACGATGCCTTTATCAGAAAGGGCGAAAATGTGGAAGCATTCTCTTCTAAAGTAGCCTCTGAACTCGGAATGCCAGTATTCGTGAAGCCTACGGACGGCGGCTCAAGTTTCGGCATCACAAAGGTAAAGGAAGCAGGATTCCTGTCATCTGCCATCAACTACGCTTTCTCTGAAGGCCCTACAGTCATCGTGGAAAAAGCCTTGAAAGGCAGAGAGTTTACATGTGCTGCTTACGTGGCTCCAGACGGAAAAGTGAAAGCGTTGCCGGTTATAGAAATCGTAACCGAGAACGAATATTTCGACTATGACGCCAAGTATAACGGACACAGCAAGGAAATCTGCCCTGCGGAGATATCCGATGAACTTTCTGCTCACATTCAGGAAGTTACAGAGAAGATTTATACCCGTCTCGGATGCAACGGCATAGTCAGATTCGACTATATCGACGCCGAAGACGGACTCTACTTCTTGGAAGCCAACACCATCCCGGGCATGACAAGTGCCTCTCTGGTTCCTAAGATGGTACGTGCTGCCGGACTGGACATGACAGAATTTTTAACATCGGTAATAGAAAATTCATAGCGGAGGGAAAATGCTGCTTGCTGATTTTGTGAAAGAAGGCATCAGTACACTCGAATCGCTTTATCCGACGAAAGAAGCGAGAAACATTGTACTGATATTGTGTGAAGAATTGCTTGGGACCAAGAGCTATACCCATATCGTAGAACCCGATTACGAAATAGACGAGTCTAAGAAAGACTTGTTATATTCAGATCTTAAGCGACTTGCGGACGGAGAACCTATACAGTATGTCACCGGGAGAGCCATATTTATGGACAGAACTTTCCACGTGACACCGGCTGTGCTGATTCCGCGTCCTGAGACGGAATTGCTTTGTAAAGAAGCAGTTAAGATAGGTATGAGAATGTTCAGAGTCCGTGCTCCTTACGGAAAGAATGCCGAACCTGTGCGCGTCCTGGACCTCTGTACCGGTTCCGGATGCATCGCATGGACGATGGCCCTTTCGATACCGAACTCGAAAGTTGTCGGAGTGGACATCTCCGATGAGGCGCTCGCCGTCGCTTCTGCCCAGAATTTTCAGCCCGAGCTGAAAGATAAAATGTATACCAAGCCTGTTTTTGTCAATGCCGATGTGCTTGGTCCGGCTTCCGGGTTGGATGACAATGCCCGGTTCGATCTCGTTCTCAGCAATCCTCCATATATAATGGAGTCCGAAAAGGCCGAGATGCGGAAAAACGTCTTGGAGCATGAACCTTCACTGGCATTGTTCGTTCCGGATGATGACCCGATGCTCTTTTATCGTGCCGTTGCACGTTGGAGTCAGAAGTATATGACACCTGAAGGAGTGGGCATGACAGAGGTGAATGAGGTCTTGGCACCGCAGACCGAGGCGGTTTTTCGTGCTGCCGGATATGGTCATACCAAAATTATTAAAGATTTTTATGATAAAAATAGATTTGTCATCTACTATAAATAGGGCTTAGACATACGTCAGAGGCCGTTTTAAAAAAAAATCCGTGTTCATTTTTTGAACACGGATTTTTTTTCGTCACTTTGTAAAAATATTTTGATTATGAAACGTGCTGTTTTGATGTATGCTGCGTCGGTATTGCTGACGCTTGCATGTGAAGAAGTAGATCATTCCGGAGAGGTGGAAAACCCGCAGGTTCATGTAACCCTGGATGAGGTCGCCAAGATGTTTTCGGAACTTCCGATTATGAATGAACATCTTATAGAGGTGTATGATGCTGTATCCTCTTCATCTGTAAATGGTTATGATGAGGAATATACCATGAGGGACCTTTTCGCGGCTCCCGGATCGGGAGTAGGGGAGTCGGAAGAAGCCAAAAGTATCAACACGAAGGCTTATGTACGCCCGTTGAGGGACTTGATTGCGGAATACCTGTCTTCCACAAAATCTTCTGCAGACTGCTTGGACGGGGTGAATCCCGAGAAGTATATGTCTACATTGGAGAACTCCGATGTGCAGATTTATTGGCCTTATTCAGATGGATGGGACGGGGAAACCATGCCCGTGATAACATTCGATCCGGGCAACGGGGCAGAATATAATACTGGGTATGAAATAGTTACGGACCCTAAAGGGCATCGCTCAGTCCGGGAAGTTATAGTCGACGAAGAATTGGCATTGACCCGACCAGTGTGGGTGATGAACCGGAATTCCGACAGTGGGTACGAGACGTTGGAGACATGGAAGAAACAACATCCCGAGTGGGGGAGCGGCGGTGGCGAGATTATTATCCTGCCGAAGGCGGAGAATTGTGCGAAGCCTTTAAGTGGTGACCGGAAGGTGCGTTCGCTAGTGTTGAAAGATTTCAAGATGTTGAGGAACTACGACTGTTGGTTCGCCGGGGCGTCGGAGTTCTTTTTCAAGTGCGGAAGTGTCGAGGATTTTACTGCAAGTACAGAGGCGGAACTAAAACTGTACTCTCCGCAAATCACTGATTTTATGCTGGTTGTGAAACGTAGTCAGGTGGGTAAGATGATACCTCTGAACACCATGCTTGTTTCGGACTGGACAGGACAGCTGGAGAATGTGGCGCTGATGATTACGGAAGACGACGGCGGGACCAGGACTGACTGGAAGTGCTCGGCTACCGTGAAAATAAAGTCCAAGAGTTATGGATTCGACATCTCGTTGCCGTTCAATACGCGTGATGATATAGTATGGCGAGGACAGCTGTCTGCCCAGTATCTGGAGAAGTATGATGGTGTAACAGGTCGTTTCGGCGATACTGAGATAACGTTCTCGTTCCTGGAGCGATGAACAGGTATTATTTAAGTTTCGCAAGTGCTGAACATCGCTTATGGAGCCCAAGAGGGCGAAAGCAAGTCTCTTCCCTGAGACCCAAGATTTAGGGTGAGGGTAAAGTGCACGCAAAAAGTGCGTGGAACTTAAAGCCCGGAGTCGTCAGACACGACCATTTCGCAGTTCTTGCAATCGAATGTGAGGGCAAACTTCCTTCCGTTGTTTTCCAGGTGGAGATGCTTCGGAAGAGGTGTGCCTGGTTTGTTCATCTTGGGACACAGACCCAGTTCATACCTTATGCAATATTTCGATCTCATCAGTTCCGCTCCCCGGATGTGTGAGATCTCATAGGCGTCATCGACGGTGTTGCACTTGCCGCGGGATATGTACATTTCCCTGGCCAGGCTGTTGGCGACGTTGTATTTATAGTTCAGATGTGCCGGAAGCAGGATGCTGCCGGTAGGGGAGTTGTGTCCGGATCTCAGATTAAGAAGAGGTCTGGATAATACTGGCTGTTTGTCCAAGTCTTCTGCCAATGAGCGACGTATACCATTTAGGAATGCGGAGCTGACGAAAGGTATGTTGTTGTCAGTGGTGTCTATCTGCAATGGCTTGGCTTCGTGGAAATTATACAATCCACTGGACTTGCATAACTGTCCGCTGACCATAGACTTCATCATTTCTGCGTTTCTTGCAGGGTCGGTTCCGGCATTGCAGGAAATAGTTGTTCTTCGTCCGTCTTCAGTAGTGGCTGACACGCTTATGACGTATCCTGAAACTCCATCTCCGGATATGACAGTTTCCACTTCAGATGAAATCAGTCGTTTGCAAGGAGAATTCATCATGGATTTCTCGAAAGCCACGCTGATATTTCTGAATAATTTTACGCCTGGTGTAAGTCCCTGGATCCGCTTGCTGCGGATGGTATTGCCTGAGCAGACATCCCCACGGAATCCTACGATATCCCCGTTGTGAGATGTAAATGCGAATCCGTCTCCGTTCGCGAGAATTATCGTATTACCCTTTTGTGGCTTTATGGTGATTTCTATCTCATCTTTCCCGACAGGCCTTACTGATGCTGTGATACCTACAAGTTCGCCCATTCCTTTCGGCGCATCCATGCTTGCCCATTTTCCGCGGTGTCCGTCGAGGAAAAGTTCCGTATAGCCTCTGTTGAAGGTCTTTACCAAATCCGGCTGGAATCCGTTGGAAATGTGACCGAATGAAGCTCTGCGATACTTCCCGGGATGTTTTTCGACAAGCTTGTCAAGAGCTTGAGAATAAGCGCTCACGGTATTTCTTACATAAGATATGTTCTTAAGCCGGCCTTCGATTTTAAATGAACAGGCGCCTGCTTCGGCGATGTCTTCGAGACGGTTTATGAGACTGTAATCCTTAAGAGAGAGCAGGGCCTTGTTTTTCGCCAGGACTTTTCCCGAATCAGAATCCACGAGGTTATACAATGAGCGGCAGGCCTGAATGCACTCGCCTCTGTTTGCGCTTCGTCCAGTGATGCTTTCCGACATGTAGCACTGTCCGTTATAGCAGACGCAGATGGCTCCGTGTACGAAAAACTCTATCTCACAGTCAGTTGCCTCGCTGATTTCCTTCACTTTCGAAAGAGGCAGTTCTCTCTCCAGAACCAGACGGGAGAACCCGTTATCTTTATAGAATACTGCTTTCTGGACGTCACGTATGGCGCATTGTGTGGAAGCGTGCAGCGGAATGTGGATTCTTCTTTGTTTTCCGTCTTTTCCGCCCTCAGCCATTTTCATGACTGCCAAATCCTGAACTATCAACGCATCTACGCCGGCATCCTCGGCATCGCACATGAGGGCATAAGCCTCATCCAGTTCGTCGTCGAAGAGTATGGTATTCAGTGTGAGGTATATACGTGCTCCGAATTTATGCGCATAATCGCATAGTTGGCGGATATCTTCCATACTGTTTCCGGCGGCCTGCCTGGCTCCGAATGCGGGTCCGGCAATATATACGGCATCGGCACCGCAGTCGATGGCCGCGATGCCGATATCCTTATTCTTGGCCGGAGCGAGAAGTTCAAGATCTCTCATCTTCCGGTGAAATTTATTTGTTGAGTGAAGCGATGAGCGGTTTAGCCTGAGGACCGAACTGAGGATCGTTTTCTACCTTCTTGTAGAATTCGAGGGCCTTAGCCTTGTTTCCGCCCTGCTGATAAAGAGCACCTACAGTAAATGCGATAGCGTTTGCATTCTTTGCGGTAGGAGCGAGTTCGAGATATTTCTCGAAGTTGGTGATAGCATCAGCGTTCTTATTGGATTTCTGAGAAGCCTGTCCTGCAACCAAGTAAGCCTGAGCGTTTTCCTTGTAACTGTTGGCTTTTTCTGCAAGTGCGACAGCATCTGCATATTTGCCGGCCTTCAACTGATCTGCAGCATTCTTGAGGAATGTGGTAGAAAGCAGTGATTTCGCGTTTCCTTCCTGTCCGTTGCGGCCTGCCATTTCGAGATATTTCACAGCCTCGTCATATTTCTTTGCGTTACCGAGGAACTGACCGAACTTGAGAGCTGTGTTCGCATCTGTGGTGTCGAGAGCAACAGCCTCTTCGTAAGCTGCGATGACACCATTTATGTCTTTAGCCTTCATAGCGTCGTTGACCTTGGCGAGAGCGATTCTCTTGCTGACTGTAGGAAGAAGTTCTGCAACTTCGTCGCTAACTTCAGTGTTTCCGTATTCTGTTGCCACTTTGGCAGCCTCTTCAAATCTTGCTTTCGCGCCTGCGAAATCCTTGTTGTTATACAATTCCTTACCGATAGACAAAATGGTAGACGGAATAGCGTTCTTGCAGTTTTCTGCAACGTCCTTTCCTTCCTCACCGAGAGCCTCAGCGATAGAGAGCGCTTTCTGGAAGTATTCGAGGGCGCCTGTCTTGTTGTTTGCGGCAAGTGCTTCAGCACCGCTGTTGAATGTAGATGTGGCGGTAGCCAAATCCTGTGCGGACATTACTCCGAATGAAAGGCCGATTGCAGCCATTAAGAGAATAATTCTTTTCATGATATTTGTGTTTTTAATGTTTTTCGTATGGTTTTTGTTGTATATGTTACCCTGTCCATGGTGGACATTAAGGCAAAAATAATAAAAAAATCTTAATTTTGCATAAGAGGTTCAACTTCCAAGCTTAAATCAGATGATGAACACGCTATATCGTATTACTATATCACTGGCGGCAGTGCTTATTTCAACAATTATGCCTGCAGCCGATCTTCCGCAACTCCCTGTGGCCTCCTCCATAAAGACGGGAACTTTGGATAACGGAATTGCATATTATCTCGTGACGAATTCTACCGAGAAGGGGAAGGCGGATGTCGCTCTTGTCCGACGCGGCGGATATGATATGGAGAGTGGAGTAGAGTCCGGTTCTTCTGCTGTCAATGTCATGGGATCCCTTGCAGGGTTGCCTCATTTCAGAACAGATACTCCTTTCAGCTATTTGTCGCGAAACTGTATCTGGCCCGGTCCCGGCGGATATGCTTCAGTGTATAGTGATGCTACCATATATAGATTCGGAGGTCTGGACTTGACCAGGTCTAAAGAGGTCGTGGATTCGACCTTGCTCATGGTGTTCGATATCGTCGGCAGGCAGTCTGAAAGAGGAGATAGGTATTCTCCTGATAATCAGGCTATAGTGGTTTCAGGAGATATCGATGCCGGTGCAGTGTTGAATAAAATGAACATGCTCTCCATGCTCGTTACCCGTCATTCTTCAGAAAAGCAGGTGGACCGATATGCGTGGAATGTTTCAGACGATGTCGTTTATCGTCATATCCAGAGTGATATTCCCGGAATAGTCTCGTTGACTGCTGAATATAAGTCACCGAGAACCCCGCTGAAGAATATGAATACTATCCAGCCGCTTGTCTCGAGAAAGTTTGCAATGGAGTTCGGTATCATTATGAAGAAACGTCTTTCCACAGCATTGAGGCAGGCAGGTATTCCGGTAGGTGGCGTGAATGCTGACTATTCGGGAAGCCAGTCCGGTCCGGGTGATGAAATATATAGGATAACGGTCACTACTTCTATTCCGAATCTGAACAAAGCTACCGCTGTCTTGTCCGGTGTCCTTGCAGACCTGAATAAGAACGGCGTCAGTCCTGATGAGTATAGAGATACTGAGAATGAACTGGTTATGAATCTCAAGAGAGAGTATAGCGGTGATGTTACCGCGAACTCCATATATGTGGAGCAGTGCATCTCGGCTTATCTCTACGGGGCATCATTGACCTCAGCCGCGACCAACATGAATTTCTTCCTGGAGAAGAATATTCAGGACGATCTCGGTGCGAAACTTTTCAACAACTTCATTTTCGCGCTGCTGGACAGGTCGAAGAACCTGACGGTCGAGTGCAAGGCGGATTCATTGGCGGTATCCGGCCGCGATGTGCTTGAGAATTTCTCCGCCGCATGGTCAGCCGGCAATATGCGTACATATAATATCAGCAACAGTGACACTCTTACCCTCAAGAAGCCGTCAGGCAAACTTAAGATAAAGACGGTCTCTCCTGAACCGCTTTCCGGCGGGCAGATTTGGACCTTCGACAATGGTATCAGGGTGATATTCAAGAACGTACCGAAGAGCGGCATGTTCCACTATATGTGGCTCTTGAAAGGAGGATATTCTCTTCTTCCGGGCATCAAGCCGGGCGAAAGCGCGTATATCTCAGACATGTTGCGTCTCTACGATGTGTGCGGAATGTCCTGCTACCGTTTTGCTGATATGCTTTCTGCCAACGGAATAACGATGAAAGGCGAGGTGACCATGTCGGATTTCCGTATCAGCGGAGCTGCCCCTTCATCGCGTCTGCGTCTGGTGATGAAAGCCATGGCTTCTTTCGCAGATAATAAATCATTGAACAAGGATGCTTATGATTATTATCGTAAGTGTCAGGATCTTATGATGGCTTCAGGCTCTTCTCAGGAAGCTGTTTTGGATAGCTTGATGTTCCCTGGAAACGTTTGGTCCCCATATAAACGTCGCATAAAACTTACGGATGATTTCCCTAAGCGCGCTTCGAAATTCTTCGACAGCGAATTCTCCAAGATGAACGACGGCGTACTTGTAATCGTCGGCGACTTGGACGAGTTCTCATTGAAAAAAGACCTTTGCCGCGACCTAGGAAACTTCAGCACCGAAAAGGTGTCATCATTCCGCTCAAGACTGCAGTATGAAAGCGTATCCGGCAGAGTATCAGAGATTAAGAGAGGTGACAAGCCTGAATTGTCCGTGGGAATATCCTCACCGCTCATGTTCACCTCCGCGAACTTTATGGCTTCGCAGATAGCCGCTATGGTGATGACGGACAAACTTTCCGCAACTCTCTCAAAATGCGGATGGTATGGTTCTCCGTCATGGGAGTTCGCCATGTTCCCGGAAGAGCGTTTCAACTTCCGCATGAACTGCGCGATGTCCGACCGTACGGGTATCCCTGCTTCGCTCGCCCAGACTGATTCCGTCGAGTTCGTGATGTCCGCGCTCAGAAGGACTGTCTCGCAAGTTTCCGACGGTATCTCCGCTGATGAAATGTCGGTTTACCGGTCCATGCTGTTGAAGTCCATGGAGGCGCGAATGTCTGACCCTGAGACCATTATGTCCATGCTCGTACTTCGTTACTCGTATGGAAAGGATATGGTCACCAAGTATAAGGATAAGGTCAATGCCGTTACTCTCGATAATGTGAACGAGGTTCTTGCAGCTATGGCCAAGGGACGTTTGGCTGAATATGCCGTCAGACGTAGCCATGAGGGCGAACAGATCCATGAACAGAAACTGAAAAAGCCTGTGTTCGAAGGAATTATACCTGTCTTGCTGCCTGCTGCCGATTCGTCCGGGGTCAATGCTGCCGCTTATGGTGTTCTCGGCTTGAGTGCCCCTGCGGTTCCTGATTGGGGTGATTCTGCAGTGTTCAGAAGAAGACTTAAGGAGTTCCCTGCTCCACGTGTAATAAAGGTCAGCGAGCTTGACGTGAAGGTGGCTAAAGATTCTCTGATAGTGAAAGATACATTGACAAACCTTTCGGCATCGGATTCACTGAAAGTGAGGGTGGATTCGCTGCCGGCGGTTCCTGACTCGGTCGCGGTATGTCCTGTGGACACGACTGAAACTGTATTTCATATTGAAAACTAAGCAAATAGATGTCAGATAACAGAAAATTCGGAACAATCTTCGAAATCGGTGATTGTCTTGTTTCGGAAGAGGTGATAACAGAATACTTCGCCTGTGACTATGAAAAATGTAAGGGGTGCTGCTGTATAATTGGCGACAGCGGTGCACCTATGAAAGAGGAAGAAATCGAAAAGGTGGAGGAGGCTTACCCTGCTTTCTCTCCTCTCATGCAGGAGACCGGACGTGAAGTGGTTGCGAAGAAGGGATTCTTCGAAATCGATGTGGACGGCGATATCGTGACACCTTTATGTCCAGGTACAGAAGAATGTGCCTATACGCATTTCGATAAGGACAAGAATTGTTTCTGTTCTATAGAGCGCTGTTATTTCTCAGGTAAATGCACATTCCGCAAGCCTATTTCCTGCTGGCTTTATCCGATACGTGTGACCGAGCTTACAGGCGGAAAACATGCCCTGAATCTGCATCGTTGGGACATTTGCAAAGATGCATTCGAGAAGGGTAAAAAAGAAAAGGTCCGCGTATATGAGTTTTTACGCGAACCTCTTATAAGTGCTTATGGCGAAGAGTTTTACTCTGCGCTCTCGTTTGCTGCCAAGAGCTTTTTGGCAGATTCGTAATCTTCAGCATTGACCTTCAACTCTACACCGTCGATGGCAGCATTGATAGAAGGATAGCTTGAGGTCTGGCCGAATACCTCAGCCGGGATGCCGTTTGCATTCAGCATTCCTGCAGCGATCTCCGCACTCATCTGGTCGGAGTATCTGGCCACTGTCATGAGTTTGAGCTCTTCTTTCATACTGTTTATATTTTATTGGTTATCGTCCTCTGTCTTATGCCTGAAAGCATTTTCGAGGCCGTAAATTATTCGTATGGTATCCTTCCTTAGTCCTTCGACTTCGAAGCCTCCGAGCGTCGGGGTGAGGGTTATCCTGTCTTCGCACATTCTCGAGATTCTGTTTACGATGCTTCTGTTACGGAATGTCATCCTGCCGTCGTGCTCTGTTTCGAGTTTGTAGCCGCGGTCTTCCATGTATTTGATTATCCCGTCGCGGTTCTCTGACGGCTCTCCCGGGATCAATGCCATTTTCTTTACAAATCCGAAGATAGGATAGATGGCTGCCACGCAGGCGAACATCCCGGCTATTTGCCATAGTGATTTGTAACCGTCCCGGAACATGGTCTCTATATTTCCCTCCACAACGTGTGCCAGAACCAGTACACACATGATGATAATCATAAGAAATGTGAAATAAAAGAAATATTTCACAGCGCGGATGATGTATTTTACAGTGTTTGTCATAATTTTTGCATGTTTATATGTGCAAACTTAAGCAAAAATCGTGATTTATATGTCAGTAATCATTAAAATCACTAATTTTGTGTAAAATGAATGTAAAACCACTTCTAAAGGAAGACAATTATGGAAACAGATCCTATTATGGAACGCCGCGAGCAGGAGGCTAAGCTCGCAAAAGTGAAAAGCTTGAAGACTGTGATGTATGTGCTCGCAGGTGTTGCTGTGCTGTTGGCAGTTGCGCTCATATTTATCTGGAGCCAAAAATCATCATTGATAAGAGAACTTGAAGTCGAGAAGCAGGATCTTACTGCCCAGATGGAAAATCTCCAGAATGACTACGCCAGCCTTTCTTCTGATTATGATAGCATTAACTCTCAGTTGGATACATCCAGAGCTGAAGTAGCGAACCTTCTCGAAAGAATAAAGAAGACCGATGCTACAAACCGCGCCAAGATGCGCCAGTATGAGAAAGAGCTCGGAACGTTGAGAAGCATTATGAGAAACTACATCGTGCAGATCGACTCCCTGAATACATTGAATCATAAACTTACTGCAGATGCTGCGGCAGCGAGAAGAGAAGCTGCGGCCAGTAAGGCGGCCAACGCTGAACTTTCACAGCAGGTGGAGAATCTTAGCGGTCAGGTGGCTGCCGGTGCGGTCATCAAGGCTCGCGGTCTGTCTATGGCGGCTTATAACTCATCGGATAAGGTTACTGACAGAAGCAGCCGTGTCGTAAGATTGCTCACATCTCTCAGCCTTGTCGAGAATGACCTCGCTCCTAAGGGACCTGTAAGAGTTTATATCAGAGTGAAAGACCCTAACGGAATCATCCTTACGAACTCCAACAGGACATCGTTCACATTCAACGGTGAGGCTATGATCGCTTCTGCTTCCCGTCAGGTGGACTATGAGGGTAAAGAAGTCGACATGAGCATCTACCTGAATGATATCCCAAGTTTCCAGAAGGGCGTTTATACTGTAGAGGCTTATACCGAGCAGTCTAAACTCGGTTCTGCTGAACTTATGTTGCGTTAATTAAAGTGCTTTGATTTATATACACGTCCCATTCTGCAGAAGTTTCTGCACATATTGCGGTTTCTATTCCGAAGCGGTCCCTGTTTGCCGCGGAAAGGAAGCCGGGGAGCGTATCCGTTTTTCGAAATACACTGATGCCGTTTGTGCGGAAATTGAGGCTCGTGCGGAAGAAATAAAAGCCACGTTGCCGTCGTCGCGATTTCCTGACAACGCAGATACTTTATATATCGGAGGAGGTACACCATCTGTGCTTCCTCTTGATTGTATCCAGAAGATAGTCAAGAAGTTGAACGAAACCATCTATGGGGATTCATGGCATAACTACAACGAGTTTACCATAGAGGTGAACCCGGAGGATATCCTGGAAAAAGGCGATGATTACGTCCGTGCCCTTAAAGTTCTGGGCGTGAACCGCATAAGCATGGGCGTGCAGTCTTTCGATGACTCTATCCTGAAATGGATGAACCGCAGGCATGACGCTGACGGGGCTGAAGAGGCATACTGGATGCTGAGAGGCAATGATTTCCGTAACATCAGCATTGACCTGATCTATGGCATAGGCGGGATGTCGGACGAGGTTTGGGAGGCGACTGTCCACAAGGCGATCGGGCTGAGCCCTTCCCACATTTCGGCCTATCAGCTCTCGGTCGAGGACAATAGCGCTCTGGCGGATTTGGTCGATTCTGGCCGGTATATCGAGGCTTCCGAGGAGGTTTGCTGTCGCCAATACGAGATTCTTTGCGGTCTCTTGCAGGATGCCGGCTACAAGCATTACGAGGTCTCGAACTTCGCTTATCCCGGATTCGAGGCCCGTCACAACTCGGCCTATTGGCGCCGTGTCCCATATGTCGGCCTGGGCCCGGGCGCGCACTCTGCTGTCGCCAGCTCCGGGGGTAAGGTCAATGCCCGATTGTGGAATTCTCAGTCGGAGTCTGATTATGTGTCTGAGAAAGAGATACTTACGGATGAAGATATCCACGTGGAAGAGATAATGCTGGCTCTCAGGACGTCGGATGGAATCGAACCGGAAAAATTGCCTGCAGATGTTGTGGAGAAACTTCTGAGTGAAGGAGCATTGACCTGGACGATTTGGCGAAGGCTGAGAATCCCGGAAGAAAAGTTTTTTGTTTCTGATGAAATAATCCGTGAATTGATATGATGACTTGTAATGAAGGGAATATTTATTTCCAAAGGATCGAAGCTGTCCGTAAAATAATGAGAACTAAAGGCTTGGATGCAGTAGTCATTTCCGGGTCTGATCCGCATGCCAGCGAATATCCGGCTCTGCGGTGGAAACAGGTAGAATGGATAAGCGGTTTTACCGGGGAAGCGGGGGATATAGTGATTACCCTCGATCATGCGGGTTTGTGGACCGATACCAGATATTTCATCCAGGCTGTCGAACAACTTCAGGGAACAGGCGTGGAACTTCACAAGACCAGGATTCCTGGAGAAGTGCGTATTCCTGAATGGCTTGCGGAAGTGGCCTTCGTGGATAAACGCGGCCCTGTAATCGTGGCTTTGGATGGCCTGTCATGGAATGTCTCATCTGTGGAAATGATTAAGACCGCATTTAAGAGAGCCGGCCGTCGTCATGATGAAAGCGCGGAGCTTGAAAACGGATATAAGATAGTGGATATGCCTGATATGCTGGATCAGTTGTGGGATGATAGGCCTACTGTTCCGGTTTCTCCTGTAATAACTCTTGGAGATGACCTGACAGGGGAGTCCAGACAGTCGAAAATCGCCTCTATCCGTCGGTTTTTGGAGGAAGTGGATTGTGATTCGATATTGTTTACGGCTTTGGATGAAATCGCGTGGACGCTGAATGTCAGAGGCTCCGATGTGGAGTATAATCCTGTAGTCATATCTTATCTTCTCGTTACGAATGATGATGTCTGCTGGTTCGTGAAGAAGCCTGTGGTAGGGAAACTTGATTCTGAAACATTGTCAAGTTTTGCGGAATTGGAAGCCGACGGGGTTATGATCCGTCCGTATGATGATGTGGAGCTGGTATTTTCCGGGGCAGACTGTACGGAACTGCGTCATCTCTATGTCGATCCGGCGACATTGAACTGGCACCTTTATAAAGCGATGGCATCTTCTTCGGTGAAGGTGAAGGCAGGAGTTTCTCCTATTCCGTTGAAAAAGGCTGTAAAGAATGAGATAGAAATCAGCGGTATGCGAGAGGCCCATCTCGAGGACGGTCTGGCCATGGAAAAGTTCCTTTTCTGGCTGGAGACTGAGATGGCTTCAGGAGCTGAGATCGATGAATGGGATGCTGCCGTGAAATTGGATTCTCTCAGGGCGCAAATCCCGGGATATAGGGGCAACAGCTTCGAGACTATCTCTGCTTATGGTCCTAGCGCTGCTCTGCCTCATTATGTTACGCATGAAGTCGGTTCCCGGAAGCTCGAACCTAGAGGTCTTTATCTATGTGACTCTGGTGGACAATATCTTTTCGGGACGACCGATATTACACGTACTGTTCCGCTCGGTCCATGTACGGATTTGGAGAAAGAGGATTATACCCTTGTCCTTAAGGGACATATAGGGCTCGCAACTGCCATGTTCCCTGCCGGTACTTCCGGATCCCAGATAGATTATGCGGCGCGCTCCCCGCTTTGGAAATTCAAGCGAGATTTCGGTCACGGAACAGGTCACGGCGTAGGTTTTTTCCTGAATGTCCATGAGGGCCCTCAGGAAATCAGACATAATTTCAATTCCCAACCTCTGCTTCCGGGCATGATATCTTCCGACGAACCCGGATTGTATCGTGAGGGTATGCATGGAATCCGTCATGAGAACCTGCTCCTTTGCACAGATGCAGGAACCAATGAGTTCGGTTCGTGGCGGTGCTTCGAAAACCTGACGCTTTGCCATATAGATACCGCTCCTGTGATAACGGATTTGCTGACAGACGAAGAGATGGCATGGCTGAACGCATACAACGCAGAAGTTTATGCCACCCTGGCCCCTCATCTTCCTGAAGATGTCGCAGAGTGGCTTAAAACCAAAACGTTGCCGATTTCTGAGTAGTAATCTTATATCATCCTTTTTAGGGCACGGACAGCCCATAAAGCTATCCTGTCATATCTGACTTTTCCGGAGATTCTGTGAAGTCCATAAGCGAGTAACCCGGCGGGAGAATAATCTTCTTTCATATTCTCCCATCGGGAAATTACTTCATTTCCCTTGGCTTCGATATCAGCCGTAAGCTTCTGTCTTGCGGAATCGAGCCCGGCCATATCTTTTATTTCAGCGTATTTCATAGGCGTCTCCTTTTCCGTCCTCGAAGAAAAGACGAATGAACATCTGTACGAATCCGTTGAGGAACAGCTTCTTACGTATGGCGAACAGGATGACTGTAAGCAGCAGGAAGAAACCTGCGACGATAAATGCTCCCGCCGCATAACTTCCGATAAGATCCCCGATCAAGAGGACTCCGCCGAAGGCTGTCGCCGTAAGTACGATGCTCCCGAGACTCAGAAAAAGTATTGCGAGAAGGATTCTGTTCAATGTCAATGATAATCCTTTGGCAGTCCTGAGCTTAAGGTCGTCGATTTTCAGATCGATGTATTCCGACGCGCTCTGAGCGAACTCCTCTGCTGATTTAGTGAAGTCTCTTTCCATCAGGCCTCCCCGAACTGATTGTCGATATCTTCAGCTTCTTCCTTTGCCAAAGCTTTTTCAAGTTTGTTCAGCTTCTCAAGCAGTTTTACTCTTGCCTCTTCCTTGATTTCTTTCCCTTCTTCGGCTAAAATTTCTTTCAGATCATCGAGGCCTTTACGCAGTTTGGAAGCTTTGGACTTAGCCTCGGCATAAGCGTATGAAGCTTTCTCCTTGGCTGTGTCATAGCCTTCCTGTGCAGCTTCTTTTATCTTCTTTCTGGTTACTTCGCCTTTCTCTGGAGCGAAAAGCACTCCGAGTGTTACTCCAATTGCAGCACCTGCCACAAAAGTGAAGAATGATTCTCCTTTCATAATTATGTACGTCCGCGGAATAATCCGGCCGATGTCTCTTAGCCAAGATCCCGCGTCCGGCTCTAAATATAGCAATTATCATGCAAAAAAGCGATGGCCGGTTTCCCGGTCATCGCCATATCTTGAAATCTGTAATGTCTAACTTAGCAGATAAATCCGTTTGCGTGAAGGAATGCGTTCACGGCAACAACTGTAAACATAAGGAAAATGATTGTCGCAACGATAATACCTATAACCTTAATTCTCTTGAACCAAACCTGGTTATCCCAACCTACAGTCTGGAACATGCTCCAGAAACCGTGGCAGAGGTGGAACCATACTGCTACGAACCATACGATATAGATAACGAGTACCCATACGCTTCCGAATGTGTTCATGAGGAGGGTGTAAGGATTCTCAGCTTCGCTTCCGCAGAATTCGAGGAGCTGCATCTTAGCCCAGAAGTGGGTAAGGTGGAAGAACAAGATACCGAGAATTACGATTCCGAGTACGAACATGTTCTTTGCAGACCATGAGTCGGCTTTTGCCTTGCTTGCTACTTCGTAACGTTTGTAACCGCCACGAGCCTTAATGTTGTACCATGTAAGATAGCATCCATAGATGATGTGAACGATGATGCCAAGTGCCAATACAGGAACCATGATGGTCACAATAGGCAGAGCCATGAAGTCACATCCAAGCTGGAACAAACCGTCTGCTGCGTCCCAACCGCCAGTGAATGAATCTATTACAGAAAAGAAGTTAATAGTACCATGCAGCAGCAGGAACACTACAAGAAATGCACCGCTGACCGCCTGAATGAACTTTCTCCCGATGGAGTAGTGGAATGCGTTCGCCATTAGTAAATAAGATTAGTTTCCTAAATAATGATTATAAAGGCAAAGATAGGACGTTTCTTGCAAGTTTCATAATATTTCGATAATTTTGTTTCAAATTTACGTAATCATGTACAAAAGAGTCCTATTGAAATTGAGTGGAGAGAGCCTTGGCGGCCATGCCGGAAAGGGTCTTGACACGGCAAGTCTTCAGGCTTATGCCGAAGAAGTGGCTGCCGCAGCTAAGGCAGGTCTTCAGATAGCTATAGTAAACGGAGGCGGAAATATTTTCCGTGGTCTTCAGGGTGTCGGCAAGGGTTTCGACAGAGTAGACGGAGATAAGATGGGTATGCTTGCTACCGTAATAAACTCTCTCGCACTTTCCATGTTCATTAAGGAACAGGGCGTGAACGCTCAAGTGTTTACTGCGACTCCTATGGAACCTGTTGCGAAGTATTATATGAGAGATGAAGCCGTTAAGGTGATGGAAGAAGGCGGCGTAGCCCTCATCGCAGGCGGTACAGGTAATCCTTTCTTCACCACTGATTCCGGAGCAGCTCTCCGCGCTCTCGAAATCGGAGCGGATGCGTTGCTGAAAGGCACTCGTGTAGATGGTGTCTATACGGCTGACCCAGAAAAAGATCCGTCTGCCGTAAAATTTGAGGAACTGACTTTCGAGAAGGCTATTTCTGACCATCTTAAAGTGATGGACCAGACGGCGTTTGCCCTCTGCAGCGAAGGAAATATGCCTATTATCGTATTTGATATGAATTGCAAGGGTAATCTTACACGTCTCCTGAAAGGAGAAAAGGTGGGTACTCTCGTACACGTATAACCATATAAATTCAAGTACTATGTTACCAAGAGTAAATGAGATTGTGACTGCTGCTGACAAGAAAATGAAAGAGGCTGTCGCATTTCTGGAGGAGGACCTTAAAACCTATCGTGTCGGAAAGGCAAATCCTTCATTGTTCAATAATGTCGTAGTGGATTACTACGGAACTCCGACTCCTGTTCCGCAGGTGGCTTCAGTTACAGCTCCGGATGCCAAGACTGTACTTATCCAGCCATGGGAGAAGAGCATGATCGCCAAGATCGAGAAAGCTATCATCGATGCAAATATCGGAATGACACCTCAGAATAACGGTGAGCAGATCCGTTGCAACGTTCCGCCTCTTACAGAGGAAAGAAGAAAGGAACTCATCAAGAAGGCAAAGACCGCAGGTGAGAACTCCAAGGTCGTTGTCCGCAACGCTCGTCGTGATGCTGTCGATACTCTGAAGAAGGCACAGAAGAACGAAGGCCTTCCTGAGGACGCTCAGAAAGAGGGTGAAGAGGAAATCCAGAAAGTTACCGATAAGAACATTAAGGAAATCGACGCTCTTATCGCAGCTAAGGAAAAGGATATCATGACTGTCTAGTGCGATTTTTTTTTGAAAAAAAATAATCAGTTTCAGAAAATTTTTCTATATTTGTGTCATTATGAATAACGGAACACGATATTACAGCTTCGGTTTTTATTATTACTTTTATCCTGAAAGATAAAGGTCCGGGCGTCGTATCATTCTTGCTTATTCGATAATTAACGTAGATGAATATTTGAAAGCTGCCCGGTTTTCGGGTGGCTTTCTTTTTTATGTAGTATGAACAAGACAGTAGCAATACAGGGATTCCACGGAAGTTTTCACGAGCAGGCTGCATGCCGTTACTATCGTGAAAACGAAGGCATTGACCCTGACATTATAGAATGTGCTACCTTCGAAGGCCTTTTCAAGGCTCTTTCGGAGGGGCGGGCCAATGCTGCTGTGATGGCGGTGGAAAACACGACTTCCGGCGGACTTCTTCCGAATTTTGATCTCCTGCGAAGAAACGGCACGAAGGTGAAAGGGGAGATATATCTGCATATCCATCAGAATCTTATGGCGTTGCCTGGACAGAAACTCGAAGACATCCGCGAGGTTCATACTCACTACATGGCCATTAACCAGACGCGGCAGTTTTTCGAGACAGAATGTCCGTGGATCCGCATGGTGGAGTCGGAGGATACTGCCAAAAGTGCGGCTGATGTCGCTGAAGGGAAGCTTCTGGGTGTCGGTGCCGTGGCGTCGTCATTGGCTGCCGAGCGGTTCGGTCTGGAGATACTGAAAGAAAATATTGAGACGTACAAGCAGAACTTCACACGTTTCCTTGTAATGGATGATTCTATCGATGTGCCGCAGGAAAAAGTGAATAAGGTTTCCGTCTGTTTTACTCTTCCGCATACTCCGGGCTCGCTTGCCAAGATTCTTACGATACTGTCCTTCTATGACATGAACCTTACCAGGATTCAGTCGCTCCCCATTCCAGGGAAGAAGTGGCAGTATTTCTTTTATGCTGACATAACATTCAGCGACTACAACCGCTATACTCAGGCGCTTGCAGCCATTCGTCCTCTGATGGACGGGATAGACATTATGGGTGAATATATATCTGGAACAGAATTATGATAATAGAACCGGCTAAAAGGACAAAGTGTGTCCGTGAGTACTATTTTTCCAGGAAACTGAAAGAAATAGACAAACTTAACAACTCCCGCGTTGCGGAAGGAAAAGACAAAATCATAAACCTCGGTATCGGGGCTCCTGATGGTATGCCTCCCGCTCAGGCCATAGCTGCATTGCAGGAAGCTGCTGCCCAGCCCGGTAACCATGCTTATCAGAGTTATGTGGGTCTCCCTGCACTCAGACAAGCATTTGCAGACTGGTACGAAAGATATTATAAGGTAACATTGAACCCGGACGGCGAAATCCAGCCTCTCTTCGGTTCGAAAGAGGGAATCCTCCTCATCAGCATGGCTTTCATAAACGAGGGCGACAAGGTGCTGGTACCGGATCCGGGCTATCCTACTTATACGTCTGCTTCCAACCTGGTTGGTGCTGACATAGTTACATACGATCTTACGGAAGAAAACGGCTGGCAGCCTGACTTTGAGGCTCTGGAGAAAATGGACCTCAGCGGCGTGAAAATCATGTGGACCAACTATCCCCACATGCCTACAGGAGCGAAGGCCACTGCCGAACTTTATCAGAAGATTGTGGACTTTGGAAATAAGCACAACATATTGATTGTCAATGATAACCCATATAGTTTTATCTTGAATGACAATCCGCTTTCCATCCTCGCTGCCGAGGGCGCCAAGAACTGCTGCCTGGAACTGAACTCACTCAGCAAAGCGCACAACATGTCCGGCTGGAGAATCGGTATGGTGGCCGGCGCGAAAGAGATAATCGCTGAGGTTCTGAAGGTAAAAAGCCAGATGGATTCAGGAATGTTCAAGCCGATGCAACTCGCGGCGATACAGGCACTTGCGCAGGGCCCGGAATGGTTCAGCGCGCTTAACGCCGAGTACAAAATCCGTCGTGTCGCTGCCGGTCGGATCTTCGACCTCCTCGGCGCGAAATACGATCACGACTCGAGCGGAATGTTCCTCTGGGGAAAAATCAGTCCCGACAATGTTTTTGTCAATGCTGATGATACTTCCCGCTGTCTCGGGGAGCAGGTTTCCGACAAAATTTTGTATGACGCCGGCGTGTTCATAACACCTGGATTCATTTTTGGGGAAAACGGTAAGAATTATATACGTATCTCATTGTGTGCAAAGCCGGAAGTGCTTGCAGAGTCCGAGAAGAAGATACGTGAAATCATGAAATAAAGTTCAAATATGATAGTTTCGGTAATAGGTTTAGGTCTCATCGGCGGTTCGATGGCTATAGACCTCAAGAGAAGAGGATTCGCCGATACCATCCTCGGTGTCGAGAATGATCCTGTCAATGCTGCCGCTGCGGAGAAGATGGGCTTGGCTGATGAAATAGTTCCTTTCGAGGAAAGCATAAGCAGGGCCGACATCATCGTGATTTCTGTTCCGGTCGGTACGGCAGTCAGAATGTTGCCGCAAATCTTGGATCAGTTCCAGAAAGAAGGAGCGAACAACAAAATCGTGATAGATACATGTTCTACCAAGAGCCAGATAGTGCGCTGTGTCCATTATCACCCATATCGTTCACGTTACGTGTCCACACACCCGATGGCAGGAACAGAGTACTCAGGACCATGGGCAGCCATGCCGAATCTTTTCGACGGCAGGGCATGTATCTTCGCCAACACAGAAGAGTCCGATCCTAAGGCGGTAAAAACTATCGAGGCTCTCTATGATGTGCTGAATATGAGGCCGATATATATGAACGCCGATAACCATGATGTTCACACGGCCTACGTATCACACATCTCGCACGTAACCTCGTTTGCATTGGCATTGACAGTCCTGGACAAGGAAAAAGACGAGAAGCATATCTTCGATCTCGCGTCAGGAGGTTTCTCATCTACGGTCAGACTCGCGAAGAGTAATGCCGACATGTGGGTCCCGATTCTTACACAGAACAGCGACAACATCCTCCAAGTCATTGACACATACATTGACAAAATGAAAGAATTCCGCGATGCGATAGCAGACTTGGATGGCGACAAGATACGGGCCCTTATCGAAGAGGCGAACAAGATAAAGAGAATATTAAGATAAAAACCAAACATAATTATGGAAACCAGATTAGAATTAGTCCCGGTATCCAAATGGGGAATTTTCCCTGAGGGACAGCGTCCGCTGCTGATTGCAGGTCCTTGCAGCGCCGAGTCAGAAGTGCAGGTCATGCAGACCGCAAGAGGATTGAAAGATTGTGGGGTCAATGTTTTCAGAGCAGGTATCTGGAAACCGCGTACCCATCCAAATAACTTCGAGGGAGTAGGTACACCTGGTCTCAAGTGGCTTCAGCGTGTGAAGAGCGAACTCGGCATGAAGGTGGCTACAGAAGTGGCCAGCGAGAAGCACATTTTCGACTGCCTCAAGTTCGGCGTGGATATGGTATGGATAGGTGCCAGAACTACCGCTAATCCGTTTCTGGTACAGGAAATCGCTGATGCTCTGAAAGATACGGATATCCCTGTGCTTGTAAAGAATCCGGTAAACCCTGATCTGGACTTGTGGCTCGGAGCTCTTGAGAGACTTAATCAGGCAGGCATCAAGAAACTCGGTGTCATCCATCGCGGATTCTCCACATCTGAGAAAATGGCGTACAGGAACGCACCGGGCTGGCAGATTGCCATCGAACTCAAGACTCGTTACCCTGAGCTTCCTTTCTTTGCGGATCCGAGCCACATGGGCGGTTCACGTGAATTCCTTCATGAGATTGCGCAGCGTGCGCTTGACCTCGGACTTGAGGGGCTCATGATCGAGTCACATTGCGACCCTTCTTGTGCATTGAGCGATGCCAAACAGCAGGTCACTCCTGCAGATTTCGCGAAACTCATCGATTCTCTCAAGGTGAGGGACTTGGATACTGACAGTCCTGAATATAAGGAGAATATCGACCAGTTGAGGGCTCAGATCGATATCATCGACGAGAATATCCTTTATATTCTCAACACTCGTATGAATGTCAGCCGCAGTATCGGTAACTACAAGAAGGAGCACAATATCGCTATTCTCCAGACCTCGAGATGGGATGCTGTCCTTTCTCAGATGGTGGAGAGAGCCAAGGCTTATGGACTTTCAGAGAAGTTTGTGGAGACTGTGTTCAATGCTATCCACGAAGAGTCTGTCCGTGAACAGAACGAGATTCTCTCTAAGTAGTAGGTTTTCTGCTTACGACTTTAATCGAAACTTCGTAGAGAAGATATAACGGGAGGAATACTACCATCAAGGTGAACGGGTCTCCCGAAGGTGTGATAAGGGCTGCTGTGATAAGCAGGATGACTACAGCATATCGTCGTCCGCTTTCCAGCAGTTCTTTGTGTATAATGCCGAATTTGGACAGGAGCCAGGCTACCATAGGAAGTTCGAAAACTATTCCCATGACGAATATCATCATCAGGAACATGTCGATGTATGAGCCTAAGTTGATTTCATTTACGATTCTCTCTCCCAGTGTATATTGGACGAGGAACCTGAATGTGAGGGGAAATACGATGCTATATCCGACTGCGCAGCCGAGGTAGAACATGAAAGTCCCTCCGAAAAACGCAGTTCTCACGTTGCGTATCTCGTTGCTGACCAGAGCCGGCTTTATGAATAGCCATATTTCGTATATCATGTAAGGGAATGTCAGCACTGCAGCAAGCCAGAAGGCCGTACTCATGTGGGTCATGAACTGCGATGCGACATTTATGTTTATGATATTCACATGGAACTGCTCATCCGAAAAGTCCGGAGTGAACGGCAGGTGTCCAAGTGAGGCGAAGAACTTGTACAGAAAGAAGTCTGAGGTGGTCGGCCCGAGGATGACCTGGTCGAAGATGTATGGCATGGCTATGAAGCATCCTACACATGCCACTGCCAAGACACAGACTATATGGAAGAGTGAGCCTCTGAGGACATCGAGATGATCCCAGAAGGTCATCTCTTCATCAGTTCTTGTCTTCTGTGTTGTTATTGACATCTTTGATGTCTTTCTCGATTTCGTTCATTCCGTCCTTAAAACTCTTTACGCCTTTTCCGAGGCCTTTCATGAGTTCAGGGATTTTTTTTCCTCCGAAGAGAAGGAGAATGACCAAGGCGATAAGTATTAGTTCACCTCCTCCGAGGCTTCCCAAAAACAGTAATTCTTTCATTGTCTATTTTATTTAATACAAAGATAATAAAAAAAGAGGACAACTCTTTCGAGTCGTCCTCTTTTATAATGATATAGAGCAATTAGTCTGTGAGTGAGAATCTTCTGAAGGCAAGAACCTTAGCGTCCTTGTCAGCAGTGTGGATGTACTCGAGAACTGACATCTTGTTGTCCCAGATAAACTCCTGATCCTCGAGGGTCTGCTCCTTGAAGAACTTCTTGAGTTTACCCTTAGCGATATTCTCAAGCATAGCCTCTGGTTTGCCGGCCATCTTCGGATCCTCTGCAATCTGCTGCTTGTACATTGCAAGCTCCTTCTCAACAGTCTCCTTAGGGCAGTCAGCCTCAGAAACTGATACAGGATGCATAGAGGTTACCTGCATAGCTACGTTCTTGCCGATCTCTGCAGGAACTTCCTTGTTGAACGCAACGATAGAAGCTACCTTAGAGTTGTTGTGTACGTACTGTGCGATGAATGGAGCCTCGAGAGTCTCATAGTAAGCGAGAAGATGCTTCTCACCGGTCTTGCCGGTCTGAGCAGAAATTTCCTCTTCTACTGTGTGACCGTCGCTCAACTTAACTGATTTGAGAGCCTCCATGTCAGCAGGGAATGCCTCGATGGCTGCATCAGCGATAGATGCTGCAAGGTTCTTGAAATCAGGAGTAGCTGATACGAAGTCTGTCTCGCAACCAAGGCAAACGATAATAGCCTTACCGTCCTTGATACGTACGAGAACAGCGCCCTCGGTAGTCTCACGGTCAGCTCTCTTGGCTGCCACGAGCTTACCTTTTTCACGGATGATCTCTACTGCCTTCTCGAAATCGCCTTCAGCCTCTGCAAGAGCCTTTTTGCAATCCATCATACCGGCACTGGTCATCTTACGTAATTTCATTACGTCAGCTGCTGTAATCTGCATAGTAAAATAGGTTTTTTAAATTATTCTGCTTTAACTTCTTCAGCCTGAGCTACTTCAGCCTTTGGAGCCTCTACAGCCTCCTCAGCCTCGCCTTCAGCTTTAGCGCCTTTGCGCGGACGGAGCTTCTTTGTTGCTGGCTTCTCCGCTACTTCATTGGCAGCCTCTTTCTCCTTTTCGAGCTTTCTTTCGTCCAATCCCTCCTGGATGGCAACGCAAAGTGCATTGGTGATGTACTCAATAGACTTTGTGGCATCATCATTAGCCGGAATCACATAATCAATAGGGGTAGGATCGCAACATGTATCAACCATAGCGATTACCGGAATGTTAAGACGGTTAGCCTCCTTAACGGCGTTAGCCTCCTTCTGTATGTCCACTACGAAAAGTGCTGATGGGAGACGGCTCATATCCTTGATAGAACCGAGGTTCTTCTCAAGTTTAGCCCTCTGGCGGTCGATCTGAAGACGCTCACGCTTAGCGAGCTTATCATAAGTACCATCTTCTTTCATCTTGTCGATGGTATTCATCTTTTTGATTGCCTTACGGATGGTAGGGAAGTTTGTGAGCATTCCACCTGGCCATCTTTCGGTAACATAAGGCATGTTAACAGAAGCAGCTTTCTCTGCGATAATGTCTTTAGCCTGTTTCTTTGTAGCAACGAAGAGAATCTTGCGGCCTGAGCGTGCAAGCTCTTTCATTACTTCTGCTGCCTCGTCTATCTTGACGATACTCTTGTGCAGGTCGATGATGTGAATCCCGTTCCTTTCGATGAAGATATAAGGAGCCATTTTAGGATTCCATTTCCTCGCGAGATGTCCGAAGTGTGCACCTGCTTCGAGTAATTCTTGGAAATTTGTTCTTGGCATTTCTTTAAGTGATGTTTCTTTGTTACACTTTCCCTTCAAGCTGTAGCCATAGCCTGTCGGGCTCTTTTCATCAATCCTGAAGCAGCGGCCACCCATGACCGGTCTTCTGGATTTTCCGCAGTCTCGGCAATCTTCAAGCAGCTTGTGCGGAATTCGCATCCCACCCCAGATCCGAAGATTTCTTTACCGGACTGTGCATGTAAATCAATTCGTCTGTAAGATTAACGCTTACTGAACTGGAAGCGGCGACGTGCACCAGGCTGACCAGGTTTCTTCCTCTCGACTTCTCTTGCGTCGCGGGTGAGGAATCCTTCGGCCTTGAGTGCTGAGCGGTAAGCCTCTGTGTCCACTTCGCAAAGTGCACGAGAGATACCAAGTCTCAGAGCTTCTGCCTGACCTTTGATTCCGCCACCTGTAAGGTTAGCCTTTACGTCAAACTGGCCTGCCGTACCGGTAACCTCGAAAGGCTGATTCACAATGTACTGGAGAGACTCGTCAGGGAAGTACTCCTTGAGCTCTCTACCGTTGATGGTAACATTGCCTGAACCGGCAGCGACATAAACACGAGCCACAGCTGATTTACGTCTTCCAAGGGCGTTTACTGTTTTTTCCATTTGCTCTGTTTAAATTTCGTTCAACTTAATTTCCTTTGGTTGCTGTGCCTGATGAGGATGCTCAGGACCTGCATAGATAAACAGGTTGTTGATGAGCTTGTCACCAAGACGTGTCTTAGGAAGCATGCCTTTAACAGCTTTCCTAATCAGCTCAGTAGGTCTGTTCTGAAGGATGTCCTTTGGCGTGGTAAAACGCTGTCCACCAGGGAATCCGGTGTAACGGGTGTAAACCTTGTCAGTCATCTTGTTGCCTTTGAGGGCCACCTTCTCGCAGTTGATTACGATAACATTGTCACCGCAGTCAACGTTAGGTGTGAAGCCTGGTTTGTTCTTGCCTCTGAGGACGAGAGCAACGCGGGCAGCAAGACGGCCAAGTGCCAGATCGGTAGCATCAATGACGACCCACTCTTTCTTTACAGTTGCCTTGTTAAGGTAAACTGATTTGTAACTTTGTGTCTCCACTGTCTTGATCTTTAATTGGTTAATAATAAAAATTGCGATCCCTACACATTATAGGGGTCGCAAAGGTAGTAATATTTTTTCAAATAGCAAAATCTTTATATCGACAACATCGCGAGCACGTTAATGAGCTCTTTGTCGATAGGCTTGTCTTTCTTTATGGCCCTGTCTATAGGAACATATACTATCTGGTCATTGCTTATGCCGACCATGACATTTCGCTGTCCCTCTTTCAATGCTTCGATACTTGCGCACCCCAGTCGGCTTGCCAGTATTCTGTCGAATGCGCTAGGTGTTCCGCCCCTCTGGAGATGTCCGAGAATAGTCACACGTACATCATATTCAGGGTATTCCTTACGCACACGGTCTGCATAGTACATCGCTCCTCCGTCTTTCTTGCTCTCAGAAACGATGACGATACTGCTGTTCTTGCTCTTTCTGAATCCTCTGCTGATGAACTGTCCGAGCTGGTCCACATCTGTCTGGTCTTCAGGGATGATGGCTGCTTCCGCTCCTGATGCGATGGCGCTGTTCTGTGCGAGGAATCCCGCATCGCGACCCATTACCTCCACGAAGAAGATTCGGTCGTGGGAAGTCGCCGTGTCTCTGATTTTGTCCACGCATTCCACGATTGTGTTCAATGCCGTGTCGTATCCTATGGTGGAATCAGTGCCATAAAGGTCATTGTCGATGGTGCCCGGCAGACCGATTACAGGGAAATCGAATTCTCTGGCGAGATCCTGTGCTCCTGCCAATGACCCGTTACCGCCGATGACGATGAGTGCGTCGATGTTGAACTTCATCAGATTGTCATATGCTTTCTTTCTTCCTTCAGGAGTCATGAATTCCTGGCTTCTGGCTGTTTTCAGGATGGTACCGCCTCTCTGGATAGTGTTGCTGACGCTTTCTGTAGTGAACTCTTTGAGTTCTCCATGGATAAGTCCCTCATATCCTCTGTACACACCATAAACTTTAAGTCCGTTGAAGATGGCGCTTCTGGTCACTGCCCTGATACAGGCATTCATTCCCGGCGCATCACCTCCTGAAGTCAGGACTGCTATAGTTTTCAAATCTTTTCCCATAACAATAATCGGTTTTCAGATAATATACAAATAAGAATCTGCCGCAAAATTCAAGCCGTTTTTGTAATTTTGCGAGTATTTAAACAAAAATTTATTCAATGAGGATAGGAAATGTAGATCTTGGTGACAAACCGGTGCTTTTGGCTCCTATGGAAGATGTTACCGACGCGTCCTTCAGAGTCGTGTGTAAAAAGTTCGGCGCGGATATGGTATATACTGAATTCATACCGTCTGACGGCCTGATCCGTGATGCTGCCAAGGCTATCGCCAAAATGAAAACATCCGACGAGGAGGCTCCGATTGCTATCCAGATTTATGGCAATGATCCTGTGGCCATGGTGGAGGCTGCCAAGATGGCGGACCATGCGGAGGAAATTGCCGGGGGACACGGTTGTGATATCATTGACATAAACTTCGGGTGTCCGGTGAATAAAATCGCCGGCAGGGGTGCGGGCTCCGGCATGATGCGCGAACCCGACAAAATGGTGATGATCACTGAGCAGATAGTGAAGGCGGTGCGCAAGCCGGTGACGGTGAAGACCAGGCTCGGCTGGGACGAAAACTCGAAAATCATCGTCGGACTGGCCGAACGGTTGCAAGATACCGGTATACAGGCATTGACCATACACGGCAGAACCCGTTGCCAGATGTATAAGGGCGAGGCGGACTGGACTCTTATCGGCGAAGTGAAGAATAATCCGAGAATGCATATACCTATTATAGGTAACGGCGATATAAATTCTGCGCGCAAGGCGAAGGAGGCTTTCGACCGTTTCGGCGTGGACGGAATCATGGTCGGAAGGGCGTCTTTCGGTCATCCTTGGATTTTCCGTGAAATCAAGTATTATCTGGAAACTGGAGAAGAATTGCCTCCGATGAGTGTGCGTGACAGGGTAGCGCTCGCCAAATGGCATCTGTCGCTCTCGGTCGGGCTGAAGGGTCCTGTGACGGGCGTCCTGGAAATGAGACGTCATCTGTCATGCTATTTCAAAGGTCTGCCTGATTTCAAGGAAACCCGTGTGCGCCTGGTTACGGAGCCTTCTGCGGTGGAATTGGATAAGTTGCTGGACTTCGTCGGGGAGAAGTGGGGTGACTGTGAGTTGGCAGGCAGTGCAAGTGTCTATGGTCTATAACTCAAGTTTCGCAAGTTGTCAAACTTGCTGAGCGCAAGCGCTTATTTGAGGGTTATCGCTCGTTCTGAGGCTATAAGCCCCACGCACTTTTTGCTCGCACGTTACCCTCACCCTAAATCCCTCCCCTCGGGGAAGGGACTTACTTTCGCTCTTTCGGGCTTTAAAAGCGGTGTTTCGCGCGTGCGAAACTTGAGTCTATAATAACAATATGTAAAATAAATTTTCATGTTCTGGTGACTTTAGTTATCTTTGTACGCTATGCTTGAGAGAATAATATTGTCTCCATACTATCTTACGTTGAAGATTCGTCACGCTTTGTATGATAAAGGCGTGTTCAAGGTGCATACTTGTGATGTGCCGACGATTTGCGTAGGTAATATCGCGGCAGGCGGCACGGGCAAGACCCCGCACACAGAAATGATTCTGCGCGAGTTGCTTGCCAGCGAAGAATGGCACGACAAGAATATCGCTGTACTCTCCCGTGGCCACAAGCGCCGCAGCAGCGGTTTCCAGCAGGTTCTTGTCAATGATTCTGCGTCGTTTGCTGGAGACGAGCCTCTTCAGATCAAGCGTAAGTTTCCTCAAGTTACCGTGGCTGTGGACAGAACGAGGGTGGAGGGATGTGATTTTCTTTTGCATCCTGAAAAGTTGCAGACATCGTCCAATGCGCGTAAATGCGAGAATAAAGATATTCAGAAACAGGATCTTATCGTCTTGGATGATGCTTTCCAGTATCGTTCTCTGGAGGCTTTGTTCAATATTGTTCTCGTGGATTACAACAGGCCGCCTGCGAAGGATAATCTTCTTCCGTTCGGCAGGTTGCGTGATCTTCCTGAGAGACTGTATCATGCCAATGTCATTATAGTGACGAAGTGTCCTTCTTATCTTGAGAATTGGGATAAGATAGAGATGGCCAAGATGCTGGGAATCAGTAATTATGATGTGAATACTTGCAAGGGTATCGCTGCGGGTGGCAAGAGCATGACGGTTCTTTTCACGGCGATCAAGTATTGTCCTCTTGAGCCGGTTTTCGAGGATGATGACAAGCGTTATGTTTATTCTCATAATCTGATTCTTGTTTCCGGTATCGCTTCTGATTTGGCGTTGAAGAGATATCTTAGTGATTCTTACAGCATAGTCAAGCGCTTCAAGTTCAACGATCACCATAAGTATAGACGTATGGATATCAGGCGTATAGTGAAGGCGACCCGCAAGTGGCCGACTGCTCTTATCGCTACTACTGAGAAGGATAGCCAACGTCTTAGGGATTATCGCAAGATGCCTGAAACTCTCAGGCACAGAATGTTCCAGGCTCCTATCGAGGTGGAATTCCTTTCCGAAAAAGAAAAAGAGGTCTTTAGAACCGAGCTTCTCGGTGCGTTGCGGAGTTTTCATCCTGCGCATTAGTTTCTGGCGTGGTTGCCGGCGTCGGTCGGCGCCCGTTCGCTCAGGTGCTGCGCAATTCGCTCTCTGGGCATCCGCCGCCGACCGGCTGAGTCACGACGATTGTTACGGAGTCTTACTTCTGGTCATACACGGTTGTTTTGGATCTTCTCGTCGTCTGCGAAGTTGCCGGCGTCGGTCGGAGGCGGGACTCAGGCGCGAATTGCGCAGCACCTGAGCGCAGGAGTTCCGACCTCCGGCCGTCCATGTTACATCTTAGCGTTCTTCATAAAAGAAGAACGTTCCGCGATTCACATCGCAGAACGTCCACAATTCTAACCTAAAACTTAACCTATGAAAAAACTATTCGCTCGAAATAGTTGCAATTCCTGTGCCAAGCAGACACTGAATTGTAATTATTTTGTCAAATTTCGCGCTTTATTATTCCTATTTCACTTCTGTGCTATCCGCAGCAGCGGCAGGAGCCGGCTTCGAAGCTTCATCCAAAGTGATGGACAGAATCTTCACATCGGACACCGGTCTATCCCTTCTGTCGGTATCCACTTTCGCGATAGCATCGATAACATCGAAACCCTCTACCGTCTGCCCGAATACTGTATATTCTCCATCGAGCTGAGCGCAAGTGTTCTCATCCTGAACGATATAGAACTGAGAACCAGATGATTCCTTGGCCGGGTTCGCAGCATCACCACGTCTTGCAGCAGCGAGGGCACCCTTTGCATGCTTGTATTCAGGAACGAACTCAGCAGGAATCGTATATCCGGGACCGCCCTGTCCATATTTCTCCACGAGAGTGCTGTCCTTGGTATTAGGGTCTCCGCCCTGAATCATGAATCCGTCGATTACGCGGTGGAAAAGCAAGCCGTCGTAGAAACCTGACAATGCCAGTTTCTCGAAATTGGCACGATGCTTAGGAGTCTTGCTGTAGAGTTTAACTTTGATGGTACCGAAATTTGTGACGATATCGAAAATCGGTTCGTCCGGGAGCTGGCTGATAAGTGTCTCAGCTTCTTTCTGTTTCTGAATCATTTCTACCTGTTTTAAAGAATCTTGTTTAGCTTTTTCAGCAGCCTCAGCCGCCTCTTTTTTCTTCTGGTTGCCGCAACCTGCCACTATTCCCAAGATAGCAGCGCAGCAGATGGATCTGAATAAAATACTTTTCATGATATGTTTGTTTGTCCAAAATTAACTAATTTTGCTCATATTATGGCAAATCCTTTGAAACAACTTGCTGGTGAAACCGCGGTATACGGCCTCAGCACTATCCTGGCGAGGATAATTAACTTCCTTTTTGTCCCGTTCTACACGAGAATGCTCACAACATCCAGTTACGGCGTAGTAACTGAATTCATGGCATATATCGCTGTTTTTCAGGTTGTTCTCGTACTCGGTCTGGAAACCGGATGCTTCCGCTTCGCGAACAAAGAAGGAGTAAACCCACGCGCTGTCTATTCCAATGCCCTTGCGACAGTCTTCGGCACCTGTTTCACATTTCTGGCCTTCATGATTCTCTTCTCCGACCAGATCGCCTCAGCATTGGGCTACCAAGGATTCGGGAACTGCATCATATATATAGGTGGAATTCTCGCATTGGACAGCACCACCGCCATCCTCTTCGCAAAACTCAGACAAGAGCACAAAGCTTTCAAATTCGCCATAATCAAGACAGTGAAAATCCTTACGGAGACCGCCGCCAACATGGTGCTCTTCTTCTGGTATCCTGCTCATGTTGACAGCTTTATGAGCCGCTTCGTCTCCCCGACACCGGATTTTACCTACGTTATTTTCGCTATACTCGTCAGCAGCGTCGTCTGCGCCCTGATGTTCCTGCCGGACCTCCTCCGCTTCTCCTTCGAGTTCGACCGCCGGCTCCTCAAACAGATGCTCGCCTATTCCATCCCGCTGATGGTCGCGGCTCTGCCGGGTATTGTCAATGACTTTTTGGACAGGATTCTGTTCCGTTATTTCGATACGAATGCCGAGGTATGGCGCTCAAGCTTAGGAATCTTTCAGGCAGCTGTAAAACTTTCCGTAATCATGAACCTCTTCATCCAGATGTTCAGATTCGCCGCCGAACCATTCTTCTTCCAGAGGGCGCAGAACAAGGGTTCCAAACAGCTCTATGCCATCGTAATGGAGTATTTTACAGCATTTTGCGGTCTCATCCTTCTAGGTGTATTCTTGTATTTGGATATTTTCGCATTGGTCATCGGAAAAGATTTCCGCGCGGGAATGGGCGTGGTCCCGATCATGCTGCTCTCGTATATGCTCCTCGGCATGCTGTTCAATGTCTCCATGTGGTATAAACTTTCCGGAAAGACCAATATGGCCATCTGGATAACCCTTGCAGGACTGGCAGTTACAGTCGTGGTGAACGTCGTCTTCATGCCACGGTTCTCGTTCTGGGCTGCGGCCTTCGGCCATCTTGCCAGTTACCTCGTCATGTTCGTCATAAGCGCTGTACTCGGCAACAAATACTATCCCATCCCATACAGCTGGAAGCGCATTTTCTCCCTGTTCGGAGCCATACTTATAATATGTTTAGTGTCAATGTCTATAGACGCTTTCCTCTTCCCGGGAGTAGGCATCGGCACCTCTTCATCTAGTAAAGAAATTTATAAACTGCTGATTCACACCGTGCTTATAGTATTCTATATGGGTTCATGCCTGCTTATCCTCAAAGGAAGATACCGTCAGGCATTGGCCGCAGGAGAATAATCAGTACAACAGTAATCCTAAGACGCCTCCGGCCAAAATAATCTTAATCGGTCCCACCTTGAACACTAAGGAGGCCAGTAAGGCGGCTATAAATAAGAGCCAACTCTTGATGTCAGGGAAATTCTCTGACACCACTTCGACATTGACCTTAGAAAAAATAGGGAGCCCCTCCCAGCTGGTGCTGAACATCATGATGACGGCGGCAGCACCGATCAGGCCGACGACCGACGGGCGGAGCCAGCTCATCATGCTCTCGAACATCCGGTTTCCGCTGAATTTCATGTAGAACTTCACGAGTGTGAGGACGATGATAAATGACGGGAGGACGACGGCTAAAGTCGCTGTAAATGAGCCTAATACGCCGAGCAAATGACTTCCTGTGGCATTGGCCAGAACTTCATATCCGACATAGGTGGCGCAGTTTATTCCGATAGGGCCGGGCGTCATCTGAGAAATCGCCACGATGTCCGTGAAACTGCTCAGCGGAATCCATGAATGAGCCGTAACTACTTGTCCCTGAATGAGTGACAACATGGCATAACCACCTCCGAACGTAAACATTCCGATTACGAAGAATGTGCAGAAAAGTTGTATTAAAACTATGATGGTCATGGCTTATCGGGTTTGTTTTTCTTTGATTTTGGCGATGGAATACGCTATCACGAGAACGGTAATGATTATATATATAGGAGAGATGTCCAGGAAAGCGACTAACACTAGACTGATGACGGATATCAGCCAGGCCGACAAAGACTTGTTCGACTTTCTCGCCATGGAAATCATAGGAGAGGCTATCAATGCCACCACTACAGGGCGGATGCCGCTGAAAATGCGGATCACGATGGGGTTGTCCTGAAAATTCGTGAAAGCCATCGCTATCGCCAGGATGATGAAGAAAGAGGGGAGCACGGAACCGACGGTCGCCGCGATGCTGCCTTTCAGCCCGCGAATCTTGTACCCCGCGAAAATCGAGACGTTGACCGCGAGAAGTCCTGGAGCGGATTGGGCCAATGCGATTATGTCAGGGAGTTCCTCGCCATCTATCCACTTTCTCTTCTCCATCTCATCCTTTATAAGAGGTATCATGGCATAGCCGCCTCCGATGGTGAATGCTCCGATTTTCATGAAAACTGAGAACAAGTCCAGGAGGGAGGTGTTGATATTTTCTGTTTTTTTCATTCTGAAAAGTCTTTGGGGACATTATTTTTTGCGACTGCAAAAATAAGAATTCTTTGGCGAGGTGAGCTGATTTTAGCCTATTAAATCGTTATTTGTCGAAAATTTTAAGAAAAATCGAAAAAAAAGTTCGAAAAAATTTGGAGGTAAAGAAAAAGTGCGTATCTTTGCAGTCCGTTTGAGAAACGACGGAAGTTCATTGATAATATTGAAAGACAAAGTACAAGTAGCAAGTACCGAAACGAAAATAATCGAGAGCGTTGATTTCTTTTAGGAATTGAGAATGTCGGGTTCAAGCTAAGAGATATAGAGATATACAAAGAAGAGTTTGATCCTGGCTCAGGATGAACGCTAGCGGCAGGCTTAACACATGCAAGTCGAGGGGCAGCGCGGGGCGGCAACGTCCTGGCGGCGACCGGCGGAAGGGTGCGTAACGCGTGAGCGACATGCCCGTTGCCCGGGGACAACCGGTGGAAACGCCGACTAATCCCCGATGGGACGGAGGCCCTCATGGGTCTCTGTTGAAAGTTACGGCGGCGACGGATTGGCTCGCGTCCGATTAGCTAGTTGGCGGGGTAACGGCCCACCAAGGCTACGATCGGTAGGGGTTCTGAGAGGAAGGTCCCCCACAATGGAACTGAGACACGGTCCATACTCCTACGGGAGGCAGCAGTGAGGAATATTGGTCAATGGGCGGAAGCCTGAACCAGCCATGCCGCGTGAAGGACTAAGGCCCTATGGGTCGTAAACTTCTTTAGACGCAGAGCAATAAGGGTCTCGTGAGATCCGATGAGAGTATGCGTAGAATAAGCATCGGCTAACTCCGTGCCAGCAGCCGCGGTAATACGGGGGATGCGAGCGTTATCCGGATTTATTGGGTTTAAAGGGTGCGTAGGCGGAAGTGCAAGTCAGCGGTGAAATCCCCGCGCTCAACGCGGGAGTTGCCGTTGATACTGTACATCTGGAATGCTCTTGCCGTGGGAGGAATGAGTAGTGTAGCGGTGAAATGCATAGATATTACTCAGAACACCGATTGCGAAGGCATCTCACGAAGGGGCGATTGACGCTGAGGCACGAAAGCGTGGGTATCGAACAGGATTAGATACCCTGGTAGTCCACGCAGTAAACGATGATGGCTAACTGTCGGGTTTTAGGATTCGGCGGCCAAGCGAAAGCGATAAGCCATCCACCTGGGGAGTACGACCGCAAGGTTGAAACTCAAAGGAATTGACGGGGGCCCGCACAAGC
>UREV01000014.1 GCA_900546925.1 uncultured Bacteroides sp.
GGTGCCGGCGACAGCCGGAGGGATGAGCGACAGCGAAGGTCTCCGCCGGGACCTCTGCCCGACTGCGTTAAAGGAAATGTCTACTCGTGAGTGGCGAAACGCTGCTCAGCGAGTTTTTCGAACTTCGTGCCCGGACGGCCATAATTCGCATAGGGGAAAATCGAAATTCCTCCGCGCGGAGTGAAAAGGCCAGTCACCTCTATATACTTCGGATCCATCAACTTGATTAGATCCTTCATAATTTTGTTTACGCAATCCTCGTGAAAATCACCATGATTACGGAAACTGAACAGATAGAGTTTCAAACTCTTGCTTTCAACCATCTTGACATCAGGAATATAGCTTATGCGGATTTCCGCAAAGTCCGGCTGTCCTGTGATAGGACAAAGACTGGTAAACTCCGGGCAATTGAATCTTACCCAATAGTCGTTTTCCTGATGTTTGTTTATGAAAGTCTCCAGGACTTCCGGGGCATAATCCATCTTATAGTCTGTCTTATGGCCGAGCGACTGGAGACCTTCCTGCTCTCTTTCTTTATTCATTGTCATTAATTTTTATAAGGCAGCATTGACCCTAACCATCCTCTTCCGGATCGGCGGCGGGAAATTCTAGATATCGGCTACCTTGAATGGGTTGTATGAGATATTCTCATCGAAGGTATCGATGCCTTCATGGCGCTTGATGGCTTTCACGACTTGGATGGTCACAGGGAGAATTACGATTTCGTAGCAGACCTTGAATGAGACCTGTGCGAGCAACATGGCAGCGAGCGACTTGATGTCAGCGCCCCAGAACACAATCGGCATAAAGATCAATGAATCAAGGAGTTCTCCTGCAACGGACGATACGATGGCACGGCCTGAAAAGCCTTTGCCTTTGGTAGCGATTTTCATCCGGCTCATCACAAATGCATTCATCGTGGAGCCCGCCAGGAAGGCAAGCAGTGATGCAAAAGCTACGCGCGGAGCCATGCTGAAAACATAGTTGAAATGTTCTCCCCCATCCCAGAATGATGCTGCAGGGAGCCAAGAGACGATTTGTCCCATGATGGCCACGAAGAAGTTCATCGCAAAGGCTGTCCAGATTACAAGTCTGGCTTTGCGATATCCCCAAACTTCTGCAAAGCAGTCATTAAGAATATACGAAATAGGGAAAATGACAACTGCGCCCGGGAGTGTGACACTGCCCAGTGCGAAAACCTTTGTTGCAAAAAGGTTGGATGCTATAAGGCAGACGATAAACAGTACTGCCATCAGCATGAAAACAACTGATACTTTTTTATTCATGTTCTTGTTTTTTAAGTGGTTTCCTAGAATACACTCGGCGCAGCCGACCTTTAAGAGAAGGCCGCGCCTAATATGTAAAAGATTATTCTTCTTCGCCGGCGGCCTTGAGACGCTCTGCGTTCTCGGCTATCTGGAGCTGGTCTATACACTCCTGGATATCGCCATCCATGAATGCAGGAAGATTATACATCGACCAGTTGATACGATGATCGGTCACACGGGACTGCGGATAGTTATATGTACGAATCTTCGCTGAACGGTCACCGGTAGATACCATGGTCTTGCGCTTAGCTGCAATACCGTCGAGATACTTCTGATGCTCCATATTGTAAAGACGTGTACGAAGCTCCTCCAACGCCCTGTCGAAGTTCTTGAGCTGTGAACGCTCCTCCTGGCACTGAACTACGATACCTGACGGAATATGGGTAAGACGAACGGCTGAATAAGTCGTGTTCACACCCTGTCCACCAGGACCTGAAGAGCAGAAAGTATCCTTACGGATATCGTTCATATCCAAGTCGATATCGAACTCGTCAGCCTCAGGGAACACTGCTACTGAAGCCGCAGAGGTCTGGATACGTCCCTGAGTCTCAGTCTGAGGCACACGCTGAACACGATGCACTCCTGACTCATACTTCATAGTTCCGTAAACACCATCTGCACAAGACAATTTGAAAACAATCTGCTTGAAACCGCCTGATGTACCAGGTGCCTGGTCAGTAATCTCCAGTTTCCAGCCCTTGCGCTCAGCAAACTTGGAATACATTCTGAAAAGGTCTCCCGCGAAAATGGCAGCCTCATCACCACCGGTACCGCCACGGATCTCGACCATGGCATTCTTGCTGTCGTCAGGGTCTGACGGAATAAGCAGAAGTTTTATATTCTGCTCCATATCAGGGAGTTTCGGTTCGATCTCAGCAATCTCCTCACGAGCCATCTCCTTAAGATCCTCATCTTTTTCATTGGCCATAATATCCTTGGCGGAAGCGAGCTCCTCCACCATTTTCTTATATTCGAGACCGGCCTTGATGATAGGCTCCAACTCCTTGTAGTCCTTGTTCAGCTGCACATACTTCTTCATGTCCGACATCACAGCCGGATCAGAAAGCTGGTTCTGCAGCGATGCGAATTTATCCTGAAGACTCAGGACCTTTTCGAGCAATGAATTCTTTTCTGCCATATTTAATTTTATCTTTTTCTATATCGACTTCACATAACAACGGCGGCGCATGTACAACTCGTGTTCATACTTGCCCCAGACATTTACAGCACTGTTGGTCTCGATCTGAGGATTCGAAATCGCATACTTCGTCTTGGATTTCTTATACTTGTCCGCCATGGAGCAATGATAAATCGCACTCACGCCCTTGTTCTGCCACTGAGGGACCGCGCCGTTGAGCATCAGGTCCACATTCTCGTAATTATGCATTGCCCTCAACAAATGGTACCACCCGAAAGGGAACAAGTGGCCTTTGGCCTTCTGGAGCGCGGGAGAGATGGTCGGGAATGCAATTCCGAACGCCACCAGCTCATTATTTTCGTCCAGGACAATGCTGCTGACCTTATCCGATATGAATGGCATCGAGACTTTCGCCTCATGCATAATTTCCTTTTCAGTAAAAGGTATGAAGTTATACACTGAAGCTGCAAAACTTTCGTTGTAAACCTTGAAGAAATACTTGACCATTTCCTTGTTTTTCTTCAACTTGTTAATGCAACCGTCATGCAGGTTATAACGCTCTTTAAGCATTCCGGCGATGCGTGATACCTTTTCCTGCACCCCCTGTGAAGCATCCATCTTGTACTGCAGCCAGTCACATTCCTTCTCATATCCGAGTGCCGTAACCAAGTCATTATAATACGGGAAGTTATAAAGACAGTTGAACGGCGGAATGTTTTCAAATCCTTCGACAAGCATACCCTGCTTACCTAACGTATTGTAATACAGCGGTCCATGAACCTCTGTCATTCCATTTTCTTTCGCCCAGGCCTCTGCCTTGCCTATAAGAAGTTTGGCTACGTCAATGTCGTTGATCGTGTCGAACCATCCGAAACGAGCACGTTTCTTGCCATATAGTTCGTTATACCGAGGGTTAATCATGGCGCATATACGTCCCACCACTTTATTCCCGTCGAGCACCATCCACAGTTTATGTTTACAATAGTCCAAAGCCGGATCTTTCGTCAGACTGAACATTTGGTCAGAATGAAGTGCCGGCACGTATTGCTTGCAATCCTTGTATAACTCGTCAGGGAATTTAATGAATCTCTTCAGGTCTTTCTTTCCCTCGACTTCAATTATATTATAATTCGACATACATCAGGTTTTAGTACAATGCACATCATCACAAATTAATGTGCAGCCTGCAAAGTTAGCAATTATTTTTAAAATATTTGCAGTATCTTAGCGTCTGATAAAACATTATTCAGATGAAAGCATTGACAAAAATACTCGCAATAGCGGGTGCAACACTTCTTACTATGGTATCTTGTAACAATATTTCAGAGTCTCAGAAGGCTGATATAGTCTTGGAGAACATTTTTGCTCGCAAGTCTGTGCGCAAATTCACTTCGGAACCTGTCTCCGACAAACAAGTAGAGACATTGCTGAGAGCAGCTATGGCGGCACCAAGTGCCAAGAATGGACAGCCATGGAGATTCGTAGTGGTAAACGACAAGGATAAATTAGCTTCGATGGATAAACAGCTTCCTTATGCAAGGTTGGACACTGCTCCTATGGCGATTGTGGTCTGCGGCGATCTTTCCGGCTACAAAAAATTCTGGACAGATGACTGTTCCGCAGCGACGGAGAATTTGCTTTTGGCCGCAGAAGCCATGGGGCTCGGTGCTGTCTGGACAGCCGCCTCTGACGAGGAGCGTTCCGGAATAGTAAGAGAAGCCTTGGGACTTCCTGAGAACATTCATCCTCTCTGCGTAGTTCCTGTAGGTCATCCTGACGGCGATTTCCAGCCAAAAGACAAATGGGATCCTTCGAAGATTCACTATAATCAGTGGTAGGTCCTGGAGCTGTAAGCGGCTCCGCGGTTAGGTATTGATGCGCTTTCTGCGGCTCTGGGGTCGTAAGCGTCTACGGGGTCGTATGGACGCGCCCGGGAGGTCGGACTCGTCCGCTCAGGTGCTGCGCAATTCGCGGCCTGAGTTCCGCCTCCCAGGCGCTTGCGTAACAGGGATTAAACCATTTACTAGCCTAAGATATCCGTGGAGCAAAGAGCCCGTGGAACGGGTGCCGATCGAAAGGTATGGCCGTCCGCGGCCTTGTGAGAAGGGGCCCAGCTCTGCTGGGAAGGATGAGCGACAGCGAAACTTTCGACGGCACCCGTTCCACGGGCGGCGCTACTGGTGAAAACACCTGAGCGAACGGGCACTGACCGCCACCGGCTTCCATGACAATTTATCGCCGAATCAGAAAAACGTCCGGGGAAAACCGGCCTATCGCCGGACAAATTACTCAAAATGATTATTTGGTACCACATAAAACGTTTTTGCGGTACCAAATGCGTATTAAAACCTGTTTTGTGTATAAGGAAACGTTTTATGTGGTACATAATTGAAAATCGGATATCAGCTAATTGAAGTGAGGCACCGATTGCAACTGAATACGCGAGATCAGGTGGCAACAACATGCCAGCATGTAAATACGAATACGCTTTCCGTATACTTCATAAGAAACAGAAAAAAACAGACACCCTTTTAGGGAAAGGATGCCTGCTCTTATTTGTCATACACTACCTAAATAATGCACTACAAAGATACAACTCTTTTCATGAATTACAAACTAATTCACAATTTCCGGTAGTTTTGTAGCGACAATAAGAAGAAAAAACGGACACCGATTTCTCAGTATCCGTTTTCTGTTCTTGGTAGCGGGGGAAGGACTCGAACCTCCGGCCTCCGGGTTATGAGCCCGACGAGCTACCAACTGCTCTACCCCGCGATTTGATTGGACTACAAAGTTAGGCATTATTTTCTAATCTGCAAACTTTTTTCGACTTTTTATCTTTTTTTTTACTAAAATTTCGTCTAATAACGATTTAATCAAGCTACTTCTTACCGGTCATCACCATAAATGTAACAGCGACCAGCGTTATAATTACACCTATGATAATATTCAGTGTCAACGACTCGCCGAAGAAAATAGTCCCCACGGCTATTGCGGTCACAGGCTCGAATACTCCGAGCACTGAAGTTCTGGTCGGACCGATGATTCTCGTAGCCATCGCAAGCGTCAGCAACGATACCAATGTCGGGAATACCGCAAGACAGATAAGATTCATCCAGCAGTACCAGCCATCCAGACCTGCCATGAACTCACCACCCGAGATGGCAGAATGAATCAGGAACACGACAGAACCTATCAAAAGCGCATAAAAGGTAAGAACCAGACTCGTCACAGTCCTCAACCTGCGGCTTCGGTTCACCACTATAAGATACAAAGCATAAGCTATGGCAGAACCTGCAGCAAGAGACAAACCGGTGATATTCAACGTCATATTACCGGACGGACGACTCAGAATCACCACACCCACGAACGTCATCAGAATCGAAAGCCATACCTGCCACGTCGGATAAACCTTCAGCAAGACCATTATCAATGCCACAATGACAGGATATAAGAACACAATCGTCGTGGCCAGTCCGGCAGGAATATAATTATACGACAAGAACAGCAACATACTGCTCATTGCGAAAAGGAATCCCAGGATGCACAATCTCCACATCTGAGCTTTGTTCACTTTAAGAGACTCCTTTCTAAAAACAAGCCACACACCCAAAATAAACACAGCTATGAGATATCTGCATGCCAGCATAGTGTCCACTGACACCCCCATAGAAAGCAACGGCTTAGCAAACAATGGATTAAGGCCATACGTAACACCCGTAACAATTCCGGCCACGTACCCCCAAACAACATTTTTCGTATCCACAATTACCCCCTAAAAAAGCAATAACTATTTTTGTAGAAATGAAATTAAACCTTCAATATCATCCTTTGAGAAAGACTTCTGCTCGCCAGTCGAAAGATTCTTCACATTGACCTGACCCGCAGCAGCCTCGTCTCCTCCATTGATCGAAACGAACGGAATCCCCTTCTTGTCAGCATAATCGAACTGCTTCTTCAGCTTGCTCTGGTCCGGATAAATCTCGCAGGCGACACCCGCCTCGCGCAGAGTCTTGACCACAGGAACCAGATACGGAATCACAGCCGCATCCATATTGGCGAACAACAACGAAGCCGATCCGGCCAATCCCTTAGGGAATTTGTCCAGCCCCTTAAGCACGTCATAAATACGGTCTGCGCCGAAAGATATGCCGACACCGGACATTCCAGGAAGACCGAAAATGCCTGTAAGATTATCATAACGTCCACCGCCACAAATACTTCCGATGGCGAAATCCAGTGCTTTTACCTCGAAAATGGCACCGGTATAGTAATTCAGTCCACGAGCAAGCGAAAGATCCATCTCCACCTCCTGAGAAACACCGGCATTGGCGATAAACCCGAAAAGTTCGGTCAGTTCATCCAAACCTTTCAAGCCTTCCTCGGATACAATTCCCGAAGCAGACTTGCCCTCCATAAGACCGCGCATCACCGCAATCTTCTCTTCTGTAGTGCCTTGCAACTCGAGCACCGGCTCGATAACAGCCACAGCCTTCTCGTCCAGACCCTTCTCCCTCATCTCCGTTTCCACAGCCTCGAGACCGATTTTCTCCAACTTGTCGATAGCCACGGTAATATCCGTAACCTTGTCCGGATAACCGCAAATCTCAGCCAATCCGGTCAACACCTTACGGTTATTTATCCTGATGGACACACGGATGCCGAACTTCGTGAAAACAGTATCGATAATCTGCACAAGCTCCAGCTCATTGATCTGAGACTTACTTCCGATAACATCAGCATCGCACTGGTAGAACTCGCGGTAGCGACCCTTCTGAGGACGATCCGCACGCCAGACCGGCTGAATCTGGAAACGCCTGAACGGGAATGCGATTTCATTCTGATGCTGAACCACATAGCGCGCAAAAGGGACCGTCAGATCGTACCTGAGGCCCTTCTCACACACCGCAGACGCGACCTTTCCGCTGTCCAGACCACCGTCTTCGCCGGAATAATTTTTCGGGTCAATGTCTTTGAAGGCTTCTCCGCTGTTCAGAATTCTGAACAGGAGTTTGTCACCCTCGTCACCATATTTTCCGAGAAGTGTGGAAAGATTCTCCATCGCAGGAGTCTCGATCTGGACATATCCGTAAGTCCTGTAGACAGAACGGATTGTGTCGAATATGTAGTTTCTGGCGGCCATTTCCTCCTGGCCGAAGTCCCTTGTCCCCTTAGGTATAGACGGTTTCTGTGCCATAGTTAATACTGTTTAAATTCGGATATTTTGCAAAATTAATAATAAATAGATGATTATCACATAATATTTTTATCTTTGCAAGGACAGCGAACAAATTAAAATAGAATATGAAAGATTTTGTAAAGATGACTCTGGCTGTAGTTTGCGGCCTCTTCATCATGGGAATCATCGGATTCTTCTTGTTTTTCAGCATGATAGGCGCAGTTGCATCCCTCGGAAGCAGCGCACCGGTAATGCCACGTGACGGCGTCCTGCTCATGGACATGTCGAAAGTTGCATTGGCAGAACAGACTACCGAGGCAGACCCTATGCAGGTAATACAGGGCAACGCCACCCAGACCATCGGTCTTTGGGACGCCGTAAAAGCCATCAAATCAGCCGAATCCGACCCTGCGATAAAATATATTTTCCTGAAATCTGACGGACTCATGGCTGGACTCGCACAGACAGAAGAACTCCGTCAGGCATTGGCAGAATTCAGAAAAAGCGGAAAAGCCGTAATCTCATACATAGAAAACCCTACAACCGGCAGCTACTATTTGGCTTCCGTAGCCGACAAAGTCTATATGGGCAACTATAAAGGAGGCAACAACATGATGACAGGTGTCGGCACTCAGCTCATCTTCCTGAAAGACCTTCTCGACAAACTCGGAGTAAACGTCCAGCTCATCCGCCACGGAAAATACAAGTCAGCCGGTGAAATGTTCGTCAAGAACAAAGCCAGCGACGAGAACTTGGAGCAGAACACCGAAATGGTGCAATCCATCTGGAAAAACCTCGCTGAAAAAATTTGCGAGAGCAGGGAAATCACCATGGAACAGCTCGACAAAACCATTGACAATCTGGAGCTTAACACCCCGGAAGATTTCCTCAGCCACTCCCTCGTAGACGAACTTCTCACAAAAGAAGAGCTTAAGAGCCAGCTGACAAATCTTGCCGTACAGGAAAGTTTCGGCAACGTAAACTTCATCAGCCTGCCTGATTATATCACCGTATTGTCTACAGTAAAACCTTCATCCAAGGACAAAATCGCCATCATCTTCGCAGAAGGCGAAATCGTAGACGGATATGAAAAGCAACAAGTTGCAGGTGACCGCTTCGCATCGATCATCGCAAACGTACGCGCCGACTCCACAGTGAAAGCAGTCGTACTACGCGTCGCATCCCCTGGCGGAAGCGTCCTTGCATCTGAAAAAATAAAGACAGAAATCGACCTTCTCAGAAAAGACAAACCAGTCATCGCATCATACGGAGACTATGCAGCCTCCGGCGGATACTGGATATCAAATAGTTGCGACAAGATTTTCTCCGATCCGTCCACACTTACAGGCTCCATCGGAGTTTTCAGCATGATTCCTGAATTCGGAACCACCACTAAAAAACTTTTCCACGTGAATGTAACCACCGTAGGCTCACACAAGCACAGCGATATGTACTCCCTCATGAGACCATTCGACGCACGCGAAAACGCCTACATGCAGGAATCCGTGGACAACATCTACGAGGCCTTCATCCAGAACGTGTCAGAAGGACGCGACATGCCTGCCGAGAAAGTAGATGAAATAGCACAAGGCCGCGTATGGACAGGTTCCGACGCCATCAAGATCGGACTCGTAGACGAAATAGGAACTCTCTATGATGCAGTAAGATACGCAGCCGCGAGCGCAGGAAACCCTGAAACTGAATCATGGAATATCGACACCTATCCAAGCCCACAGACCACATTGGAAATGGTCATGGAAATGTTCTCGACCACCACTGAAGACGTAGTCCTCGCAGGCACACCATTCGAAAGCATCGGAAAAGTCTACAAAGACTGGAGCCGCCACGCGAACGCCGAGATATTCGCCCGAATGCCATACGTGATGACTATCCGTTAAGAAGCGATATCTTTATCATAGAACAAGACTTGGACGAGAGCGCAACAGCCTCATCCACACGACAATAGAACCTGCCGGAAGCATAGCCGCAAACTGCCGCGACATGACTTCCGGCAGTTTTTTCGTCCTCCTCACGGACTATGACCAAGGCCCTACGTTTCTCATCGATGCCGACCTTCAGATCGCCGAACATATCGCTGAGTTTCTTCCGCCCATGCACGCCTATCGGGCGCATCCAATCGCCTTCACACCAACGTCTTACGTTAAAGGGGAAGGTCAATGCCAATGAGTCGGTGACCAATACGCCTTCTGAAGCGAGCCTGATGGCCTCCTTCACAGCATTGCCAATTACAGGGCAGCAGGAAACAGTTATCTCGTCAATACCTATCTTATATGTGGACTCCCCCGTCACTTGAACCGACTCATCATACGGAACATCGACATTGACAGGGACCACAGACAGCCTTCCTGGGGCGGTAATCACGCGATAGCCTGGAGCCTCGAACACTCTGCCTGGAACTACTTCATCATCAGAGACATAGCGCACTACAGGATCAAGTAGACGACCCTTGAAACCATATGGTTCCAGAAGACGGAACAATATATATTCACAATGTTTTTCTTCGTGCAGAGCATCCAGGTTTATACGCAGACACTCACCCGGATGAACAACGGCATTGACTCGAACCCTGGCGGCAGCGAAGAACTCGTCCGCGACAGCATTCTCCTGGGCGAAGATCCGCATTTCTCGCGCGAAGGTGGAGAGGAACGACGGATTCATACTCTCAAACACAGGCAATACCTTGTGTCTGATACAGTTACGCTTATACAGCGTCTCAGCATTCGTACGGTCATCGTGGTAACGGATGCCGCTTTTCTGCACGAAATTATCGATATCGGTTCTGGAGAATTGCAGCAACGGACGGATAAGCCGCACTCCCTCAAGCTCTTGCCTGGACACCGGGACTTCGGAAATTTCTTTCATTCCGGAAATGCCTTTGAGCCCAGTCCCGCGAAGAAGATTCAGGATCAATGTCTCTGCATTGTCATTCGAATTGTGGGCCACCGACACGGCATAATACCCATGCCTGCGGCAGAGTTCGGCGAACCAGTCATAGCGTAACTCCCTGGCTGCCATTTCGATACTGACGGAATGCTCCGACGCGTACTGCTCGGTATCGAACTGCGCGACATGGAGAGTCACGTGGTTTTGCTCAGCCCATTCCCGGACAAGAGCCTCATCGGAATCACTCTCTTCCCCGCGCAGATGAAAGTTACAATGCGCTATAGCGAAATCACGCCCGGATTCCATGAACAGCTGAGCCATACACATGGAATCCCTGCCGCCGCTGACAGCAAGAAGGGCTGTCTCCTTTTCCGGAAGCAGCCCCACCAATATCTTATCGAATTTCTTCAACATACGTTAACGTTTCCTGGATGCAATCGTATAAGAGAAGCCGAATGCAAGAGACTCCTTGAACTGGACCATACGTTTTCCGTCCGGATGATTCTTCATGATTTTCTCTGTCTTGACCATGACCTTGTCATCATAGATGAGGTTGGTAGTTACTGTCAATGAGAAATATTTCGCGATTTTCCAGTCGAATCTGTTATCCCAGTTAACACGAAGATTCTGAGGTTTGTCCAGATAGTCGGAGAACAATACCAACTGTGAGGTATATTTGAAGTTGTCGTTTATCTGGAGCTTTCCATCTATCTTGAGCTGGGCACCGAACTCAAAACGGGCAGGTCTGAAATAATAGCCTTCCGCATCAGGATATTTATCTTCATCCTTATAATCGGATTTTCTGTTCATTCCGTAAGACTTTCTGAGGGACTCATCGGAAACGACTACGAAACCGCCGGTAAGAGGCGCAAGGTTCACGGTCAACCATTTGGTAGGGACCCAGTCGATACCGAGCGCGACGTTAGTGTACGCCGGAGACATGAATCCTGACTTATGCTGCCTTTTGGCCATCCAGTCACTCTTGCCAGGTTCCCAAGTATCGTCCGCACCGTCAGGTCTGGACGGAACAGGATAATTATAACTATTGGTAAACTGGGACTTGAAACTGAATTGCGCAGAATAGTTCAGCGTATTCGTGGCCTTGTAACCGAATTTGCCTTCATAATATATACGGTCATCACTCTTCTGGATAAATGGTTTATCCTCCGAATAAAGGAATCCGTAATCGAGCTGGAGACGGTTATTGAAGAACAGTTCATCCTTCTTATAATTTGCGTTTGCGTCAATGAAGGACTTCAGTGTCACGCTGTTATAACCTCCTGCAGCCCAATTGGACAGATTCGTCTGTCCGAAATCGATCTTGGTCAGAAGCGAATTGGTCCAATATCTCGGCTTTTTCACTTTTACCTCAGCCTGAGGGGCTCCAGTTATAGCCATGGCAGCTTCCTCCGCAGCTTTCTGCGCATCAGTTATATCCTGAGCGAAAGAAGCAGCTGCAGAAAGCAGGAATGCTGTCGAAATAATCAGAACACGTTTCATGACTTCACGAGATTAGTATGCAATAGCGAAAACTACTCTCTCATGAGATGGCTTGCCGGAGTAGATATCTACGCCCTCTTCCTTGCAAACAACACTATCCACAGGGATGCATCGTATGGTAGCCTTAGTCTCATCCTTGATTTTCTGCTCGGTCTCAGCTGTTCCGTCCCAGTGACAGAGAAGGAACTTGCCCTGAGTAATCTTCTCCTTGAACTCTTCCCAAGAGTCGCACTTTTCGATACGGGACTCTCTGAAATCCAATGCTTTCTGATAGATATTCTTCTGAATATCCACAAGAAGGTCCTCGATATATTTGTCCACGCCCTCAAGTGAAACGGTCTTCTTCTCGAGGGTATCACGGCGATGGACCTCAACTGTATCATTCTGGAGGTCACGTGCACCGATGGCCAGACGTACAGGAACACCCTTGAGCTCCCACTCGGCGAACTTGAATCCAGGTCTGAGAGTGTCACGGTCATCGATCTTCACAGTATGACCTGCAGCCTCAAGTGCTGACTTGATCTGACCCATCTTCTCGAGAATGGCGTTGTGCTCCGCTTCTGTCTTGTAGATAGGAACCATAACCACTTCGATAGGAGCAAGAGCAGGAGGAAGTACGAGACCATTGTCATCACCATGAGCCATGATCAATGCACCCATAAGTCTGGTAGACACACCCCATGAGGTAGCCCATACATACTGCTGTTGACCTTCATTGTCAGTATATTTAACGTCGAATGACTTCGCGAAATTCTGTCCAAGGAAGTGTGAAGTACCTGACTGAAGGGCTTTTCCGTCCTGCATCATAGCCTCGATGGTAAGTGTATCGAGAGCACCTGCAAATCTCTCGTTAGGGCTCTTATGTCCTACGATAACAGGCAATGCCATATAATTCCTTGCAAAATCAGCATAAACATGAACCATCTTTACAGCCTCTTCCTGAGCCTCCTGTGATGTGGCATGAGCGGTATGCCCCTCCTGCCAGAGGAACTCTGCAGTTCTGAGGAACAGACGGGTACGCATCTCCCATCTTACGACATTGGCCCACTGGTTACACATGATAGGGAGATCACGCCAAGACTTGATCCAGTTCTTGTATGTACTCCAGATGATGGTCTCGGAGGTAGGTCTTACGATAAGTTCCTCCTCGAGTTTGGATGAAGGGTCCACGACTACGCCGTTGCCGTCAGGATCATTCATAAGACGATGGTGCGTAACTACTGCACACTCCTTCGCGAAGCCTGCCACGTGCTCAGCTTCACGGCTGAAGAATGATTTAGGGATAAAGAGAGGGAAATATGCGTTCACCGCACCTGTTTCCTTGAATTTCGCATCGAGAATATGCTGCATTTTTTCCCAAATCGCATATCCGTAAGGTTTTATGACCATACATCCCCTGACTGGAGACTGCTCTGCAAGGTCTGCCTTGACAACAAGGTCATTATACCACTGTGAGTAATTAACGGACCTTTTCGTAATCTGATCTGCCATCGTAACTTAATGATTAACTATTGTTTTTTTTCATAATTATTCCTAACCTTGCAATGATAATGTATTCACTGCATTTAAGTATTTGGAAACGGGTACGGAAATTGCAATTCCATTATCGGTTTCCAAGGAAACACAAAGATACAAACTTTTTCAATAATAGGAGGTCCGATTATGAAAACGAACATATTGACACTCATCTGTACCGTGCTGGCGCTGTCAGCATGTGGAACAGCATCGCAGTACGCATCGTCGCAAAAATATCAGGACGGTTTTTACAGCAGCCATTCCAAGGCGGAAGTCCAGAAGGAAATAGCTGCCACCAAAGCAGATATAGACAAGCTTGTAAGCCAGACGGAAAGTTCCAGGATTTTCCTGAAATCCGGACAGGCTGACACATTGTTCATTCCTGAAAATATGTCAGCTACTCTGAATTTCAACAAACAGAACGACGGAACATCCATAACTGTCACCAATGCTCCGGTATATTCACTTTATCCGGACAGTTTCGCGGCAGGATTCGCAGCAGGAGTAAATTCATCATGGCCTTACTGGGGTTCATCCTGGTACTGGGGCTCAAGATATTACTGGGACGCATGGTATTGCAACCCATGGTACAGTTCATGGTACAGCCCGTGGTACAGTTCATGGTATTGGGACGACCCTTGGTATTGGGGACGCCCTTATTACGGCTGGGCCTGGTATCACGACCCATGGTATCACAATCCTTGGTACCATAATTCATGGTACTACTGCTGCGGCGGATGGATAGACCCTGGATTCGGCCCGTCATATTATGGTTCCAGATACACATACTGGGGAGCACGTTCTTACACTGAGCCTCGCACAAGACATTCAGACGGAATGGGCGTAACCAGCAGCAGCGTAAGGAGAAACACAGGTTCATCAAGCTCCAGAATGACAGCTTCGAACAGCAGTTCGTCTTCTCGCCCTGTAACATCATCACTCTCATCAGCAAGGAGAGTTACAGCAGGCACGGCTAACCGCACAAGTTCAGGCTCCGGACGCGTCACCGCAGGCACTTCGGGCAACACTTACAGACCGAACTCTGCTTCAGGCTCTACAGTAAGACGTTCTGCCTCCACATCTTACTCAAGACCTGTCAGATCATCAGGCAGCAGCTCGTCCGTATCTTACGGAAACAACTACTCTGTCGGAAGCTCTAATAGTTCATCCTCAAGTGTACGCAGATCCACGACTTCTTCATCATACAGAAGCGCAGCGTCCACTTCTTCAGGCAGCGACTACAGGAGCTCATCTTCAAGCAGCGCTTACAGAAGTTCTGCTTCAAGCGGTGCATATAGAAGCTCATCATCAAGCAGTTACTCTTCAGGTGCATCCAGAAGCACCAGTAGTTACTCAGGTGGAAGTTACTCCGGCGGAGCCAGCAGATCCACATCATCAGGAAGCTCAGGCGGCGGTTCAGTACGCAGACGCTAAACAGCATCCCGGGAATCCGGAAACATTAAAAACATTTCGACATGAAAAAATTAGCAACCACAATATTGTTGTCGGCAGCAGCTGCCGTGGCAGCAAACGCTCAGACTTCAGCTGACGCGCTGAGATACAGCGTAAACGACTATTACGGCACAGCCAGAACCATGGCCATGGGCAATGCGTTCACAGCACTCGGAGGAGATCTCGGTTCCCTGGGAATCAACCCTGCCGGTTCAGCAGTGAACAGCTTTTCACAGGTAACCATCAGTCCAAGCGTCAGTATCGTCTCTACAAGAGCAAGTTACCTGGGAGAGCCGTCTCTTTCCAACGCTTATGGAGCAGCAGAGCATAACAGCAAGACAAGATTTACTGTTCCGAATTTCGGTTTCGTACTCACTCATGACACAGGCCGCAGAACAGGATTGAAATCCTTTTCATGGGGTCTTGTAGCGAATACGACTTCCTACTTCCTGGACAACATGGCCACCGGCGGAATCAACGGAGAGACATCATTTGCGGGATCATTGGCAGCCAACGTCGGAAATTATGCATCTTCCGCACTCCAGGGGGACAACGCCTACTGGAACACAGACGCATCATGGCTCAGCATTGTCGGCTGGCAATCAGGCATGATTTCCAACTATGGCACCTCCGACAAAGATTATATCGGCGCCACAGAGAAACTCTATGCCGACAACACCATACAGGTTCCTGACAAACTCAGCCAGAAGTATGGACGTCAGGCTCATGGCAGAAAATACGATATAGTACTGAACTACGCATTAAACTTCTCAGACAAATTGTTCATCGGAGCAAATGTGGGCTTTCAGGCCATCGACTACAGCATGAACACCTACTTCAAGGAAGCTGCCATGAACCCTTCAAGCTTCGAAGTCGAGTTCGACAACGGACACGGCGGCACAGCGAAGACCAACTTCGATAACCTCAGATACAGATACCATTACGGCGCCAGCGGCACTGGAATCTATGGCAAGTTCGGAGCGATTTTCGTTCCGTCACAGTGGGTTCGAATCGGTGCAGCCATCCAGACCCCGACCGCAGTCATGCTGAAAGAGAACTGGCAGCACGCAGGTGACACCTATTATTCTGACTACAATTATAACGCGCACGCCACTTCGCCTCGCGGCGAGTACGAGTGCAAGTTGGTTTCGCCGTTCAGGTTCAACGCCGGTGTGGCATTCACTTTCGGCCCTTATGCCGTACTCAGTGCTGATTATGAGTTCTGCAACTACAGCCAGATGAAATTTATGGAGAAAGATACCAATGACCAGACTGCGTTCGAAGGGGTAAACAATGACATAAAGGATTTCACAGGCTCAGCCCATTCATTCAGAATAGGTGCCGAAGTAAAGCCTACACCAAAGATTGCAGTCAGAGCAGGTTACGGTATAACCTCTTCTCCTGAAAGATATTACAAGAACAATGTAAAGAAAACGCCGTCCGCATTCAAACGCTCATTTGCAGCAGGTTTGGGATATAGTTCCGACGGCTCATTCTTCTTCGACCTCGCTGTAAGAGGAACCAGAAATCCTGTCGAGTATATCTATCCATATTCAGACTATATCTTCGACAATAATAACAACGTGATCAGTCTTACTCCTGAAATCCGCAACAAGCAGATGATGTGGGACGTAGTCGCCACTCTCGGTTTCAGATTCTAAGCCAAGAACATCACAAAACTCATAGCGAAAAAAGACTGGCCAATAACATCAGATTGGCCAGCTTTTTTTATTATTTGCAAGTCACCCTAGTTCTTCCTGACATATCGCCGGACAGCAGTCGCGAGCAAAAGCAGCAGTGAGAAGAACACACACATACGACCGATGACATCGCCGTTCTTTACGAAATACGTCATCTTCTTATTAAGATTCGCATGAGTCCTGATAACCTCAGGCTGCCACCAGTCACTCTCCTCCAAAACATCTCCACGCTGGTTTATCACTCCGGAAATACCGGTATTTGCACTTCTTACAATATCCCTGCGCGTCTCTATGGCCCTAAGACTGGAATAACTCAAATGCTGATGATATCCAGGGGTATCTCCCCACCAGGCATCATTTGTTATAACCGTCAGCAGCTCAGCACCTTTCCTGACATATTCAGCGCAATGCTCAGGATAAACCGACTCATAACAAACCGCGCAACCTACAGGGACAGAACGCACCACATTTCCGACAGAATCACGCTGCACACAATCAAGCAACGACACCTCATCCTGTCCGATACAACGCCCCATGACTCCGCCAAGCAAATCATCTATTTTGCAGAAAAACTTCGGATAAGGCGTCATTTCCACAGCCACGACCAGCTTAGACTTCTGATAAATCTGCGTCTCCCCTGTTCCGTCCATTATCAATGCCGAGTTATGCGATTCTCTCCACCGCCCATCACCCAAATTTCTTGCAGTAGCAGACGGCGCTGACTCAGAATATATATAACTGCGCGACGAAGCACCGAACAAAAGATTCAGTCCGTCATAACCTGACAGGAACTGCCTGAACCTGCGCCAAGTGCGGCTGGACTCGTAATCGCCCACGACGATATCATTCGTAAATGTCTCAGGAGCAACGGCTAAAAGCATCTGCGAAGAGTCTCCCCTATCCTCTGCCGCCGACCCCAGCTGATCCAAAAGAATCACATTCTGCTGGTCCTGCGAGAGCGCCTGAAATTTATTGTACGGGTCAATGTTGGGTTGCAGTATCACCACATCCAACGGGTCGGACATCTCCGTGTATGAATTGTACATTCGCATTGACAAAAACATTGGCACAAACAGGATTGCGAGATATCCTCCGGCGGCAGCCAACTTCGCCTTGGCATTGAACCGGAACCAACTTCCGTCCGACAGGGCGACCATCAGGCCGAACAGGCCGAGGTTGCAGGCCCAGATCCAGAGGGAGCCGCCGAGCGCGCCGGTAAACTCGTACCACTGTGCCAGTGAGACAGTTGTAGCGAACGAATTGCCGAGCACAAGCCATGGCCATGAGATTTGGGCGGCTGTCAGATAGTACTTTTCCCACGCTATCCAGAGCATGGCCAGCAGAATATACGGCAGCGAGCCTTTAAGCAGTTTTTTGCTCCAGCGGAAGAGGCCGAAGACTATCGACATCTGGAAGGCATTGGCCAAAACAGCAAAAATCCCGCCTCCTACTGTGGCGTTGCAGACCCAGAAAGTGGTAACTGCATTCCATAGTACAAATGCGGAATAATGCCAAATCCAGACGCGTTTCATCCCTTCCATCGAGGCAACTCTTTCCATGCATAAGAGCGGAACGAATCCGAACAACGCCAGTACACCAAGATGAGGTACCAGGAAAGGAAGGGACATCAGCAGCACGAAAAGGAATACCAATGCTGCCAAAAACATGTTTCGTCTGTTCATCCCAATATTACAGGGTTCTCTTTATCTCAACTATCTGGAATGCCTCGATGACATCGCCAGGTTTAACGTCATTGTATTTGTCAATGCCGATACCGCATTCCATTCCTGCGAGGACTTCCTTAGCGTCGTCTTTGCCGCGCTTGAGTGATGAAAGTTCTCCGGTATAGACTACGATGCCGTCACGGATGAGTCGTACCTTGCTCTTGGCCACCATCTTGCCGTCCTTGACAAGACATCCTGCGATAGTTCCGACTTTGGAGATGTGGAAGGTCTGCTTAACTTCTGCAGTAGCAGTAACTTCTTCTTTCTTCTCCGGTTCAAGCATACCTTCGATACCGTCAGTGACTTCATTGATGGCATCGTAGATGATAGAGTAGAGACGGATTTCGATACCCTCTTTCTCTGCAAGGTTTCTGGCATCAGATGAAGGACGTACCTGGAAACCGATGATAATCGCATCGGAAGCGGTAGCCAACATGACATCGGACTCGGAGATGGCACCCACTGATTTGTGGATAACGTTTACTCTTACTTCCTCGGTAGAGAGCTTGATCAATGAGTCTGAGAGTGCCTCTACGGAACCGTCCACGTCACCTTTCACGATGATATTCAGCTCTTTGAAGTTTCCGATAGCGATACGGCGACCGATTTCCTCGAGGGTCATATGCTTCTGTGTCTTGATGCCCTGGATACGGATGAGCTGCTCACGCTTGTTGGCGATGGCCTTGGCCTCTTTCTCGTCGTTCATGATGTTGAACTTGTCACCTGCACTTGGAGCTCCGTTAAGACCAAGGATAGAAACAGGGGTAGAAGGACCGGCTGATTCCACTTTCTGGCCACGCTCGTTGAACATAGCTTTCACACGTCCATAGTAGCATCCGCTGAGTACCATGTCTCCGGTATGGACTGTTCCGTCCTGAACGAGGATAGTCGCAAGGTATCCGCGGCCCTTGTCGAGTGCAGACTCGATAACTGTTCCGACACCAAGTTTCTTAGGGTTGGCCTTGAGGTCCATGAGGTCAGTTTCGAGAAGGACTTTCTCGAGAAGCTTATCGACATTGAGACCCTTTTTGGCTGAAATCTCCTGGCATTGATATTTGCCGCCCCAGTCCTCGACGAGGATGTTCATCTGTGCTAGCTGCTGGCGAATCTTCTCAGGCTGTGCACCAGGTTTATCTATTTTGTTGATGGCGAATACCATAGGAACGCCTGCGGCCTGTGCATGGTTAATAGCCTCGACTGTCTGCGGCATGACGGCGTCATCGGCTGCGATGATGATAATCGCAAGGTCGGTGAGCTGTGCACCACGTGCACGCATCGCTGTAAAGGCTTCATGACCAGGAGTATCGAGGAATGTGATACGACGCCCGTTAGAAAGCACCACGTTGTATGCACCGATATGCTGGGTAATACCTCCGGCCTCACCGGCGATGACATTCGCATTTCTGATGTAGTCGAGGAGGGATGTCTTACCATGGTCGACGTGTCCCATCACTGTGATGATAGGAGGTCTTGTCACGAGATCTGCCTCGTTCTCAGGCTCCTCAGTGTCCTGGTTTATCTCATTCTGGATATCCGCGGTCACGAACTCTACTTTGTATCCGAACTCCTCTGCAACAAGCACAAGTGCCTCTGCGTCAAGTCTCTGGTTGATTGACACCATGAGACCGAGACTGAAACATGCCTCGATGACTTTGTTTACAGGAGTGTTGTTCATCAATGTTGCAAGGTCATTGACAGTAACGAACTCGGTGACTTTGAGAATCTTCTTCTCTGCTGCCTCCTGAGCCATCTCCTCCTGGAGTTTCTGGGATGCGAGCTCCCTCTTCTCCTTTCTGTGTTTTGCGCCGAAGTTATTCTTGGACTTGCTGTCGTTCATCCTTGCGTAGGTTTCCTTAACCTGCTTCTGGATTTCCTTCTGCATTTCCTCCTGCTCGGCCTCAGTCATGGCAGGTTTAAACTTGTCGTTGTTGCCACGGTCCTTACGGCGATTCTTACCGGAACCCTGCTGTGCACCGTTCTGACGGAAGTCTTTCTTTCCGTTCTGATTATTGCCGCCGTTGTTGTTTCCGTTATTGGCGTTGCCTCCGTTCTGACGGTTCTTCTTGTTGTGATCTTTACGATCGACCTTCTCGTCGCCGTCTATCTTGTTGACATCCACTTTCTGGCTGCCACCCTTGTTTATTCTTTCGCGTTTCTTGTTTTTCTTGCCGGTCTCGAACTGTGACAAGTCTACCTTGCCAACAATCTTAAGTCCTGCAGGCTGTGTCGTCTCGTCATCATCCCTGCTGGATGCCTCTCTCTGGAGTTTGTGCTCAGCCTTGAGTTTAGCCTTGTCTTGTTTAGGTGTGAATTCCTTTACGTTCCTGTCGCTTTTCTTCATGTCGGATTTTTTTATGGAGACCGGGTGTTCCTGACGAACAGGCTCCGCAGGGGTTTGAACGGAAACCTCAACAGGTTTTTCGATCTCTTTAACTTCAGTCTTTTCAGGTTCAGGAACGCTTGTAACCGTCGGGATGACAGGCTTTGTTTCTGACACCTTCGGTGCCTCCTCCTCTTTTTTCTCAAAAACAGGTGATTCTTTCACCGGTTCAGGTTCTACGGGTTTCGGTTCAGGCGCGATTACCTCAGGGACAACCGGTGTCTCTTTCACTTCCTCGACGACCTCTTCCTTCTTAACCTCCTCTTTCTTAACAGGTTCTTTAACTTCTTCCGGTTCATGAGCAGACACATTTTCCGCTTCTTTTCCAGAAAGAGCTGTCCTGATGATGACAGTACCGGAAGCCGGCTCTTCTTCATCATCTTCCTTCTTCTTGGAACCTTTCTCTATTATTTCCTTTATCTTGATCTGCACACGCTCAGAGTCTTCCTTAGCTTTAAGGTCTTTACCGAACGCCTTCTCCAGCTCAGGCACAAATTCATCTGATACCTTCGCATTTGGATCAAGCTCGATTCCAGCTCCCTTTTCGTTAAGAAAGTCTACCAATGTCTGCAGTCCGATATTGAATTGCTTTGTCAGTTTGTTTAGTCTGATTTCTCCCATATAAACCCCTTTAAATAATAACTGTTCTTCTTCAACTGAGCCCCTCCATTCTCGAGAGGGACTCACAACTGCCCATACAGGCTCAAAATGTCGTTCCGCACTGCGAAACTTACTTCGCAAGTTGTCAAACTTGCTGAACACAAGCGCTTATTTGAGGGTTATTACTCATTCGAAGGCTGTCTTTTTGTGTGCACGTTACCCTCTCCCTAAATCCCTCCCCTCGGGGAAGGGACTTGCTTTCGCCCTTTCGGGCTCCATAAGCGGTGTTCCGCACTGCGAAACTTAAGTAAAACTACTCCTCTTCGAATTCAGCCCTGAGGATATTGAATACATCCTCTACAGTCTCATCTTCGAGATCCGCTCTCTTGGCGATGTCAGCAGGATCCAAAGCGAGGACGCTCTTTGCAGTGTCACAGCCGATAGACTGCAGACGCTCGATAACCCAAGGATCGATTTCGTTGCTGAACTCGCTGAGCAATACATCCTCATCAATATCCTCGTCACCATCTTCACTCTTAGGTACTTCTCTCCAGACTTCGATCTCGCGACCTACGAGCATGCTTGCAAGCTTAATGTTGCAACCGCCTTTACCGATACCTTTCTTAACCTCATCAGGGTACATGAATACCTTGATCTTGTCGGTTTCCTCCACGCCCATGTCGATAGAAGAAATCTTGGCAGGGTTAAGCGCTCTCTGAATGAGGAGCTGAGTATTGTTTGTCCACTGGAGTACGTCAATGTTCTCGTTTCTCAACTCGCGCACGATTCCGATGATTCTCGATCCCTTCACACCGATGCAGGCTCCGATAGGGTCAATGCGCTCGTCATAAGACTCTACAGCGACCTTCGCCCTTTCTCCAGGTATACGTACGACCTTCTTTATGGTGATGAGGCCGTCGAAAATCTCAGGAACTTCCTGCTCGAAGAGTTTCTGGAGGAACTCATTTGAAGTTCTGGAAAGGACAATGTAAGGAGTCGTGTTGTTCTTCATCTCCACGCTCTTGATAATCGCACGGACAGTGTCATTCTTCTTGAAATGCTCTCCCGGAATCTGCTCCGACTTAGGAAGTCTGAGTTCATTTCCATCCTCATCGAGAATAAGGACCTCTTTAGACCATGTCTGATAAACCTCACCTGTAAAGATCTCACCGATCTTGTCAGTGTATTTGTTGTACAGGTTAGCTTTCTCGATATCCATGATTCTTCCCTGAAGATTCTGACGGATATTCAGAATTCCTCTTCTGCCAAAATCCTTCAGCTCCACCTTTCTGGTGAATGTCTCACCCAACTCATAGTCATCGCCGTTTTTGTTCACGTCAGCGAGAGCAATCTGAGTATTGGGGTTCTCTACAGTCTCGACAACCTCAAGGTTCTGGTAAATCTCACAGTCTCCCTTGTCCACATTAATGATCACGTCGAAGTTGTCAGCAGATCCGAATGTCTTGGCGAGCTGTGTCATGAACACATCCTTGAGCACACCCATCATGATAGGACGGTCGATGTGCTTTTCATCCTTGAAAAGCGCGAAAGCCGTCTTGAGGTCGATTTTCTCTTCTTCCATAATTTTATATCGTTTTCTTTTTACTTCGTTTTGTCAATTACGCATTCATATCCAAGTATGGCATAACAGAGTTCACACTGCCATATTCGAAGGATTCCTCATGCCTTACCATTTCTTTCTTTTTCTTTCCGGGCACAAGTTCCTTAACCTCGTACGAGAATGTAAACCCGTTATCATCAGCCGATTCCAAGACACCGACCAACTTTCTTCCGTCACGTGTCTTCACTTCAACTTTGGAGCCCACAGCCTTAATGAACTGCTTCACTATCTTGAAAGGCTGATCCAGTCCTGCCGAAGTGACAGTCAGGGAATAATCTTCCGCATCCTGGTCGAAGACCGCGAGAAAAGCATCGTTTATGGCTACACAGTCATCCATGTCCACAACACCATTTTCCGACTCGATAGCGATGGTAACATCGTTATCAGAGCTGACAGTTACATCTGTAATAAAACAGCCGCGGGCAGCTACAGGAGCCTCCATTTCCTTGAATATCGATTCTTTGTTCATTTTTCCGGTTTAGAATCTGCGGCCATAAACATAACCGCGTAACTTATTAAAAAAGATAGGAGACACTCACGTCCCCTATCTCTACTCACTTTGCAAAGATAAGCATTATTCTTCACAAATAAAATTTTCAGCAGCAGTTTTGTTCCAAATGTCCTAAAAATCCACTAATTAGGATTTAAAGCGACGCTTTTTTTGCGAAATTTGTACAAATGTATTTACTTTGCAAAAATAGGATTATTAGAATTTAAAGAAATATGGAATTTACAGCCAAACAGTTGGCTAAAGTTCTGAGGGGAACAGTAGATGGCGACCCTGAGGCAAAAGTCACATCATTTGCGAAGATAGAACATGGCAAACCAGGCCAGTTGTGTTTCTTCGCTAATCCGAAATATGAACACTACGTGTATGAGTGCAAGGCTACTATATTGTTGGTAAACAAGACTTTCGAGCCTAAGGAAAACGTTTCCTGCACCATGATTCGTGTGGAGGACGCCTATACAGCCGTAGCCGAACTGCTCAAATATGTATCAGCTCAGAAACGTACAGACCGCAGACACAGAGGATTCCGTTCATCTTGGTTCCTCACCACCAAATTCGGAAAGAAAGTTTATTTGGGAAGTCACTCTTATGTCGGACACCATGCAGTCGTAGGTGATTATACGAAGATTTACGAGAATGTCTACATCGGAGATGACACCGTCATAGGTTCACATTGTATCATTTATCCTGGAGTTTGCATTTATCCGGGAATGAAAATCGGAAACAATGTGATTATCCACGCAAATGCAGTTATCGGTTCCGACGGATTCGGCAATGCTCCGCAGCCTGACGGAACATGGGAGAAAATCGAGCACCTCGGAAACGTCATCATCGGTGACAACGTGGAAATCGGTGCAGGTACCACCATCGACAAGTCCGAAATGGAATCTACCATTATCGGCAATGGTGTAAAAATCGACAATCTCTGCCAGATTGCACACAATGTCATTATCGGAGAGAATACCGTGATGGCAGCCCAGTGCGGTATCGCAGGTTCTGCAAAAATCGGAAAGAATTGTATACTTGCAGGTCAGGTAGGTATCGCAGGTCATATAGAAATAGCTGACAACACCACTATCGCGGCTCAGGCCGGTGTCATCGGAAACATCAAGAAACCTGGACAGGTTCTCCTTGGCTCCCCTGCTATTCCTATCAAGAATTACATGCGCAGTTATGCCATCTTCAGACAGCAAGGTAAAGAATAGAAACCAGTAAAATAGAATGAAACAGCACACAATAAAAAAAGCCTGCGAGTTCCACGGCAAAGGTCTCCATACCGGAAAAATCGCCGATATGACCATTAAGCCGGCACCGGTAAACACAGGAATAGTTTTCGTCAGAAAAGATATAGGAACAGAGGCTTTTGTACCCGCTCTTGCTGAAAATGTCTCAAGCACAGCCAGAAGCACGACTATATCTTGCGGTGAGATTTCAGTGTCCACCATCGAACATGTCATGTCGGCATTGACAGGAATGGGCATCGACAACGCTATCATCGAGTTGAACAATGTGGAAGTGCCGATTCTGGACGGAAGCGCGCTCCAGTACGTGAAGGCGTTTGCAGGAAACATCGAAGAGCAGGACGCTGACCGGGTATTTATCACGATTCCAGACGAAATCGAGCTTAAAGATGAGAAGTCCGGTTCATGGGTAAAAATCACTCCTGCGGACAAGCCGTCTTTCGACATCACAGCAGATTTTAATTCACATGTACTCGGAGTTCAGGAAGCGTCATGGGATCTTTCGAAGAATTATGCTGAAGAAATCGGTCCTTGCCGCACCTTCGTGTTTTTCCATGAGGTAGAGTTCCTCCTCGCCAATAATCTCGTAAAGGGTGGTGATGTGGACAATGCCATCGTAATCGTGGAGCACCCTGTTACTGATGAGCAGATAAGCAGAATGGCGGAGTTGTTCAACCAGCCTAAGCTCGGAGTAAGCGAAAGCGGTTACCTCAGTAACTTGACTTTACACTTCCCTAACGAGTGCGGACGTCACAAATTGCTGGATATGATAGGAGATATGAGATTGGCCGGCGGCTATCTGAACGCCAAAGTTACAGCATTCAAGCCGGGCCATACCATCAATACAAACACAGCCAAGGCAGTGAGAGCACTCCTTGCAAAAGCCAAATAATTAACTATGAACAAAATACATCCATTAGCTTCAGTAAGTCCCAAGGCTATTCTTGGAGACAACATAGAGATAGGACCTTACGCATTCATCGATGACAATGTAGAGATCGGAGACGGATGCAAGATTTATCCACACGCAGTCATTTTCCCTTATGTGAAAATGGGCAAGAATTGCGAGGTATATCCTAGCGCGGTAGTAGGTGCTGTTCCTCAGGACCTCAAGTTCGAAGGAGAGGTTACTTACGTGGAGATCGGTGACAATGTTACCATCCGCGAATGTGTCACCATCAACCGTGGCACAAAGGCCAGCGGAAAGGGCGTGACAAAAGTCGGCAGCAACACCCTCCTCATGTCTTATGTACACGTGGCTCACGATTGCGAAATCGGAAATCACTGTATTTTGGTAAGTTACGTAGGAGTAGCCGGTGAAACTCAGGTAGATGACTGGGCAATCGTCGGTGGCGGTTCGAAGGCTCACCAGTTCTCAAGAATAGGATGCCATGCCATGGTAGGCGGTATGTCCAAGATCAACAAGGATATTCCTCCTTATGTTCTCTGCGGACGTGATCCTATCTGCTATGCAGGCGTGAACATCGTAGGTCTCCGCAGACGCGGATTTTCTGCTGACGTAGTAAGAAATATCAAGGATATCTACGACACTATTTATTTCCAGGGATATAATATCACAGACGGTTGTGCAAAGGTAGAACAGGGATTCCCTGATTCTGAGGAGAAAAGCACTATCCTGAACTTCATCAGAGCTTCCAAGAGAGGCATCATCAGAGCCAACACATCCAGTGAAAAAGGAGATATAGACTAGTATCGTGATACTACTGGAAACAGCATTTTTTCCGCCGATATCATATTTCGCGGCTATAGCTGAAGAGTTTACCCTGTCACCCGGCAGGGTAAACTCGTTTATTCCTGCCAAAGTATGTATCGAGGCCTGTGAGAATTATCAGAAGCAGTCTTACAGGAACAGGTGTAAGATATATTCAGCAAACGGGACAGAGGCATTGACAGTACCCATAGTGCACGAAGGCGGGACATACTCGCTTCCGATAGCGGCGATTAAGGTGGATTATTCGACTCCATGGCTGCTCAGGTTCGAGCGGGCGGTCATTTCGGCGTACGAATCCTCTGCGTGGTTCGATTACTATAAGGACGAGCTTTTCGGGATTCTGGAGCGCAGGCCAGAAACTTTGTTCGAGCTAAATACTGAGCTGCTGAGTTTTTTCCTGAAGAAAACGGGAATCGCAGCTGAGATCAGTTTCACGACGGACTTCACGGCAAGGGACAGCGGAGAGTACGGCAAGGATCTGAGAGGCATGATTCACCCCAAAAGAAGCAATTCCATCCTGAAGGATCTGGAACTGGAAAAGCCTTATTATCAAGTGTTTTCAGCCAAGCACGGCTTCATCCCCGACCTCTCCATTATGGACCTGCTTTTCAACGAAGGCCCGGAGGCTATTGTGTATCTGAAGAAGATTATGAAATGAAAAAAGGGAGAGCCGAAAATGGTTCTCCCTTTTCTAAATTACAGACAGCGGCGAATTAACATTCAAGGCGTTTGCCGTTTTCGTCATAAAATTCATATTGAAGGACGTTGAAGTCCATGACTTCTTCATGCTTGATCTTGCACTTGTACCTTCTCTTCCATTTTCTCAGGAAAGAGTTGAATCCCCTCGATATGTAGGCGCCTAGAATAGGGCCAGTTTTCAAGACAAAAGACGTTACTTTCAAATCGTTGACAATGTATGCGATGTGTCTCTCCACCTGTTCGTCAGCAAGCAAACTCGGTGCGATTTTTCCTGTGCCGTGACATAGAGGACATACCTCGGTGGTATTTATGACAGTGGCCGGGCGGATTCTCTGTCGAGTAATCTGCATAAGGCCGAACTTCGTGAGCGGCAATACATTATGCTTGGCTCTGTCATCCTGCATCAGTTCTGACATGTATTTGAAGAGGCCGTTCTTGTGCTCTTGCTTGTCCATATCGATGAAGTCCACAATCACAATTCCGCCCATGTCCCTGAGCCTCAATTGTCTGGCAATTTCTTCAGCAGCATACTTGTTCACCTCGTAAGTGTTTTCTTCCTGGTCAGTGGTCTTCGCACGTATACCGCTGTTAACATCTACAACATTAAGTGCTTCTGTCGATTCTATTACCAAGTATGCTCCTTGCTTAATCGGAACCACCTTTCCGAAAGAACTCTTGATTTGGCGAGTTATATCGAAATGATCGAAAATAGGCTCTTTGTCATCATAGAGTTTCACGATCTTCTCCTGTTCCGGAGAAATCTGGGAGACGTATTTGAGAATCTCTTCATATTCTTTCTTGTCATTTACATAAATGCTTGAGAAAGAATCATTCAGAAGGTCTCTCAGGATGGTAGTGGTCTTGCTGTACTCAGTGAAGAGCAGCTGGACATTCTTGGATTTCGACAGTTTGGTCCAAGAGCCTTCCCATTTGCTGATCAGCGATTTAAGTTCGGAAACGAGGATAGCTGCATTTTTTCCTTCTGCAGCAGTCCTGATGATCGCTCCGTAATTTGCCGGAAGTATGCTCCTGACTAATGTCTCAAGTCTCTTTTTTTCCTCCTTGGAGGAAATTTTCTGGGATATGCTCACCTTCTTCGCAAAGGGGAGCAGTACAATATTACGTCCTGCCAATGAAATCTCAGCTGTCAATCGTGATCCTTTCGTGGATATCGGCTCTTTCACGATCTGGACTACAACCATCTGACCAGGTTTGAGTACCTTGTCGATCTGTCCTTCCTTCTCGAGAATTGGTCCCAACTGAATCTCTGAGAATATGTCATTTGCGTTTGTGTTGGTGTTAGTCCTGCGGACAAACTCGTCAAATGCATTGAAATACAGTCCAAGATCCAGATAATGGATAAAAGCCTCCTTTTCGTCTCCGATGTCCACAAAAGCCGCATTTAGCGCAGGCATAATTTTCTTCACTTTTCCGAGGAATACATCCCCTACCGTGAACTGGTGCCCGACGCTGGACTCTTTGTTCAGTTCGATGAGGCGGTGGTTGTCCATCAGGGCAAGCTGCACCTCTGTCTCACCAACATCTACAATCAGTTCTTTTACCGATTCTTTCTCTGATTCCATCAGTATTAGTAAATTTAAAAATAAAAGAGGCCGTCCGGACTACCGGTCAGCCTCTCTCTTAGCAGACTGCTAAAATGGCAGACACTGAAAAATTACTTCTTCTTATGTCTGTTCTTGCGCAAACGCTTTTTACGTTTGTGCGTTGCCATCTTATGTCTCTTTCTCTTTTTTCCGCTAGGCATAGTGATTGGATTTTGTTAAATTATTTCTTTATAGTACCGATGAACACTTTAGCCGGTTTGAAAGCCGGAATGTCGTGTGCCGGAATAGTCATAGTTGTATTCTTGGTGATATTTCTCGCAGCTTTCTCAGCTCTGTGCTTGATGATGAAGCTGCCGAAACCACGGAGGTATACTGGCTCGTTCTTGGAGAGAGAAGCTTTAACGCTATCCATGAAAGCCTCAACTACAGTAGATACTGTGGTCTTCTCGAGTCCGGTTGACTTCGCAACCTCGTTTACGATTTCTGCTTTGGTCATAATAACTTATATTTTAATTATATATTATATATTTTTCAATACCGAAATGCAAAATTAACGTTATTTTTCTTATAATCAAATTTATATGTTCATTTTTCGAACAATAAAACGATAAAAACCACTTGTGCTGACAACCGACAACAATGGCACAAAGATTGACTAACAGTGTAACGCATTTATTTTCGGCACACGAATGACAAAATGGCAGAGTGTGCCTTTATACCAAGATTACTATAATATATTATATGAAAGATTTAAATCCGGAAATGTTCTCACAAGAAGGTGCAGAAGTAAGCATTATTCCTGTCATGACAGGTGAAGTTCCCATAAAGGTGGACGACACCAGCCTGCCTGACACACTGCCTCTTCTTACGCTGAGAAATGCTGTTATTTTCCCCGGGGCGATATTCCCTGTGACGATAGGTAGGGAAAAATCCATGAAACTTATCCAAGATGCCCACAAGCATAACTCATACATAGGTACAGTTCCTCAGAACGATGTCAGCGTGGAAGATCCGAAGTTGGAGGACCTTTTCCCGTTCGGCACCGTAGCGAGAATTATCAAGACTTTCGAGATGCCTGACGGAACCATATCCGCTGTACTTCAAGGACTTAAAAGATTCGAAATCGAGAATATCGTTTCCGAAGAGCCTTATTTGAGGGCCACGGTGCATTATCTGGAAGACCTCGAGGCAGACCCGAACCAGAAAGATGTAAAACTCATCGCCGACGCGCTGAAAGAGAAAGCTATTACGATAGTGAAATCTTCTTCTTACGCGCCGAAGGAGGCCGCTACTGCCCTGAAAGCCATAGACGACTTCTCATTCCTCGTGAACTTCATCGCCACCACCATCGATGTGGATAATTTCAATGACAAAGTGGCATTGCTCAAGTTCGAGGATATGAAAACTCGTGCAATGCAGTTGCTGAATGTTCTCGACACCCAAGTGGAACTTCTGAAAATCAAGCAGGAGATAAACGCCAAGGTAAAGACGGAAATCGACCAGCAGCAGAGGGAATATTACCTTAATAACCAGCTCCGTACCATTCAGGAAGAGTTGGGTATGGATGAGGATGAAGACCTGGAGAAACTCCGTGCCGAAGCCGCCAAGAAGGACTGGCCTAAGTATGCCATGGATGCCTTCCAGAAGGAGATGGCCAAGTTGGAGAAATATAATCCTACCACACCTGATTACAGTATACAGTACAACTATGTGAAATTCATGCTGGAACTGCCTTGGAACGATATGTCCAAGGATAATCTGGACCTGAAACACGCACAGAAAGTGCTGGACTCCGACCATTTCGGACTGGAGAAAGTAAAGGAAAGAATCGTAGAGTATCTCGCAGTACTGAAACTGAGGGGAGATATGAAATCACCTATCCTCTGTCTCTACGGTCCTCCGGGAGTGGGCAAGACCAGTCTCGGAAAGTCCATCGCCAAGGCAGTGGGCAGAAAATATGTCAGAATCGCTCTCGGCGGTATGCATGACGAGGCTGAAATCCGCGGACATAGAAAGACTTACGTCGGTGCCCTCCCTGGCCGTATCTTGAACGGCATCAACAAGGCCGGAACATCCAATCCCGTAATGGTTCTGGATGAAATCGACAAGCTGAGCAGTGACTTCAAGGGCGATCCTTCATCAGCTTTGCTTGAGGTTTTGGACCCTGAGCAGAACGGCACGTTCCATGACAACTATCTGGATCTCGACTATGACCTGTCCCATGTTCTGTTCATAACTACTGCCAATGATATTTCGACCATCCAGCCTGCTCTGCTGGACAGAATGGAGCTTATCAATGTCACTGGCTACCTGGCTGAGGAGAAGATGGAAATCGCCAAGAAGTTCCTCGTTCCCAAGGAGTTGAAGGAGCATGGCATAGACAAGAAAGAGCTCAAGATAGACAAGGCAGCATTGACCGAAATCATTGACAAATACACTCATGAATCCGGCGTGCGCGGACTCGAGAAACAGATTGCGAAGGTGGCGCGCGTGACAGCGAAGAAGATCGCGATGGGCGATGCTTTCCCGCCGGTCATCAAGAAGGAACATCTGAAAGAGTACTTGGGTCTTCCGAGCGCATTCCACGACAAACAGGATGGTAATGAGGGAGTTGGCGTCGTGACCGGACTGGCTTGGACTCAGATGGGCGGCGAAATTCTGTTCGTGGAGAGCTCTGTCAGCGAGGGCAAGGGTCAGCTTACGATGACCGGTAACCTCGGCAACGTGATGAAGGAGTCTGCTACGATTGCATACCAATATATCAAGGCGCATCCGCAGATGGCGGGAATCACTTCGAAGGAGTTCGACGCGAAAGACATTCACGTACATGTCCCTGAGGGAGCGACACCGAAAGATGGGCCATCAGCAGGTATCACGCTTGTAAGTTCCATGGTATCAGCACTTCGCGGACAGGCGATAAAGAAAGGTATCGCCATGACAGGTGAGATGACATTGAGGGGACGCGTGCTTCCGGTAGGCGGAATCAAGGAGAAAATCCTCGCCGCAAAACGTGCCGGCGTCACCACCATCGTCATCTCCGAGGACAACAGGAAAGACATCGAGGACATCAATGAAGTGTATGTCCAGGGCCTGACCTTCCATTACGTGAAGAATATCGAAGATGTCATCAAATTCATTTTCAAGTAATGGATGTCAAGATAGAAAACAGTTGGAAAAATGCGCTGCACGGCGAGTTTGAAAAGCCATATTTCATCTCGCTCGTGCAGCGTCTGCATAAAGAAAAGGCTGAAGGAATACAGATTTTCCCTCCGGGCAAGGATATTTTCAAGGCTTTCGAGCTGACTCCGGTGGAGAAGGTGAAGGTCGTCATTCTAGGTCAGGACCCTTATCACGGATATGGCCAGGCGATGGGGCTTTCGTTTTCGGTTCCGTCTGACATTCCGGCGCCACCGTCATTGAAAAATATCTTCAAGGAAATCGAGTCCGAGCTGGGAATCAAGATGAGCGGAAGACCCGATTTGACGAGTTGGGCGAAGCAAGGCGTGCTGCTGCTCAACTCTGTCCTGACAGTCAGGGCAGGTGCCGCAGCCTCGCACAGCTCCATCGGATGGCAGGAGTTTACCGACGCCGTAATCAGCTATATATCTGCTAATTGCAACGGCGTTATTTTCCTGCTTTGGGGCAATTATGCGCGCAGCAAAAAGCCGCTGATAGACACTTCCAGACACTATGTTCTGGAAGCGGCTCATCCGTCACCTCTCGCCCGTGGTGCGTTTTTTGGATGCAACCACTTTTCTCAGACAAATGAAATTCTAAAGTCTGAGGGCAAAACTCCGATTGATTGGCAATTATGAACACAAAAGCATTGTTCCCAGGGTCTTTCGACCCGTTTACGGCAGGCCATCTGAACATTCTCAAAAGAGCATTGACCATGTTCGATGAAGTAATCGTGGCCGTAGGCATAAATCAGGACAAGCGCGGATTCTTCGACATGGATCAGCGCATAGACATTATACGTCAGGCAGTTAAGGGTTTGAACGGCGTCAGCATCATAAAGTATGACAATTTGACCATCGACACCTGCCACGAGTACGGCATCCACCACATGGTCAGAGGCGTGCGAAACATGATCGATTTCGAAACGGAGCGCTCCATCGCGGACGCAAACCGCAAGCTCGCACCAGACGTCGAGACCATCATAATCCCTACTGCTCAGGAGTTTGCGCACATTTCTTCGTCGGCCGTAAGGGATATTTTGAAGCACCACGGTGACACCTCCTTATTCCTGCCGGAAGGGGTAATCCTGCCGGAAACACGCTAAAATGGGACACGCAAGAAAATTCGCCGCATGTTTTCTGTCAATGATCTTGTGCGCGTCGGTTTTTTGTTTCAGGGCCAATGCTGAAGTGACCCCTCAGCTGGACTCTGCTTCTTACGCAGCTCTGGGACAGAAACTTGACGAGTACCTGAGACGGATAGAACCGCTGGATTTCCACACTCAAGAAGAAGAATGTGATTTTCTGATTTCTTCATGCAAGGATTCTGCGGCACGCCAGTTCACGGCGTTGAAAGTCTACACCCATTATCTTCATTCGAAAGTGATGGGAGCGGAAGCTGTAGCCATTTATCTGACCGACAACTGGTTCGCTCCAGGTAAAGTTCAGATGCACAGCAGCATTGACCTTATGAATGCCAAAATCTTTGCGGATTTCAATAGGCAGTCCCTCATCGGAATGCGGGCGCCGGCACTGGAACTCAAACGAATGGACGGTGGAACAGCTGCTCTGTTCGGGAAGCCGGACGGGCGCAGGCGGATTTTGTATTTTTATGATACGGGATGCGCGAATTGTCTCGCGCAGTCAGTGATGCTGCGTTCTTTGCTGGATAATTCTGATTATGACGTGGAGCTGGATGCGGTCTACACCGGAGCGGATTCGACGGCGTGGAAAAAGTATGTGGAGAGCCATCTTAGTTTTGTCCGTAAAGACGTCAGTGTAAATCATTTATGGGACCCGGAGGTTAATTCTGATTTTCAGCGCAAGTATGGTGTTCTGCAGACACCCCGCATGTTTTTGGTGGACAGGGACGGTATTATTATAGGTCGCGGATTGGACGCACCGGTACTGGCGCAGATGCTGGACAAGGTGGCGGACGAGGATAATTACGAATATGGAAACGAGTCCTCTATCCAATTGTATAACAGGATTTTCGTTTCGCTCGGCGAGAATTATGGCGTGGATGACTTGAGGAGTCTCGTGGACCATATCGCAGAGCGGACTTCCGGAGACAATCAGACGTTCCGCGAGACCATGGGAGACCTGTTCTACTACCTGTCTTATCAGCAGGACGGCCGCTGCAAAGAAGCCGAGAAGTACCTGTGCGACAATTATATACTGTCTCGTCCGGACATCTGGGCCGGTCCTTCGGATTCGCTGAAAGTCGTGGGCTTCGCCAAGACCATGTCCGATTTGTTGTCCAGGTCAATGCCGGGGAGTCATGTTCCAAATGTTTCCGTGCGCGGAGTCTATGGACGGGGCTCGTTCAGCGAGGATTCCAAGTTTTCAGCAAAAAGATACAGACTGGACAAGTTGCGTGGCAGTGATACCTATGTGATGTTTTATTACAGGGGCTGTTCGTTGTGTAAGGAGTATATGGAAGCGGCTGGCGATCTCCTGTCGTCAGGCCGTAAGATATTGTTCGTCAGCGTGTCCACCGACGAGCAGCCGAATCTGGAAGAGTTGCTGGACAAGTTCGATCTCACTTCGCTGCCGTTTGTCTTGAGGATAGGCAGGCATGGTGAGGTTCTGGAAAGATATGTCGATTTTAGGCGTTTGAAGGCAAGCGCAGGGAAATGATATTTGGTTAAACCAGAAAAAAATCCTAACTTTGCCGAGTTACAATTCGATTGAGGTATGGTGTAATGGCAGCACAAGTGATTTTGGTTCACTTAGTCCACGTTCGAGTCGTGGTATCTCAACAAAAGACTACCGGCGGCGGGAGTATCGTCGGTTAAGATGCTTTGCATTTCATCCTCAGGACACTGGCGCCGACCGGCACGTGGTGCAATGACGGGAGTCAAGGACGGAACTGCCAAGATTACCGTATATATAGAAGATGGCGACTTTAGTGCGTCTTGTAAAGTCACGGTTGGCGAGGATATTATGACTATCACCAATCGAGGATTCGTAGCCACAATTAAGATTACTGCCGGGACTGTCAGTACCGATGATAAAGTAAAGATGATACAGCCGTCAGACAGTTACAAGAACTATAACCTCACCATCGGTCAGCTCGAAATGTTCAGAAAAGTAGTAGCATGGGCAGGAAAGAATGATAATGCAGGTATTATGTTTTCAGAATCTCCAAAGCTGAAAAAGAGTGCCATTACAAGAGGTGCGTTAATTATGGGTGGAAAAACAGAGAGAGTTGTCGCAGTCAAGAAAGTTTACGGAACTCTGGCCCTCAATGATTCCAGAAAGACACCTATATTCCCGGGCTATACACCACAGCTGTTTTCCGGTAATATTGATAACTGGGTAACACTTCTGATCTTGCAGGAGAGGACAATTTAATGCCTGAGACGACTTACGACAACATTGGATTCACAGCCAAGGAAGGAAATAAATCTTAGTTAGATACAATTCATATATTTCCAACATCTGGCGGTCGAAGGCAGAGAAACGAATCGCCCCGCTGATGACAGCGGGGCGATTTTTCAAAAGTGCGAGCGAAGGGACTCGAACCCATACGCACTAGGCACCAGATCCTAAGTCTGGCTTGGCTACCAATTACAACACGCTCGCAAAACCTTCCGGAAGACTCATAACATTAAGTCCTTCGCTGAAATTGGCCTGATTGGAAGCTGCCGCATTCTGTGTCCGAAAGGAATGCAAATATAAAACAATTTTTCCGGATAATAAAATTTGATGGGCAGAAGGTGGCCAACTTTGTCGGAAATATGCGATATTTGCTTGGTAAATGGAAAGTTACATGGGCATTGACACAAACAAAAAAGATTGGAAGTACAGGTTGGGCGCGATCCGCGAGTGCAACAATACTGCGGCTTGGGCGATGGCAGAATTCATCGATGAGACGCCTGCGGCGATAACTGGGGCACTCCTGAAAGAGGCGGATCCGGAGGGCGAGCTGCCTGAAGAAGCACTCTATGCGGCATTGATGGCCGGAATTTCGGGAATCGATGGGGACGACAGGGAATTATCTGATTATTTCTCGAGAGCCGTCAAGTGCCTGGACGCAGCAGAATACGCTTCTAACCAATATCTTACGACTATAAATTTCCCAAATGCGACGCTCGGAAACTGGAAGTTCACACATTATCACTATCGCCCCTATGAGGCATTTATACGGGATGACATTCAGGTGGATGAGGACACCAGGGAGATTCCGCAGGTCGGATATTTCAGGGAAAGATTCACTTATCCGGCAGTGGAGCAGAATGGACGAGAATGGATGGCAGTGAAGCCCAGCGAGATAGCTTCGATGCAGCCGGTAATCGATGTCGTTTCGGGAAATGTTCTTACATTCGGTCTCGGACTGGGTTACTTCACGTTTATGGCATCAGAAAAGCAGGATGTCCTGCATGTGGATGTGGTGGAAAGAGACGAGGATGCCATACGGCTTTTTACGGAACATATTCTGCCGCAGTTCCCAAACAAACATAAGGTGCGGGTAATGAAAAGCGACGCTTACGACTTCATGACCAGAATGACAGGAGATTCGCAAGATGCTTATGACTACGCATTTATGGATCTGTGGCATGACACCGCAGACGGACTGGAGTTATATCTGAAAGCTAAAAAATCCGAGGCAAAACTGAAACGACAAGGCATCGGAACCACGTTCCTTTACTGGGTCGAGCGTTCCCTGCTGTCAGCCTGGCGATGGACACGATTTGACGATATCATCGCCACCTCCCAAAACGAAGAAGAAGCATTGACAAAACTGACAGACAGCGCGCTGGCGAAACTGGCGGAGACTTACTCCTCCTCGGCAGGCATATTCCCGGCGTAGCTCCTCCATTTGGAAATCAGAGCCTGCATATCCTCCGGAAGCGCCGAATCGAAGCGGATAAACTCCTTTGTGCGCGGGTGCACGAAACCGAGGGTCTTGGCGTGGAGAGCCTGGCGCGGACACAGGGCGAAACAATTGTTAATGAACTGTTTATACTTCGCGTAGATAGTTCCCTTGCGGATCTCCGCGCCGCCGTATCGGGCATCGTTGAACAGCGGATGGCCGATATAATTCATGTGGACACGGATCTGGTGCGTACGGCCGGTTTCCAGACGGCATTCCACGACCGTGACATAGCCGAAACGCTCGATGACCCTGTAATGAGTGACCGCATGCTTGCCCTTGTCCCCTTCCGGATATACCTTGAAGCGAAGTCTGTCATTAGGATCGCGGCCGATGTTGCCGGTGATGGTCCCCTCGTCTTCTTTAAGATTCCCCCAAACCACGGCCACATACTTCCTCTCTATCGTATGCCGGAAAAACTGCCCCGCCAGATCGAGCTGCGACTCGTCATTCTTCGCTACCACCAAAAGGCCGGAGGTGTCCATGTCAATGCGATGGACCAGTACGCCCATGCGTTCGTCCTTGGCATCCTCCCCCTGCGAAATCCCGAGATGATATGAGAGAGCATTGATAAGAGTCCCCTCGAAATGACCATGACCGGGATGCACGACCATTCCGGCAGGCTTGTTCACCACCAGAAGATCCTCGTCCTCATATACTATATCCAGCGGAATATTCTCAGGCTTAACCTCGAAACCTTTTCTTTCATAAGGCATTACGAAACGGATGACATCGCCCGGACGGATAATCAGATTAGCCTTGGCCACCTTGTCATTCACCCTCACATATCCGTTCTTTATGGCGAGCTGCACCCTATGTCTGGAAGTGTCCATTAGATGGCAAGCCATATATTTATCCACCCTCAACGGAGTCTGCCCGTTATCCACATTCATGCGGAAATGCTCGAACATCCCCTGCTCATCCTCATCGGAGGCACCCTCCTCCATAATCAGATTCTTGTCATCGTATTCTTCGTCCAGAAGAAAATCTTCATTCTGCGCGTTATTCATGTCTTGTATTATCTACCCTGTCCGTCGATTGAAAGATAAAGTGTGATTTCGGAGCCCATAAGCACAGGCATGTCCTCTGTCGGCTCCGGAACTTGCTTATACACAACAGCATTAAGCGAGTCGCTGTAAGTGCGGATATTCTTGTCGAAACGAAGTCTGGAAACATTCAGCGAGTTATCATGAACGGCGTCCACCGCACGCATGAATTTCATTCCGACTACGTCGGGAATGAAGGTCTCGTTATCCTCGCCCAGACCGATGATGAGGTCAATTTCTGAGCCACTGTCAATGTTTCTGCCCGCCTTGATTTCACGTCCTTTGTAAAGCTGTTTCAGGACATTGTTCGTCGCGATATCCTCTGTGTAACGGAGTCTGCCGAGCAACAAACCTTTAGCCTGGAGTTCAGCCTTAGCCTGCCTCATGGAGAAACCTACGAGATCCGGCATCTTGACCTGCTTGGGCTTTATGGAATTTATAGTAAGCTGTATACGTCTACCCTGCTTTACTTTACTGCCCGCAGTCGGAAGCTGAGAAAACACAAGTCCGCGTCCCATTTTCCTGACATATACAGAGTCTGTCACATCTATTCTGATGCCTACAGCAGAAGCCTCTGCCGACGCCTCTGCGACACTCATATTCGTGAAGTCAGGAACTTCTATCTCCTTACCGTGATGTGTTCCAAGGTTAAGCAAAAGACCGCTCACCACCGCTAATCCCAATATGGCCACGGCAGCACCGAGCAGATTCCTTACAATCCAATTCTCAAAAAATCCTTTGATATTCATTCTGTTAGAAATTTATTGTGAGTTAACCCTGGCTGAAAAGAAGTTCCATTACACCTTCTGTCAGAAGAGCTATACCGATAATCGTTACGATAATACCGGTAATTCTGTTTATCCAGAGTATTGTGACAAGTTTAAAATTCTTTCTGAAACGGCTGAAAGTCCACGAGAAAAAGAACCAATACAGAGCCGAGCCCCCACTGACAGCCAACAAGATAGGCGCTACCCTGAAATCATGCGGCTCCAGTTGTATACCGAAAAACGCAAACAACGCGAAAATAACGAAAATCGCCCCCGGATTAGAGATTCCCATAATTACTGCCTGGAAGAAATCCTTTAGGGAGTACGAAGATGTCAGATCCTCCTTCTTCATCTTCCGGAAAGGGTCCTTAAAAGCCATGCTGCACCCCAAAAGAGTCACCACGATACCGCCCACCACCATGATAGTCACATGATTAGTCTCCAAGAATCTTTCGGCTATGGCCAATGCGAATATGGCTATTACCGCAAACAGAGTGTCTACGAGGCATGCTCCAAGTCCTGCAAGAAATCCTGCTTTATGGCCTTCACTCAGAGATTTCTGTATTACAAGTATAGCAATCGGCCCCAGCGGGACAGACGCGCAAATACCGATAAGAAGTCCTTTAATGATATCCAAAAGCATGTTATAATAAAGTTTATAGCTTACAAATATAGCAATTATTCGGCCAAATGAGAAAAAAGTATGACCAGGTACGGGTGCATCTTCGAATAGAACAAAAATAAACATCGGGCGGCAGTAAGACTGTCGCCCGATGCGGTTCTGCAGGATCCGGAAAATCAGATGAAGTACCAGTAATATTTTATATAAAGATCCGAATCTGCAGCAGCGAGTATGTGAAAATTATTTGCTATGCTCAACAGAGAGTACTTTCACAGCACCTTCCTGTCCAATTGTGCAAATATTGCTTATAGCCATCTTAACAGTGTAAGCAGCGTTCTTGTCGTTAACAAGTGTACCACCCATATTGTCCCAAGTTACAACTGAACCTGCGATAGTCAAACGACCACCGAATGATTCCTCTGTATCAAGAGCAGCATGTTTCTGATCTTTGAACTGAAGTGCGTATGTAGGAACGAAGTCAGCATCAACGAAGCTGTAAGTATTAGCACCATACTCAGTAACAGCACCCTCTTTGAATACTACCTTACCGTCGAGATCCTTGATAGCGATAGACTTGGCGAGATCCTTAGTATCAGCTGTTGCAGCGAAAGTCTTCAACTCGATACCGGCAGCCTCTACTACGAATGGACTTACGAAGCGAACTACGTAGTTCTTCTGGCAGTAATGACCGTTAGCGAGGACATTGTACATTGTTACGATGTAATCCTTAGACTGTCCCTCAAGAGCTGTGGTGAGAGCGATTTCCATATCGTTGAAATCAACACCGCTGATAGCAGCACCTTCCTGAGCAGCAAGCTTAGAAGCTGCAATAGGCTTAGCACCGAATGGGTAAACTTCCTTAGTTGCCTTAACGATAGGACGAAGAGCGAACTTCAATGACTCATGGTTCTTAGGATCTTCATAACCTGCGAGGTAATTTACGAAGTGCTCCTTGATACCTGACTTCATAACCCACTTGCCAGCCTCAAGACGACCCTTAACCTGGATTGTATTCTCAGCGATGAGATAATCTGGGTTCAACTCAGGGAAGTGAGCAGCGTGGCTGATAGCGAATTCAAATCTTACTACAACGTTCTTGTCGAGCTTGTTGTTCTTAGCAGGGATAGTAACATTGACAGCACCACTTGTATTCTCATCGATAGAGTTGAGGATGTCTACAGTTACTGAGTTGGTTGCACTTGGTGTATTGATACCATCCGCTTTGCAAACAACACCTGCCATAGGAGCTGTAAGTTCTTTACCATCAGCACCGAAGTACTTAACTGCAGGAGTGCGAACATTATACTTGGCAACGAACTGGTCATAAGAAAGTCCGAGCACGTCGAGAATCTCAGCGTTCACTCTTTCCCATGTGAGTGACATGGTAGGTTTTGCAGGATCTGCAGCAGCAGCGAGGTCAGCATAGTCGAATTTACCCTTAACGAGTACAGGAGTCATATCGCCGAGATCATCAGCAGGAGCACCTGTTACGTCTACGATAAGAACCTTAATATAGCACTTAGCTACCTCTACGTCCTTACCCTTAGCATCCTTCACGAACGCAGATGCCTCAAGAAGAGGTGTACGTCCGATAGCGGCACGACCACCATTAGCAAGCCACTCCTCGTTTACAGAGAGAACGCCATCTTCAACAGTGACAAATTTCTGCTGATCAGTTACATTATCTGCACCAAGGAATTTACCGCTAACGAGGCTAACCTTATAAGAAGGCTCCACGTTGATTTCTTTAAGCGCTTTATTTACCTCAGGTGCAAATGCAACGAGAGAATCGATAACATTGATAGGTTTGTTGTAAACCATCTTAATATCATCTACGGCTGTAATAGCAGGCTTAACTGTAGGATAAGCTTTTACTACTGGAGTAGCCTTTCCATAATAAGCAGCATGGATAAGCTGATAAGCTGTAATCTTAGACTTTTCTACGAATGCGTAGTCAGAAACGATAACCTCATCTTTAAGAGTAGCCTGAAGAGCCACGAGGTTCTGTTTTCCAGCTGCAGAAGCATCAGCAGACAAGATATCCTTATTAGCTCTAAGAACGAATTCCATTCCACCCTTAGCAGCTTTTTCAGCCTTAACGATGCTGAGAAGAGCGTTATTGTCGCCAGCGACCTTAGTCTTAACTTCTCTGTCAATCATAGCCCACTTAACATCCTTAACATTGGCGTTCTCAGGATTGAGTCTGTAGGTAACCTTAGCGTCGTTAGATGTGATGAACTTAGTTCCTTTATAAAGGGTATAGAAATCGATAACTCCGAGGCCCTGTGTCATAGTCTCAGGAACGAATGCGATAGAGCGGAGAAGACCGTTAAGAGCGATAACAACTGGAGCCTCAGAACCATCTACATTAGCAAAAGTAAGAGTTCCCTCTTCTTTATTCCAAACGGCTGTAACACCACCAGAAACGCCAGCAGCTTTCCAACTGTCTGTTGTAGGAGTTACAACTGGCTCTTTACCAGGCTCTACAACTACCTTATCCCACATTCCAGTCTCCATGTTAGGAACGAAATATATCTGAGTTGCGTCCTTACCATCTTTACCGTCAGTTCCGTTGGTACCATTAGTTCCATTGGTACCATTAACACCGTCTTTGCCATCTTTGCCGTCTTTACCGTTAGCACCCTTAGAAGGCTTGCCGGTATCTTTGCCGTCGATAAACCAGTTTCCGTTATCGCCAATTGTAACAACAGAACCGTTTTTACCATCTTTACCATTAGTACCATTGGTACCATTAGCACCGTCTTTTCCGTTGGTAAGAGTAAAAGTCTTTCCGTCACTTAAAGTAACTTTGACTCCATTAGATACAGACTCCACACCTGTAACGACCGCACCGGCTGAAATCTGAGCTTTAAGATCTTTTAATGTGGACTCTAGTTTTTCCACACGAGCATCGAGATCATCGATGTCTCCGTCGTAGTCTTTACAAGACACGGCTGTTCCTGCGAGGGCTGCAAACAAAGCTCCACCCAGAAACAAGTTCGTCAGTTTTTTGTTCATAGCGAATACTGATTTAGTAATAATAAAATATTTATTGCTGTTAATATTACGAACACGAATCATAATATTACTGGCTTCACTGGTACATGGTCCAACATCAGGCAGACGTAGCCTTGCGTAAACTAACCTGCCTTGATTAACACCGACAAATATAGACACTTAAACTGATTTACACAACTTTTTTTGCAAAATTTTTATCGATATACGACAATAATTATACACATGAAAAATTGTAACAGCTTAATTATCAATCACTTCAAACGTTCAAATTAGGGGGGGGGGTAAACGCCGAATATTTTGCATACATTATCGGTTCCCCAGTACTGTCCTGATAGAGGAAACAGCACCCAACCGCAACACGATACAAGCCCAGCCGTCACGCGAACGCCGACCCGTCATTTCCAGTCCGAACTTGCCGGCTTCCGAGAGAATATCCTCCACATCCGAATCATAAAAACCGCTCAAGAAAAGCAAACCTCCGCCACGCAGCGAACCCGCATAAGTCCGGAGATCAGTCAGTATTATATTCCTGTGAATATTGGCCAGCAAGACATCGTAACTTCCGAACTGAAGCAGCGACGCATCTCCGCAATGAATCTCGACCCTCGTACCCACACGATTCAGGCGGGCATTGTCATAAGCCGACTGCGCAGCCACCGCATCGATATCGATTCCATAGACCTTGGCAGCTCCCATTTTGGCCGCGAGAATCCCGAGAACAGCCGTACCGCACCCCATATCCATCACGACAGCATCACGGATGGAAGCCTTATGCTTCAGCATCGACTGCATCATCATATATGTAGTCTCATGATGTCCTGTGCCGAAAGCCATCTCCGGACGCAATACTATATTATATTGTGTCCTAGGCACTGTCTTGTCATCCACCTGCCGGACAGTCACGACCCCGTCCACAACTATTGGCTTGAATGAACTCTCCCACTGGGCATTCCAATTCTGGAACGGCACCTTGGTCGCCTTGAACTCCGCAGCGAACGGCAGGCCGTCCAGCACCACACGCAAAGCCCTGCGGTCAAACAAAGGCTGCTGGATATAACATTTGACGCTACCCTCCCCTATCTCGAACGAATCGTAAGGAAGATCAGAAAGCATCGCCTCCAAAATCTCGGCATTTTCTTCACTGAACGGGTCGATACTGACCTCTACCTCTATATAATCACTGCTGTTCATCATCTTTCAGCAAATCTTCGTTTATAACCTCTTTATTATCACGCTTCGCCTGACGTTTCTGCCGACGGGCTTCTTTACGGTCCACCGCATCAGACTTGCGCGCAGAAGACTTAGCCTCAGCCACTTCAGCGGATGCCGCCTCCGCACCATCCCCAGACACCGCCGGAAGAATCACCAGAGAATCGATCTTCGCATTAAGAGCCGAATCCACCGGAGCGTCGAAGGACGTCTGGAGAGAATCCAACATCTTTATCTGCCCGGCGTCGAGAGAATCCAGCTTCGCGTCAGGATTGAACCCGAGCGCAGCTTTGCTTGAGTCAATGCTGCTCTTCATGGATTCGTTCTGGCGCACAGCCAAGTCTACACCCTTTACAAATATATTATGTATGGACTTGACCAGATTCATCTGCAAAGTATCCACCTGAGCGGTAAACACAGGAACATTCGTACTCTTGTATCTGGCCTTGCCTATCCGATATTTCCAATTATCGAAATTACCATATATATCAATACCGAATCTGAACGGTACAGGCGACTTGAGCACAGATACATGATATTTGAATGTCTGGTCGAAGTTCTGCAGACCGCTCATGGCCAATATATATCTGTCCACATTCAGCACGAACGGGAATATCTCCAGCCGGTTGTCACTGATAAGTCCACTCACGGACATATCACCCACATTACCCTTCTTCTTATTCCTGAACATCAGCAACTTGGCGAGCTTCCTGAACTCAGGGCTGTCTTCCAGCGTCACGTTACGTCCGCCTATCTTCATGATGCCGCTCATGGATTTGGTCACGAAATTCATATTGGTATCCAAATCCGTAGTCGCCGCCATCTCGCAATCCAGCAGACCCTTGAATGAAGTAATCATCGGCATGATGGTATCCACGGCAGGGAAAAGCTGAACCACCTTGTCAGCAGTGATATCAGAAAGGTTAAGGTCGAAACCAGCCTTTATATCTTTCTTGGTACGTGTAGAATAGAAGCCCTCGAAATAGATATCACCCATATTAGATGTAGCGACCGTATTGGTAACCTGTATACATCTCTCTTTCATGGTCATATCCGCAGCAAGCCATGTGATGTTCAAGTCAGAATAATTGATTTCATTCGCCTGTAAAGATATATTGGCATTAAGATTGGCAGGAACCACCACCAGCGCATAGGCACTGTCAGCGGCAGCAGCGTGAGCCTCAGATACAGTCGCGAGATAATCCTCCTCGGACTTGTCCGACGAGTTTTCCATGGCCGCAGCGGAATTCGGAGTAAACCTCGCGCCTGCGCTGTAAGCAGTGAGCAGTTCGTTCGCGTCCATCTTCTGCGACCTTATCTTCAAATCCAGATTAATGACACCACGGCCCAAAAGGGTACGGCGCAGTCCGCTCATGACTCCGGAGGCCGAAATGTCGGAAGCTCCCGGACGGACAGTGAAGTTATCCAACTGTATGGCATCATTCGTAACACTGCCCCGCACATCCTCGATGACATTACGCAAAGGGAAATACGGAGTAATCACGAGTCCTTCCTTTATGTCAATGCCTCCTTTCAGATCCCACTCCTTCAGATATTTCGCAATGGTCTCATTCAGAGGAATCTGTATATCATGTTTCCTGAAATCCGCTTCTGCGATAAAATCAGGCATCTTACGCCCCGCCATCTTGGCCTCGAAAGCTTTTCTGAACAGCGAGTCACGAGGAACTCCCGGATAAATACGTTTCAGCGAATCCAGCAACATTTCTTTTCTCTGGTTATGTTCGAAAGTCGCCAAAAGTGCTGATGCAGAGATTTTTGCATTCCTGAAGCCGAAACGGTTCACACCCTGTTTCGCAAACACGCGGGCGTTGTCGCTCACCAGACTGACCGCAGGAGTATGTACACGGCCATGACATCTCTCCGAATAATGGAATGTGTTTTCCGAACCTGCGACGCCCATGAACATAGAGTCGGCGGCATCCACAAGCAACGTATTGAATGACAATGCTCCCACTATCGGATTGTGTTCATGTCCACCGTCGGCATGTCGTGATTTATAAGCATTCTGCGCCACAAGTCCCACACCGGAACCGCGTACAGCCATATCTTTTCCGTAAGTCGCATATAGAGAATCCACCCTCGCCGTTACGGCCAAAAGCCTCGTCCCACGCGGAATGCCGGTATCCACCCTGTTCGCGACCGTTCCGAGTTTAACCTCCGGATTCCCAATCCACGCATAAAGAGAGTCCTTCTCCGAGGAGAGAATGATATTCCGGCTCCTGATGTATCCTGTCAATGCTGCCCCATAGAAGTTATAGATGTCCATCTGGGACATGCGAATCTTTCCGGACAGGGCAGCATTGACCTCACCCTGAGCGAGATAGCCGAGCGAATCCGGCAGGAATGCCATCATCTGGCCGAGCGAAGCATAAGCCTTGGAGTCGATCCTGACGAGCGGGTCGGAGCCCATCGCGTCGGAGACGCTGCCCTTTCCGTCTATGTCAATGCCGCCGAAGTTCAGACACATGTCGTCGAATGAGATATCCAGTTTTCCGATACTGTCAGTCACGGCATTGATGTCGATTTCCGCATGGCCTTCAGGGACTCCCGGATAACGGATGTATGATTTAGGCAGGACAAATTCCGCCACGAGTTCCGGCAGTGTTCCGCGTTTGGAGTTATAATAGCCGTCGCAAAGGGCTGTAAACGAAATCTTTGCATCGGTAGTCAAGTCGAGGGCTGCAGGGAAGAAGTTTTTACCGCAGAACCGTATCAGCTCGTTTACACTGCAGTCGTTTACAGCAGCCTCTGCACGGATATAAGTACTGTCGCCAAGAGCACGGATATCGGCATTGCCGGTCATCTCCACGCAAGCCGCCTTCATATTCATATTATTCAGAAGGAAATGATCCAATCCTGATTCAGGAAAACTTACGCTTCCGCTCATGGACATCGGCACGATAAGTCTTCCATATTCGTTCATTCCGAGAAACGCTTTGGCTGAGGCCGTGAAATCCATAGACTCTTCCTTTTCTTGCATATCGAAACGGTCGACAGCTACGGCAACTGTATCCGCAGGAAGCCTTCCTGAGACGAAAAGACTGTCGATATTCAGTCCGAGATGATTCTTTTTGTCTTTCACAGTAGTCAGACGACCGTGGAAAAGCATCTGCCTCAACATAACTGCGGCATATATGGTATCTTGGACATCTGTATACACTATATGAGGACGTCCGGTAAGAGCGACCTTGTCCACAGTAATGGGAGGAAGGAATGTAACTGTCGTATCATCCTCAGTTTCAGACTCATCCATCGCGATATTCTTCAGGACATCCCAGTTATATTTATCTTCACTGAACTGATGGGCGAAAATGCGCGGCCTGTCCAGACTGGCTTCACGGACATGAATCCGCCCGAAAAGCGCAGAAATATAGTTTACGGACAATGACATTTTGCGGAATGAAGCCAACGTATCCGCGTCATCTCCCCTTCCCGCATGACGGAGAATACCGTCCACGCCGGTAGAATCATACGACGCGAACCTGTCGTGGGGATAGGTCACCCTCACATCCGACACTTCCACATTAAGATTCGGGAAACTCTTGAACACAGAGGCGCTTATCCGACCGAAACTGACATCCGCATCCACATATTCGGAAACGTATTTTTCAGCCGTCTTGGTCAGAAACGAAGAACTCAACAGGACCTGAATTGCAATGAGAGCCACGCCCCATAAAAGTGCAAATGTAGAAATTGCAACTATAATTACTTTCTTCCTCTTCATTCTACAAATATAATGCGATTTCGCGAAAATACGAAAAAGCTGACCGGATACGTATTCCGGTCAGCTATGTATTTAGTCAGATATCTATCTGTTGTACAGGCTTACTGCTCGTCCTCGAGCTGCATGTGCTGTACGTAAATGGCCTTCTGAATCTGCTCTCTCTTCTTTACAGATGGTTTCACAAAATTCTTTCTGGCACGGAGCTCACGGATAGCACCTGTTTTCTCAAATTTTCTCTTGAATCTTTTGAGCGCTCTCTCGATGTTCTCACCCTCTTTAAGCGGTACAATAATCATATCTGAATCACCTCCTTTTATTAAAAATCTACTGAATCACAGGAATTTACAAATATCTTCCGAATTCAGCGGTTGCAAAGGTACGATAATTTTCCGGAATACAAAGGGAAATGAGCATTTTTTTACTATTTTTGTAAGATAAACATGCTAACGCGATGGACAACCCGTTTCAGTACGATAAATACGTGACTGGCAAATACTTCATCGGAAGGAGAAAAGACTGCGACGCTATCACAGCGGTCATATCTTCCGGTGAAAATGCCTACATCTGCGCCCCACGAGGGTGCGGCAAGATGTCCGCCGTACAACAGACTTTGCTCCAAATGAAGAATAGAGGCGCGCAGTTCCGGGTTTTCAGCCTGATGCTCACCAACATACGGGACACCGCCACCTTCGTCCGCCGCTACCGCAAGCTCCTCACAGGCGAAGATTTGCCTGCCGGCACGCCGATTTCCCAGGATGAGGTCAATGCTGCCGCTGAGTTGCCTTATCGCATGGCTGCAGAATCAGGAAAGCAAGTCATCGTCATACTCAACGAGTTCCACAATCTCGGGACGGAAGATGGACAGACCATGATAAAAGCCATGGAAAAAGCCGCGTCCGACAACAAAGACCAAGAGGCGAAAGTTTCCCTCATATTCATGGGCTCCAGTTACAACGCGATGGAAGAGATTTTCCGCAGACGGAAATTCTTCTACAGACTGGTTTCCACGATAGAACTCACGGAATTCTCAGAGACCGAAATAGCGGACCATATAATAAAAGGATTCACAGCCGGAGGTAAAGTCATTGACAGAGACCTGCTTATCGGCGCATGCCGGATTTTCGGGAACAACATCTGGTACGTGAATAACTTTTTCTTCATCTGCGATTCGCTGTCGAAGGGATACATCAGCGAGCTCACATTCTCAGACGCATTATCATGTATGCTCTCGGTCCACATCCCGCGGTTCACGAGGATTATGGACAATCTGACAGATTATCAGGAGCGTATGCTGAAAGCCGTCCTCGACGGTGTCATAAAGTTCAGCACCACAGAGGTTCTGGACAGTTACAGACTAAACTCGTCGGCCAACGTGAAGCGACTGAAAGATGCACTGATGAAGAAGGAAGTCATAGCTTTCAACGACAAGGACGAGCCATTCCTGCCGGACACATTGTTCGAGTACTGGCTCAGAAAATATTATTTCGGGGAAACACCCGCCAATACATTGAAATGGTAAAAGAATGAAAAAGAATCTTGTAATACTTACCGGCGCCGGTGTGAGCGCAGAGAGCGGAATAAGCACATTCCGTGACAACGGCGGACTTTGGGATAAGTTTGACCCTCAGGAAGTTGCCTCGATCGAAGGATGGCACAAAAATCCGGGACTGATGCTCGATTTCTACAATATCCGCAGAAAAGAACTCGAGACCGTACGCCCGAATGCCGCCCACCTCGAAATCGCTGCCCTTCAGGATAAGTTCAATGTCCATGTGATAACGCAGAACGTGGATAACTTACATGAACGCGCAGGCAGTTCCAATGTACTTCATCTGCATGGGGAACTGACGAAAGTACGGCCTGAAAACTGCTGTAACGAAGAGGATGGTTTCTCCGAAAAGAGCGTTTTCGATATAGGTTACGGAGAGATTCATCTGGGAGACAAAGCCCCTAACGGACATCAGTTACGTCCGCATATCGTATGGTTCGGAGAGCCTGTCCCGAAGATAGAACGCGCCATCGACATCGTTTCCGAGGCTGATATCCTGCTGATTGTCGGGACATCGCTGAGTGTCTACCCTGCAGCGGGTTTGTACAGATATGCGCCTCTGGACATTCCGATCTTCATCATTGACCCGGAAGATCTTAAGGTCAGGGACAAGCGGCTCAGGCATATCAGGGAAAAGGCGACTGCCGGCATGGAGGTTTTCGAAAAAGAGATAAGAAATATTAACGACAGCCAATAATAATTTTTATGAGGTTATACATTGAACCGGACCGCAAGACTTGGGCCGGATTGTGTGTACGACCTGACACGGGAGCGAAAGAAATCGACACCAAAGTCAGGCAGATTGTCCGCAAGGTAAAGACAGGCGGAGACAAAGCGCTCAAGTCCATATCGGAAGAGATCGACGGATATCCTCTTGGCGAGATGAAGGTCTCCCAGGAAGAAATCAGCGCGGCAGCAAGTCAGGTACCACGCGAATTGAGAAACGCGATAATAACAGCCAGATCCAATATCGAGATTTTCACGAATGCGCAGATGACGGGACGAATCGAAGTGCAGACCATGCCCGGCGTCCGTTGCTGGCAGCGTTCCGTGCCTATCGCCAAAGTCGGATTATATATTCCCGGAGGAACTGCACCACTTTTCTCATCTGTACTTATGCTTGCCATTCCGGCCAAAATCGCAGGATGCGGCCGAGTTACGATATGCACTCCACGCGGAAAAGACGGTAGTATCTCTCCTGCAATCCTCTATGCTGCTTCACTTTGCGGGGTGACGGACATTTATGGTATCGGCGGAGCGCAGGCTATCGCAGCCATGGCTTACGGTACGAAAACCATCCCTAAAGTGGATAAGATTTTCGGTCCCGGAAACCGATATGTTTCCAAGGCGAAGAGGGTCATTTCTGAGGATGGCGTGGCGGTGGACATGTTTGCCGGACCTACCGAGTTGCTTATCATAGCGGACGACAGCGCAAGGGCAGATTTCCTGGCTGCAGATCTGCTTTCTCAGGCTGAGCACGGCAAGGATTCTCAGGTCTGTCTGGTCTGCGACAGTCAGAAACTGCTCGAAGAGGTAAACAAAGAACTGAAGATACAGATAGAACGTATTCCACGTAAAGAAATCGCGGAAGCCGCTTTGGCTGAGAGTCTTGCGATAATCATCAAGGATAAGGATACCATGCTGGATTTCGCCAATACTTATGCTCCGGAGCACTTGATCATCAACACAAACGACGCATGGGCATTGGCAGGAGCCATAACAGCGGCAGGTAACGTCTTCATCGGACCTTACTCGCCTGAAAGTGCCGGAGACTATGCCTCCGGAACGAACCACACGCTTCCTACAGCGGGAACGGCGACTACGGTCAGCGGTGTGGGACTGGAGAGTTTCATGCACAAGATCACTTATCAGGAACTGACGAAAGACGGACTGGACAGTCTGGCGCCTACGATTATGGATATGGCTAAGGCTGAGGGGCTTATAGCTCATGCCAATTCCGTGGCCATCAGGGTTAAAGAGTAATCCTCTACGTCATACGATTAAAAAAGCATCCGCCTCTTTTCAGGGACGGATGCTTTTATTCTACATCATCGGTGGTGGACCCGGATGTCCTCCGGGACCGCCCGGACCACCTGGGCCTCTTCTGCCTTTCATGGCGTTGTTCATAGTACCGAAACGCCATGTAAGCGAGAGGATGACATAACGGCCGAGAGTATTGTTCCAAGTTTCAGTATGGTAGTTGGAAGAGTCGCTGACTGAGAGGTTCTTGGACTGGTTCAAGATGTCATAAGCCTTGAGTGACAGCGTAAACTGCTTCTTAAACAACAGTTTGGAAATCTCCGCGTTCAAGATATACTCATCTTCCTGCGGAGTGGTATATCCACGATACCAGTTGTAGTTAAAATCTGAAACGAGGTTAATACCTCCAGGAATAGTCCAGTTCATCGAAGCGCTTGCCTGGTTATTCCATGTCGTATTAGTCTTTATAGAATTAATCGTGTACCATGACTTGGCGATTCTTGTACGTCCGCCGGCTGTAAGTTCCACGAAATTATTTCTGAATGTAAGTTTCAGTCGTTCTGTAAAGTTCGCAGTCTGGGTCTTGTTTTCTATGAAGAGGTCACTCTTGCCGAGATCTGGGATATCAGCATTGAACTTCTCATAGTCGAACTCATCACCATCATAATACTTGCTTGTATCGAACGAACTCTTTCCGACGTAAGATGATGACTGTGACCAACTTCCGGAAGTCATCGACATAATCGAGAAATTAGACTTGGCGATAGGGGCATTCAAGAAGAAACGGGCATTGACATTACCCGAAGTCGGGCCGTTCACAGGCAGCGAGAATGAGGTACCGTTCGTGTTGTACCAGCTGGCGTAGACGATTGGGGTCTGGACGAATCCGCCGCTGAAATTACCGTTGAACGAGAAGAATTTCTTCTTGTTGGAGTAACCGAAGCGCATACGCATGTCATGGCTGAAATATGGTTTCAGGTAAGGATTACCGAGTGAAACGCTGAGCGGGTTCGTGTTGTCCGGCACAGGCATGAGCTGCGAAGTGGTAGGCTGTGACGAGTTACCGAAATAGAATCCGCGGATATTCATATTGTCGTTAATGTCATACCACAACATGGCTGTAGGTGACCAGTTGACCACCTTGCTGTCATAGTTTTCGCCATTTGTCTCATTATGTGTTATGGTAGGCACGATAGAAGCACCGACCTGAGCCCTGAATTTGCTTTTCTGGTACATGAAGTTCACACCTGCACGATGGGTCTGGTACCTGTTCAAGATGTTGCTTGAATAGGTATCGTTGCGGGTCATGCCGTCCTTGTTGAAAACCTTGTTGTCCTCGCTGAAATCAGTCACGCTGCCGGAATCATAAGTATCCTTGGTAGATTTATTCTGGCTCCAACGGTACTGATAGTTCGCTTCCATGTAGAATCCTGCCCCGAGAGGCTCGGTATAGACGAGCCGTCCACTGATGGAAGAAGACTTGGAATTCTGGTCGAAAATCTGATTCACGATTTCATCGGATGTCGTATTATCCGCATTATAAGTTTTTGTCAATGACTGATTTACTCCATCCAAATCATTGTTGCTGAACTTATAGTCGACATTTAACGAAAGTGTTCTTCCGGGTATGCCCAATCTCTGACGGAAGAGGAAGAATCCGTTGGCCGTCCAGTTGTCGTTATTTCCCGCATTATTGTTGAAACCTTCGTTTTTCTTAGTCAAATCAGTCGCACCTGCAGCCTGTCCTTCAGTGGTAAACTTGGAGAACTCAGAGTAATCGCCTTTACCGAAGTTGAACTGCGGCTGGAAAAGGATGGATGTGTTTTCTGAGAACTTATGCTCCAGACGCGCACCGAATCTATGTCCACTGGAATTCGTATTGCTATATCCGTTATTATTATATATAAGGCTGGAGCCATCATCCAAGAATGTAGTCTTCTTGCTGATTTCTTTAACAGAGTTTTCGTTATCGTTATAGAGGTAATTGGCTCCGAGATCCATTTTATCGTCGAAGAGACTCCATGAACCATTCACACCACCCATCCAAGAGGTGCTGATACCGTTGCTCCGTCCCCAACCTCCTTGTCCACGGCCCATTCCACCGCCGCCTCCACGCATTCCACGCATCATGGAACCCGCAAGGTCGTTAAAACCACGGTTATTCGTATTATTACCGTTCAGGATAAGGCTTAACTGGCTCTTGTCGGTAAATCTCCCGGCAAATGCCGCTCCCTGGTATCTCCAGTCGCCATCACCATAAGAAGTGTTCTGAGGCCAGTCATGGCCCGCGCCAGCCATCACATTTCCGAAGACGCCGTTCATCATACCTTTCTGGATGGAAAGGTCTATCACGGTCTCCTCCTGTCCGTCGTCAATGCCGGTGAACTGCGCCTGGTCAGATTTTTTCTGAACGACTTTCACCTTGTCGACAATCTTGGCAGGAATGTTCTTGGAAGCGAGCTGCGGATCATCCAGGAAGAATGTCTTTCCGTCGATAGTAATCTTGGATATAGTCTGTCCGTTAGCTGTAACAGAGCCATCTTCAGACACTTCCACGCCAGGAAGTTTCTTAAGAAGATCTTCGAGAACATCATTGTCAGTGGTCTTGAAGGAAGAAGCATTGTACTCCACCGTATCTTTCTTTATCACGATAGGATTACCCGTAGCGGAGACACTTGCGGCGTTCAGAACCTGCTTGTCCGGATCCACTTTTATAGTGCCTAAATTCAAATTATCTTTAACAGTGATTTCTTTCGTAAACGTCTTATATCCAAGTAATTCAGCTTTAAATACATACGTTCCTGCCGCCACTTTTTCCAGGACAGCCTTACCCTGATCACTAGTAAGAGCGTACTTAAAAGCACTCGATGCCCCAGCCTTGGTAAGAGACACCGTCGCATAACCCAACGGCTCTCCTGAAGAAGAGTCCTGCAACAGCACCGTCACAGAACGGGACTGTGCCGAAAGGGCAAAAGAAAGAGCGAGTGATAAAATCAACCCGCATAACATAGCAATGATCTTTTTCATTGTTCTCGTCTACTATTAATTTTTACACAACGACTATTTAGACAACATATCCCGCCGCGGGTTTAATCACGTCGGGATATTTTTTTCATTTGGACGAAGATTTCACACGCCCCGGGTTATCGGCAATGAATTTTTCCCAGGACGAGCCGGATTTGAGCCCCGCAAGAGGGTTCAGCAGCTGATAATGATGGCACAAGGCTATCGCCAGCGCATCTGTCGCATCCAGAAATTTTTCTTCTATGTCAATGCCGAGGATACGCTGTAAAATGACATTGACCTGAACCTTGGAGGCAGCGCCATTGCCGGTAACGGCCTCTTTGGCCTTTCGGGGCGCGTACTCGGTGATCGGAATTCCGCGGGTGGAGGCGGCGAGCATGGCGGCTCCCTGGGCTCTTCCGAGTTTCAGGATGACTTGGGCATTTTTCCCGTAAAATGGTGACTCCAAGGCCATTTCGTCAGGTGAATATTTGTCGCAGATCTCTCCGATTTCGTTGAATATTCTGGTCAGTTTGGCATAGGGGTCCGATTCTTTACGCATATCGATGACGCCCATTTCCACGTAAAAGGCTTTGCTGCCTTCTGTACGGATAACCCCGAAACCAAGGATGTTGGTTCCGGGGTCTATTCCTAAAATCGTCTTCATCCGGAAGCTTAGTCGATGTAGTCAAAGCCTGTGTAAGGGCGGAGAACCTCAGGAATGACGATTCTGTCTTCCTGCTGGTTATCCTCTAGCATGGCTGCTACGACGCGTGGAAGAGCAAGTGAGCTTCCGTTCAATGTATGGCAGAGCTGCATCTTGCCGTTCTCGTCTTTATATCTGAGGTGCAGACGGTTAGCCTGATATGTCTCGAAGTTGGATACAGAAGAGATCTCAAGCCATCTGCCCTGTGCTGCTGACCACAATTCGAAGTCGTAAGTGATTGCAGATGTGAAACTCAAGTCACCGCCGCAGAGACGGAGGATTCTGTATTTAAGTCCAAGTTTGTTTACGAGGCTTTCCACGTGTGCAATCATCTCGTCGAGAGCCGCATAAGAGTTCTCAGGTTTTTCGATGCGGACGATTTCGACTTTGTCGAACTGGTGAAGTCTGTTGAGACCTCTCACGTCTTTACCATAAGAACCTGCCTCTCTTCTGAAGCATGGGGTATATGCTGTAAGTTTCTGAGGGAACTGGTCGTTGTTCAGGATGACATCCCTATATATATTGGTAACAGGGACTTCTGCTGTAGGCACAAGATAGAAATCATCCAAGCCTACATAGTACATCTGGGCTTCCTTGTCAGGGAGCTGGCCTGTACCGAAACCAGAGGCAGCATTGACCATAATAGGAGGCTCGATTTCTTTATATCCGGCAGCAGTGTTGTTGTCCAGGAAGAAGCTGATGAGGGCTCTCTGGAGTTTGGCGCCTTTGCCTTTGTATACAGGGAAGCCTGCGCCGGTGAGTTTCACACCGAGGTCGAAATCTATGATATCGAATTTCTTGGCGAGTTCCCAGTGCGGAAGAGCGTTCTCCGGGAGTTTGATTTCCGGACCACCCATTTTCACTACCTGGTTATCTTCTGCGCCTTTGCCTGGAACGACCAGGTCACATGGTATATTTGGAAGAAGAACTAACTGAGACTCAAGTTCTTTCTCTGTGGCATCAGCTTTTGCAAGAAGATCAGAAGATTTGGCTTTCAGTTCTGCAACCTCTTTCTTGGCTTCCTCAGCTTCTGCTTTCTTTCCTTCTTTCATGAGGCCGCCGATGAGTCCGGCTTTCTGTTTCTGCTGTGAGAGAAGGGAGTCGCTTTCTGTCTGAAGTGATCTTCTCTGTGCGTCAAGTTCGAGTACTTTGTCAACTATTGCCTTTGCGTCAAAATTCTTGACAGCGAGCTTCTTGACCACGTATTCCGGGGCGTCACGAAGCATTTTGAGTGTCAACATATCTTTAATTATTAATGAAATTCTACTTGCGGCCAGTCCTGGAGTAAACCTTTACCAGAGGGTGGTCATAAGTAATCCTTAAAAAATAACAAAAATGAGGACTGCACGTCTCTACTCGAAGTGCAATCCTCATTGTCTATCCAAAACCTTCGAGTTTAGTTCTCAAAAGGGACAACCGACACGTATGACTTGTTTTCTCTCTTTCGTGTGAAAACAACTGTTCCGTCTACGAGCGCGTAAAGAGTGTGATCTTTACCCATGCCGACGTTCTTGTCTGCGTTGTGAACTGTACCTCTCTGGCGTACGATGATGTTACCAGCTTTTACAACCTCACCACCGAATTTCTTGAGTCCGAGACGTTTGCTCTGTGACTCACGACCGTTCTTAGAACTACTTTGACCTTTTTTATGTGCCATAAATCTTTCCTCCTGTTAAAATTAAGCGATAGAGTCGATACGAATCTTGGTGAGCTTCTGGCGATGGCCATTCAGCTTCTGATAACCTTTACGACGGATTTTCTTGAAAACAAGAACCTTCTTAGCCTTTGTGTCATCCTCGAGTACAGTAGCTTTAACTACAGCACCTTCTACGTAAGGAGCACCGACCTTAACTGTTCCCTCGTTATCGATGAGAAGAACCTTGTTGAACTCTACCGACTCGTCTTTCTTCGAAGCAAGGCGGTTAACAAAAATCTCTGAACCAGCTTCAACTTTAAACTGCTGGCCTGCAATGTCTACAATTGCGTACATTTGATAAAAACTTATTAAGTTTCCGGCAGCAAGCGCCCGTAAAATGGAACGGGACTTAAACATAGCTTGGCAGCCATAAAATTCAGTTTGCAAATTTAAGTCTTTTGTTCTTCTCTACCAAATATTTTTGCAGATATATAAAGAAGACTTCGAATCCTGTTTTCTCCACCGAACAATATTTGCAGTTCTGTCGGCAATTCGTTATCTTTCGAAATGTAATAACATAGTATAGTAACATTATTTCATCGATAACCTTTCTATTTATGAAGAAATTTTTTGCCTTCATCGTGCTGCTTGCGGTCAGTATACTGAATTTGGAAGCCCAAACCACATTGGTCAGTTCCATAACTCCGGCCAGTTCCACCAAATATCACGCTTACAAATCGTCCAGCGAAATCATCAAACTCGGCGGATATGAAGTGCGCTACGGCTTCACTTTGGGTTCACCTGAAGGAGGTCTGATCGCAGACAAGATTCCAAGCAAGGCTGTCTTCAACCTGAAGGGCGCCTATAGCAAAATCACGCTCATCGCAGGCCCCAATACCGCTGGCACACTGTCGAATAAGAGCAACTCGATAGTAACCATAACTGCCGATGGCAGAAGGATTTTCGATGAGGTCATCTTCGGCCATGACGCCCCACGTTTCTACACCTTCGATGTGACTGGGGTCAATGAAATTGTTTTCTCCGTTCCGCGCGGGGATGTGGACGCTGCGTTCGGCAACGTGAAGTTGTGGAAAGCCGGGGTATCTGTTTCTAATCCTAATACCCTGCTTTCCCGTGTTCCAAGCGGAACTATAGATCTTATGAAGGTGAATCCACCTTACTACATGAAAAACGGAGGTTATGTCAAACCGGTTATCGGAGACAGGTTCAAGAGCAGTTTGAATGAAGAAAAGGCCATAAGCATAAACCGTAAAGAATACAATTCCGGCCTTCAATTCTCTGTATCACAAGCTCTTGCAGGTACAGAACAGGGATATGCGAATTTCTGGCTTAACAAACGTTATGACAAGGTTTCTTTCATCGTCGGGCCGAGGGACAACCAGAGCAGCAATTCGAGTGCATGGTTAGTCGTAAAGGCGGACAAGAAAACTGTTTACGAAGGGATGATAACCCAGAAGGATCTCGCAAGGCAGGTGGTGGTCGATGTCAATGGCGCCGAGCAGATTTCTTTCCTCTGTGAATATCGCAACAGTGATTTCCTGGGAGGTATTACATATGGAGTTGTGGATATAAAAGCATATCCGCAGGGAGCCAGTTCTATACCGACAGACGGTATCATAAATCCTAACAAGGACCGCATAGCGAAGCTTCCTGACGTATGTCCGCTGATGTCCACTATCAAGCCTTATTCTGTGCGTGGTGTGAGTGCAGCAGACAAGACATTGTTCGAGGGTGAATCGCGCCACTATACTTTCTCCATGGGCGGGCAGAAATATTGGGAAGGATTGCTTCTCACTACCGGAAACACTATGTTGGGCGATATGGTGGATTCATATGCAGAGTTCGATCTAGCCGGAGAATTCGACTGGATAAGTTTCGACGCAGCATGTCTGAGCAAGAATCACGTCATGGATGATGACAATCTCCGTATTTATGCTGACGGAGAACTTGTTTTCGACCAGACAATATATTGTACATGGCCTAACCAGCATTATGAAGTTCCTGTCAACAAGTGCCGCGTATTAAGGTTCGAGAAGAAGGGTAACGGAAAGAACAAGCAGACTATTATCGGCGTAGGTGACATTATTCTATATAGGGGTAAGCCTGTGCCTAACACGGTATTCGAGCACGATGTTCCTGATTGTCCGTTCGAGACTGATTTGATAGATCTCTGCGGCAAGCCGTATTTCCACTTCGTAGGTAGGTATGTCAGCGACCTGACTAATTTCAATATGGATGACTGTTTTCACGACGGAAGTACGATTACAAAGTATTTCCAGATGAAGGACGGAAGTCAGATAAACAAGGGTTTCATGCTGGAGACTAATATCCCTCTCGGACTGGAGAATGTAACGCTCATGGACGTGGTATTCATGGCATTGACAGGAGTCGGAGCTAGTGTAAGCAGTTCGAATGTATCGGCATACACTGGCGTAAGTGCTGGTGTATCAGGTACACCTACGGCAAGTATTTTCCTTTTGCTGGAGGACAAGAACAGCAAGCAAGCTTCAGCGGCGGCTTTCAATCCTTATGGTGAATATGAGAGTTGTACTTTCACTGTGGCCAACAAGGCGGAGTATGTGGACGCGTTCGACGACGTATTCAACAACCAGAGCACAGAAGCATTGACCAATCCGGTAAAACTCAATGTCTTTGCGGATAGGGTACTTGTGGGAGAGTACTGGCTGGACAACAAGATGGAGCCGCTCACGGTGACTGTGCCGATTTTCAAGTGCCGTCAGCTGATGTTCTGGATGGAGTGCGGCGACAGGAGGTCCGGGCAGTATGTGTTCTATGATTTGAAGCTGAGCAAGGAGCCGTGCAATATAGCGATTCCTACGAAGTACACGCCGACAAAGAGTAGTAGTGAGGTAAAAGCTGCTGAGGATGCAAAGAGTTCACAAACATCACAGGATGCAAAGAAAGAATCCGGCAAGAAGAAGTCGAAAAATCGGGCTGGATTTTCGTCGATAATTGGGACGCTGCTGAGTATGTGATGGTTTTAACGCCTGGATGCACTCGTCTGCTCAGGTGCTTCGCAATTCGCGGCCTGAGTTCCGACTCACGGGCGCTACGCGACGTGGAAGTTATCAGATCGAGTATTTCCTCTCTGATGTCGATGGCTTTGTTGGCATGGGTGCATGATTTCCGTCTCTTGGGCTTGCATAACATATATTGTCGTATGGCTGGAGTATTGGCAGAGTCGAGAATTTGGTGTAAAAAAGTGCCATTTTTTACACCAACTGAATAAAATGAAATAAACGGTGTAAAAAAGCGCATTTATTTACACCATTTATTTGCATCAGATATCAGTGGAGCAAAGAGCCAGTGGCACGTGTGCCGATCGAAAGGCATGGCCGTCCGCGGCCCTGTGAGCGGTATTCTAAGGGGCCCGGCTCTGCTGGGGAGGATGAGCGACAGCGAACCTTTCGACGGCACACGTGCCACAGGCGCCGCTACTGATGAGAATACCAATGAACGGGCACCGAACCAGAAAACGTCCGGCAGAAACGGCCTTTGCCCGGAGGGAACCACCAAAATCAGCATTTTGTCCGGCAGAAATCGTTTTATCCCGGATGAAATACTGATTGAGGGCAAGAAAATAAAGACCACCGGAGCGCTGCTGACTGGTGGCCGGTCGGCGGCGGTCCCGGAGAGCGAATTGCGCAGCACCAGAGCGAGCGGGCACCGACCGCCGACGGCATCTACGACACTTTATCGCTGAACCAGAAAAACGTCCGGCAGAACCGGCCTTTGACCGGAGGAAACCACCAAAATCAGCATTTTGTCCGGCAGGAATCGTTTTATCCAGGATGAAATCCTGATTGAGGGCAAGAAAATAAAGACCACCGGAGCGCTGCTGACTGGTGGCCGATCGGAGGCGATGCCCGGAGAGCGAATTGCGCAGCACCTGAGCGAGCGGGCACTGACCGCCGAAGACAACTACGACACTTTATCGCTGAACCAGAAAACGTCCGGCAGAACCGGACTGTCGCCGGTCAAACGGACCGGCATATACGCAAAAGAGTCCGGCCAGTTTTCACTGGTCGGACTCTTCGAAGAACGGCGGCTACCTACTCTCCCACCTGGTCGGGCAGTACCATCGGCGATGACGGGCTTAGCTTCTCTGTTCGGAATGGGAAGAGGCGGTTCCCCGTCGCTATAGCCACCGCAGTATATAACTTGAGAGAAAACCAGAGGAAGAAGTCCTCACGGCTTATCTTTCCTGAAAGAAAGATTTCGGGCTATTAGTACAGGTCGACTCAGGCCCTCGCAGACCTTGCATCTCCTGCCTATCAACGTGGTAGTCTCCCACGACCCTGTTTGGAAGTCTCATCTCGGAGACGGCTTCGCGCTTAGATGCTTTCAGCGCTTATCCTGACCCAGCGTAGTTACCCGGCGATGCAGCTGGCGCCACAACCGGTACACCAGAGGCTGGTCCGTCCCGGTCCTCTCGTACTAAGGACAGGCCTCCTCAAACTTCCCGCGCCCACAACAGATAGAGACCGAACTGTCTCACGACGTTCTGAACCCAGCTCGCG
>UREV01000015.1 GCA_900546925.1 uncultured Bacteroides sp.
CCGGCACCTCCCATTTACGAGGTCATGGGTGACCACGGGTCTCCGCCGGGACCTCTGGCCGCCTCTTGAAATACGCGATTTGATAATTCGTCCGGGCTAAAACGTTTTCTACTGGATAAGCTGTTCAAAATGAGTATTTTGTCCGGTCATAGGCCGTTCTACCGGACATTTTTCTGATTCGGTGCTAATGTATCGGGGATGCCGGCGGATATTCGCATATTCGGTAACAAGGCAGCGTCAGTAGGTCGGCCTCGTTCGCTCAGGTGCTCCGCAATTCGCGTCTTGAGTTCCGCCTTCCGACGCTTGCGTGGCGTTTTGGTCGACGTGGTGCTGGTTGTAGTTTCGCGTAGCAGCCCCCAGTCGAGCTGCGCAGCCTGAGTTGAGCAGCTGGCTGGCGTTTTTGCTGGCTGCGATGTCCGTATCCCGACAAAATAACAGTGTTGCAATATTATTTCAGATAACCTGACAGGACGAAACATGATGACCCTGTCATAATGTACTATTAGTCAGGTATATACGGTGATAATTAACAAAAACCCACCCGCCAGGTCGTACATTTTTTCATACAACCTGGCGGCATTGTAATTCTACATTACACTTTATAATAAATTGAAAAACAATGATATATAACATAGTAAATATTATTATTTCCCGCCAGGTTGTCCGAAACAGATTTGTCGCTATGGTGCATTTTACAACAATGCTAGTCATATGGAAGGAGCCGGGTTCATGGAAAATGAATTATAATCGCACTAAGTTATTCAATTCCAGTAAGGTACAATTAGAACGTCATCCTGCTCCCACACCGAAGGTCTTGAGCCCGTTTCAATTCCAGTAAGGTACAATTAGAACTATAGGTTCTATCATCGAAAAGGGTGTTATTCCTGCGTTTCAATTCCAGTAAGGTACAATTAGAACCCTCTCCAGCCTAACGGCGGTACTGGTTCAAGTTCGTTTCAATTCCAGTAAGGTACAATTAGAACAGGGCGGCGAAGCTGCTAACTGGGCAGCTGACGACAGTTTCAATTCCAGTAAGGTACAATTAGAACTCTTTTTGCTCTGTGCAAAGGGCATTGAGAAGTAGTTTCAATTCCAGTAAGGTACAATTAGAACCGTTGTACCTACAAGATGCTTGGTTTCATCATTGTAGTTTCAATTCCAGTAAGGTACAATTAGAACCAGCCATACGGCTATAGTTGAAAACATTATCCTGGTTTCAATTCCAGTAAGGTACAATTAGAACTCCCCGGCTGCAACCCCTATTTCAAGTAATGCCTCGTTTCAATTCCAGTAAGGTACAATTAGAACAATTTTTAGACTCCATCGTAATTTTTAGACGGATGTTTCAATTCCAGTAAGGTACAATTAGAACACAAGTCCGATAAGGAAGAAAAGGAGGGATAGTAGTTTCAATTCCAGTAAGGTACAATTAGAACCTTCCTCACTTGCAGATGTGACGGATCTGACCTGTGTTTCAATTCCAGTAAGGTACAATTAGAACATGAAAGAAGCTGGCCTTAATCCAGCTATGATGTAGTTTCAATTCCAGTAAGGTACAATTAGAACACAAAAATAAACATCAGAGGGACATTGAGAAAGAGTTTCAATTCCAGTAAGGTACAATTAGAACCTTGTCGGCACACCGCCAACTTCCTCGTTCAGTTCAGTTTCAATTCCAGTAAGGTACAATTAGAACGACAGGCGAAAGTGAGGACATGAATGCACAGATCATTGTTTCAATTCCAGTAAGGTACAATTAGAACGTAAGTGTCGACCATGCTGAAAGAGAGCAGGGTCTTCGTTTCAATTCCAGTAAGGTACAATTAGAACACAAAGTCAAGTTCAGACTCTGTATTGTCTGTTCCCGTTTCAATTCCAGTAAGGTACAATTAGAACAGACGCTGTTGCGGGCGCTCAGACTTACGAAGTTCGTTTCAATTCCAGTAAGGTACAATTAGAACAATATGATTTCAACGCTTCTCGGTCTCACTCGTACGTTTCAATTCCAGTAAGGTACAATTAGAACTTGTTGCACTTGCAGGCGCAGAGGATGAAACTTCTGTTTCAATTCCAGTAAGGTACAATTAGAACGATTGTGTATGTCCTTTCCTCTCTGTTCCTGGAGGGTTTCAATTCCAGTAAGGTACAATTAGAACTTTCCACGTCAATGTCGCACAATTCGAGGGAAAGACAGTTTCAATTCCAGTAAGGTACAATTAGAACTATGACACTGAGGCTCAATCGAATTATAATTCATGTTTCAATTCCAGTAAGGTACAATTAGAACAAACGATGAGGATGTAGTCATCGGCACTCGTTTCAGTTTCAATTCCAGTAAGGTACAATTAGAACCCACTTGTGGACGTCAAAATAGGTTTCCTTATACCGTTTCAATTCCAGTAAGGTACAATTAGAACTGGTTTACAGCCCCTTTCCAGCGTTCGGTTTACAGTTTCAATTCCAGTAAGGTACAATTAGAACTTGTTGTTCGTTTATGTCATCCATATTCCGATAGTATGTTTCAATTCCAGTAAGGTACAATTAGAACTGCTTCCGGACCCTCCGAAAAGGTCGAGGACATTCGTTTCAATTCCAGTAAGGTACAATTAGAACGGAAACCTGTAGATGCAACCAATGTCCTCATGTTTGTTTCAATTCCAGTAAGGTACAATTAGAACCTAATTCTCCTAACTTGCTTTCATTCCCCCTTGTGTTTCAATTCCAGTAAGGTACAATTAGAACGACCGTGTTAGCCCTCGCAGTTTCTTTACTATGCTGTTTCAATTCCAGTAAGGTACAATTAGAACTTATGCTTCCGCCGCTTCATCTTTTGCTAATTCTTTGTTTCAATTCCAGTAAGGTACAATTAGAACTACTTGCACGCTTAGTTTGTCGTAACATTCTAATTCGTTTCAATTCCAGTAAGGTACAATTAGAACTTTTATGTCATGAACTTTTCCCTACTCTTCATTCTTGTTTCAATTCCAGTAAGGTACAATTAGAACACTTCATCATTGTGATACTTATAGTCTGAATACTGGTTTCAATTCCAGTAAGGTACAATTAGAACAAAACGCACAAAAAGCGCTTAATCTTGACGTAACTGTTTCAATTCCAGTAAGGTACAATTAGAACCAATCCAACTCTCCCCTATACACTTGACCTATGCACGTTTCAATTCCAGTAAGGTACAATTAGAACCATTATATTTTAAATTAATCTTATCTACATACCAGTTTCAATTCCAGTAAGGTACAATTAGAACAGGAGAATATATTTTAAGAGAAGTAGAAACTTATAAGTTTCAATTCCAGTAAGGTACAATTAGAACCTCTTGCTGACACCCTCAAGGAGGATGAGACATCAAGTTTCAATTCCAGTAAGGTACAATTAGAACCTTATGAGTTGTTTGCAGAGATTATTAAAGAAACCGTTTCAATTCCAGTAAGGTACAATTAGAACAACCGAAGCGGCTTCGATATGAGCCACTATAATATGTTTCAATTCCAGTAAGGTACAATTAGAACAAATGAATCTCGCACATGATAACTTTAGAGGGAGTCCTTGTTTCAATTCCAGTAAGGTACAATTAGAACCCCATTACGACAAGATGTGTAATCTCTTTATTTTCAATGGGGTTTATTATTTATAATTCAGTAATTAATCGTTGAAAAATGTCGATATATAATTCTATGATTTCATCTGCTCTGCGACAACCTAAATACGAGTGTATGTAACAATATGTCAAAGAACTCAGTATGTGAATAAACAAAAAATATTTAGATAGGGTAGTCACATCGACAACATTGACTTATAGAAAGTTATCAGTGGGCATCCTTTCTTTCCCAAGTATCTGCTTATCCATATTATACACTATCTTATTGGTAAATAGGATAACACTATCTTCGGACGGCTCGATAAGGCTCTCCATTCTCAACTTTAGTTCCTTGAGCTTGACTTCCGACAATTCTCCCTCAAATACAGAATTCTGCACCCAGCATAAATACTGTCGGCAAAGCTTCAACATTTTTCCGACACGCTTCTCGCCGATATCGTACACGATAATGACATACATCTTACCAATACATTTTAAAAGGTTTGTACTCTTCTATTCCCAAAATATCCTTCAGCAACTTATAGCACTCCAGCTTGATAAGATGTTTATAACTCACGTTGCGTCCCAATGCACGATGATGAAAGGTTTCATCATATCTCTCTTCCATAGCTTTCACAAATATCTTTTTTCCTGCCTCATTCAAAAGACATTTATTAAGTTTCTTGTCAAAGTGGTCGCCATTTATGGCATGCTTGTTAAGAACCTTGAAGATAACCCTGTCCACTATTATAGGTTTGAATACCTCAGATATATCCAGACACAATGAATAACGCCGCTCCCCAGGAGCATGAAGAAAACTAATCGTCGGATTGAGTTGAGTCTGATAAACAGATCGAAGCGTTTCGGTATAGCACATCATATTCCCGAAAGAAATAAGAGCATTCACCTCATTCTCAGGAGGTTGCTTAGTTCTGGAGCACATATTGAAATCATCGAGAATAACATCAAAAGCCGAATAATAGGCCTGTCTGATATTACCCTCAATTCCCATTATTTCATCTGTAGATCTCGCTTCTACCAAAGTATCACTCAATTTCCGGATCAGGTCAATGATACCCTGCAGATTCTTTCCCCTTCGGTTATAGTAATTGAGATTCATAACCATGTTCCAGGCTGCACCTTGGATAAATTTTCGAGCTAGTTCCACTCGCTTCTTTTTGTTCTGATATGCAGAAGTCTGGGCGAGCAATGCCTTTCCTGAGAGCAGGCCTTCACGTGGCATAAAGCTCCCAGTATAATTTTCATAATAGTCAAAGAAATGAACGAGAATACCTTTCTGTCCCAAAAAATTGAACAAAGCGCTATTTACCTGAAGGTTTCCGAAAGCGTATAGTTCCGACACATCCTCAATCGGGATATATCTGGGTTGCAGTCGAACTTCTTGATTATCTTCGTTTATAGAGACAGGCGTAAACTTCAGAGTATTATCCCGCCGCTCCATAATACCTGGATTGAACAGATAGAAACTTCTTTTCATTCTTCCTCCAATTCGTTGATGTAACAAAACTCAAAGTAACTGCAGTTCTTGCAAATACCTTTTTTTACAACGCGCGGACAGTCTCCATCTGAGATGATTTTCTCAATCTCTTCTGAAATAGCCCGAATTTCTTCTCTGTCAATATCTGTCAGAAGCACTTCCTGAGTTTTCCGTAACAGGGGATACTCTAAGATTCCCTTGACTCCAACAATTCCATTCTGCTCAAAGACATACATATAATACTTAAGTTGCCACTCATGAGCCCTTTCAACCTTATTGGATTTCTTTATCTCATGGATAACCTTGTTCTTGGTATCATAGTAATCTACTTTGATACCATCAATCTCTACTTCCTCATACTTCGTTATACGCTGCGGATAACTGGACTCATGCACCAGTTTCCCTTCATAGACCAAGTCTGATTCCTGCTCCATGTTAATGCCATTCGCGAACAGCCACAACTTGCGCTGACAAAGTTGGTAATAGTTGAAATGTGTACCGGTTACTGTCATAGGGGAAAGATATTGAGGCCCTTGATTATCAGACAAGAGCCCCATGATTTGGACTATAATTGATCTTCGTAATCAAATGCCATCATCCTGTCTATCAATTCCTTCCTTGCTCGGACAAGAGCATCCGCGCTTTCTGTCTCTGTTACGATATAATTCGCGCAAGGAAGTGCAATAAATGTCTTTGCACCTGCATTCTCATCAATGATAGGCCTGGCCTTCGGCTTAGATTCATTGTCATCAATCAACTTGGCGCGTATAGCGGCAGCCAACGTATTGGCATTGTCACTAATCGCTATAGCAAGCGTTTCCATCAAACTGAATGTCCTGGCCTGATTTGAAGTAATCTGCCAGTCAAGCAATGCGTCTGCTATAGCTGGAACCAGCTGCTCTCGTTGTTCCTTCGGCATCAATAGGCATTCTCCAAAAGCTGTATTGACAACTTTCCAGCCATCCGCCTTCAGCGACTCTACCATATCCGCCGTAATTTCCGGTTCAAACTGGTTGGTAGAGACACAGAACAAACGACGCAGATCTATGGCAATATCATAAACAAAGAGACCGGTAGCGCGATTGTTATCCGGTATCCACTTGCGATATAAGCTTCTGTCATTACCATCAAGGAAATCACAAACCTGTTCGTCTGTCAACACGTTTCCATTGGCATCTCTCACTACAACTTTATGAGCATTTGGTCTGTCAGAGCGATCGAAAGAAATGTTCTCTTTCGGCAATGATGCCAGCAGTGGATGAAGAGGTGTCATGGCGGAAATGCTCAAAGGGCTTCTGCGCTTGACTGCCTTTTCCTTACCTCCTTTAGGTGTTCTCATCCAGCCGCCCAAAAGCTGGTCAGCATAGTGGGGGTCACAAGAGGACAGGACCTCGCCCTCTTTGAGGGCTCCTTTCTTATCTACATCGAAATAAAACTCTGTAGGTGACGGCTGCACGCCTAAGATATCGTTGAGTTTTTCTAGAACCGAACGCTTGACCTGCTGTCCGCTTGAGAAGGGAACCCTTACATTGAACTGAGGGTCATAATAAAATTTCTGACCGTTTTCAACGCAGAATACAGTAAATGCTGCATGCTTAAGGCCACGCAGGTAAATGAAAGAATTCTGTTTCATATATTTCATAGTTATTATTTTAATGTCTCATATTGAAAACGCAAAAGAGTTAAGAAGTATGGTACGTTGTCCGCAGGCATACTATGAATCTCTTTCACGACATCGGTGAATTCGTCACGCTTGGAAATGTACCTAACAATCTCAGTTGCAGCCTCAACAAACAGTTTCTTGTTGGTTGCCTTCAGCATGGCTTCAACTAAATTTTTCCTCTTGGTACTGATTGACTTGTCTTCGTCACTGGAGGCCTCGTTCAACAACTTGGCCAACTCTAGGGATTTCTCCCACAAAGCATCATTATTCAACATGGCTAATATCCAAATTTTATATACATTGAAATTAATTATATCCTCTTCATTATTAGGAGTCTTCGGTATTTTCCCTTTATATACATAATCTCTCAATCCCTTAGGCTCCATCGCCTTTACGCCTATGACTCCTGAAGTACAAGCTGTCTTGAATCCGATTTCTGTTCCCCACAAAGATTCCGCATCCCGGCCATTATCCATTCCGAATATCTTTTCATAAAGATGGATTGGACGACGGATCTGAGTCAAATCGAAAGGAATAAAACCTATCGTCGTATTGGTTTGCCCAATGCTATAGATATACCCCAGGATTTGTGGACTACTGTATTTCTTCGAGATCCCGATAAGTGTTTTCGTCCAAGTCTGGGTATCGATATTTATTATCCCATCCTTATTCGTATTGAAAGGATTGAATCCGGCCAATGGCATATTCTCATCGTACACCCTATGGTCATAATAATGTGAGAGCCATTGACCATTCCACGTATTAATCTGATTCCCTTTGAGTTTGGAAGTCTCATTGAGACATTTACGGTACTGGCTCCACCCCTTGAAAATATCCAGAAGAATCTCTTTTTTGCTAAAAAGTATTGAAAAGCCTCCTTGCACGCCGACACCAAGTGCATCACCAATCCAAGAAGCACAAATATCTTCCTGAGAAGCAGACAATCTCATATCTGTCACTTGACCGGATGTCGTGGCAGCCACATCCAGAGACGGATAACCGCGCGCAATACTGGCATCAGCATCACTCTCCTCAATCTTCTTGATCAATTTATCAAAACGGCTTTTTCTCTGCTCAGGTGTTTCATATGGCTTTTTCCCGTTTATCATATCATCCCAACTCAATTTTGGATTTTCCAAAGGGGAATTGCCTGCGGTCATCATATACTTGTTCTGATCAAAAAACAAGGGATAGAACTGCTCCAAAAAGAATGTCCTGGCGTCATAGCTGGTGCCATATTCTTCATTGTAAGCATCCAAAAATATCTTTCCTATATTTGAGGTTATCATAATCTACAGTATTTCAAACGATTGGTAATATTCGGTTTTACACATGTCCGGCAACAACCCTTTTTCATTGTCATATCCTTTGTTCGGAACAATAAACGGACGTGTCCCCTTGTCAAGCTGCTCAAGTTTTCTATGCGCCATGGAATGATAGCTCACAGGAATCTCCATTTCAATTCTCTCCAAGCCATTGGCTGACAGATATCTCTCTTTATCTTCCTCAGTAATGCAGACAGCAGAGTTGATATCAAGCGCCTCGAGCAGAGCCGATTTAGGATAATGACAAAGCTCCGTCAGAAGCCAATTTCCATTTGAGAATGCAACTCCGGTATAATCAATATTATGAAAATCAATGTCAGGGTAAACCTTATCTATCATTTCCTGAACACGACATTCCTCCATAATTTCACCATTATTCGGCAAAACATCGAAAGTAGTTTTCAGGACATCCAGGCTATATGGAAGAGCATCATTTTCATCCTCAGAAGGAGCAACGACATATATCGGCTTGTAATGTCCTATAGTCTCTCTCGTACGCTTCCGGTTGATTCGTCCAAAACGTTGGGTCAGGGCATCAATAGGAGCACACTCCGTAATCATCACATCGAAACTGATGTCAAGACTTACCTCCACCACCTGGGTTGAGACAACGATACATGGGACATTTTCCAGTTTGTTGAAATCTTCACGCAAATCCGTTTCCAATCTTGCCCTGTCCATTCGCTTGAATCTGCTGTGCACAAGCATCTTTCTCACCTCAGGATACAAGTCTTCTATCGTCTGATACAGCTTTTGGGCTCTTTTTACCTGATTACATACAATGAGAAGTTTAGAATTCCGTTCCACAGCTGAAGCTATTACATCATAAGCCTCCTCAATGCTATTAAGTTTATATATCTTATGCCGATTGAATGTTTGGAGGGTCTGGTCACCAAGCTTAACCTCATAGACGGCTTCCGGTCCGCCCAACAGTTCCAATATCTTTTCATACAGAACAGTCGGCATAGTTGCAGTACCGACATGTATCCGGCAATCCAAAGCGACAAGAATCTCTATAATGCGAAGGACAATCGACTGCATGACATCTGAATAAGTATGTATCTCATCAAGAATCACATCGCAACCGCGCAAATCCATAGCCATAGCCTCATATCCTTTGATGCCAAAGACAATTGACGCCATTTGATGCGGAGTCAGCACCTTTACGGATGCACCGACATGGCGCTGCATGATGCTCTCCTCCACTTTATTGTCTTCCACTTTCAGATTAGAGGCTGCATGGAGTAGGTAGACCTGCGCATCCGTATCAGACAAGTCAGCCTTGATTCGGTCGTACATGGCATTGATAGATGCCTGAAAAGGCAATGTGTAGAAAACTCTTCCCTGGCAACGCCTCAGCAGGAAATCCGTTTTCCCCGCGCCAGTAGGTGCTGTTACCAATGTGTGTTTTTTTGCACTGTCGGCAGAAATCAATGACAGTGGATAGAGTTCATTCCTTCTGTCGTAAAAAGACAGATCCGGCTTGATGAACAGTTTGTCCAATGGCATTTCAAACTCGGTTTCCATCGCTGAGGCCATATGGTCAGCCGCCATCAGCAAGCCCCTCCATTCCGAGCACCCTTTGCTTTTATTTTCGCAATAATCAATGACATAGCCATAGTTTTCCTCAGCCTCTTCCAGTGAGACCACATGCGTTTTCATTCCAAGGCTTTCAAGGATTTCCAATGCAATGTGGCTCCAATCTTCGAATCCGCGAGAATGTTCCATAAAGCAGTCCGTATTGTCATTCAAATCTAAAATCCCCAATTCCCGCACATCCTTATACATAGATTTGTGATGAGCAACCACCATGTCAATGACAGCATTCCGATGTTCCTCCGTTACCAAGGAGATAAAAAACAACGATGCTATTTCATGACGGAAATCGGCACCTGGTCTCTTACGATTCGGAGAAATTATCGATTGCTGAAACAATGGACTTGTCTTACCTATGTCGTGCAGCAATGCTCCCTCTACCGCTATTTCCACATCAAGACACTGGTGATTAGCCACAACACGAGCTATATCAGCAACATTCTTAAGATGCTGATACAGACCGATGCGTCCGTTCTGCTCACTCTTGGCCAATATTTCCTGATGGATATTCATATGGATTCGACAATTACAGCAAAGATTGCCCGTTAAACTCTATCCGCCCAAACATCGGACTATTGTCATCAAAGCGGTTATATCCAACAAGGAAAGACTGTTCAGAATCCCCAAATCGCAACTCGAATCCAGGCAATTGACTGAACTGGTCTTCTTCCAGCACAATGATTTCAGACTCCGGCAACAATATGTCCTCATTTCTACATACACAGACATGCTGCTTAGAGGCGATGACAGCATCTTCCTCTTTCTCAAAGGCGAGAGACAAAACCGGGTGTAAGAGGACCGAACGCTTCAATATGGAACGTCCCCTGATGAATGTCCTGTTCTTATATTCCCAGCCCCTTGTCTGTGTCACTTCCTGCTGGGAATCCATCGAATCATACTTCAGCTTATGTCTGAGAATCTTATGAATTCCTGAAATTCCCAGCAACTCAGGGAACAGTTTCTTTTCTATACCTTCTATAATGGAAGGCGTCAGAAACTGCTGGCTGAATGTTTCTCCATCGCGGACGGCAGTCCATGGTTTTATAAACCCGAACGGCCCCGTATATGTTACAACATACATGATAATGCTCTTTCTTTGTTAATAAATAGCTCCAAACCCGATACCAGTACAATTTCCGATGCCTACGTGCCAGGCAAACAGTTTCGTCTCAGGTTTTGCCTTGATGACAACTGGGCAAAGACTTGCTTTGTTACCCACGCCCCTGTAACATATGAATTTGAATTTCTTCCTTTCATAAGACATGTCAAAACGTACATCCAAAGTATCGTCTTCAGGTAATCCCGCTTCTCTCATTTTAGCCGCCAGCGTTTCCTTCAGCAGCATGCCCGCCTGCTCATCATTGTAAGTAAATTGTTTGATGCTGCCGTCCTCCATTTTCCTTTTTATGAAAATAGGACTCGCACAATAGAACAGCTCGCGATTTTCCAATGACGGAGTATCGTCAATGTCAATGCTTGTCACCGACATGCCGCAAAACATGAGAGGACTCTCCAAAATGGTCTTGATGACCTTTCGCATTGTTTCGTCATCGTAGAAGCTGAGAAACATTGTCGCACCTTCAGGAAAATCCAATGCGTCCGACACTTTCCTTCCACCCTGAAGCCACGAAAATGAATAAAGAGAAATCTTGTCATGAATCGAATTTTCTCCAATCCATTTATGAATAGTTCCTACCAACTTTTGCTGGTAGTTGAACGGGACCAAGCTGGTATTTTTTGTCGTTGAAATATGAATTCTCATTATATGGTTGATTGTTTTTCTAGTGTTGTAAATATCTCCTTTTTAGGATGGCTTTAGATTTGGCTACTAATATAACGTTTTTTTATCGTTATTGTGTATGTTAAGTTATGAATTATTTCCGACAATCTGGCAGGATAAAACGTGGCCATTCTGCCGATAATACGTTATTACATATATTTGTCAGGCATAAAACTGTTGGCAAATGAGTTTTGATCAACAGGATTTCACTGCGTTCCTGAAAGATAAAGGAGTATAATCATGATTGGATACCATTCTTCTACAGCAATAATCATCAGATGTGCCGTATGCGGAAATATTGGTATATACAAAGGTGACTTCTATTTGGTCCGGCCATAGTGAACTGGTGTCGTCCAAAAAACATAGGAACATGTTACATTTGACTACTCTATAGCCGAATATTCATTAGAGATTTTGCAATATCGTTCAGTGCATGCTCGAGTGTCTTCTTTTCCTCCTCTGTGAACGCGGCTCTTTTCCCATTGACCTCGAGACCGTTAACTCTCTGGCATAGCCATGAACGTGACTTGCCGAAATATTTCTTGGCAATATATGACATTGAGATGGCGGGTAACACGCTCGCGAGTTTTTCTCTCACAATCATATCCTTCGCTTCTGTTATGGTTTCATCGATCTGCATAATCATGACTTCTGCCACACCTTTCGGATCATTTAAGCACGCTGCGCTCATCTCTGCGCTAACTAACTCTCGTTCGCTTTCGGTCTTCGCGTTGACGAACTTGCTCTTCAGTTCGTCCATATAAGATTTGTCAATCATATTCTTTGAGTTTTTATTCTCACCTTGCGGGTGGAAGTTGGTTGCGTATTGTTATTAAGGTTAAAAAGAGTTTATTTCGAGAGTTACTTAAAATACTCGAATAAGAAAATCGGAAAAGAATTTAGTATCGCAACACTGTTATTAGTATTGATATATAGCAGGAGTTGTTTTTCGAATATCGACAACTGATTGATGTCTAACTTATTTGTTGGCAAACTATTCTTTCCTGTTATAAGCAGGTTTGCCTTGCAGACATTCATGTGCTTCAGATACTGCCAGTTGTCTTTTATCTTTATATACTTTTCCTTAGTCGGGGTTTCACCATCTTTAAATAATATGTGGTCGAGGTTGTTGTATGCTGAAAAAACTCGTGACAGGCGTTTGAAGTCCCGGCATTGTTCTCTACTCACAACATAGTGAATATAATCTGGATCGGGAAGTTCCTTGGTGTAACTGATGGACTCAATCATCGGATAATTGATGTAGAGTTTACCATTCTCCGTTTCGTCAGAGAATAATGTCAACATCTTTTCTACTCTATGATTGATTTCTTCAAGCGGAAGCTGAGAGTTTTGGAAGTCATAATCGAAGAAGAGGAAAACTTCGGAAATATCTGAACTTCTGACACCATTCAGTGTTGAGTCTCCTCTTGTCGCGAGACGTTCGCGCATGATAGATACAAGGTCTCCAGCGCCATCATATGCCATCAATTCACTATAAAAGTCATATATGTTGTTTCCGAAAGAGCAAATGATGTTGTCATTTTTCTTTGGGAAATATAGCCTTTCCAATGTCCTATATAGGCGAGGTTCACGTTCATCGCCTTCAAATACAAATAGAATCATAAGCCAAATGTTCCGCCTCTATATAGTTTTTCTAGATTATGCGCAAAACGAAGTTCCTTGTCAGTCATGTCACATATGGCCTTGATTTCGTTGTCTTTAAGGATAAAGAAACAGTCTGGACGAAGCAAGTCATTCGAAAGAAGGAAAGTGTCGTGAGTCGTTACAAACACCTGATTTCTTCCTTCGAACAATCGTTTACAAATCTTGTATGAAAGTTCATGGTGGTAGAAGGCATCGAATTCGTCGATAAAGACGAAAGACGCGTTGCTCATCTCCTTTAGCCAATAATACTGTAATTCCAGATTTCTAGTGCCTGTGGAAGCGACCCACTGGAAAGGGATTCTTACGCCTTCCATTATGCAGAATAGAGTGTTGTCTCCCTGCGTATTAGCTGCAAATACATACTTCTGTCCGCTTACCTCTTGCAGATAAGCGGCGAAGTCGTTCGCGAGGTTGTTTTTGATTATATATTCTTCAACATTGCTTCCTCCTTCCTTCAAACCGATGAATTCACGATAATCGAGACTCCGGAAGAATAACATGTTTTCTACGAAATCACGAAGTCGTAGCAAAGCATGTCCTTTTGGAAGGGGAACGGAACTTAACAGGTAATTGACGATAGAGATGTTATTTGCGCTCTCTTCAAGATTTTGTTTGGCCGTCGCTGTTAAACCGAACTCATCGGAAATTTTCAGTTTGTTTTTGTCCTTGACAAGTACCTCTTTGTCGTCAATAATCAGTTTTTCGCTAATAATATCACCCTTGAGTTCTGATGCTATTTTACTATAGCTATACGACACTGTATGCCCATCGAATGCAAATGAGTAATCGAAATCAACAGGCTCGTTGATGCTTGATGCGCAGGCATAATTCAAATAGTAATCTGGTTTTTTCCACTTGTGTGAGAGGTGATTGGCGATGTCGAATATTGCCAATCCAAGATTAGACTTGCCAGCCCCGTTCGGTCCATAAATAATACCATTTTTCACAATCCCCTCGCGGATAGCGTCATTATTGAATGAATAATTACTAGGATGCGACAAATCCCATTCGATGCGTTTGCTGAATCCTCTATAATTCTTGACAGCAAATTTTGTTAACATGGCCGTACTTTTTGGTGAATATTATGCGTACAAAGATACTGAAAAATATTACATCCGTAAAAAAATTACGGCAAATATCAACTACTCCAAAAAATTCAGCACGCTCCGCACCCAACATCACCCCTTCCTCAGCGCCACCCCCGGAGCGCACACCGACCCCCTGGTGATCAGCCGTGGCGCCAGCTCCAGTTGTGTGCTGCAACGCCTGCCGGACGAGATGCTCTCGAAAAGCAGTTTTGTCGCCAGCTTACCCATCTCTTCTGTCGGCTGTCCGATTCGGGTCAATGCCGGTGTCATGTAGTCCATGTACAGGTTGTTGTCGAATCCTATTAACGAAATATCCTCGGGGATTCTTAGCCCGGCCTCGTCCGCTCAGGTGTTTCGCAATTCGCGTCCTGAGTTCCGCCTCCCGGCGCTTGCGTGGCGTGGATGGTGTCTCGGTGGGTATTGGCAGAGTTGAGAATTTGGTGTAAAAAAGTGCCCATTTTTACACCAAATGTTCAAATTTTGTTATTTGGTGATGCGGAAACGTTTTAAGTTACACCAAATTTACCCTCGCAAGTCAAATCGGCAGACAAGGCAGCGTCAGGAGTTCGGACTCGTCCGCTCAGGTGCTTCGCAATTCGCGTTTTGAGTTCCGACCACTGGCGGCGCTACTGGTGAGAATCCCAGAGGAGCGTCACTGACCACGCTTTCCATATCTGCAAATCCGAATATTACTCAGAATTTCGGTTATGCCGGTGCTGAGGAATAGTTTTAACCTTATATATAATTAGCATTCTGCCGGGTCTGTAAAAAATACAGGTCCGGCAGAATGTTTTTCGGCGGAAATTGCTAAATTTACGAAATGAAAAACTACTGTTTCAAATGAAAACATTACTTACCGTTATCGCGTTGGCGTTGAGCGTGACGCAGTTTACTATGGCGGCTCAGGATACGCCGCAGGAAGATTCTAAATATATCTTGACTCCTAAGGCATCACCGGCACCACGTATTAATGGCGCGAAAGTGTATGGCGCAAGGCCAGGTGCAGATTTCTTGTACCGGATACCATGTACGGGAGAACGTCCTATGACATTCAGTGCAGAAGGACTGCCTAAGGGACTTAAATTGGATGCTGCTACTGGTATTATTACCGGAAAGGTGAAGAAAGCCGGAGAGTACCATGTAAAACTCAGAGCCTCCAACAGCATTGACAAAACCGAAAGAGACTTCCGCATCATCATAGGCGACAAAATTGCATTGACCCCTCCAATGGGCTGGAACTCATGGAATTGCTGGGGCAACAGCGTCAGCCAGGAGAAGGTGATGAGCTCGGCTCAGGCGATGCTGGACAAGGGGCTCGTGGATTACGGTTGGGCTTATATAAATATTGACGACGGTTGGCAGGGGCTTCGCGGCGGTAAGGAGAATGCGATTCAGCCGAACAGCAAGTTCCCGGATATGAAGAAGTTAGGCGATTTCCTCCATTCGAACGGTCTTAAATTCGGCATTTATTCCGGTCCGTGGGTGGCTACTTATGCCGGACATTGTGGTGAAAGCGCTGATACGCCTGACGGAAAATATGACTTCATCGAGAAAGGAATTTGCGACGAGTACCATAAGGTAGACCGCAGCCGCATGAAGAGAGATTCGTTGTGGTATTTTACGAAATATAAATTCGTGGATGTGGATGCCAGGCAGTGGGCTGAGTGGGGAGTGGACTATCTGAAGTATGACTGGAATCCTAATGATGAGTACAATGTCCGTATTATGGCTGAGGCACTTAGGGCTTCCGGCAGGGATATCGTCTATAGCCTTTCGAATAGTTCCAAGGTGGGAATGGCTTCGTATATTACCAAGTATGCCCAATGCTGGAGGACTACCGGAGATATCCGTGATAATTGGCCGAATATGTCCAAAATCGGTTTCGGGCAGGACAAGTGGGCTTCGTTCAAGCGTCCGGGAAACTGGCCTGATGCAGACATGCTGGTCGTAGGCAAGGTCGGTTGGGGTCCATCTACACATGACAGTAAACTTACTGCTGATGAGCAGTATACGCATATTACTCTGTGGAGCATTCTCGGATCGCCTCTCCTTATAGGATGCGATATGGCAGAATTGGATGACTTTACCCTGAATCTTTTGTGCAACAGCGAGGTCATCGACGTGAATCAGGACGAACTCGGCTGGCAGGCTTCCAGAATTTATGGTGATGACAGCTATGCTACTTATTTGAAACCGTTGGCTGACGGAACTGTGGCGGTGGCCATGTTTAACTTGTCTTCCGAGCCGAAAAAGATAGGATTCATTCCGCGTTCACTTGGCGTAATCGGTTCTCAGGTCATAAGGGATCTCTGGCGTCAGAAAGATATCTGTACCTGCGGTTATCATGAGCGTTGGGAGACGGAAGTGGCGCCTCATGGTTGTGTATTCGTGAAGCTTACACCGGTGCAGAAAAATTTCGTTCCGGAGGGTTTTGACAAAAATATCAAGTAGTCGCCATAAAAATCGAAAAATCTCTCTTTAGGTAATGATTTTTAGCATATTTAGGCATTTTTCTTTTGAAAGTAAAGAGAAATGCCTAAATTTATGCATTTTTAGGAATAAGTTAAGTCTTTTTTAAAGGATTACTTAAGACGTTTTACTAATTTGAAACACTTAAACTATTGAATATGCATAAGATCATAGAATGCGTGCCTAACTATAGTGAAGGCCGCAACAAAGAAGTTATCGACCAGATAGTGAAGGCTATCGCCGATACTAAAGTGAACACCGAAAGAGGTGAGGAAAGCGTTAAAGTTCTCGACGTGGATCCGGGTGAGGCTACCAACAGAACAGTCGTCACATTCGTAGGTTCTCCTGAGGCTGTTCTCGAGGCTGCATTCCAGGGCGAGAAGAAAGCTGCTGAACTTATCGACATGCGTACACATCATGGTGCACATCCTCGTTCAGGTGCTACCGATGTTCTCCCTCTCATTCCGGTTGCGGACACTACTCTCGAGGAATGTGCAGAGTGGGCAAGAGGTCTTGCAAAACGCATCTATGATGAACTCGGTATAGCATGCTACTGCTATGAGGCAGCAGCATTTACCCCTGAAAGAAAGAACCTTGCTGTTTGTAGAGCAGGTGAATATGAGGCTCTCCCTGAGAAAGTTTCTGATCCTGCACGCAAACCTGATTTCGGCCCTGGCGTATACAATGAAACAGTGGCCAAGTCTGGTGCTACCAATGTCGGAGCAAGAGATTTCCTTATCGCTGTCAACTTTAACTTGAATACCACATCTGCCCGTCGAGCCACCGCTGTCGCTTTCGATGTCCGTGAAAAAGGACGTCAGGCAAGAGAAGGCGGAAACCCTGCAGGCAAGATCCTCAAAGATGAGAACGGAAAAGCCATCTGGATCCCTGGAACACTTAAAGGCTGCAAGGCTATCGGCTGGTTCATCGAGGAATACGGTATTGCTCAGGTATCTATGAACATTACCGATATGAACACCACTCCGCTTCACGTTGCATTCGAGGAAGTTTGCAGAGCTGCTGCAGCACGTGGTCTTAGAGTTACCGGAACAGAAATCGTCGGACTTATCCCTAAGCGCGTCCTCATCGAGGCAGGTAAATTCTATCTCGCAAAACAGGAGCGTTCACTCGGAATTCCTGAGGACGAAATCATAAAGATAGCTGTCAAATCTATGGGCCTCAGCGACCTTAAGCCGTTCAACCCACGTGAGAAAGTCATCGAATTCCTTATGGAAGACGAGGCCGAGACAGCTAAACGTGAGAAACTTATCAGAATGACCCTCACCGGATTTGCACGCGAGACCGCTTCTGAGTCTGCTGCACCTGGCGGCGGATCAGTATCTGCATACATGGGAGCACTCGCAGCTGCCCTCGGAACCATGGTTGCAAACCTTTCTGCACATAAACGTGGCTGGGATGCAAGATGGAAAGAATTCTCAGACGTCGCTGAAAAGGGTAACGATGTGATGGAGCGCCTCTTGAAACTCGTAGATGAGGACACCGCTGCATTCGCACGCATCATGGACGTATTCGCTATGCCTAAGGGCTCAGACGAGGAGAAAGCCGCACGCGCAGAGGCTATGGAAAAAGCTACACTCTACGCTACCCAGGTTCCGCTCAGAACCATGAAGACCGCTCTCGAGGCTATGCCTGTAGCCCTCGCGATGGCCAAGGAAGGCAACCCGGCTTCCGCATCCGATGCCGGTGTGGGTGCTATCGCCGCACTCGCCGCTGTTCGCGGAGCCCAGCTTAATGTCAGGATCAATGCTGCCGGTCTCGAGGATCGCGCCATGGCTGAGAAACTGATCGCAGAGGCTGCTGAAATAGCAAAAGAAGCAGCAGATATGGAAGCTGAAATTCTTGTAGCCGTTAACAACAACATTGACAAATAACAGAATCCTATATGAAAAGCTTTAAGGAACAGATACTTGAGGGCATCCCTTCAGAGTTGCCTGCAAAGAAGCCGTATGATCCGGCCATCAACCACGCACCTAAGAGAAAAGATATCCTCACACCTGAGGAGAAAGTGCTTGCCATAAAGAATGCACTCAGATATTTCCCTGTAAAATTCCATGAGGAACTCGCAGAGGAGTTTGCACAGGAACTTCATGATTACGGCAGAATCTACATGTACAGATTCCGCCCTGATTATGAGATGTATGCACGTCCTATCGAGGAGTATCCTGCGAAGAGCCATCAGGCTGCAGCTATCATGGGCATGATCCAGAATAACTTGGACCCACGTGTTGCACAGCATCCTCATGAGCTTATCGTTTATGGCGGAAACGGCGCTATCTTCCAGAACTGGGCACAGTATCGTCTCACTATGAAGTATCTCGCTGAGATGACTGATGAGCAGACACTTGCCATGTATTCAGGTCACCCTATGGGACTCTATCCGAGCCACAAGGACGCTCCACGTGTCGTTGTAACTAACGGTATGGTTATTCCTAACTACTCTAAACAGGATGACTGGGAGAGATTCAACGCCCTCGGCGTATCTCAGTATGGCCAGATGACTGCAGGTTCTTATATGTATATCGGACCTCAGGGTATCGTTCACGGAACTACCATCACTGTTATGAACGCAGCTCGTAAACAGCTGAAAGCCAAAGGCATTGACGGAAGCCGTGAGAATATGAAAGGCATGCTCTTCGTAACAGCCGGCCTCGGCGGCATGTCAGGCGCCCAGCCTAAGGCTGGTGTCATCGCAGGTGTGGTCAGCGTCATCGCGGAGATTAACCCGCTCGCAGCCCGCAAGAGACACGAGCAGGGTTGGGTAGACGAACTTCATGAGAACTTGGATGAGCTCATCCCTCGTATCCGCAAGGCTATGGAAGGAAAGGAAGTCGTTTCCCTCGCTTACGTAGGAAACGTTGTTGACTTGTGGGAAAGACTTGCTGCTGAGGATATTCACGTGGATCTCGGTTCAGACCAGACATCCCTCCATAACCCTTGGGCAGGCGGATATTATCCGGTAGGTTATTCTCTTGAGGAGTCCAAGGAGATGATGGCAGAGGAGCCGGAGCGTTTCAAAGCTTGCGTACAGGAATCTCTCCGTCGTCAGGTAGCTGCCATCAACAAATTGTCAGCTAAGGGAATGTACTTCTTCGATTACGGTAACGCATTCCTTCTCGAGTCTTCTCGTGCAGGTGCTGACATCATGGCTGAGAACGGCAAGTTCCGTTATCCTTCATACGTTCAGGATATCATGGGACCTCTCTATTTCGACTATGGTTTCGGTCCTTTCAGATGGGTCTGCATGTCAGAGAATCCGGAAGACCTCGCCAAGTCAGACGCTATCGCAGTCAAAGTTCTCGAGGAAGAGTCCAAGACCGCACCTGAGGAGATTCAGGGACAGCTCCATGATAATATTCATTGGATCGAAGAGGCAGGCCGCAACAAACTTGTCGTCGGTTCACAGGCCCGTATCCTTTATGCAGACAGCGAGGGCAGAACCAAGATCGCTCTTGCATTCAACGAGGCTATCCGCAAGGGTGAGATTACCGCTCCTATCGTTCTCGGTAGAGACCACCACGACGTTTCAGGAACAGACTCTCCATTCCGTGAGACTTCCAATATTTATGACGGTTCACAGTTCACAGCCGATATGGCTATCCAGAACGTTATCGGAGACTCATTCCGTGGCGCCACATGGGTATCTATCCACAATGGTGGCGGCGTAGGCTGGGGCGAAGTTATCAACGGCGGCTTCGGTATGGTAATCGATGGCTCTGCTGATTCTGACAGACATATCGCCAATATGCTCTTCTGGGATGTGAACAATGGTATTTCACGTCGCAGCTGGGCAAGGAACGAAGGCGCTATGCACGCAATCGCAAGAGAAATGGGACGTACACCTTCATGTGTAGTCACCATGCCTGTAATTGCTGATGACGATCTGATCCGTAAAGCATTGAACAAATAATAACACCGATAATGGCACAGCATATAATATCAAACGCTCATCTGACAATAGAGCGAGTAAAGGAAATCATTATAAACCACGAGACACTTGCTCTTTCTGAGGAATCTGCACAGGCTATCCTCAAATGTCGCAAGTATCTCGACAGCAAGATGGAAGATATCGGCCGTCCTGTATATGGCGTTACCACCGGTTTCGGTTCTCTCTGCAATATCACTATTCCTGAGGATGATCTTTCTCAGCTTCAGCATAACCTCGTGATGTCACATGCCTGCGGCACCGGCGACACTGTAAGACCTGAGATAGTGAAGATCATGCTTCTCTTGAAGATTCAGTCTCTCTCTTACGGACACTCAGGAGCGCAGCTCGTTACTGTCCAGAGACTTATCGATATGTTTAACAACGACGTGCTTCCTGTTGTCTATCAGCAGGGTTCACTCGGTGCGTCCGGAGATCTTGCTCCGCTGGCACACATGAGCCTCCCTCTTATCGGAATGGGCGAAGTTGTGTACAAAGGTGAAAGACGTGCATCTGCTGACGTTTGGAAAGAACTCGGATGGGAAACTATCCGTCTTCAGTCTAAGGAAGGTCTTGCATTGCTGAACGGAACACAGTTCATGAGCGCACATGCAGTATGGTCGCTTATTAAGGCACATGTTCTTTCTCGTTGGGCTGACCAGATCGGTGCCATGTCACTAGAGGCATTCGACGGAAGAATCGAGCCTTTCTATCAGCTTACTCATCTTCTCCGTGCACACAAAGGACAGATCGAGACTGCTGAGGCTTTCATGAAACTTCTCGAAGGCAGTGAGTTCATCGCCAGACCTAAACAGCATGTTCAGGATCCATACTCATTCCGTTGTATCCCTCAGGTTCACGGAGCAGTCAAGGAGCAGATCCGCAAGGTTGAGGAAAGCATCGAGATCGAAATCAACAGTGCTACCGACAACCCTAACGTCTTCCCTGACGAGGATATGATCATCTCAGCAGGAAACTTCCACGGAGAGCCTATCGCTATTCCTATGGATACTCTTGCAATCGCTATGTCTGAACTTGCAAATATCTCAGAGAGACGTGTTTACAAACTTATCTCAGGACAGCGCGGCCTTCCTATGTTCTTGGTTGCAAAACCTGGTTTGAACAGCGGATTCATGATTCCTCAGTACACTGCAGCTTCAATTGTCAGCCAGAACAAGATGCTCTGCTGGCCTGCATCATGTGATTCTATCCCTTCATCACAGGGTCAGGAGGATCACGTGAGCATGGGCTCTAACTCTGCTACAAAACTTGTCAGAGTTATCGACAACGTGGAGACAGTACTCGCCATCGAAATCTTCAATTCAGCACAGGCTCTCGACTTCCGCCGTCCAGGCAAGTCATCTGCCCTCATTGAGAAGATGTTCGCGGATTACCGTAAGGTGGTTCCGTTCCTGGATGTGGACACATACATGCATCCTCTCATCATGAAGAGTATCGACTTCCTCAGAGATGAGTCTAATCTTGCCATATAATCTCTGGCATGAAGACATTGATAAAAAATATCCGGAGCATCATCGGAATCACGGAGCCTGGCACCTTGCGCAAATGCGGAAAGGCCATGTCAGAGGTAGGAACCCTCGATGATGCCTGGGTTCTCATCGACGATGAGCGCATCGAAGATTTCGGCAGCATGTCGTGTTGCCCGGAGTCGGAGGGTGCGAAAGTTATCGACGCGGATGGCGGCATGGTTATGCCGTCGTTTTGCGATTCTCATACCCATATAGTGTTTGCAGGCAGCAGGGAGCGTGAATTTCTCGATAAAATCGAAGGACTTTCTTATGCTGAAATCGCTGCCCATGGCGGTGGAATCCTTAATTCTGCCGACCTTCTGCACAACACTTCTGAGGATGAACTCTATACTCAGGCTATGGCCAGGGTAAACGAAATGATAGCCAAGGGAACCGGTGCCATCGAAATCAAGAGCGGCTACGGTCTGACCTTGGAAGATGAAATCAAGATTCTCCGTGTCATCAAGCGCATACGCGAGACATCTCCTGCCATAATCAGGGCCACATTCCTCGGCGCTCATGCAGTCGGACGCGCATTTGCAGGACGTCAGGGTGACTATGTGGAGCATGTCTGCAAAGATATGATACCTGCCGTGGCTGCTGAGAAACTGGCCGATTTCGTGGATGTGTTCTGTGAAGAAGGCTTCTTTACACAGGAAGAGACTGACAAGATTCTCACGGAAGGGGAGCGTCACGGTCTTCGCGTGAAACTCCATGCTAATCAGCTGGCGGTTTCAGGAGGCGTACAGGTGGGCGTTAAACATCACGCTCTGTCTGTCGATCACCTCGAAAGCACCACTGACGAGGAGGTCCGAGTGTTGGGAGGCGTGCCTGCCGGGTCGCAAGGTGTTGCTGATCCAGTTGTTACGATGCCGACCATCCTCCCTGGCGCATCATTCTTCCTGCGCATGCAGTACGGTCGTGCCAATGATTTTATCAATGCCGGTCTGCCTGTTGCTTTGGCTTCAGATTATAATCCGGGTTCTTCACCTTGTGGGGACATGAGGTTTGTAATGGCTCTGGGTTGTATTCAGATGAGGATGACTCCTGTCCAGTCGTTCAACGCATGTACGCTTAACAGTGCATATGCTATGGGTGTAAGTGATATTGCAGGTTCTGTCGAAAGAGGTAAGTTGGCGAACCTCATAATCACGCGCAGGGTGCCTTCTCTTAACTGGATTCCATATTGCTACGGAACACCGTTTATAAGCAAAATTTTCCTTCGTGGTAAGGAAATGAAAGGAAATGAATAAAAAATTTCTTAATTTTGCACATTATGAACACAAATTACAACAAGGAACTTACTCCTGAACTAAAGGAGAAACTCTCCAAAATCAAACATATAGCACTGGACATGGACGGAACCATCTATATGGGGAGCAACATTTTTCCGTTCACCATCGGTTTTTTGGAAGATATGACCAAGGCCGGTGTAGGATATTCATTCTTGACTAACAATCCTACCAAATCGGTTGCGGACTATCTTCATAAGCTTGAAGGAATGGGTATTCATGCTGATGAGGGCAATATGTATACTACATCATTGGCAGCTATCGATTATATTAAGGAGACTTATCCGAAAGCGAAGAGGCTTTTCATGGTCGGAACTTCGAGCATGATCAGCCAATTCGAAAAGGCAGGATTTGAAAGTTGCACTGACAGTCCTGACGATGTCCCTGATGTTCTTGTTGTAGCCTTCGATACTACATTGACATATTCCAAGCTTTGCCGTGCCGCATGGTGGGCAAGCCAGGGAATTCCTTATATCGCCACTAATCCTGACCGTGTATGTCCTACGGACCAGAGAACTGTTCTCGTGGATTGCGGATCTCTTCAGAAGTGCATCGAGCATGCTACCGGCCGTAAACCGGACATCGTGCTTGGCAAACCGGATCCTACGATGCTGGACGGCATCATGCACAGACATGGTCTGAAACCTGAGGAGATAGCCATGGTAGGGGACAGAATCTATACTGATACCGCGATGGCGCATAATGCAGGTGCGGTAGGCGTTTTGGTGCTTTCAGGAGAAACTACCATCGAAACAGCCCTGAAAGTGGCTGAAGATGCGAAAGTTAACCCTGCGCCGGAGTTCTTCCCGCCAGATGTGATAGCGAGGGATATCCGTGAATTGGGAGACCTTATTATAGAAGCGAGAAAATAATAATTGATATTTTTTCAGGCAAACTATTGCATTGTAAAAAAGTTTTGCTAACTTTGCAATCCTAAACATGGTGAGCGTAGTTCAGTTGGTAGAGCGCCAGATTGTGGTTCTGGTTGTCGTGGGTTCGAGCCCCACCGTTCACCCTTCAAAAGAGGTCGGATTTAAATCCGGCCTCTTTTGTTTTGCAGTTGCGAGTAAAATGCTATATTTGTAGTTTGAACATGATAATAGAAAACGTTTAAACTTTGAAGAATATGAAAAACTTCTTTATCACATTGTTGCTCGCCATCCTTCCGATGACGGCATTTGCTCAGCTTCCATCTGTGACAGTGGAGAATGTCAAGGGTGAGAAAGTGAATACGGCTACTATCGCCGACAAGAAAACTCCGGCTATAATCTCTTTCTGGTCAGTTACTTGCAAGCCTTGTATTACAGAGCTTGACGCCATATGCGACGTTCTCGACGACTGGAAGGAAGAGGTGAATTTCAGAGTTGTGGCTATCTCTACAGATGATACCAGATTCCTCGGTAAGGCTAAAGCTCTCGTACAGGGACATGGCTGGACTGATTTCGTGACTTTGTTCGACAAAAACCAGGAATTCATGCGCGCGATGAACGTCAGCGTAACTCCTCAGGTCTTTGTGGTGGACAAAAATGGGAAAATAGTTTATTCACACACAGGATATACCCCGGGAAGTGAAAAAGAACTTCTTAAAGTTATAAAGAAAATCTCCGGCAAATGAAAAAATTGATTTTAAGTGTCGCTATGATGTCGGCCGTTTTGGCCGGTAGTCAGGCATATGCTCAGGAACAGGAACATAAAGATAGCGAAAAGGGCTATGTTACAGGAAGTTTCGAGAGTAACTCCAACTACTATGTAAAAGATTCCAAAACCGGAGCAGAATACCCGGACGACCATTTCGGATCCAACAACTATCTGAAACTTGACTACTACAGGGGCAAGTTCTCTGCCGGTATTCAGGCTGAAGGTTACCTTCCTGCCATCGTAGGACATCCGGAAAATCTTAACAAGGTCAGACCTACGAACTTCTATGCGTCATGGACCGACGACAGTTTCTCCATTACTGCCGGTTCTTTTTACGACCAGTTCGGAAGCGGACTCCTGCTTAGGGCATGGGAAGATCGTGCGCTCGGCATAAATAATGCCTTGCTCGGTGCGAGATTTACTTATAACTATCAGAATTATATCAGGTTCAAGGCTATATGGGGCCAGCCGCGTTTCGGCATGGGCTACACTTCCACACAGGTCCGCGGTGCCGATTTGGCATTGTCCCTCTCCGATATGTTCCGCTGGGACAGCGCGCTCCTCTCGCTCGAAGGCTCAGCCCTGAGCAAGTACGAGAAATTCGCTGAAGGCGAGTCCCTCGAACTCCAGGAGGCCGGAATCAAACCTGCCACCAATGGTTATTCGCTTAGGGTCAATGCTGAAGTAGCAGGATTTTTCCTCAAGGGCGAATACGTAGGCAGCGGCAAGAAGCACTTCACAAATCCATATTACGCTACCGGAGAATCAAGCAAGCGTTACCTGAAGAAGGACGGAAATGCACAGCTCATCGAACTCGGATATAACGGATACGGTCTCGGCGTGAATGCTTCATTCCGTCGTCTCGAATGGATGGAGTCCAAAATCCAGAGCGGATCGAACCTCACTTCCAACCTCATGAACTATGTGCCTGGCATGTGTGCCCAGTATACATACCTATTGTCTAACTTGCATCCATATTCTCCTGAAATAGGCAGAATTATCCCGGGTGCGTCCAACTTCATAAACAGCGGCGAAATCGGAGGACAGATCGACGTGTTCTACAACTTCCGCAAGCGCTCTGCCCTCGGTGGAAAGCGCGGCCTTAAGATTCACGGAAACTTCTCTACCTATTATACTATAGCTGAGGAAGGTACAGTGAAGGGCGGCACACTCCTCTACAGAAACTTCAACGTCGATGTGGAAAAGCGTTTCACCGGCAAATTCAAGGGACAGTTCCTCTACAGCCTGCAAGAGTATAATCCTACATATGGCATGGACGACGAGATGCTCGTTTCCAATATCTTCGTGGCAGACCTCCTCTACAAATGGTCAGATGACTTGTCTACCAGACTGGAACTCCAGTACTTGGCAAGCAAGGATGACTCCAAAGACTGGATGGCAGCTCTCCTGGAAGTTAACTTCGCGCCAAAATGGAGCGCATGGGGAAGCGATATGTATAACCATGGCGACTCCAAGACTCACTACTATAATGTGGGTCTCAGCTACACCAAGTCCAGAACCAGAGTCTCCCTCGGATATGGACGTTATCGCCAGGGATTCCTCTGCTCCGGAGGTGTATGTCGCGTGATGCCGGCTTATACCGGAGCTAACTTCTCTGTGCTCACCTCGTTCTGATGAACGATGCGCTCTTCGGAGAAACTATAGAAACAACTGTCAGCTATGACAATATGATCCATTAAGGATATTTCGAAGGTCCCTGCCGCCTTTTTCAGTGCGGCGGTCTGCTTCAGATCTGCGGAACCCGGATAAGGATTGCCGGACGGATGATTGTGAACAACGATCAGGCCGTCCGCTTTCTTTTCCAGCGCCTTGCGCACCACCATATTAGTGTCGAATGTCGTGGAGGATAAGCCCCCGGTGGAGAGTTTCTCCTTGGCTATCACATAGTTGGACCTGTTTAAATATAGTATCCAACATTCTTCATGGTCGAGCCCCTTCAGCAGCGGGTGCATCATCGCATAAATCTGCGCAGGCCCGGTAATGGATGTTCTGGTCAATGTCGGTTCTTCAGCGCTGAACCGTCTGCCCAGTTCAAATGCGGCCATTATGGTCGCTGATTTGTCTTTCCCTATGCCTTTGGTCTCCATGAGAACTTCTCCTGACATCGCTGCAAGTCGTGTCAGACTTCCTGCCCTCGTCATCAGTTCTCTGGCCAGATCCAAAACATTTATCCCTCCTGAACCGGTCCTTAGCAATATTGCCAATAACTCCGTGTTGCTGAGCGCTCTCGCTCCTGCAGATATCAACCTTTCCCTCGGTCGCTCATCAGCATTGATTTCCATTATTTTCATGTCCGTCAGTTTTATTTGCCGCAAGTTATAAGATATTTCATACTAAAACAGGAAAAGTGGACCGACACCATGCAGAAATTGTTGTTTCTTAAATGAAAACTGCCTGCTATGCAAGAAAAAGACACTTTTTGTACACATATTTTATTCTGCTTGTTCAAGTCTTTCACTATATTTGCAAGGTAATATTGAATAAAAATCTATAATCGAATATGGCAAGAGAAATAAAGTTCTCTCTGGTTTACAGGGATATGTGGCAGTCTTCCGGCAAATATGTGCCGAGAGTAGACCAACTTGAAGAAGTTGCACCTGCCATCATTGACATGGGATGTTTCGACAGGGTCGAGACTAATGGAGGTGCTTTCGAGCAGGTTAACCTCCTTTTCGGTGAGAATCCGAATGTAGCCGTAAGACGTTGGACAGCACCTTTTCATAAGGTGGGAATCCAGACCCATATGTTGGAGCGTGGTCTTAATGCGCTGAGAATGAACCCGGTGCCTGCGGATGTTCGTGAACTTATGTACAAGGTGAAGAAAGCGCAGGGCACAGATATCGCCAGATCTTTCTGCGGACTTAATGATCATAGAAACCTCAGGCTTTCAGTAGAGTATGCTAAGAAAGCTGGCATGATCTCACAGGTAGCTCTCTCCATCACCCACTCTCCGGTACATACCGTGGAGTATTATATGGGAATTGTGGATAAAGTCGTGGAATATGGTTGCGATGAAATCTGTCTTAAAGATATGGCAGGTGTCGGAAGACCTACATTCCTTGCGGAATTGACAAGCTGCATAAAGAAGAAATATCCTCATATCGTAGTTCAGTATCACGGACATGCAGGTCCTGGTTTTTCACCTGCTTCCATGCTGGAGGTGGCACGTGCAGGTGCTGATTATCTGGATGTTGCGGTAGAACCTCTGTCTTGGGGCAAGATTCATCCGGACGTTATCACCATCCGTGAAATGATGCGTGCCGACGGCTTCCTCGTTAAGGATTTGAACATGGACGCGTACATGGAAGTGCGTCGTCTTACCCAGAAGTTTATCGATGACTTCCTCGGATATTGGATTAACCCTTCCAACAAACTTATGTCGTCCCTGCTCGTAGGCTGCGGTCTTCCGGGAGGAATGATGGGCTCCATGATGGCCGATCTTAAAGGCTTCCAGGCTGCCATCAATGCTGCCGAGCGTGCTCATGGACGTCCTGAAATAAGTTTGGATACATTGATGGTCAAGCTCTTCGATGAAGTCCAGTATGTATGGCCAAGACTTGGTTATCCTCCACTCGTGACACCGTTCAGCCAGTATGTGAAGAACACTTCGCTCATGAACCTGATGAACGTGCTCAACGGCAAACCGAGATGGACCACCATTGACAAAGACACTTGGAACATGATTCTCGGCCGCATGGGCCAGCTCCCTGGAAAACTTGCGCCTGAGATCATTGACCTGGCCAAAGAAAAGAACCTGGAATTCTATACCGGCAACCCTCAGGATATGTATCCGGACGAACTCCCGAAATTCCGTCAGATGATGAAAGACGAAGGTTGGGACGAAGGTCAGGATCAGGAGGAACTCTTCGAATTTGCTATGCACGAGAGACAGTATCGCGACTATAAGAGCGGTGTTGCGAAGGAGAGATTCCGCGCTGAACTTAACGACCTCAAGGCTAAGGCTGGTGCGCCGATCAACGTGGTTCGTCCTGTCGTAGAGATGCCTAAGTTCGACGTCGAGGAGTATGCGAAGAAATATCCTCACGCTGTTCCTGTCCAGGCTCCTGCCAAGGGTCAGCTGATCTGGCAGTTGGATGTGGATGACGATTCTACCGCGCCTATTGCCGGTACTGAGGTTAAGGCCGGAAAGGCTATGGGATATGTCCAGACCTATTACGGCATGGAAGATCTCATTCCGGCTGTCGACGGAAGGGTAGTGGCCGTTACCGGAAAGCAGGGTGAGAATGTCGCCAAGGGTGAGATCGTCGCCTTCGTTGAGGGAACTGCCGATTCTGCTGAGAATTAACCGCTTGCGACGGTTTGAATACAAATGAGGGCTGCACCCGTAAAGGATGCGCCCCTCGTTTTAGTTCCCCCACGCCTGCTGATGGTTTATGTCAATGCTACCTCACAGACGATGTTTTATTAGGCTTGCAGGTAATCTGTATGTCGATGTTTGTGACTTTGTATCCCCGGAATCTTTTCTTTCCAAGTTTTGCGTAAATCATATCTGTAAGTTCGTCATCTATGACGTCCTTGAAAGTGTTGTTCACGATGTCATAGAGATGCATATGCCTGAAGTTGTTCACATCGAAGTACATCTTGCTGTTTGCGCTCATCCTGTGATGGTAGATTCCAAGCAATGCCAACTGGGACAGGATGTTATATACGGAAGCGACAGTGACGTTAGTCGTCCCGTCCTTGCCGATTTCTTCGGCGACCATGTCTGCAGATGCGTGACCAAGGGCGAGCATGGCTTTATGTACAGCGACTCTCTGACGTGTAGCTTTCAAGTCGTGTTTCTTCAGAAGCTCTTTGAATTCTTCTAAAGATGGTGCTGAGTGCGCCTGTTTTGTCATTCTGTTTTCATTATAGTTTGGATAGCAAATATACTCTTTTTTCGTTATATTTGCATCTCAGTTAAAAGAATAATGAAATGGAAAAAATACAGTGTCTTGTAATTGGTTCAGGCCCTGCAGGTTATACAACTGCAATTTATACCGGCAGAGCAGGAATCGGGACTATACTTTATGAGGGAATGGAGCCTGGAGGACAGCTCACAACTACGACCATGGTGGAGAACTATCCCGGTTTTTCCAATGGCGTGGATGCCAATATGCTGATGTCTGAGATGAAAGGTCAGGCTGCCAGATTCGGAGCAGATATCCGTAGCGGCCGCATTGACTCTATCGACCTTTCTTCCCGTCCTTTCAAGGCAAAGGATGATTCCGGAAGGGAATTGGAGGCAGAGACTGTGGTGATTGCGACAGGTGCTACAGCCAAATACCTCGGACTTCCGTCTGAACAGAAATTCAAAGGACTCGGCGTGTCTGCTTGTGCCACTTGTGACGGTTTCTTCTACAGAAAGAAAGATGTCGCTGTGGTCGGTGGCGGTGACACTGCCTGCGAAGAGGCTACCTATTTGGCAACCATCTGCAAAAAGGTCTATATGATCGTAAGGCGTGACGTGTTCAGAGCGTCTGCCGCCATGCAGGAGCGCGTGAAGAATACTCCGAATATCGAAATCCTCTGGAATTGCAACACTCAGGAAGTGCTTGGTGACGAGTATGGTGTGACCGGTGCAAGACTCATCAGAAAAGATGGTACTGTTTTTGATATCAAGATCGACGGATTTTTCCTCGGCATAGGCCATCATCCGAATTCTGACTTGTTTAAGGAATGGGTTCCTGTGGACGAAAACGGCTATATCATTACGGAAGGCAAGACTTCAGCTACTGCTGTAGAAGGAGTTTTCGCTGCCGGCGATGTTCAGGATACGCTTTATAGACAGGCGATTACTGCTGCCGCTTCCGGATGTAGTGCTGCGCTCGATGTGAAGAAGTTCCTGGATACTCATATTATTTAACGAACATGAAATTTTTCAAAACCGCAATTTTGGGCGCAGCCGCGATAATGGCGACGTTCTCGTGTAAATCACAATTCGACGCTCTCGTCGCAGGAAACGACGTGGACGCCAAATACAAGGCAGCGTTCGAGTATTTCAATAAAGGCAAATACCAGAAGGCTGCAACTTTGTTTGAGTCAATGTCCGTACTCACTGATGGTACTGAACGTGATGATACAGTGCAATATTACTGGGGACTGAGCAATTACCGCTTCAAGGACTATATCACGGCTGAGACCAACTTTACGAAGTTTGTGACTAATTTCCCGAGAAGTCCGTTTGCTGAAGAGGCGCGTTTCCTCAGAATCGATTGCCTTTACAGGTCTACTTACAGATATGAGCTGGACCAGAATCCTACCAGAATTGCAATCGGTGCCATTCAGGAGTATCAGAAGGATTATGGCTATAATGAGCATAAGGAAGAGTGTGCCGCGATGTTGAAAGACTTGAACGAAAGATTGGATCGTAAAGCTTATGAGGCTGCATGTCTTTACTATAACATGGAAGACTACAAGGCCGCCAGAGTCGCTTTCAGAAATATCTTGAAGGACAACTCGGACAACATATACAGAGAGGATATTCTCTATTATATCGCTAAGTCTTCATATAAGTATGCTCAGCTCAGTGTGGCTTCCAAGCAGAAAGAGAGATATATGACTTTCGTGGATGATTACCTTAACTTCATCGGTGAAATTCAGGAGTCTCCGTACACAAGAGAGTTGAAACTTCTCTATGCCAAGGCGCAGAAAGCTTTAGGAACGTATTCAGGTACTGATGCTGATATCGACTATAAGGAGAAAGATTTCGAGAAACAGCGCAAACTGGATAAAAAGAAAGAGACGACTCAGATTAAGTAATCATTAAAAAATAATGAAACCAGGCTTTCCCGGCTGTCGTATATAAGATAAAAGGGTAAATTATTTTTAAATTATTATGGATAAGAAGAACGTACCTCAGAACACGATTACAAGAGATATCAAATATCTTGCAGCTCCTACAGGAAATATTTATGAATCAGTGGTGATTCTTTATAAGAGAGCAAACCAGATCGCGTTGGCTGAGAAGAAGGAACTTAACAAGAAACTTGAAGACTTCAAGAATGACCGTGATTCCATGGATGAAGTTTTCGAGAACAGAGAGCAGATCGAGATCTCAAAGTTCTATGAAAGACAGCCTAAACCTGTGCTCATCGCTATTTCAGAATTTGAAAACAATGAGTTGACTTACAGAAGGGCTGGCCAGGAAAACGAAAATACAGAAGAAAATTCTGCGGAAGGTAAGTCTTCCAAGTAAAATATGCTGAAGTCCCTTCATATACGGAACTACGTTTTGATAGACTCGCTGGAGATAGATTTTCCGGCGGGTTTAGTCATTATTACGGGTCAGACCGGTGCCGGAAAGTCCATTATTCTCGGAGCCTTGTCTCTTTTGCTCGGTGAAAAGGCAGATGTAACCGCTATCGGTTCCGAAGGGGATTCTTGTGTAGTAGAGGCCGAGTTTTCCATCAAGGATGAAACGGGGGTAGTCTCCGCATTGTTGGAAACTAACGGTATAGACTACGACCCGGAGGAGGGGACTCTGATAATCCGTAGAGTACTGAATAAATCCGGAAGGTCGAGGGCTTTTGTAAATGATTGTCCTGCGCAGCTTAAAGTGCTGTCTGCGCTTTCTTCCAGACTGCTGGACATTCACTCTCAGCATGAGACGATGTTGCTCAGAGACAAATCTTTCCAGATGTCTATGCTGGACCACTTTGCCGGCGATCAGGAAGTCTTGGCTGAGTATAAAAAATCTTGGCATCATCTCGCTGAATTGAAGAAAGAATACGATGATGTAGTTTCATCTCTGAAAAAGGCTCGTGCTGAACAGGACTATAACCAGTCTCTTTTCGAGCAGTTGGATGCTGCGAAACTGCAGGATGGGGAGTTGGAATCTCTCGAAGCCGAGCAGAAGCAGCTTGCCAATGCTGAAGAGATAAAAGGTACGCTTGTTCAGGTAGAAAATCTTTTTTCCCCTCAGGATGATGATTCGCATATGACCCTGGATCAGATGCTTAAGGAGTCGTCCAGAGCGCTGGAAAAGATATCGTCTTATCTTCCGTCCGTGAGCCCTCTGGCAGAACGTATCGACGCTTCCCGTTTGGAACTGGATGATATCCTTTCTGAAATCAGCTCGTTGGAGTCTTCTGTGGAAATCTCCGATGACCGTCTTCAGGAAGTGGAAGATCGTCTTTCCTTACTTTATGGCTTGTTGAAAAAACATTCGGCTACCACAATAGCTGAACTTATACAATTACGAGACACGCTATCTGATTCATTGGCAGATACTTCCGTCTTGGAAGAAAGATGCTCCGCGTTGAAAAACGGCATTGACAAAGCCGAAAAAGAACTCGCTGAAGCGGCGAAAGCCCTTCATGCTGTGCGCGCGAAAGCGATTCCTGCATTTTCGAAGTCTATCTGCGATTCTATCCGTTCCCTCGAACTGGAGCGGGCGGTCTTCGATGTGGAACTTTCGTCCGTCGAGCCTGGTCCGGAGGGTGCTGATTCCATTCTTTTCCGTTTTTCTTCTACCGGAAAGAATCCTATAGACGTCGCACGATGTGCATCCGGAGGTGAAATGTCGCGTATCATGCTGTGTCTCAAGGCTCTAATGGCCCGTTATACCAATATGCCTACTATGGTGTTCGATGAAATCGACACAGGTGTTTCAGGTAGTGTGGCTGATAAAATGGGTTCCATGATTTGCTCAATGGGTGATTACATGCAGGTTTTCGCTATCACTCATCTGCCTCAAGTTGCAGCTAAAGGTGAAGCTCATTATGTTGTCACTAAAGAGTTTTCAGGCGATAAAGCCGTTACTTCCATTAAGCGTGTTAATGGAAGGGAGAGAGTTATGGAAGTGGCTAGGATATTGAGTGGGGCGGAGGTTACTGCCGCCGCTATCGCAAACGCCGAGTCTTTGCTTGGATTTTCGGTATAAATCGCTCTTCTCATCAGTCGTGTACGCCCGGTACACTCCTTCTTCGAATACCGATTTCTCCTCGAAAATCCTGCGCAAAGCGTTGGACTTGCATTCCGGTCTGAATCGCTCTTCTTCATCAGTCGAGTACGCCCGGTACCTTCTTACCTCTTTATAATGCTGATGGAGTAATCCGGTCCGTAGACGATTCTGCGGACAGCGCTGTTTACTATGCCGCCGTTCTCTGTGCGCTTGAACATCAGGTCCGTCTGCATCATGTGAGTGTCACCCTTTCTGCAGATGTCATCTACCCAACGCTTTCCGAAAGCCGCCTTCTCCTTAATGAAGAAGTAAGCGAGATCATAACCTTGGAATGCGAACTGTGTCGGCTCAGTGCCGTACAAGGCCCTGTACTCCATGAGAAATCTCTTCACGGACTCGCTTGAGTAGTCGATATAGTACGCTGTCGATATCCTCGTCTTGAGATTATGAAGATTCTCCACATCGATAGTCTCGAAGGACCTTATCTTCGATGAACTGTAAAGAATCACGTCATTCTTTCTGTATACCAGCATGTCGAGATTCCTCACCACATCATTCACGAAGGCCTCACTCTCAGAATTGATTATGACCCTGGTCGTTCCGCTTTTGGTAAGGTGCGCCGTCATGGCGTCAGCCGCACTACGTCCCTGCAGAATGTTGTACGAGTACGTTACATATGGAAGTCCTGACTCTGTTATCAGTCTGTCCATCAGCGCAGTACCACTAGTAGCCCTTGCCCCTTTCTCGGTTATGACCATAATCCTGTCGCCGGACCTGCGCTCCTCGCGAATCCATTTCAGCAAATCCAGATACTGTGACTCCTGAGAGGCCGGAGCCTGGATAAGATTCCTGTGCGAAGGAACCAGCGATGCCGTCTTGTGGTCGAGCGGTGATATTATATATGTGCTTTCCGGAGCGATACTGAGCACCTTCGCCATATCCTGACTGCTGATAGGACCTATCGCGAAATCGCTGTGTCTCAGTCTGTCCTCCGTTACCTGAATTCCTCCGGCAACGTCATAAACGCTTAAATCAGTGTCGATATTCTGTTCGGCAAGATGTCTGACCGCGAGAAGCACACCGCTGTAGAAATCCATGTTGCTCTCGCTCGGCTTCGAAGTCGACGCCGCAAAAGGAAGCATCAGCACCGCACTCACCTTCGAATGATCAGCCTCCTCCAGGTTTGGGTCAATGATTTCGTTATGTTGAGAAACTATCGTATGCTTCTGTGTGTCAGTGTTTTCTACTGGGGAAACAACATGCTGTGGCATATCTCTGAGCGCAGCTGCAGACGGAATGCGGAGCTTCTGTCTGTTCTTGAGCTTTTCCGATTTCAATCCGTTATACTGCATCAGCACGGCTTTCGAAATGGAATACTTGGCAGCGATATCATCCAAATCCTCGAACCACTTTACTACATGTACCGTATAGTTGTCATCTTTGGACTGTTTAGCAGCCTTTTTGTCGGAAACCTGTTTCTCCTCCGCCTGTTTAGTCTCGACCTGCTTGGTTTCGACAGATTTCTTCTCGACCTGTTGCTTAACCTGGTCGAGCGATTTGATAGGAATCAGAATGATGTCATTTTTCTTGAGCCCTACAGTCTTGAGATTCATGGCCTTGTTAGCATCGCAAATCTCATCGACACTTACCCCATAGGCCTTGGCTATGGAGAACAATGTCTGCCGTTCCTGAACTGCATGCGAGTAATAATACTTTCCGTCACTGTTTCTGACTTTCTCTTTCGAAACAGTAACAGGTGTCTGTGTGTAGTTCTGTGCAAAAACCGGCTCGTATGCGCTCAATGTCATGGCCGCCAATACTGTGGACAGGAAAATTTTTCTCATCTTTCTGAATTTCTTATAATGTTTCCGCAAATGCTTTGAGAGCATTGCAGAATGTTGCCCAAGAGAGACGTGACTTTTCTTTGCGGATGTTTTCCACGCAGCTCTCTTTCATCGCCGGATCCCTGAAATACTTCAATATTTCATCTCTGATAAGGTCCGGTTCGGCACTCTCTGCAACAAGTCCCGTGCCTCTGTCTCCGATAGTGCTCTTCAGTCCTCCCGTATCAGTTACGATCATAGGGACTTCGAAATGATAGGATATGGAACTGATACCGCTCTGGGTGGCAGTTCTGTAAGGCAGCACGGTGACATCCGCTGCAGAGAAGTAATCTTTAACCTGAGAGTCCTTTATATATTTAAGGTATAGATGAATCCTATCTTTACATGAACTCTCGTCGATAATCTTCTGGTAAGGCTCGAATGAACCATAAGGCTCTCCTGCTACAATCAGCTGATAACTGTCATCCAGTCCTTCGAACGCCTTCAAAAGCACGTCCAATCCCTTGTAGTGCCTTATCAGTCCGAAAAACAATATGTTCTTCTTTCCATGTTCGAGTCCCAGCGCGTTTTCAGCCTCTTCACGACGCAGCATCTCTCCGAAATGTGAGTATAACGGATGCTGCCTCATTATGAATTTGGCATCAGGCTTCAGTCTGAGCAAATCATCTGAAACAGCATCGCACATGGTGACGAATCCGTCGCATCCTTTCAGGAAATACTTGGTGAACGGCGTGTCGAAGAATCGTGGCTCATGTGGAACCACATTATCCAAAACACCGATTACCTTGCAATGTTTCCCGACATGTCTGGCCACGAATCCCAGAGAAGGAGCGAAATATGACATCCAATATCTCATGATAAGGACATCAGGATTCCATTCCCTTATCTTGCGCGCGGCACTTATCCATGAAAACGGATTGGCGGTATCCAAGACAGCAGTACTGTCTATCGGAGCAGCCTCGTCGTCAGGTGTAACATACTGTGTCTTCCCCGGGAAAAGGAAATTCGGATATTGTCTGGTGAAGTTAAACGCCTGTACAATATCAGATTTGCCCAGTTCAGTATACAAAGCAGCATTGAACTGGGCAATTCCTCCTCTGAAGGGATAAAAGCAGGATAGTATAGCTATTCTCACTCTTCAGTTATTTTATTTTGCGTCCTTCTTTGCAGGAACGTCTTTCTTGGATTTGGTCTTTACATACTCGTCATTGAGCTTCACGATGATATCATCAGTAACATCGAGAGAGCTGTCAGCAGCGGCTACCGGAGCAGGAAGAATGTCTCCCTGAGTAGCGATAACCATGGCGTAGCTGTTGTCAGACGCATATTTGTCGAGGAAAGTCTTGATGGCATCACCGATGTTGTTCATCATAACCTGCTGTTCCTCAGCGATTTCCTGATTCTTCTGGTTTGCGAAGTTGTTGAAGTCATTTCTCTGCTGCTCCAACTTCTGTCCCTGAACCTCAGCTACAGAACGGGTGATGAGACCCTTGTTGATCTTCTCCTGGAAAGAATTTACATCATTCTGGAGTTTATTTCCTCTTCTGTTCACTTCTTCCTGAATGCCCTGAGCCTTGGACTCCACTACAGATCTGAGGTCGTTGGCCATATCGTATTCATTCAGAACCCTGTCGAGGTTGAAATATACGATGGCTCCGCTACCTGCTGCAGGAGCATTCTCTCCACTTTTAGCTTCAGAGGCAGAACCTTTGCCTGTGAACGAGATAATTCCAAGTGCAATCACAGCAACAAGTGAAATGATGCTGAGGATAAGTGATGTGTTTTTCATATTGTTTGTTTGTTAATATTATCTTTATTTTACGGGAGTAAAGCACAAAGATACTAAAATATTTTAACTTTGGACAAGTATGCCTGTATGGTTTTTTCAAGACCCATGTAAAGTGCATCACAGATAATGGCATGGCCGATGGAAACTTCGTCAGTCCAAGGAATCGTCCTGATGAAATATTCCAGGTTCACGAGATTCAAATCATGACCCGCATTGAGCCCGAGCCCGAGCGACTTCACCGCCTCAGCTGTCCTCAGATAAGGCGCAATAGCCTGCTCGCGCCCAGCGCTATACTCCTCCGCATAAGCCGCCGTATACAACTCCACCCTGTCGGCCCCGCAAGCGGCTGCGCCTTCGGCCATTTCAGGGGTCGGGTCAATGAATATGGACGTTCTGATGCCTCGTGACTTGAATTCCTTGCAAATCTCCGTCAGGAAATCATGGTTCTTTATCGTGTCCCATCCTGCGTTCGAAGTGATGGCATTCTCCGCGTCAGGGACAAGTGTTACCTGAGCAGGGATGATTTCATTGACCAAATCCACAAATTTAGGGATAGGGTTTCCTTCTATATTATATTCTACATCGATCAGAGGCTTGATAGCCCTTGCGTCTGAGTATCTGATATGTCTTTCGTCCGGACGCGGATGTACTGTTATTCCTTCCGCTCCGAATCTTACGCAGTCGCAGGCGGCCTTTTCTACATCAGGCATATTTCCGCCTCTGGCGTTCCTGAGAGTTGCGATTTTGTTGATATTTACACTTAGTCTAGTCATATTATACAGTGTTTGGCGAAGTACAGTTAGAGTATAACATTTACTTCAGCCGGACAAAAATAAATATAATTGTGCAGAAATTGTAAAGAAAGTGCTAATTTTGAAGTCTTTGAATAACAAAATGATGCTTTTAGGGGTTTACATACAAAAAAAGTCGTTGGAAGCGGATCCCCGTTTCATTGCGATGGCCAAGCAATTGTCCGATTCAGGGTGTGAATTGTATACTATAGACGAGCATTCTGATTTGAGACTTGGGACTGACGCGGTCCTCAGTGTAGGTGGAGACGGAACATTCCTTTCCGCCGCGAGGCTTGTAGTGGATTCTGAAGTTCCTATTCTCGGTGTGAATCTCGGGCGGCTCGGCTTCCTTTCTGAGAATGAACCTGAGGATGTGGCCGAACCGTTGTTGAAGAACGATTTTAAAGTGGAGACCAGAACCATGCTGTCAGCGACATTGACCCGGAACAATATTCCGGTCGGACCGGATTTCTGGCCTTATGCGATGAACGAGGTGACGGTCCACAGGAGCGGGGCGGCCATCATGGGCATCGACGTCTCGATAGACGGGTCTGCGCTGCCGACGTATTGGGCTGATGGCCTTTTGGTTGCGACGACTTTGGGGTCCACGGCTTATTCCCTCAGCGCAGGCGGACCGATTTGTATGCCGGATGCCAGGGTGCTGATTGTGGCACCGATTGCACCGCATAACTTGAATCTCAGACCGCTTGTCGTCCCTAAAACTTCTGTGATAGAAATCAGTCTGGAAGTGAGGGATGAGAAGGCTGTGTTGACTCTGGACAACAGGACGATGGAGATTAGTCCGGACACGAAACTGCGAGTTTCTATGGCACAGTTTTCGCTAAAGCGGATAAAACTTCCGAAAGCTAACTTCGTGAAGGCTCTGGTGAGCAAATTGCATTGGGGCGAAGATATCAGAAACAACGGAGATTGAACTTAATTCCAAATGGAGAAAGACAGCAGAATTCCTACGCACGTTTCCATTATTATGGACGGAAACGGCCGCTGGGCCCGCGAACATGGGCACGAAAGAATTTATGGCCATAAAAAAGGCGTCGAAACAGTACGTCGCATAACTGAAGCTGCGGCTGAGGCAGGTGTGAGGTATCTGTCTCTTTATGCTTTTTCGGAAGAGAACTGGGGCAGGCCTAAGCAGGAAGTGGATTATCTTATGCACTTGATGATGGATGCCATATCAGCAGAAGTCGAGGCATTGATAGCCAATGGAGTACGTGTTCATTTCCTGGGTAATCTCGAAAGGCTTTCTTCTGCGCTGCGTGACGCTATAGATATGCTTGAGAAGAGTACTGCGGAGAATACTAAGCTGGATCTCATAATTTTCATAAGCTATAGCGGCAAATGGGATATTTTCCAGGCGGCGAAGAAGTTTGCGTTGCAGTATGCTGGTGATCCTGAGGGACTTGCGAAATTGGAAGCGGAAAATGATATGTCATCGCTTTCGAAGTTCCTCGTTACGGACGGATATCCGGATCCGGATCTTATAATCAGGACCTCGGGCGAAGAGCGTATCAGCAACTATCTGTTGTGGCAGGGGGCATATTCGGAACTTCTTTTCGTGAAGAAGATGTGGCCTGAATTTTCCAAGGAAGATTTCCTCGAAGCGCTTGACGAATATGCGGCAAGAGACCGTAGATATGGAAAACTGAAATAATTACCGTATATTTGTAAGTTATTATTCTAATAAGGATGAAGAGTTTTAATTGTTTATTCGGCTTGGCTGTGCTTTTCCTGATGCAGTCGGTAGCATTCGGACAGCAGAAGAGCAGCAGTCCAGTAGAAATAGACTATAATAATCCGCACAAATATGTGGTGGGTGGAGTCACTGTGGAAGGTAACAGGGCTTTCGGTGAAAAACAGATATTGCAACAGTGCGGTCTGCGTAAAGGAATGGAAGTCACCATCCCCGGTGATGATATATCGTCTATTGTGAACAGGTTGTGGCTGCAGCGTTATTTCCAGGACGTTGCGGTTTACGTGGATTCTCTTTCGTCGGCGAAAGACAGTGTTTATCTCAGAATCGCCATTCAGGAGCGTCCCCGTGTTTCACGTTGGGCATTCTCAGGTGTCAGAAGTGGAGAGCAGAAGGAACTGATGGAGCGTCTTAACTTCCGAAGGGGAGGTGAGTTCTCTGACTATGTCTCCAAGACATCCGTAGATATCATCAAGAGATATTATCAGGGAAAAGGTTTTCTGGATGTAAAGGTAGAGCCTCAGGTCCAGAAAGATACCATTGTTCGTAATGCCATCCGTGTGAATTTCGCGGTGGACAGAGGAATACGTACCAGAATCAAGACTATCAACTTCATCGGAAATGACAATGTGAGCGATTTCAAGCTTGCTAAATCCATGAAGAAGACCAAGTCTGCCAAGATTTATAACTTCTTCAGCAGTAAGAAGTTCAATGAAAAAGAATACGCTAACGACAAGAAATCCCTTATCAGCGCCTTCAACGAGGCCGGATATCGTGATGCGCGTCTGGTGAAAGATTCTATCTATCATGTTAAACCGGGGAGACTCGGAATCGACTTAACATTCGATCAGGGAAAGAAATACTATTTCAGAAATGTCACCTGGACCGGTAACTCCGTTTACTCCGCTGATGCGCTCAACTCCATTCTCCAGATTGGAAAGGGTGATGTGTATGACGTCGTAACCATGGAGCATAGACTTCAGGGAGGCGGCAAGCAGGGAGATATGGATGTAGCCAAACTCTATCGTGACAACGGTTACCTCTTCGTGAATATCCAGCCTGTCGAACTTAATGTGGTAGGGGACTCTGTGGATGTGGAAGTCAGAATGGTGGAAGGTAAGCAGGCTACCCTTAACAATATCATAATTAACGGTAACGACCTGACTAATGAGAGAGTTGTTCGCCGTCAGGTGTTCACAAGACCTGGATATCTGTTCAGCCAGAGTGATTTCGAACGTTCCATTCGAGAGATTGCATCTCTGGGACAGTTTGACCCTGAGGCTATTGCGGATCCTACCAAGGGATATTCCATTTTGCCTGACCCTCTGAACAACACTGTGGACATCGTCTATAACGTAACAGAGAAGCCGTCCAGCCAGCTGGAACTTTCCGGAGGATGGGGAGGCCGGACATTCGTCGCCACTGTCGGTGTCAGCTTCAACAACTTCTCTACCAGAAGATTGTTCGACAAGAGCGCCTGGCGTCCTGTTCCGCTTGGAGATGCGCAGAACTTGGCGTTCCGTTTCCAGACCAGTGGAACATATTACTCTTCATTGTCAGCAAGTTTCATGGAGCCTTGGCTCTTCGGTAAGAAACCTACATCACTCAGTCTCTCAGCATATTACAGCCGTCAGACTAACTCTTACCTGATGTGGAATATTCTCAACAATGACAAGCAGTTCGAGGTATACGGATTCTCCGCAGGACTCGGAAACCGTCTGAAATGGCCTGACAACTACTTCGTATTGTATAACCAGCTCAGCTGGCAGACATATAAGTTGACCAACTGGTATTCGAATACGTTCATCTTCGATGACGGTACTTCGCATAACCTCAGCTATACATTGGCATTGTCCAGGAACTCTACCGACCAGCAGATTTATCCTAGGCAGGGTTCAGACTTGTCATTCTCGGTTCAGCTGACACCTCCTTTCTCTTTGTTGAGGAAAAAGGACAAAGGTTTGTTGGATGCCAACGGAAATCCTACGAAAGTGGACAGCTGGCGTGATATCAACTACGACAAGTGGTCCTCTAACGACCGATACAGATGGATCGAGTACCACAAATGGTCATTCAAGGGATCTCTCTATACCAAACTTGTCGGAAACCTCGTGCTCATGACCAGAGCCCAGTTCGGATATTTGGGATATTATAACAGAAAGTGGGGATATTCACCATTCGAGGGCTTCCTCGTCGGAGGTGACGGTATGTCAGGATATAACTCTTATGGTTCTGAAGTGATTGCGCTTCGTGGTTATGAGAATTATTCATTGACCCCTACCACAGCTACTGCATATAACTCGAACGGATACTCATACTCAGGTAACGTTTACGACAAATTCACAGTCGAACTGCGTTATCCTATTGTAATGCAGCCGCAGTCCACTATCTTTGCATTATTGTTCCTTGAAGGTGGTAACTGCTGGTCTGATATCAGAGACTTCAATCCTTTCCAGATCAAGAGGTCTGCCGGTGTCGGTGTCAGAGTTTACTTGCCGGTTATCGGTCTTCTCGGTATCGACTGGGGATATGGATTCGACGACAATACTTATGGAAAGAGTCAGTTCCACTTCCTCATCGGACAACAGTTCTAGAACATAATTACATGATTAATAAATTACTATAGATATGAAAAAAATCATTTTGGTTATGGCTGCTGCGCTGGTAGCGCTTTCAGCCTCCGCGCAGAATTTAAAGTTCGCGCATGTTAATTTCAATGAACTTGTTATGCTTATGCCTGAGGCAGATTCCGCACGTGCGCAGATGAACGCATCTCAGCAGGAAGCTCAGGATACATACAAGAGTATGATGGATGAATTCCAGAATAAGTATCAGCAGTATCAGCAGAAGAGCAGCACATGGACTGCAGCTATCCGCGAGAGCAAAGAGAAAGAACTTGCTGATATCCAGAACAGAATCGAGGAATTCAACCAGTCTATCCAGCAGGAACTTCAGCAGCAGCAGAGCCAGCTCATGGCGCCTATCCAGAAGAAAGCCGTCGAGGCTGTGAACAAACTTGCCAAAGAAGGCGGATATATATATGTATTCGAGCAGGGCTCACTTCTTTATTTCGATGCCTCTCAGAGTACTGACCTTACAGCGGCAGCCAGAAAGGCTCTCAATATTCCGGCCAGCAGAACTCTCGAGTCTCTCCAGCAGGAACTTCAGGCTCAGGCCCAGAAATAGTGTAAAGTGATGAATTGTAAGGCGGTGCCGTTCTCGGTGCCGCCTTTTTTTTAGTGTAATTGCAAAAATTTCTTACAAATTATTATGTTTTTAACGTTTTTATCATTAGATTTGCAGTGATGTTTGAGGAATACTTTAACATTTAAAGAAAACGCGACATGAGGTTATTGGTATAAACGACGTTGTGAGCGGCTTTGAAAATGGATTTTAAACCGGGAATAATCCCATAAACTAATAAACATAATGAAAACACAGGAAATAATGGCCAAACTTCAGGCCAAGTACCCTACAGAGAAAGAGTATCTGCAGGCCGTAACTGAAGTGCTTGAGTGTATCGAGGATGTTTACAATCAGCATCCTGAATTTGAGAAAGCTAGAATCATCGAGCGTCTCGTGGAGCCAGACAGAATGTTGACATTCCGCGTTTCTTGGGTAGATGACAACGGTGATGTTCAGACAAACACAGGATATAGAGTACAGTTCAACAACGCTATCGGACCATACAAGGGAGGTCTCCGTTTCCATCCTTCAGTAAACCCTTCTATCTTGAAGTTCCTCGGTTTCGAGCAGACATTCAAGAACGCCCTCACAACATTGCCTATGGGTGGTGGTAAAGGTGGTTCAGATTTCAACCCTAAGGGAAAATCAGAGGGTGAGATCATGAGATTCTGCCAGGCATTCATGCTCGAGTTGTGGAGAAACATCGGTCCTGATATGGACGTTCCTGCAGGTGACATCGGCGTCGGTGGACGTGAGATCGGTTACTTGGAAGGTATGTACAAGAAGCTTACCCGTGAGCACAATGGTGTGCTTACCGGAAAGGGAATTCCTTTCGGCGGTTCACTCATCCGTCCTGAGGCTACAGGTTTCGGTGCAGTTTACTTCCTCCAGCACATGTTGCACAACCATAAGGCTGACCTCGACATCAAGGGTAAGACCGTTGCTGTTTCAGGATTCGGTAACGTATCTTGGGGTGCCTGCGTAAAGGCTACTGAGCTCGGTGCTAAGGTGGTTGCCATCTCTGGACCTGACGGAGTTATCTATAACCCTAACGGAATGACTAAGGAGAAACTCGATTATATGCTCGAACTCCGTGCGACTTGCAACGACGTTGTAGCTCCATTCGCTGAGAAATTCCCAGATGCGACATTCACTCCTGGCAAGAAGGCTTGGAGCATCAAGTGCGACATCGCTATGACTTGTGCATTCCAGAATGAAATGTCTAAGGAGGATGCTGAGGAACTTATCGCAAACGGCACATGGTGCTGCGTAGAGGTTTCCAACATGGGTTGCCAGCCAGGTGCTATCGAGGCATTCCAGAAGGCAAAGATCCTCTTCGCTCCAGGAAAGGCTGTCAATGCAGGTGGTGTAGCTACTTCAGGTCTCGAAATGACTCAGAACGCTATGCATCTCAGCTGGACAGCTAAAGAGGTGGATGAAAAACTCCATGGCATTATGGACGCTATCCACACTGCTTGCGTGAAATATGGTACACAGCCTGACGGCTACATTAACTATGTTAAGGGTGCTAACATCGCCGGCTTCATGAAGGTGGCTGAGGCAATGCTCGCTCAGGGTGTTATCTAATATTTAATTTCCAGAATATAAATGTAACGGGGGTGAAACATTTGTTTTTCCCCCGTTCTCGTTTGTAAAGTCTTGAAAAATGTCTATATTCGCATCTTATTGTGACACTTACTAAAGCAATAATAATATTCAAACAATAAAAATGTCTACTGAAACAGTAAAACCAGCTGCGGCATTTCCGGTCAAGAAGCTCATAATGCTCCTTTTTGCCATCGCCGTATTCCTTTTCTTCTGGTTCGTTCCTAGGTCATTCTATGGCTTTGCAGAAAATGGAACACCGCTTCTTTCTATCATTGAACAGAGAACAGTGGCGATCTTCGCTTTGGCCGCTCTCATGTGGATGTTCGAGATCCTCCCTACGTGGGCTACATCGGTCACGATTATAGTATTACTTCTGTTCACTATTTCAGACAATTGTCCTCTATTTTTGAGGAATACAGGAGCTGATCCTGCCGATATGGGTACATTCGTCAGCTACAAGGCGTTGCTCGCTGCGTTCGCTGACCCTACTATCATGCTCTTCCTCGGAGGATTCCTCCTCGCTATAGCCGCTACGAAAGTAGGTCTCGATGTCCAGCTTGCAAGAGTCCTTCTGAAGCCTTTCGGAACCAAGCCTAAATATGTGCTTCTCGGCTTCTTGATGGTTATCGGTGTTTTCTCCATGTTCATGAGCAACACAGCTACTGCAGCCATGATGCTTACTTTCCTGGCACCTGTGCTCAAGACACTTCCTGCCAGCGAGAGAGGAACTGCAGGTCTTGCATTGGCTATCCCTGTAGCTGCGAACCTCGGTGGTATCGGTACTCCTATCGGAACCCCTCCTAACGCTATTGCCCTCGGTTATCTTACAGAGACAATGCACCAGAGCATTGGCTTCGGCGAGTGGATGCTTGTCATGGTCCCTTACGTTATCGTGATGCTCCTGTTCGCATGGTTCCTTCTTCTTAAGCTCTTCCCATTCACATCTGACAAGATAGAACTCAAGATAGAGAATACCAGAAAACCTGATACCAAGACATATATCGTATGGGTTACATTCGCTGTAACTATCCTCATGTGGGTATTCGACAGATATACCGGAGTCAATGCCAATGTGGTGGCTATGATTCCAGTCGGAGTATTCTGCGCTACAGGTGTCATAACTAAAGAAGATCTCAAGAACGTGGAGTGGAGTGTCCTCTGGATGGTAGCCGGTGGTTTCGCCCTCGGTATCGCATTGAACAAGACCGGTCTTGCCGAGAATCTTGTACAGGCTATTCCGTTCGCATCATTCAAACCGCTCATTATCCTCCTCCTTTCAGGTCTTCTCGGATATGCGATGTCCAACTTCATCTCCCACTCAGCTGCGGCCAGCCTTCTAGTGCCTATTCTCAGCGCAGTCGGAGTCGGAATGGGCGACATGCTTTTGCCTATCGGTGGTGTGAAAGCCCTTCTCGTAGGTGTTGCGCTCTCTACCTCTGTGGCCATGCTGTTCCCAATCAGTACACCTCCGAACGCCATCGCTCACTCGACTGGTCTTATCAAGGTTAAGGATATGACGAAGATTGGCGCTATTATTGGTGTCGTAGGTCTCGTACTTGGATACGCAATTCTTATTTTCATTGGATTATAAAATGAAGAAAATTATTTTAGCTATGGCAGCCGCTGCACTTATTGCACCGGCTGCCAAGGCTTTTGCTTCTGAGCCTGCCGGAGAGACGGCGAAAACAGAGAAGCCATCGCACATCAAGTTTTATGGTTTCATAAGGAACTACTTTGCATTCGATACTCGTGAGAGTAAGGCAGGTACTAAAGATTTGTTCTACTATCTCCCTAAAGACGAGGCACTTAACGCTAAGGGAGAGGATATGAACGCTCAGAGCACATTCCGTTTCCTCGCCATTACATCACGTTTCGGTTTGGATATTAAAGACTATCATATAGGCAACACTAATGTCGCTGCGAAAATCGAGACTGACTTCTACTGCATGAACGGAAACGTAGCAGTATTGCGTCTTCGCCAGGCTTTCGCGACATTGTCATGGAAAGACCTCGGTAAAGAAAACAGTCAGAGCGCATCCCTCAAAATCGGACAGGCATGGCATCCTCTCGCAGCAGATCAGCCATATGTAATCGATCTCGAGACAGGTACCCCGTTCAACCCGTTCAGCCGTACCCCTCAGGTGATGTTCGATTACAACTTCTCGAAGAACTTCACATTGACCGGCGGCATCATCTATCAGATGCAGTACCTCTCTGCAGGTCCTAACGGTGCTTCTGATAACTACCTGAAATACAGCTGTGTCCCTGAAATATACGCCGGAGCTACATTCAAGAGCAATGACGGTTTCACAGGCCGTGTAGGTGTGGATGTCCTGAGCATTAAGCCAAGATGGCGCGATGGTGCCGGAAATAAGGTCGATGACAGAATTACCACCATAAACCCTTATGTCTACGCGCAGTACGTGAACAAGGACTTCTCCATCAACGGAAAAGTAGTCTATGCTTCCGCCGGCGAGCATTTCAACATGCTTTCAGGCTATGGAGTGTCTAAGGTCAATGCTGACGGCAGCATGGATTATGCACCTCTTCACAGCACAGCATCTTTCCTCTCAGTAAAATACGGCCGCAAGGTTCAGGTCCAGGGTATGATCGGTTACGTGAAGAACCTCGGCACAAGCGAAAGCCTTGTCGCTGACAAGACAGTAGACGGAAAAGATTATACAAAAACCAGTAACTTGTATATCAGCGGAAACGGTTTCCATAACCTTAACCAGCTTTTCCGTGTGACACCTACTGTAGTATATAATCTCGGCAAGTTGTCTTTCGGACTTGAATATGACATTACAGCCGCTCAGTATGGCAAATACGAAGAGTCTGGTTACGTGAACGCTTCCAACGGTCTTGTAGATGGAGGACTTCACTGGATTACCAACCACCGTCTCCTCGGAATGGTCAAGTTTACATTTTAACGGCAGATGAACAAAGAACTTCTGATTTCCAGCATCCGCTCCATCCCTGATTTTCCTAAGGAAGGTATACTTTTCCGGGATGTGACTACGCTTTTCAAGAGCCCTGAAGCTTTCCGTGAAGCGGTGGATGCAACGTATGAACTTTATAAGGATAAAGGAATTACTAAAGTGGCCGGTCTTGAATCCAGAGGCTTTGTTCTCGGGGCAGCATTGGCTTACAAACTCGGGGCTGGATTCGTGACTATCCGCAAACCGGGGAAACTCCCTTGCGATACATATTCTGAAGAATATCTTAAGGAATATGGAACCGATACACTTGAAATTCATACAGATGCGTTGACATCAGATGATGTTGTACTGCTTCATGATGACTTGCTGGCGACCGGTGGAACTGCCGTAGCGGCATTGAACCTTATACGCAGATTTTCGCCGAAAGCGATTTATGCAAACTTCATAATAGAGTTGTCAGAGTGCGACGGTATGGCTGCAATGCCGTCTGACATCGAGACTACTGCCCTGTTGAAGCTGTAGATGAATCACGGGACGACCGACTCTGGCCGCCCCGTAATTCTTTCATGCGTTCTTCAGATATACTTATCAACTTATATAAACAAACTTATGTTAAAAAAAACCTTTTTTGCTGCAGTTGTAGCACTCATGGCGTTCTCGCAGATGGCGAAAGCGCAGACTAACCTCCAGATCTTTTACGACTTCGGTCGTGACCGTAAGCACGTTACCACTACACTCGAGGGTTTCTACGGAGACAAATGGGGTAACACTTTCTTCTTCATCGACTACGATTACAACCAGAAGAACGCCAAAGATCAGAATGTGTCTCCGAACGGAAGCTATTTCGAGATTGCCCGTTGCCTTAACTTCTGGCAGAACAGCAAACTCGCTCCTCTCAGCATCCATGTAGAGTACAACGGCGGTATTTACAGCAACTACACGATCAACCATGCCTTCCTCGGCGGTATCGACTGGTTCATCCATAGTGCTGACTATAAGAATACATTGAACTTGAAGGTTCTCGGAAAGTTCATCAGATATGGTAAAGGCAACATCAACCTCGAAGGAGAGCAGCGTAAAAGCGCTGTCCCTATGCAGCTTACCGCAGTATGGGGCATGCAGGACCTTTTCGGCGTTACCGGTTTGAGATTCAGCGGTTTTGCTGATTTCTGGTGGGAGAACCACACAGTTTGTCCTGTAAACAAGGACGGTGAGCGCAAGTGGGATGAAGGAAAGACTTCCAATGTGGTGTTCATCACTGAGCCACAGCTCTGGTATGCTGTAGGACAGCATTTCGGTGTGGATAACCTTAATGTGGGTACCGAGATCGAACTTTCTTACGACTTCGGTTCTGCAAAAGGTTTCTGGTGCCGTCCATGTCTCGGTGTAAAATGGGTTTTCTAAGCATTGACCTAAACGAAATCAGTCATGAACTCATTGGTACAGAAGACTTTCGGGCTGGATCCTGCGAAGCATAGCATCCGGACCGAGATTATTGCGGGTATAACAACCTTCCTTACGATGGCATACATACTTGCGGTGAACCCGAGCATCTTCAGCGCTCTGGCTTCCCAGGGTATGCCTACCGACGCCGTCTTTACGGCTACAGCTCTCGCGGCCATCGTCGGCTGTCTGGTAATGTCCATTTATGCGAAGAAACCTTTCGGACTTGCTCCGGGTATGGGTCTCAACGCCTTCTTCGTGTTTACAGTCTGTCTCGGTATGGGACACACATGGCAGATGGCATTGACAGCGATCTTCCTCGAAGGTATCTTGTTTATCCTCCTGACAGTCACTAATGTACGCAAATTGATCGTGGATGCGATTCCTCTTAGTCTGAAACGTGCTATCGGTGCGGGTATCGGACTTTATATCGCGTTTATCGGTCTCAAATCTGCGGGCATCATTGTAAGCAGCGAGGCTACATCTGTAACCCTCGGATCGTTCTCTGAGCCTACCGCCATCCTTGCGATAATCGGTCTCATCCTTACATCTGTATTGGTGATTCTCAAGGTTCGTGGCGGAATGCTTATCGGTATAATTATCACCACACTTATCGGTATTCCTATGGGTGTGACCAACTATTCCGGTATCGTTTCCACTCCGCCATCTATCGCTCCTATTTTCTGCCAATTCGAATGGGCGCATATTTTCTCATGGGATATGCTGGCCATCGTGTTCACCTTCCTGTTCATCGACATGTTCGATACTATCGGAACAGTTGTGGGTGTTTCTGTCAAGTCAGGCATGGTAGATGAGAAAGGAAATGTCGACGGAATTAACAAAGTGCTGATGGCAGACGCAGTGGCTACTGTAGCAGGAGCGGCATTCGGTACAAGTACCACTACTACTTATATCGAGAGCGCATCCGGTGTGTCAGAAGGCGGCCGTACAGGTCTCACCTCATTTACGATTGCGCTTTGTTTTGCGATAGCTCTGTTGTTCTCACCTTTGTTCCTCGCTATCCCTGGCGCAGCTACAGGTCCGGTTCTCTTCATCGTAGGTGTGATGATGACAGCTCCTGTAAAGGAAATCGATTGGGAGGATTATTCCGAAGCTATACCTGCCTTCGTGACCATGCTTCTTATGCCTCTCGCATACAGCATCTCCGATGGTATCATGCTCGGTTTGATTTCCTACGTATTCCTGAATACTCTTACTGGAAAAGTCAAGAAAGTATCAGTCATGATGTGGATTCTCGCGATCCTCTTCATCTTGAGATATGTACTGATTTAGCATACGAATATTACTTATATCTCGGCCACCGGATTCTGCTTTTTGAGGCAAATTCCGGTGGCCGACTGCTATTCATTGACCTACAAGCCGATGCGAAATTAACCTCGAATTGTTGATAAATTTTCTTCAGAAATTTCTTTGATAAGGGAGAGCGATTGCGTATTTTTGTAATAACTACTATATGCTATTCGATATTAAATTTTCTTAATTATGGATGTTTACAAGACAAATGGCTCTTACGAGGAGTACGACATAGATAAGTTGATGAAAGGAATACGCGAAGCGTATAAGTCTGCTGGTGAGGCATGTCCGGAAGCTGTGGTCGTTTCCATTGTGGAAAACCTCTATATCTACGACAAGATTGCGAGCAAAGAAATCCGTCGTCAGGTGGAAGAATCATTGATGTCCATAAACAAGAAAGTCGCCCTCGCCTATATCGAGAAATTCGATGCCGGCCTCGACCTCCGCAAAAAGCGCGATTTCATCCGAGACTATATAAAGGCTTCGAATGCCGCTACCGGCTCTAAGTTCGATGCCAATGCCAATGTGACCCGGAAGAATATCGTGACTCTCGGCCAGGAGCTCTACAAGGAGAACAATATAAAGCAGAACCGCTATATCATGAAGGACAAGATTAAAGCCATGTACAGCCGACGTCTTGCCGAACAATATATCGAAGACCTTGAAAGTCATGTGCTTTACAAACATGACGAGAGTGGTACACCGGGATATCCGTACTGCGTGGCCATTACCATGTATCCGTTCCTGGAAAGCGGTCTGAAAGAACTTGGCGGAGTCTCTATAGCACCTACTGACCTGAAATCATTCTGCGGAGAGTTCATTAACTTGGTATACTCCATCTCATCCCAGTTCATGGGAGCCGTGGCTACACCTGAGTTCCTTATGTATATGGATTATTTCATCAGGAAGGACTACGGTGAAAACTACCTCGACAGACTCAGTGAAGTGGTCGAAGGCAACGCCAAACAGAGAACCCTGGAAAAAGTCATTGACAATTACTTCCAGCAGGTTGTGCACTCGATGAATATGCCGGCAGGCAACCGCGGCTATCAGACGGTATTCTGGAACATCGGCTATTTCGACAAACCTTACTTCGAGGGCGTGTTCGGTGATTTCAGATTCCCGGACGGAACCGCACCGAAATGGGAGACATTGTCATGGCTCCAGAAGCACTTCATGAATTGGTTCAATGAAGAGAGAAATCATTATATCCTGACTTTCCCTGTCGAGACCATGGCGCTTCTTACCGACGGCGGCGACGACTACGCAGACAAGGAATATGCTGATTTTACAGCGGAAATGTGGTCCAAGGGACACAGCTTCTTCTGCTATATTTCCAACAGCCCGGATTCCCTCTCAAGCTGCTGCCGTCTGCGTAACTCGTTGAAAGACATGGATGATACCGATGAGGAGCACAACCATACCACCCACCAGTATTCCATGGGAACAGCTTCTGTCGCTACCGGTTCCAAGTCAGTGATGACGATTAACCTGAACAGAGTTATCCAGCTGGCTACCAGGAAGTTCTTCAGCGAAACCCAGGGTCTGGTGATTCCTGCGGAGCAGCCGTTGCCGAAGAATCTGAATTATGACAGGAAGGCGCTATATGGTTATATCAATGCCGAGATAACGGAGATGACCAGTCGTGTACACAAATACCAGACTGCATTCAACGAGATTATCCGTGACTTCCTGAAGGCTGATATGCTCGATGTCTACAAGGCAGGCTTCATCGATATGCGCAAGCAGTATCTTACTATCGGCGTAAACGGTCTTACCGATGCTGCTGAGTTCCTCGGCCTGGAGATTTCTCCTAATGAAGAATATCGTGAGTTCGTGAATACGATTCTGGAGACTATCAACATTGCCAACCGTAAGGACAAGACTCGTGAAACTATGTTCAACACTGAGTTCGTCCCTGGAGAGAATCTTTCCGGAAAGAACTACAAGTGGGATAAGAAAGACGGTTTCTTTGTTTCTTCGAAGCATAACATGTACAGCTCATATTTCTATAATCCTGAGGACGATAGCCTTTCTATGATAGACAAGTTCAAGCTTCATGGAGAGGACTATGTGAAGTATCTCGACGGAGGTTCTGCGCTGCACATGAATATCGCAGAGCATCTCAGCAAGGATCAGTACAGACAATTGCTGAACGTCGCTGCCCATTATGGTACGAACTATTTCACATTCAACTGCCGCAACACTGTCTGCAACGACTGCGGATATATAAGCAAAGATACATTGACAGTATGCCCTAAGTGCGGGAGCAAGAATCTGGATTACCTTACCCGTGTGATCGGTTACCTGAAGCGCGTATCTTCGTTCAGCGAGATGCGTCAGGAAGAGGCCGAGCATCGTTTCTACGCTGAAAAATAAGTCTTCGCCGCGTCGCTGCGGCCGAAGGTAAATCGCTGAAGGTGAGAGCTATAAGGAGGTTTGTCAATGATTAAGTACGTGCCGGAGATGACCAGTGTCGTGATGGAAGAAATTCCCGATAAAGTGACACTGGCTGTCGACATATCGAATTGTACGGGGCTATGTGAAGGTTGTCATTCTCCGTTTCTGCGTAAAGATGTCGGAGAGGAACTGACGCCTGAGGCGGTGGACTCCATGCTGTCCGACAATTTCGGGGTGAACTGTTTCCTTTTCCTGGGAGAAGGGAACGATCCCGAGGCATTGATGAAGATAACTGCTTATATCAGAAAGGTTTATCCGGCATTGACCCTGGCCATATATTCCGGCAGGGAGAGCGTCGAAGACGAGATTTTTGCGAGCTTCGATTATGTGAAAGTCGGTCCGTTCCGGCCTTCTTGCGGGCCGTTGAACCATCGCACGACGAATCAGCGACTTTATAAGGTGAGCCATAAAAAATCCGCCGCAGGGAGTGCTGCAGCGGATGAAAAGTCGTATGAACTGGAGGATATCACCTATCGGTTCTGGCGTTCCTCTTCCTTGAGTTTGTGAACCGTACTCATATATTCCAAGCCGGCCACGAGCAGGATTCCTGAGATGGCGAACAAAATGGCAGCCGGAATCTGCAAGTCGAAGTCTTTCAGCGTCGCGCCGCCTGCGATGAGCATTTCCGCGCCTGATTTGGCAGCTTCTGCATCCATGCCGCTTCTGAGGAGCTGAGCCTCCGCGATAGCCCCGACGTTGTTCCACGGCCATACCTTCACGAGCGCGCCGATTACAAAGCCCACGAGCACGAGCATGGTCTGACGCTCGCTATGTTTGAGGAGCCAATGCAGGAATTTCGAGAACCCGAGGATGCCGATGACGCAGCCCAACGCGAATACCGCCAGTACCGGTATGTTCATTTGGTTCAATGCCTGCATGATGTAGTCGTATTTGCCGAGGATTACGAGGATGAAGCTGCCTGAGATACCCGGCAGAATCATGGTGCAGACTGCTAGGGCACCGCAGATGAATATGAACCAGAGGTCGTCCGGGGTGGTGGTAGGAGACAGGGTACAGATGACTACTCCGAGGGCGATGCCTACTGCAAAGAACATAAAATCAAGTACTTTCCATCCTTTGATATCGTAAATCATATACGCCGAGGAGGCGATGATGAGTCCGAAGAAAAATGCCCATGTCTGTATCGGGTGGAAGGCCATGACGTATACCATCAGTTTGGCCAACGAGAATATGCTTATGAGTACTCCGGCGAAAAGTGATACCAGGAATGCTCCGTGGATGAATTTCCAGAATTCTCTGAATTTGCCTGACAGGAGCAGTTTCCATGATGACGGATCCATTAGGGCGTTCAACGCGTCTATCAGTTCTGTGAAGATGCCTGTCAGAAGTGCGATGGTGCCGCCGGAAACACCCGGGATTACGTTAGCGGCTCCCATTCCGAAGCCTTTTACTCCCGTTATGAAGTGTTTTGTGAGATTTGCCATGTCGTTATTTTATTATTGTTAAGTATTTCACTATTTCGTCGAAGGCCTGTGATGCGGTGAATTCTCCGGAAGGGGAGTCTTCGATTACGAGGTCGAAGATTCTGGTTTTGAGCTGCATCCTTCCGATTTTGAATTTCGCAGGTAAGCTTTTGGTTATGAACGCTATGGTGAAAGAGTTGTTGTTCACGAGTGATATGAACAATTCCGGATTCTCCCCGCTTATCTTGTTTATTCTCTTTCTGGAAGGCTTATCGAACCAGTTCAGGTCTTTCTTCGTTATCGTTCTCTCCGGATCGGGAGATTCTTCTCCTTCTTTATGTTTTTTGTTCAAGTCCAGGAACCATATCTCACATGACATTCCGCGGGTCTCGAAATATTTGCGGATTCTGTCCAGGCATCCTTCTTCCCGTGCGTCGTTTATGTCGAGCAATATGGTGACTGAGTGTAAGTTACTTACGGGAGTGAGTCCTGTCTGTATATCGTTTCCTGTCTTGTTTATGACTTTCCCTCTGAATATGTTTTTTATGAAGTCGAACATAAATCTATTCTTCGTTACTGTTTTCGTCTGAAACAGCCACGCCGTTTGCTGCGAGGAGTTCACGGATTTCTTTCTTGGCGGCTTTCCAACGTGGGATGTCGATCTTCGTACCGATTACTTCCACGACTTTGGCTGCGATGATGGAGCCGATTTCTCCACACACTTTCAGTGGCATTCCGAGCGAGTGTGCATACAAGAATCCTGCCGCGTAAGTGTCTCCGGCACCTGTGGCGTCGATAGTTTTTGCCGGCCAAGCTTCGATATAGTGATACTCATCTCCGCTCTTGAGCATTGACCCGTCCTTTCCTACTTTCACGACGGCAATCTTGCAGTGGCGGGCGATCTCATCGAGGGCCTCTCGCGGCTGCATCTTGGTGAAGGCCTTGGCCTCGGACTCGTTCGCGAATACGATGTCTACATAGCGGTCGACGATGTCATGGAGGAAGGCGTCGTTGGATTCCACCACGTTGTATGAAGCCATGTCGAGTGAGATGATGCATCCGGCCTCATGTGCCATTTCCACGGCTTTGCGGATAAGTGCCTGGTTCTGAACGAGGTATCCTTCGATATGGAAGTAGTCATATCCTTCGAAGTATTCCGGTTTCAGGTCTTCTGGAACCATCTCGAGCGCTGCTCCCATGTAGTTTGCGAATGTTCTTTCGGCATTGGCCCCGGACACGAAGACCATGGATCTGCCCGAAGGGTTCTTGCCTTTCAGGAGCAATGTCTTTACGCCGTACTGCTCTTCGTCGCTTTTGAACAGGTGTCCGAGTTCGTCTTCGCCGACTTTGCCGATGAATGCGGATGTCATGCCGAAGATGGCTGTGCAGGTGATGGTGTTGGCCGCAGAGCCTCCTGCTACATAGTGAAGTCCGTATGGTTTAAGGCTTTCGAAGATTTTGTTTCCGGTTTCCATATCCACGAACTGCATGCTGCCTTTCGGGAGGTGGTACATTTTCAGGAATGTGTCGTCAGGAAGGACGGCCAATATGTCTGTGAGGGCATTTCCTATGCCTAAGATGGATTTTTTGTTCATGGTTTGTATACGTTGCTGGCGTTAGGCCAAGATTACAAATATAACAAAAAAAAGATAGGCGGAGAAATTTCCGCCTATCTGTATGGGGTTTAGGGTTAGAATTGTTGGGATATATGTTTCTATGTCGTTACGATTAATTACTTTTGCTCGTTTTGGCCAGGTTCTCGGCAGGGATACATATAATTCTTTATGTTGCAATACAATATCCCCACTTGAAATTACTTTTTTAACAGCATCGTACTTAATACTAAAATAGACATTTTCAAGTTGGTGCTAGCGCTTAACTTAGACATGGCCGCCGCTGCCGGTCGGCGCGGGACTCTGTTATAAGTTGTTGATAATGAGCTGGTTCAGAAGTAGTGCCGTGCCGACAGCCTATTTTTGGGTGGGGTCGGCACGGCTCATCAGTATAACTCATTGATAATCAACATCTACATAATCTCAGGCGCGCCGACCCCTGAGGCCCGCGTTGTTAGCATCTCCGTTATAAATCTATACGTCGAGGCGTCAGGAGGTCGGAACTCAGGCCGCGAATTACGCAGTACCTGAGCGGACGAGTCCGAGCCTCCTGACGCCACCATGTCTACCGTTTATGATGAAAAACCAAGTCGTCTCCGGTACCTACAATCCAAGCTCGATCTGGAACCGTACCCCGAATCTGTCGTAATCATTCGAAACAGCATCTTTCATAGCATTATACGACAAATCCAACTGCACCTTCAAACTGTGACCTATAATATAACGCGTCAGACCTACAGTACTCTGATTCCAAACCTTGTATCCTGCGAAATCCCTAATGCAGCCATCTGGCAAAATCGTAGAATTCCGGACCGCTACCTCCCACTTCTTGTCGAACAAATAACTGGCCTGGAAATTCGTGCCTTGACCGGTAAATATAAAAGCATCTGAAGAATTTACATCCGAAGGATTTGACGCATAACGCCCCATAAAATCGGCATTGACAGCGAACCCTCTGTATTTCAGCGCGATATCGGCATAATACCCGCCGATATTGCTGGTCCCGTCGAGCAAACTACCCTTGAAACCTTGACCCAGGCAAGCATTCTGGTTGAACGAATAACCCGCACCGACCATCAGCTTCAGACTATTCTCATAATAGGTATCACCCTCAGTATACTCACCCTTTGCGTGGAACTTTCCGAACGGGAAAAACTCCACCCTTCCGGTGTAAGCCAGACCATTGTCCGAAGACTTCCTCCAATTCGCTCCCTCGCCCAAAGTCACCGAAGCGAAAGAAGAAAACGCAAAACCGTCCACACCGCCGCGGTGATATTCCCCGAACAAACCGAAGTCACGATCTCCGCCGAACGTACTGTTCACGATACTCCTGTCCACAAACTGCAACGCACTGGACGAATTAATCCTCGCCCTGTTAGTCTTGAGCTTCGTCTGACCGAAACCGATACTCCACGAACCGTTCGGCTTATAGTAAATAATACCGTCCTTCACGATATTCGTAGTCCCGTTCGGTGTCGGCTTCGCATCACTGCCGGAAAAACCTAACTGAATGGAATAGATTAACTTAGGCGAAAAAACATAACCGTCGAACCTTAATCTAAGACGCCTGATCTGCGCCTCCGTTTCCGTAATCGACATATGCCGGTCGAACGTTGCTCCGGCCAAATTCTGCATCCTGAACCTGATTGTCGTTTTGAAAGACTCGTCGTTCGGAGCGAAAGTCAGACCCTTGCCGATTTCGATGTTCGGCATATTCTCCAACTGTTCCTTCACCTCGTCCGCCAGCGCCTCGTCGATGTACTGTCTCAATGCTGTTTTGTCCCATGCAGTGCTGTCTGCGCGAGTCTGTCCTGCCGCTGATCCGATGCCGATAAAGGTTGTTGTCAATGCCAATGCAACCCGGAAAAGAGATATTTGCTTCATTCGTTTACGTGTTTCGTTTTGATACTGAACTGCAAATCTATGATTATTTTAGCACAAAACGAAAAAATCTTATATTTGTGAACAGTTGAGCATTAGTTGATGATTATTTTTAATCCTGAACATGATTTATGCATAGCCAACGGTGACGCGAACTTCGTGCCGCCCGCCTCTGCATTGGAATTCGGAAAAGACTGTTCCGGATTAGTCGATTGGATAGTGGAAACATCTGATGATGAGATAGTTCCATGGGGTTGGGATGCCGTCCTGAAACGCCGTCTGGAAAGATCCGGCATCGCCCCTGAAAAGCTGCCGCCAGACCAATTCGTCGCCTCCGTGCGGGCCCTTTCGGGCAGAGGAATTGCGTTTCGTGTCAATGCCGATGTCCATCGTCTTGTATGTTCCGCCCATCCGTCCATGCTGCACATTCTTTCTGAACCCGATTCTGTCGTGGAACTCCATGATGTAGAAGACGTTGTGCGTTATGTAAACTTGTTTGGAGATGCTGTCATGAAATCTCCATTGTCAGGAAGTGGCAAAGGTCTCAGGTGGGGCAGGGCCGGGGAATTGTCGCAGAGTGATCTCGGTTGGTGTAAAAATGTCATATCCAAGCAGGGGAGTGTCATGGTGGAAAAGCGCCGGGAAGTGGTCCAGGACTTTGCCATGTTGTTCCATGTGGGGGAGTCTTCCGTAGAGTTCGAAGGTTACTCTATGTTCTTCAGTGACAACGGAATATACAAGGGAAATATCCTCGCTTCCGACGAATGGATACTGGCAGAACTGTCCCGCTACGTGCCGGCAGCATTGATCCTGAACATTAAGGCAGCATTGACAAAAACAATAGCAGGGACTTTTGTGGGGAAGTACAGCGGTTTTCTGGGCGTCGATATGTTCATTTTTCGCGAGGCGGGGACTTTCAGGCTCGCGCATTGCGTCGAAATCAATGTGCGCATGACGATGGGGCTTCTGGCCAGGCGCCTGTATGACAATCATTTGGAGCGGCTGGTGGGTCCTGGCGACCTGGATGGACGGTATCAGATGTGCGTGGAGTTTTCGCCGCGTCGGGGTGACCTGTTTGCCAGGCGGGACGAGGCTGTGGCGTCGCTTACGGATGTCACTCCGGATTCGCGCTACGCGGTGTGGGTCCGCTCATATGAAATATTGTCATAGTCAAATTGGCAGTCATAATTGTCAGGTTCTGAAATGGCACATAAGTTGCATATCCTTATGTAAATACACCTTAATAAGGCGGTTATGAAATGATGTTTTTAAATTTTAATAATTATGATTACCGAAAAATTACAGAATGCGGTAAATGATCAGATTGCCGCTGAATTATGGTCTTCAAATCTGTATCTTCAGATGGCTTTCTACTTTGAGAAAGAGGGTTGGAATGGTTTTGCACATTGGATGTACAAACAGTCTGATGAAGAGAGGGAGCATGCTATAAAGCTCGCCAATTATCTTACTAAACGCGGTGGTTCAGCTCTGGTAAATATGATCGATGTCGTTCCAACTGGTTGGGGCAGTGTTAAAGAGGTTTTTGCCAGTGTGGCTGATCATGAGCGTCACGTATCTAAACTTATTGATGATCTTGTAGATGTTGCTTCTGCCGAGAAAGATAAGGCAACACAGGACTTCCTTTGGGGATTTGTCCGTGAGCAGGTAGAGGAAGAGGCTTCTGTCGACGCTATCGTAAATAAAATCGAGAAATGCGGCGAAAGCGGACTGATTTATTTGGATTCCGAACTTGCTAACAGGTAGTTTTTAAACCATAGTTATATAGTGGCCTCGGCTGATTTCAGTCGGGGTCTTTTTGTTAAGTTATCATTTGGCGGATTGCACGGAATAGGGTCATGGGGGGGGAACCCTGTGTATGTCCACCGGAAATCATCAGCACCGACCAAGGAATTGGGCACAAATCCCGGTGCATGTCTGTACGATGGCGCGGATGATCTTTGCCGGATTGGACTCCAGACTCTTTGAAATGACCGCCGATACAATGACGTTCGTGTCAATAACGGCGTAGAATTTATCTTCCATTGCGCCCCTTCTGAATCTCGGCGTTTATCTCTTCAAGTGACATGTCCTGGATTCCTGCCTCGGCAGCTGCTGCTCTCATCTCGAGGAAAGCGGCCCAAGCGTCCTTGTTGATCTGTTCTTTGGTTGATGCCTTGATCTCAAACGGAATGCGTCTTTCACGTACAACGGTCTTCATGAATACTGTGATTGCTGCTGTGCTGGTGAAACCGAAATCATCGCAGATGCTATCGAAATTTTTCTTGAGAGTTTCATCGACTCTCATTGATAATGTTGCCTGTGCCATAGTTGTAAATCTTAATTTGTATTGTCAAATATAATACGTTGTATTGTAATTTGCAAACAATGTGCCGGCTTGACTTTTTCGATTGCACCGCCTTTACGGGAATGGAATTCCCGACGGCGTGCCAATCAAAAAAGCCCGCTGTCTATCGACAGCGAGCTTTCTCTTTTTTTCGTGATTCGGTTGGGATTCGAGAAATCACAATGAAATACAAAGGAA